>CAUSCY010000002.1:0-197999 GCA_963529995.1 uncultured Massilia sp. | reverse complement strand
GCCATCCCGGCCTGACTCACACTAACCGGCCTCCACGGAAGCCGGGGCGGTTCACTCCGCCGGCCCGTCGCGGTGCGACGGGAATTCCCGGCTCCGTCCCTCGTCCTTGCCGTCCGAGGATTCAATTCCCGCCGCTCAGAACGCAATATTCGAAAACAAAGCCCCTTGGCTTGCGCCAAGAGGGCTTTGTTTTTGAATATTGCAGCGCCCAGCGACTACTTCAACGGCCAGAACCACACTTCGGTCGATGACCAGTAGCAGTCCTCCTCGCACGCAAGCACGTCAATGCCATAGGGCGCGACCATGTCGATATGGCCCTGCCGGTCAGTCGGGCCCCACAGGTGATAGAAGCTGATCACGCCGCGCCGCCCGCCGATGGTCCTTCGAGCGTCAGGCCCACTCACGAACTTCTCGGGTGCCCCCCACAGCCGCACCAGGATCTGCGACAGCTTGCGCTGGCCCGGCTCGAGCATCTTCCCTTTGCATTCGCCGGCCAGCACGCGCATGCGTCCAGGGGATACTGGGACGCCGCATCGAACCAGGGCCAGACTCATCCGAATGGCGCATGTGTTCGCATACAAGGGGGCCTGCGCATACTCAGGCGGATAGCCTATCCAGCGATACAGGTCCTCGGCGTGGACCGAGTGCCGGTCGACATACTTGCTGCGCAAAACAGCATAGGGCGGTCTAACCATGGCAGCACCCCCGGGCCGGGCATGGCCACTTTTCCGCCCACGCCTGCACCGCCAGCACGCCGGCACTCTGCCGCGCCTGCGATGGCGTGAGCGCGCGCAGCTTGTCCGTCAGCGCTGGCTGCATCTGGTTGGTCCCTGGCTTGCTCGTGCTGTAGCACCACTGTCGATCCGCGGTCGCATCCATGACGCCCTTCAGGTACGCCACCGCCTCGGCCGCCTCCGCCTGGCTGGCCGGCTGGTCGAGCTGGCGTAACAGGCGCTCCCCGCTCATCCACGGGAACGGATGCGTCGCCGGCGGCCCCGCGTAAGCCGGCAGCGCGAGGGCAAGAAGGATCAGCGCGCGCATCATGCGATCCTGTTCGTCGCCAGGTCCCAGCCGCCGGCCGTGTTGCCGCTGGCGCCGCCGCCGACCTTCTGCTGGGTGTACTTCCACTTCACCTTTGAGAACTTCAGGCCCAGGCCTTCGCCAGCCACGTCACCGCCGCCGAAGGCTGGCGCGATGTGCGCGATCAGCACGTTTTCCATCTCGACCTCGAAATACTTGATCGGCTCGCCGTTGCCGTCGGCGCGCATCATTTCCAGCTTGGCCTTCGGGATCGTCCTGCCGCATGCGCATGTTTGCGCGAGCAGCGGTGATGCAAGGTCGACCAGCTTGTTGACGTTGATCTCGCTGAGTTCAGCGCGCTCCGCGGTGTGGCCGCCGCCGGTCGATGCCGTCGCGCTCTTGGGTTGGTGAATGTTCCAGGCGATCGACGTGCACTCGATCCAGCCCTGGTGTTTCGAATCGGCCGACTCGCCCTTGATGCCGTCCAGTTGCAGGTAGAAATCTGCTGCCATGGTGCCTCCGTTGTTGATGATTAGGCATCGTGGCAGGGGTGGGCTTTATGCAGCTTGGGAGCTATCAATTGTTCAGCGGTGTTGGCGCAAGATGAAGTGGGAAGGCGCGAGGCGAAAGGCGAAAGGCGAAAGGCAGAAAATCGCTGCGCGATTTCCTTGAAGTGGCGAATCGGAGAGCCTTTGCGCTTGCCAGCGCGAAGTCGCTCCGCCGGCCCGTCGCGGTGCGACGGGAATTCCCGGCTCCGCCCCTCGTCCGTGCCGGACGAGGTCTCAATTCCCTCCGCCCAAAACGCAATATTCAAAAACAAAGCCCCCCAGGCTTGTGCCTGGAGGGCCTTATTTTTGAATATTGGTGGAGGCGGAGGGAATCGAACCCTCGTCCGCAAGCACTCTACAGACAGTTCTACATACTTAGCACTATCATTTAATTTGACCGGCACAACGGGGATGTGCACCCTTTGTACCAGCGAGTTACCTTAAATTTCGGAAGCAATCAAGTAACCCGGTTGATTCCTAGCCTCTGTAAATGACTCTACTTGCCTTGCGGCCCACCCCAGAGGCGAGGTAGTGTAGAGCTAGCAGCGATTAAGCTGCGAGTGCGTACGAGTTATCGTTTGCAGTTATTGATTTCTGGATGTATTTACGAGGTAACCAGTCCTCGGTATGCCCTGCGCTGCTTTGCAACCCACGTCGAAACCAGGTCGCCCCCAGCTGAGGAAACTCCATTGTACTCCATAGCGGGCGCAAGTCCAGTCTTGAGGGCATTCGAGATGTAACCAATCGTGATGATTGCGAACCCTCAAGGCCGGATGCGCGCCGCTCAGCGGTTCTGGTTGGCGATCTGGTTGCCCAGCATGCCGCCGCCGATGACGCCGGCGATCGTCGCCAGCTTGCGGCCGTTGCCGCTACCGACCTGGTTGCCCAGCAGGCCGCCGACCACGGCACCGGTGCCGATGGCCACGTAGTTTGGCTGTGCGGCCGGGCGCGGTGCCGGTTCGGCATAGACCGGGGCGTCGTTGCGCACGTAGGTCGGCTGGTGGTGGACCGGACGCGGCTTCGGTGCGGTCTTGACCGGCACTTCCTTGATCACTGTTTCCTTGATGATTACCGGTGCCGGAGCGGGCTGGGCGCTTGCCACCACCGGCTGGGCATAGGCGGCCGGCTGAGCATAGCCTGCCGGCTGAGCATAGCCTGCCGGCTGAGCATAGCCTGCCGGCTGCATCGCCTGCGGTGCGACACCGGCGGCTGCGAGCGGCAGGGCAGGGGCCATCTGTGCGGCAGCCACGGGCGCTTCGTTGGCGCCGCGCGAATTCGGCAGCAGGCCCGTGATCGCAGCCGCACCGGCCAGGCTGACGACGATGACGGAGACGGCGGCAGCTGCCATCAGCGGGTGGATACGGGCGGTGGTCTTGATCGCTTCCATGATTCTGCTCCAGTACGGTGGTGTTGTCGTGTGCAGCCAGATTAAGGGCAATGATCATGGAGAGCTAGACAGGCTGCTGTATCAATCGTAAAGATGTGTAAGCGGCCCTGAAACACCGCCTGTGAACGCTAGCGCAGAGGTCGTCCTACATACGCCAGCTGGAATATTTGCAACTAACCGACATGCGCAGCGTCAAACAACGAAAAACGCGCCCAAGAAGGGCGCGCATTGGCAATCGTCGACACAGGGAAGAGATAAAAAGTATCAGGCCGCCGCTTCCGCCGCCCGCACACCATCCACCAGCTCGCGCAGCACCGCCAGCAAATGCCGCGGCGTATCAAGCTGGTAATCAGCGCCCCAGGTCGCGGGATCGATCGAGCCGCAATAGCCCCAGTTGCACGCCACCGTCACCATGCCGGCCGCGCGGCCCGCTTCGATGTCGCGCAAGTCGTCGCCCACATACCAGCACTGCGCCGGATCGAGTCCCAGCCGGCGCGCGCCTTCCAGCAGCGGGGCAGGGTGGGGCTTCGCATGCGGCGTGGTGTCGCCCGAGACCGTGCAGCCGGCGTGGCCCAGGCCGATCTGCGGCACCAGCGGATTGGTGAAGCGTTCCGGCTTGTTGGTGACGATGCCCCAGGCCATGCCGGCAGCACTGATGCCGTCCAGCAGTTCGGCGATACCGTCGAACAGTGTGCTGTGGACGGCCATCGCGGACTGGTAGCGGTCGAACCACGCCAAGCGCAGTTCTTCGTAGCCTTCGTCGCCCGGCGCCAGGCCGAAGGCGGCGCCGATCATGCCGCGGGCGCCGGCCGATGCCGTCGGACGCAGGATCTCGTAGGGCGTCGGTTCCAGGCCGCGCTCGGTGCGCAGCCAGTTGACGGCTGCCGCGAGGTCGGGCGCGGTGTCGGCCAGCGTGCCGTCCAGGTCGAACAGGACGGCGCGCGGCGCCGGAAAGCGGGAAGGAAAGGTCATGAAAAAACGCGTCAGAGCGGCTTGGTGCAGGCCACCATGTAGTTCACACTGGTGTCCTGGTTGAGCGAGTAGATCTTGGTCAGCGGATTGTAGGTGAGGCCCTTCAAGCCGTCGACCAGCAGTCCCGCATCGCGCACGAAGCCCGACAATTCGGACGGCGTGATGAACTTGGCGTAGTCGTGGGTCCCGCGCGGCAGCATGCGCAGCACGTATTCGGCACCGATGACGGCGAACAGGTAGGACTTCGGATTGCGGTTCAGCGTCGAGAAGAAGACCTTGCCGCCCGGCTTGACCAGGGCGGCGGCGGCGCGCACGATCGCGGCCGGATCCGGCACGTGTTCCAGCATTTCCATGCAGGTGACCACGTCGTACTGGCCCGCTTCCTCGGCCGCCATGTCCTCGGCGGCGATCAGTTTGTAGCGCACCTCCACGCCCGATTCCAGGCTGTGCAGGTCGGCGACCTTCAGCGCCTTTTTCGACAAGTCGATGCCGGTAACCTTGGCACCTTTGCGCGCCATCGACTCGGCCAGGATGCCGCCGCCGCAACCGATATCGATCACGTTCTTGCCGGCCAGCGGCGCGCGCGCGTTGATCCACTCCAGGCGCAGGGGGTTGATGTCGTGCAGCGGACGGAACTCGGACGTCGGGTCCCACCAGCGGTGGGCCAGTTCGCTGAATTTCTGGATCTCTAAGGGATCGGCGTTGGTAGTCGTAGTCATAGCTCAAATAATAGCGGAATTGCCGGGGAGCGAAGGCGGGAATTTGTGACAGGCACCGCAACACTGCCGTCGCCCCCGCGCAGGCGGGGGCCTAATTTCGCGAGTATGTTCGCAAACTTGGGCCCCTGCCTGCGCAGGGGCGACGCGGTCTGGCAATAAAAAAACCCCGCCGCAGCGGGGTTTCGTTCGGCGAAGCCGGAATTACTGCTGGGTGCCGCGGGTACCGACGACTTCGATTTCCACGCGGCGGTTCTTGGCGCGGCCTTCGGCGGTCTTGTTGTCGGCGACCGGCTGGCTTTCACCCTTGCCTTCGGTGTAGATGCGGCTCGATTCCACGCCCTTGCCCTGCAGGTAGGCCTTGACGGCTTCGGCGCGGCGCACCGACAGCTTCTGGTTGTAGGCATCGGTGCCCACCGAGTCGGTGTGGCCGACGGCGATGATGACTTCCAGGTTGATGTCTTTCAGCTTCGAGACCAGGTCGTCCAGCGATGCCTGGCCGGCCGGCTTCAGGACCGCCTTATCGAAGTCGAAGAAGGCGTCAGCCGAGTAGCTCACTTTTTCCGAGGTCGGGACCGGAGCCGGTGCGGTGACCGGGGCCGGAGCTTCCGGAGCCGGTGCTGCCGGCGGCGGCGGCGCGACGCACTTGCCGTTTTCCAGACGTTCCGGCTCGACGCACAGCGGTGCATCGCAGCCCGGAACTGCATCGGCCGGGGTCCAGTAGCCGGTGCGCACGCACAGACCGAAAGGAGTGCGGACGATCACGCCGCGGGCGTCCTGCACGTAGGCGCTGTACGGCTTGTTGGCCTGGATGTCGGTGGTCAGCGGCGCGTACGGAGGAGCGCTTTGCGCGTACACGCTGCCGGCCATCGCTGCCGTGGCTGCGAATACGAGGGTTGCCAATTTATTCATATTTTTTCTTCCTTTCGGTAAAATCTTCGCGATGCGAAACGCACGTCAGTAATTGTCGATCTTGTCGACGCTATCACGGCAGCGCATTCTGTGAGCAGAATATTAACATCTGCAGCGACCGGTTTGTTTCGCATTGTGAAACAAGCAATTAACTTCTCGGCCATTTTGCCACACACGCTACATTCACACGACCAACGCCTGCTCAATTACGGTGCATGCGATTGGCCTCGTTGTTTCTGCGCAACAACGTGTTGTTAGCAGCGTGCAAGCTTGACGAACGTTTATGACAAGCATGTGTCAAACCGTCAATTGTGTGCTTTCGGTAGCGGACGGCCCTTGCCTGCAAAATGTGCTGCTGGTATAGCGCGCGTGGTAAAATCATGGGCTTGAATTCCACAATCACAGCCTGAAAGCAGTCGACCCGCCAATGGATCAATTCGCAAAAGAAACAGTTCCAATTTCCCTGGAAGAAGAGATGCGCAAGAGCTACCTCGATTACGCAATGAGCGTGATCGTGGGCCGTGCTCTGCCGGATGTGCGCGACGGCCTGAAGCCGGTGCACCGCCGCGTGCTCTACGCCATGCACGAGATGAACAACGTGTGGAACCGTCCTTACCTCAAGTGCGCCCGCGTGGTCGGCGACACGATGGGTAAGTACCACCCGCACGGCGACGCGTCGATCTACGACACCCTGGTGCGCATGGCCCAGGATTTTTCGCTGCGCTACACCCTGGTCGACGGGCAGGGCAACTTCGGTTCGATCGACGGCGACAGCGCCGCGGCGATGCGTTACACCGAGTGCCGCCTGGACAAGATTTCGCAAGAACTGCTGGCCGACATCGACAAGGACACCGTCGATTTCCAGCCGAACTATGACGGCAAGGAAAAAGAACCGACGGTCCTGCCGACCAAGATCCCGAACCTGCTGATCAACGGCTCGTCCGGCATCGCGGTCGGCATGGCGACCAACATCCCGCCGCACAACCTGTCCGAAGTGATCGCCGGCGCGCTGCACGTGCTCGCGAACCCGGATTGCACCATCGACGAGCTGATCGAGCTGATCCCGGCGCCGGACTTCCCGACGGCCGGCATCATCTACGGCGTCTCGGGCGTGCGCGACGGTTATCGCACCGGCCGCGGCCGCGTCGTGATGCGCGCCAAGACCCACTTCGAAGAGTACGGCAAGGACGGCGGCCGCATCGCGATCATCGTCGACGAGCTGCCGTACCAGGTGAACAAGAAATCGCTGCTCGAGCGCATCGCGGAAAACGTGCGCGACAAGAAGCTCGAAGGCATTTCCGACATCCGCGACGAGTCGGACAAATCGGGCATGCGCGTCGTCATCGAGTTGAAGCGCGGCGAAGTGCCGGAAGTGGTGCTGAACAATCTGTACAAGCAGACCCAGTTGCAGGACACCTTCGGCATGAACATGGTCGCGTTGGTGAACGGCCAGCCGAAGCTGCTGAACCTGAAGCAGATGCTGGAAGCGTTCCTGTCGCACCGCCGCGAAGTGGTCACGCGCCGCACCGTGTTCGAACTGCGCAAGGCGCGCGAACGCGGCCACATGCTGGAAGGCCTGGCCGTCGCGCTGGCGAACATCGACGACTTCATCGCCATCATCAAGGCCGCGCCGACCCCGCCGGTCGCGAAGACGGAGCTGATGCAGCGCGCCTGGGATTCGTCCCTGGTGCGCGAGATGCTCACCCGTACCGAGATGGGCGCCTCCGGCGGCATCGAAGCCTTCCGTCCGGAACACCTGCCGAAGCACTACGGCATGCAGGCCGACGGCCTGTACAAGCTGTCGGACGAGCAGGCGCAGGAAATCCTGCAGATGCGCCTGCAGCGCCTGACGGGTCTGGAGCAGGACAAGATCGTCAACGAGTACAAGGAAGTGATGGCCCACATCGCCGACCTGCTCGACATCCTGGCCCGCCCGGAACGCGTCACCAGCATCATCACGGACGAGATGGGCCAGATCCGCGCCGACTACACCGAGAACGGCAAGGACCAGCGCCGCTCGGCCATCGAGCACAACGCGTCCGACCTCGATACGGAAGACCTGATCACCCCGCAGGACATGGTGGTCACGCTGTCGCACACGGGTTACATGAAGTCGCAGCCGATCTCCGAATACCGTGCCCAGAAGCGCGGCGGCCGCGGCAAGCAGGCCATGGCGACCAAGGAAGAGGACTGGATCGACCAGCTGTTCATCGCCAACACGCACGACTACATGCTGTGCTTCAGCAACCGCGGCCGCATGTACTGGCTGAAGGTGTGGGAAGTGCCGCAGGGTTCGCGCAACTCGCGCGGCAAGCCGATCGTGAACATGTTCCCGCTGCAGGACGGCGAAAAGATCACCGTGATCCTGCCGCTGTCGGGCGAGAACTCGAGCTTCCCGGAAGACCACTACGTGTTCATGTCGACGAGCCTGGGCACCGTCAAGAAGACCCCGCTGAAGGACTTCAGCAACCCGCGCAAGGCCGGCATCATCGCCGTCGACCTGGACGAGGGCGACTTCCTGATCGGCGCCGCGCTCACCGACGGCAAGCACGACGTGATGCTGTTCTCGGACGCCGGCAAGGCCGTGCGCTTCGACGAGAACGACGTGCGCCCGATGGGCCGTACCGCGCGCGGCGTGCGCGGCATGAACCTGGACGAAGGTCAGAATGTGATCGCGCTGCTGGTCGCCGAGAACGAGAAGCAGTCGGTGCTCACCGCCACCGAGAACGGTTTCGGCAAGCGCACCCCGATCGCCGAGTACACCCGCCACGGCCGCGGCACCAAGGGCATGATCGCGATCCAGACCTCCGAGCGCAACGGTAAAGTCGTCGCCGCGACGCTGGTCGAGGAAACCGACGAGATCATGCTGATCACGACAGGCGGCGTGCTGATCCGCACCCGCGTGGCCGAGATCCGCGAGATGGGCCGCGCCACCCAGGGTGTGACGCTGATCGCGGTCGAGGATGGCACCAAGCTGTCCGGCCTGCAGCGCGTGGTCGAGACCGACCTCGAGGAAACCGAGCTGGAGCCGGCGCCGGAATAAGCGCTGCCTGCTCTCTCTCCGAAGCCGCGGAGCGCGCCAGCGCCCGCGGCTTTTTTCATGGAGGAGGACATGCGTTTATTCGGCCTGCATGGGCGGCGGCCGGGGAAAAACGCACCATGAAGAGGATTTTTTGCAAGTTTCGTGCGAAAATCGGAGTTCCCCGCACCATCACCTCCAAGGAAATCCGTGAAGAACGCCCTCGCTGCCATCGCCTCCGCCGTCCTCCTCGCCTGCGCCCCCGCCTTTGCCCAGAGCAGCGCGCCGCTGCCGTCCGCCGATCCGGCCGTGGTCGAGGCGACCAAGAAGATGCTGGAGACGATGCGCGTGCGCGAGACAATGGCCACCGCGTTCCAGCAGGTCGAGCAGCGCATGCCGGCGCAGATGGCGCAGTCGGTCGCCGCGGCGGTGCGCAACAATCCCAAGCTGGACGAGAAGCAGAAGGCCGAGGCGCTCAAGAAGTTCCAGCAGGACGCCCCGAAGATGCAGGCGCGCCTGCACGCCGTGTTCGCCGATCCGACCCTGATCAACGACATGGTGAACGAGATGGTGCCCGTGTACGCGGAGACCTATACGCTCGACGAGATCCGCCAGCTGACCGCCTTCTATGCTTCCCCGCTGGGCCAGAAGATGCTGGCCAAGATGCCGCAGCTGATGGGCCGCAGCATGGAGATCGGTAACCGCGTCATGGCGCCGCGCATGGAGAAATTCATGGCCGAGAGCATGCAAGACGTCACCGGCCAGTAAGGAAGCAGCCTTGACGAACCAGGTATTCAATTTTTCCGCCGGCCCCGCCGTCCTGCCGAAAGAGGTGCTGCAGCAGGCCGCCAGCGAGATGCTGGACTGGCACGGCAGCGGCATGTCCGTGATGGAGATGAGCCACCGCGGCCCCGAGTTCATCGCCATCCACCGGCAGGCCGAAGCCGACCTGCGCGAACTGCTTGCCATCCCGTCCAACTACAAGGTCCTGTTCCTGCAGGGCGGGGGACTGGGCCAGAATTCCCTCGTGCCCCTGAACCTGCTGGGTCGCAAGCCCCAGCCGGCGACGATCGACTTCGTCCACACGGGTTCGTGGTCGGGCAAGTCCATCAAGGAAGCGCAGCGCTACGCCAACGTCAACGTGGCCGCGTCCAGCGCGGCGAACGGCTTCACGGCCGTGCCGGCGCAGGACGAATGGAAGCTCACGCCCGATGCCGCCTACCTGCACGTGTGCACCAACGAGACCATCGACGGCGTCGAGTTCGACTTCGTGCCGACCGCACAAGGCGACGTGCCTCTGGTTGCGGATATGTCCTCGCACATCCTGTCGCGCGCCATCGACGTCTCGAAGTACGGCGTGATCTTCGCCGGCGCCCAGAAGAACATCGGTCCGGCGGGCCTGACGCTGGCGATCGTGCGCGACGACCTGCTCGACAGCGCGCTGCCGATCTGCCCGGGCGTGTTCAACTGGCGCGCCGTGGCCGACGCCGACTCGATGCTCAACACGCCGCCGACCTATGCGATCTATATCGCCGGCCTCGTGTTCGCGCACCTGAAGAAGCTGGGCGGCGTCGCCGAGATGGAGCGCCGCAACATCGAAAAGGCGCGCCTGCTGTATGCGGCGCTGGATGCCGACGATTTCTACGAGAACCGTGTGGCACCGGCCAACCGCTCGCGCATGAACGTACCGTTCTACCTGCGCGACGAATCCCTGAACGACCGATTCCTGGCCGGCGCCAAGGCGCGCGGGCTGCTGCAACTGAAGGGCCACAAGTCCGTCGGCGGTATGCGGGCATCGATCTACAACGCGATGCCGATCGAGGGCGTGCAAGCCCTGGTCGATTATTTGAACGAATTCGCCGGGCGTTAGCCCGTCATCCCCGCGCAGGCGGGGATCCATGCTGAATGTCCGGAGTCGCGATGTCGGGATGACGGCGTTTCCGACCTGGTCCGCTCAGCATGGGTTCCCGCCTTCGCGGGAACGACGGCAAGTCCGCGAGCCGCACCACACGAGCACACCATGACAGACAAACTGAAACCCCTGCGCGACAAGATCGATGCCATCGACGCGCAAATCCTCGACCTCCTTTCCCAGCGCGGCAAGGTCGCCCAGGAAGTCGGCCACGTCAAGGCCGAGACGAAGGCCCCCGTGTTCCGCCCCGAACGCGAGGCGCAGGTGCTGCGCGGCGTGGCCGAGCGCAACCCCGGCCCGCTGCACGACCGCGACGTGCAGACCATCTTCCGCGAGATCATGTCGTCCTGCCGCGCGCTGGAAAAGCGCGTCACCGTCGCCTACCTCGGCCCCACCGGCACCTTCAGCGAACAGGCCGTGTTCCAGCAGTTCGGCACGGCCGTCGAAGGCCTGCCGTGCATCTCGATCGACGAGGTGTTCCGCGCCACCGAGGCCGGCACCGCCGAATACGGTGTCGTGCCCGTCGAGAATTCCTCGGAAGGCGCGATCAACCGCACGCTCGACCTGATGCTCGCCACCACCAGCATCATCAGCGGCGAAGTGTCGATCCCCGTGCACCACAGCCTGATGACGAAGACGGGCGCCATGGATGGCGTGACCGTCGTGTGCGCCCACTCGCAGGCGCTGGCCCAGTGCCAGGTGTGGCTGAACCAGCATTACCCTCACCTCGAGCGCCGCGCCGTGGCATCGAACGCCGAGGCGGCCGTGCTGGCGAGCCAGGATCCGACCGTCGCGGCGATCGCCAGCGAGATGGCGGGCGAGCAGTACAAGCTGGGCGTCGTGCAGGCCCACATCCAGGACGACCCGCACAACCGCACCCGCTTCGTCGTGATCGGGCGCCAGGCCACGGGCCGCTCCGGCCAGGACCGCACCTCGATCGTGCTGGCGGTGCCGAACAAGGCGGGCGCCGTGTACAGCCTGCTGGCGCCGCTGGCGAAGCACGGCGTGTCGATGACGCGCTTCGAATCGCGCCCGGCCCGCGTCGGTACGTGGGAGTATTACTTCTACGTCGACATCGAGGGTCACCTCGACGACGCCCCGGTCGGCCTCGCGCTCGAGGAACTGAAGGGCAACGCCGCCTTCTTCAAGATTCTCGGTTCCTACCCGGTCGGCCTCTAAGGTCCACGTATCCCATTTTCAGATCAGCAGAAAGCATCCCATGTCGCAATTCGGTCCAGACTATATCCGTGCCATCGCCCCCTACCAGGCAGGCAAGCCCATTTCCGAAACCGCCCGCGAATACGGGCTCGAGGAAGCCAGCATCGTCAAGCTGGCATCCAACGAGAATCCGTTCGGCATGCCGGAATCGGCCAAGGCCGCGATGATCGAGGCGGCCGAGGAACTCGGCCGCTACCCGGACGCCAACGGCTTCGAACTGAAGGCCGCGCTGGCCAAGCGCTACGACGTGCCGGCCGAGTGGATCACGCTCGGCAACGGTTCCAACGACATCCTCGAGATCGCCGCCCACGCCTTCGTGCGCACCGGCGAATCCGTCGTGTTCTCGCAGTACGCCTTCGCCATCTACGCGCTGGCCGCGCAGGGCGTGGGCGCACGCGGCATCGCCGCGCCGGCCAAGGACTACGGCCACGACCTGGACGCGATGCTGGCCGCCATCGCGCCGGACACGCGCCTGGTCTACGTCGCCAACCCGAACAACCCGACCGGCACCTTCATCCCGGCCGCGGAGATCGAAGCCTTCCTGGACAAGGTGCCGGCGAACGTCGTCGTCGTGCTGGACGAGGCCTACAACGAATACCTGGAAGCGAAGGACCAGTTCGAGTCGACGCAGTGGGTGCGCAAGTACCCGAACCTGATCGTCTCGCGCACCTTCTCCAAGGCCTACGGCCTGGCCGGCCTGCGCGTGGGCTTCGCGATCGCGCAGCCGGGCGTGACGGACCTGATGAACCGCGTGCGCCAGCCGTTCAACGTCAATTCGCTGGCCCAGGCGGCCGCCATCGCCGCGCTGAACGACAAGGCCTTCCTGCAGAAAGGCTTCGAGAACAACCGCGCCGGCTATGCGCAGCTGGTGGCCGCATTCGACGAGCTCAAGCTCGAGTACGTGCCGTCGCACGGCAACTTCGTGCTCGTGAAGGTGGGCGACGACGATGCGGCCGGCAGCCGCGTCAACGTGGCGCTGCTCAAGCAGGGCGTGATCGTGCGCCCGGTCGGCGCCTACGGCCTGCCGCAGTGGCTGCGCATCTCGATCGGCCTGCCGGAAGAGAACGCGGCCCTCATTGCAGCGCTGAAGAAGGCGCTGGGCTGAATGTTCGATAAAGTCGTCATCGTCGGCGCCGGCCTGATCGGCGGTTCGTTCGCGCTGGGCCTGAAGGCCGCCGGCGCCGTGCGCACCGTCGTCGGCCTGGAGCGCTCGGCGCAGGCGCTGGCGCGGGCCAGGGAGCTCGGCATCGTCGACGAGGCCGCGACCGACCCGCGTGTTGCGCTGGCCGGCGCCGACCTGGTGCTGGTGGCGGCGCCCGTGGCGCAGACGGCGGCCATCCTGGCACAGCTGCTGCCGCACCTCGATGCCCACACCATCGTCACCGACGCCGGCAGCACCAAGTCGGACGTGGTCGCGGCCGCGCGCAGCGTGCTGGGCGAACGCATCTGCCAGTTCGTGCCGGGCCACCCGATCGCCGGGCGCGAATCGAACGGGCCGGACGCCGCCATTCCCGACCTGTACCGCGGCAAGAAGGTGGTCTTGAGCGCGCTGCCGGAAAACGACGGGGCCGTCGTGGCGCGCGTGGCCGAGGCCTGGCGCCGCTGCGGGGCCATCATCCACATGCTGTCGCCGCAGGAGCACGACCGCGTGTTCGCCGCCGTCAGCCACCTGCCGCACCTGCTCGCCTATGCGCTGGTGGACGACATCGCGAACAAGCCGCATGCCGACCTGCTGTTCCAGTATGCGGCGAGCGGCTTTCGCGACTTCACCCGCATCGCCGGTTCCTCGCCGGAGATGTGGCGCGACATCAGCCTCGCCAACCGCGATGCGCTGCTGGGGGAACTCGATGCCTACATGGCCCAACTAAGCAATCTGCGCGCGCGTCTCGCGGCGGCCGACGGGCCGGCGCTGGAAGCGGTGTACGCCAATGCCCAGCGGGCCCGCCGTGCGTGGATCGAAGCGATCGAGACCGCGGAGCAGCCGCCCGCGGCCGATCAAGAATCAGGAAAGTAGCCGGAAATGACACAAGCAAAACACTACCCACAGCACATCGACCTCGAACCCGTCATGCGCGTGGCCGGCACGGTGCGCCTGCCGGGCTCGAAGAGCATCTCCAACCGCACGCTGCTGCTGGCTGCGCTGGCCGAAGGCGCGACCACCATCCACGACCTGCTGGCCTCGGACGACACCCTCGTCATGCTGCAGGCGCTGCACGCGCTCGGCATCCGCTGGGAGCAGCTGGACGAGCGTACCCACGTCGTGCACGGCGCCGGCGGCAAGCTGCCCGTGCACGCGGCCGACCTCTTCATGGGCAATGCGGGCACCGCGATCCGTCCGCTGACGGCGGCGCTGGCCGTGATCGGCGGCGACTACACGCTGCACGGCGTCGAGCGCATGCACGAGCGTCCGATCGGCGACCTGGTCGATGCGCTCAACGAAGTCGGCGCCCAGATCGAGTACACGGGCAACCCGGGCTATCCGCCGCTGCGCATCCGCCGCGGCCATATTCACGCCAACCGCATGGCCGTGCGCGGCAACGTGTCGAGCCAGTTCCTGACGGCCCTCTTGATGGCGGCGCCGCTGATGGCGAAGGACCATGCGATCACCATCGACGTGGTCGGCGAACTGATCTCCAAGCCGTACATCGAGATCACGCTGAACCTGATGCGCCGCTTCGGTGTGACCGTCGACCAGGACGGCTGGGCCTCGTTCACCGTGCAGCCGGGCCAGCAATATAAAAGCCCGGGCAGCATCCACGTCGAGGGCGACGCCTCGTCCGCTTCCTACTTTCTGGCGGCGGGCGCCATCGCCGGCGGCCCCGTGCGCGTGGAAGGCGTGGGCAAGGACTCGATCCAGGGCGACGTGCGCTTCGCCGATGCGCTCGAGCGCATGGGCGCTGTGATCACGCGCGGCGACAACTGGATCGAGGCGACGTCCAACGGCGTGCTGAAGGCCATCGACGCCGACTTCAACCACATCCCGGATGCCGCCATGACGATCGCCGTGGCAGCGCTGTATGCGGACGGTACCAGCACGCTGCGCAATATCGCCAGCTGGCGCGTGAAGGAAACCGACCGCCTGGCCGCGATGGCGACGGAACTGCGCAAGGTCGGCGCGACGGTGGAGGAGGGGCTGGACTACATCAGCATCACGCCGCCGGAAGAACTGCTGCCGGCCACCATCGACACCTACGACGACCACCGCATGGCGATGTGCTTCTCGCTGGCCTCGCTGGACGGCCAGGCGCGGCGCGGCAATGCGATGCGCATCAACGACCCGAAATGCGTGGCCAAGACCTTCCCGGATTATTTCGAAACGTTTGCCGGGATCGCCAAGGACGAATTATTCTGACGGGATTGGTGGCGCAATGGTGGGCATGTAATGCCCACCCTACGGTTTGCCGCCCCGCGTAGGGTGGGCATCATATGCCCACCATAACGTCCGCATACCGCGGGCGCATTTGTATTTTGATAACCCATCCATGCCGAATTCGAACATTCCCGTCATTACCATCGACGGCCCGACCGCCTCGGGCAAGGGCACGGTGGCCCACAAGGTCGCCGACCGCCTGGGCTTCCACCTGCTGGATTCCGGCGCCCTGTACCGCCTGACGGCGCTGTCCGCCATCCGCCGCGGCACCGATCTTGCCGACGAGCATGCCGTCTCGAAGGTGGCGGAACACCTGCAGGTGCGCTTCAACGGCACCCATATCTACCTGGGAACGGAAGACGTCGCCAACGCGATCCGCGCCGAGGAAGTCGGCAATACGGCATCGAAGATCGCCGCGCTGCCGGCCGTGCGCCAGGCGTTGTACGGCCTGCAACTGAGTTTCCGCCAGACGCCGGGCCTGGTGGCCGACGGGCGCGACATGGGGACCGTGATCTTTCCCACTGCCCAGCTGAAAGTGTTCCTGACAGCAAGTGTTGAGGCACGTGCGCAACGCCGGTATAAGCAATTGATTGACAAAGGATTTTCTGCTAATATGGACGATCTGCTGGAAGATTTGCAGTCCCGCGATGCGCGCGATACCCAGCGCGCCGTGGCACCGCTGGTCCCGGCGGAAGGGGCGCACATTCTCGATACCTCGGCCATGACGGCCGACGCGGCGGTCGAACAGGTCTTGACCTGGTACCGCGCGCTCGGGAGCTGACGCCCCGCAGATGGTGCTCCGGAACGGTTCCGGAGCGTGTTTCAACCTGACCCAGTTCAGATCGCGTTTAGTCGGTCTGCTGGCTAACCTTTCAAAATCTCATGGCTACTGCAGCAAATCAAGATACCGGCATGGAAAGCTTTGCAGCACTCTTCGAAGAGTCGCTGTCGCGTCAAGACATGCGTTCGGGCGAAGTCATCTCCGCCGAAGTCGTACGTCTGGATCATAACTTCGTGATCGTCAACGCCGGCCTGAAATCGGAAGCCTTCATCCCCATCGAAGAATTCAAGAATGACCAGGGCGAACTGGAAGTCAACGTGGGTGACTTCGTTTCCGTGGCCATCGAATCGCTGGAAAACGGTTTCGGCGATACCATCCTGTCGCGCGACAAGGCCAAGCGCCTGGCATCGTGGCTGGCTCTGGAAAAAGCAATGGAATCGGGCGAGATCGTCACCGGTACCGTCAATGGCAAAGTCAAGGGCGGCCTGACCGTCCTGACCAACGGCATCCGCGCATTCCTGCCGGGTTCGCTGGTCGACACCCGTCCGGTCAAGGACACCACCCCGTTCGAGGGCAAGACCCTGGAATTCAAGGTCATCAAGCTGGACCGCAAGCGTAACAACGTCGTGCTGTCGCGTCGCGCCGTCATCGAAGCATCGATGGGCGAAGAGCGCGCGAAGCTGATGGAAACGCTGAAGGAAGGCACCGTGGTCACCGGCGTCGTCAAGAACATCACCGACTACGGTGCGTTCGTCGACCTGGGCGGCATCGACGGCCTGCTGC
Organism: uncultured Massilia sp.; assembly: GCA_963529995.1. Classification (GTDB taxonomy): domain Bacteria; phylum Pseudomonadota; class Gammaproteobacteria; order Burkholderiales; family Burkholderiaceae_D; genus Telluria. The sequence continues at coordinate 181,361 of CAUSCY010000002.1, read as the reverse complement.
ACATCACCGACCTGGCATGGCGTCGTGTGCGTCACCCGTCGGAAGTGCTGACCGTCGGCCAGGAAATCACCGCCAAGGTCCTGAAGTACGATCAAGAGAAGAACCGCGTCTCGCTGGGCGTCAAGCAACTGGGCGACGATCCGTGGACCGGCCTGTCGCGTCGCTACCCGCAAGGCACCCGCCTGTTCGGCAAGGTCACCAACCTGACCGACTACGGTGCGTTCGTGGAAGTCGAGCAGGGCATCGAAGGCCTGGTGCACGTCTCGGAAATGGACTGGACCAACAAGAACGTGGCTCCGAACAAGGTTGTCCAGCTGGGCGACGAAGTCGAAGTCATGGTCCTGGAAATCGACGAAGAGCGTCGTCGTATCTCGCTGGGCATGAAGCAGTGCAAGGCGAATCCGTGGGACGACTTCGGCATGACCCACAAGAAGGGCGACAAGGTCAAGGGCCTGATCAAGTCGATCACCGACTTCGGCGTGTTCATCGGCCTGCCGGGCAACATCGACGGCCTGGTGCACCTGTCGGACCTGTCGTGGACCGAAGCCGGCGAAGAAGCCGTGCGCAAGTTCAAGAAGGGCGACGAGCTGGAAGCCGTGGTTCTGGCCATCGACGTCGAGCGCGAGCGTGTCTCGCTGGGCGTCAAGCAGCTGGAAGGCGACCCGTTCAACAACTTCGCTTCGCTGAACGACAAGGGCACCCTGGTCAACGGCACCGTGAAGTCGGTTGAGCCGAAAGGCGCCGTGATCGCGCTGAGCGAAGAAGTCGAAGGCTACCTGCGCGCTTCGGAAATCTCGCGCGACCGCGTGGAAGATGCCGGCACCCACCTGAAAGTGGGCGACAAGGTCGAAGCCCTGGTCATCAACATCGATCGCAAAGCACGCAGCATCCAGCTGTCGATCAAGGCCAAGGACAACGCCGACACCCAGGAAGCCATGCAGAAGCTGGCTTCGGACAACAGCGCTGCTACCGGCACCACCTCGCTGGGCGCACTGCTGAAGGCCAAGTTCGACAAGCAATAAGCTAACCTGAACGTGTGAGCAGATGACCAAGTCCGAGCTGATCAACCGACTGGCTGAGCGTTATTCCCAGCTGGTGGCAAAAGATGCCGAGTTTGCCGTGAAAACGATACTCGACGCGATGACCGGCGCCCTGGCGAGCGGCCAGCGTATCGAGATCCGCGGTTTCGGCAGCTTTGCCCTGAACAGCCGGCCGCCCCGCATCGGACGCAATCCGAAGTCCGGCGACAAGGTGATGGTCCCCGAAAAACGGGTACCCCACTTCAAGCCGGGCAAGCAGTTGCGCGAACGGGTCGACGCGATGGTCGGGCAACCGATCATCGAAGACTGAAGTCGTCTGCCTTGTGCGGACAAAAACGGCGTCCCCTCGGGGATGCCGTTTTTTTATGTCCGCTACTTTTGCACGTCGTCCCCGCGCAGGCGGGAATAGTGCCCCCGGCACTATTCCCTCCATGCTGAGGCACCGAAGTCGTTACATCAAGAAACTACTGCACCTTCATGGGCCTGCGGCGAAACGCTTATAATCTTGCTCGCTCAGCATGGGTTCCCGCCTTCGCGGGAACGACGGTCTTTTGAATAATCGTTTCGAATATGCGACACTGCTCCTTTAGTCTCCCTGACAGGATTTGCCGATGAAATTCGTCTCTACCATCGTTGGATGCATCCTGTTCGTCCTGTTCTTCGGCTTCGCCCTCAAGAACACCCACCAGGTGGACCTGAACTTCTTCCTCGGCTACGAGCTGCGCGGTCCGCTGGTGCTGATGCTGCTGGCCTTTTTCGTGGCCGGCGCCTTCCTCGGCATCCTGGCCGTGACGCCGACCGTGTTCCGCCATCGCCGCGAGAGCTCGCAGCACAAGGACACGATCCAGGCCCTGCAGCACGCCGCCGGTACCGCCGCCAGCGCGCCGCCGCCGGATGGCGTGACGCCGCGTGGCTAATTTCGAACACACTAATAACAAAACAAGCACATGGAATTTGAAATCTGGTGGCTGCTCGGCATCCCCGTCTTTTTCGCGCTCGGATGGATCGCTGCCCGGGTCGACATCAAGCAACTGGTCTCCGAATCGCGCAGCCTGCCGCGCGGCTACTTCAAGGGCCTGAACTTCCTGCTCAACGAGCAGCCGGACAAGGCGATCGACGCCTTCATCGAGATCGTCACGCTCGATCCGGAAACGGCCGACATGCACTTTGCGCTGGGTAACCTGTTCCGCCGCCGCGGCGAGACCGAGCGCGCCATCCGCGTCCACCAGAACCTGCTGTCGCGTCCCGACCTGCCGATCGAGCAGCAGGTGCACGCTCAGTACGAACTGGGGATGGACTACCTGAAGGCGGGCCTGCTGGACCGCGCCGAGGAAACCTTCAATCTGCTGGTCGATACCCAGTACGGCGTGCAGGCGCGCCGTGCGCTGCTGGAGATCTTCCAGCGCGAAAAGGAATGGCGCCGCGCCATCGCGGCCGCCGAAGGCCTGCAGGAATCCGGCGCCGGCGCGATGAACCGCGAGATCGCCCAGTTCTACTGCGAGCTGGCCCAGGACGCCCTGGTGCAGCTGCACCCGGACGAAGCCCGCGCGCTGCTCGACAAGGCGCTGCAGGCCGACCGCAAGAGCGTGCGCGCGACCATGCTGTACGGCGACGCCCAGATCGCCGAGGACGATATCGAAGGCGCCCTCAAGACCTGGCGCCGCGTCGAGCAGCAGAGCGTGCCGCACGTGGCCCTCGTCGCCACCCGCCTGATGGACGGCTACCGCAAGGTCGGCCGCCCGCAGGAAGGCGTGAACCTGCTGCGCTCCTACCTCGAAGAAGCCTCGTCCATTGATCTGATCGAGGTCGTGTTCAAGGCCGTCATCGAACTCGATGGCGTGGAAGCGGCCAAACAGCTGGTGGTGGAAGAGCTGCGCCGCAACCCGACGCTGCTGGGCCTGGACAAGCTGCTCGAGGCGCGCATGATGGATGCGCCGGCCAACGTGTGGGAAGAGCTGTCGATGGTGAAGAACCTTGTGCATGGCTATACCCAGAAGCTGGCGCGCTACCAGTGCAGCCACTGCGGCTTCAAGGCGCGCCAGTACTACTGGCATTGCCCGGGCTGCAACAAGTGGGAAACCTATCCGCCGCGCCGCACGGAAGAACTGAATGTCATGAACTGAGCCGAAGATGAGCAATAACGCATCCAATAACGCATCCACCAGCGCATCCACCAGCGTCCCCAGCCGCCTGTTGCCGGCAGATAGCTACCGCCAGGCCGAAGCGCCGCACCTCGAAGGCGTGCGCATGCTCGTCGTCGGCGACGTCATGCTCGACCGCTACTGGTTCGGCGACGTCTCGCGCATCTCGCCGGAAGCCCCGGTGCCCGTCGTGCGCATCGAGCGCCGCGAGGAACGCCTGGGCGGCGCCGCCAACGTGGCGCGCAACGCCGCCGCCCTGGGTACTCGCTGCGGCCTGCTGGGCGTCGTCGGCAACGACGAGGCCGGCGACTCGGTCGAGCAGATCCTGCACGAATCGAGCATCGACAGCTACCTGAAGCGCGATTCGGCGATCTCCACCATCATCAAGCTGCGCGTCATCGGCCGCCAGCAGCAGATGGTGCGTATCGACTTCGAGGACACGCCGACGGAGACCGTGCTGCGCGACAAGCTGACCCAGTTCAAGGCGCTGCTGCCGGACTACGACGTCATTATCCTGTCCGACTACAACAAGGGCAGCCTCGTCAACGTGGCCGAGATGATCGCGGCCGCGCGCGCCGCCGGCAAGGTCGTCATGGTCGACCCGAAGGGCGACGACTTCTCGCCCTACCGCGGCGCCACCATGCTGACCCCGAACAAGTCGGAACTGAAGCGCATCGTCGGCAACTGGAAGAGCGAGGAACAGCTCACCGAGAAGGCCCAGCAGATGCGCGAGGAGCTGGGCCTGCAGGCACTGCTGCTGACCCGTTCGGAAGAGGGCATGAGTCTGTACACGGCCGACGAGGTGCTGCACGTGCACGCCGATGCGCGCGAAGTGTTCGACGTCTCCGGCGCCGGCGACACCGTGATCGCCACCATGGCCGCCATGCTGGGCGCCGGCGCCCCGCTGGACGAGGCCCTGGCCACCGCCAACCGCGCCGGCGGCATCGTCGTCGGCAAGCTGGGCACGGCGACCGTCACCCGCGACGAGCTGTTCGCCCAGCGTCGCCGCAGCAACGACGGCGGCGCCTGACCGAGCCACGTCGTCCCCGCGCAGGCAGGGACGACGGTTTGCGCGAGCGGCATCAAGGCCCCGTTCTCCATTGGCGTTATCGTTGCTGGCGGCATTTCTTGCCGCATTTTCAACGCCAATGGAGAAAACTACATGATCAAGAAACTGATGCTTGCCGTCGCCGCCTTCGTGGCATCGACGGGGTTCGCGTTCGCCCAGGTGGACGTCAACAAGGCCGACGCCGCCGCCCTCGACGGCATCAAGGGAATCGGCCCGAGCATGTCCAAGACGATCCTCGAAGAGCGCAGCAAGTCCGGCCCGTTCAAGGACTGGGCCGATTTTCAAAAGCGCATCAAGGGCATGGGCGACAAGCGCGCGGCCAAGCTGTCCGAGGCTGGCCTGCAGGTGAACGGCGCAGCCAAGGAAGGCGCCGCCATGAAGGCCGATGACAAGACGGCGAAGCCGAAGACGGCGGCCAAGCCGGAAGCGGCCAAGTCCGCCGGCTGATTGCACGCGCAGCCGCACCGATGACGACCCCGCTCCGTGCGGGGTTTTTTCATTGTAAAGACTGCATGTCGTCCATCATGCATGAGAAGATGGCGACGCTCCCCGGAGCACACCAAAACTACAACGAGCCCAAGGAAACCATGACGCTCTCTTCCGCCTCCCGTCTCGCCCGCCTGCTGCCGGCCGCCTTCGCCGCGCTGGCCGGTACCGCGCAGGCCGCTGCCCCCGCTTCTGCGCCCGACCTGAACCGTCACCAGCCCGACGTCGACAAGATCGTGTCCGAGATCTCCCCGCAGCGCATCGAAGCCTACATCCGCAAGCTGGTGAGCTTCCAGACCCGCCACACGATGTCGGACACGATGTCCGACAAGACCGGCATCGGCGCCGCGCGCCGCTGGATCAAGTCCGAGCTGGAGCGCTGCGGCGCCGGCACCCGCATGACGGTCGCCTTCGACAGCCATGTGGCGCCGGTGTCGGCACGCATCTCGCGCCCGACCGAGATCGTCAACGTGGTGGCGACGCTGCCCGGCAAGCAGGCCGCCTCGAAGGACCGCATGTACGTGGTGAGCGGTCACTACGACACCCGCGTCAACGACGTGATGGACACGACGACGTTCCAGCCCGGCGCCAACGACGATGCGTCCGGCACGGCGGCCGTGATGGAAATGGCGTGCGTGATGGCCAAGCACGACTTCGACGCGACGCTCGTGTTCATGACGGTGGCAGCGGAAGAGCAGGGCCTGCTGGGCGCAGGCCACTTCGCGAAGACGGCGAAGGAAAAGAACCTGAACATCGCCGGCATGTTCACCAACGATATCATCGGCAGCTCGCGCAGCGACGACGGCCGCGTCGACGATACCCAGGTGCGCCTGTTCGCCGAAGGCATTCCCTCGGCCAAGGAGCTGAGCGAAGCCAACCGCGCGCTGGTGCGCACGGGCGGGGAGAACGATTCGATCTCGCGCCAGCTGGCGCGCCACGTGAAGGAGCAGGGCGAGCGCTACGTGCCGAACTTCAAGGTGTCCGTGATCCAGCGCGCCGACCGCTACCTGCGCGGCGGCGACCACATGCCGTTCCTGGAGCAGGGCTTCGCGGCGCTGCGCTTCACCGAACCGAACGAGGACTTCGACCACCAGCACCAGGTCGTGCGCAAGGAAGGCGCCAAGCAGATCGGCGACCTGCCGGAATTCGTCGACTTCAAGTACACGGCCCAGGTGGCGCGCGTGAACGCGGCCGCGCTGGCGACGCTGGCGCTGGGCCCGGCGGCCCCGCAGCAGGTCAAGATGATGACGACCAAACTCGAGAACGACTCGACAATGCGCTGGGCACCGAACCCGGAACCGGACGTGGTCGGCTACCGCATCGTCTGGCGCGACACGACCGCGGCCCAGTGGCAGGGTTCGCAGTGGGTCGGCAACGCGACCGAGGCAACCGTGAAACTGTCGAAGGACAATGTGTTCTTCGGCGTGCAGGCCGTCGACAAGGACGGCAACGTCAGCGTCGCGTCGTATCCGTCGCCGCAACGCTAACGGTCCGCCGACATCGTGGTGGGCACATGGTGCCCACCCTACGCAGACGCGTCCCGTAGGGTGGGCACCACGTGCCCACCATGCCCCGCCGATACGTTCGATCCCGTCCCGGTTTAGAATGGCGCTTTACGCATTCGCAAAGAGCAAGCAATGGCATACAAGACCATCGAAGACACGATCGGCAACACCCCGCTGGTGCAGCTGGTGCGCATCCCGGGCGCCGATGCCGCGGCCCGCAACAACATCATCCTCGGCAAGCTCGAAGGGAACAACCCGGCGGGCTCGGTGAAGGACCGCGCCGCGATGTCGATGCTGCGCGGCGCCGAGGCGCGCGGGCAGATCAAGCCGGGCGACACGCTGATCGAGGCGACCAGCGGCAATACCGGCATCGCGCTGGCGATGGCGGCGGCGATCCGCGGCTACAAGATGGTGCTGATCATGCCGGACAACCTGTCGATCGAGCGCCGCCAGAGCATGGCCGCGTACGGCGCCCGCATCATCCTGACGCCCAAGACGGGCGGCATGGAATACGCGCGCGACCTCGCCGAGCAGATGCAGAAGGACGGCCAGGGCATCATCCTCGACCAGTTCGCCAACCAGGACAATCCGCGTGCGCACTACGAGACGACCGGTCCCGAGATCTGGCGCGACACCGAGGGACGCGTCACCCACTTCGTCAGCGCCATGGGTACCACCGGCACCATCATGGGCGTGTCGCACTACCTGAAGGAACGGAACGAGGCGATCCAGATCATTGGCGCCCAGCCGGAAGAAGGCTCGTCGATCCCCGGCATCCGCAAGTGGCCGGAAGCCTACCTGCCGAAGATCTTCGACAAGGCGCGCGTGGACCAGGTCGAAAGCGTGACCCAGGCCGCAGCCGAGCAGATGGCGCGCCGCCTGGCGGCCGAAGAGGGGATTTTCTGCGGCATTTCCGCCGCTGGCGCCTGCGAGATCGCCTTGCGCGTTTCGCAGACCGTGGAGAATGCGACGATCGTCTTCATCATCTGCGACCGCGGCGACCGTTACCTGTCGACGGGCGTGTTCCCGGCTTGATGCAGTAAACGAGGTAGAGGAGAAGGTCCCGGCGCGAGGTTCAGGCGCTGGGCTGCTCGTCACGGGGCGTTGGCCCCCCGAGCTTGAAACCGGCCGCGCATGCGTGGATCGCGATGTCGGCGCAAACGGCGTACGGAAGAGAGGTACGGCAGGTTACTACGGTGCTGCAGGACGGTACTACAGGACGGTGCGGCGGCGCGAAGCCGCCGTCCGGTCCGGTGCCACGATTACTGCTCGGCGCCGGCGCCGCCGTTGTCCTTGTCCTTCGGCTTGAACTGCTTGTCGCTGATGCGGAACTTTGCGCGACGGTCGCCCATCAGGTAACGCAGGTCGCGGATCGACAGGTCCGACACTTCGTGCATGCGGATCAGCAGCGAGGCGCCGACCGGCAGGCGGTGGTGGCGGATCTTGGAGATCACCGGCGGTGCCACTTCCAGTGCGCGCGACAGGGCGGCGTCGTTCTTCAGGCGCAGGTTCTCGATCAGGGTGTCGAGCAGGCGGTTCGGGTTGTATTGCAGCAGTTCGTCGTTTTCCGAATCGCTGTTCATGTCAATACCCACTTGATTGGTCATGATTCACTATCCTAAGTTGGTTGTCGGAGCTCACGCGACTTTCGATTCCTGAAAAGGTTTCGAAAATTTCTACTAAATTATACAAGTATTTTCTAATTTAGTACTTAAGAGCAATAAGATACCGCGCGATTGTTTGTGGTCGTTGTCTGACTGCAACAATAGCTACAGTGCAATTCTCTCACAAACTCACTGAAAAAATAATTGTTTTTTATTTAAACTTAATTCTAAAGCAATTAGAAATGCAGCGCCGCACACTAAGGAATTGGGTGTAGGAATGACAATTTGCAAGGGGGTATTGGAGTAATAACTCTATTTCCCAGAAGAACCGATTCAAGAGAAATAGAGATACACCCGGGGGGTATAACGTTGTCACCACTGCATTAAAGCGTGGTTTTTCGGGACAGGCAGGTTACAAACTGATACAAAGTTTCTGCAAAATCAAGGTCAGGCACCGCGTGCCTGCTTCACCGCACGACCGAGTTCTACTACCGACATGGCATAGAAGTAACTCCGATTGTATTGGGTGATAGCAAAGAAGTTACTGTTCGCGACCCAATACTCGGTCGCTTCCGCACCGTTCTGCAGGTCGATGAGGCCGTAGAGGCGTTCTTCCGGCAGGGGCGCATGGGTGGCGATGCCGGCTGCGGCCAGCTCGGCCGGGCGATAGCGCGCGGACAGGCCGCCCAGCAGCGATTGCCATGCCAGGCTCGGCGCCACGTCGGCGGCGAACACGGCCGGGCCCTTGTTGTCCGGTTCCCAGCCATGCTCGACGAGGAAGCGGGCGACGCTGCCGATGGCATCCTGCGGCGAGTTGCGCAGGTCGACGATGCCGTCGCCGTCGAAGTCCACCCCGAATTTCAGGATATTGCCCGGCATGAATTGCGGCATGCCGACGGCCCCGGCAAAGGAGCCCAGCAGCGAGAACGGATCGATCCCTTCCTTGCGTGCCAGCAGCAGCGTGTTTTCCAGCTCGCCGCGGAAGAAGGTCATGCGGTCACTGCGGTTCGGCGCTTCCGGATAGGCGAAGGCGAGGGTGGTCAAGACGTCGACGACGCGGAACTTCCCCGTGTCGCGGCCATAGATGGTTTCCACGCCGATGATGCCGACGATGATTTCGGCCGGCACGCCATACGTCGCCTCGGCACGGGCCAGTGCGTCGGCGTTCTCGTTCCAGAAGCGCACGCCCGCATTGATGCGGATCGGCTCGATGAAGCGCCCGCTATAGGCCTGCCAGTTCTTCGGCTTGCCCGGCGGCGCCGGTTTCACCAGCTGGACGGCGGAATCGATGAAGCGGGTCTGTTTGACAAGGTCCTGCAGGGCGGCGCGGTCGAAGCCGTTGCGCTCGACCATCTCGTCCACGAATTCGCGCACGGCCTGCCATTCGCTGAAATTGACCTGTTCGCCGTCGTAGTCGATGCGCGGGCGCGCGGCCGCTGCTGCGGCGAGCGCGGCAGCCTTGGCGGCCCGCGTCTTGGCTGTCTTGGCAATCTTGGCGGACTTGGCCTTGGCGCCGGCCTTGCCCTCCTTGGTGGAGGGGGCGGTGGTCGTGTGCAGAGAGGAGGCGGCAAGCGCATCGGCTGCCGGCCCGGTACTAACGGCCAGGGCGAGCAACAGCGGGAACAGGAATTTCATCGAACTCGTGACAGCAACTCTTTCAGGATCGGAACAAGCGTGGTGCCCGGCGCCGCCGCGCTTTTCGCCTCGGTTCCCGCGGCATAGCGCCAGGCGCTGTAGCGTCGCAGGAATTCTTCGGCGGCCTGGCGTACCTGCGGCGCCAGCGGCGCAACCGCGATCCGGGCCGCGTAAGCGGTCGGGCCTTCGTCCGGCGCGCGGGGCAGGCCCAGCTGGCCGAGGCGACGGCACAAGGCCGAGTATAGCGCATCGATCGGATCGGACCGCCGCCTGGCAGAGAATTTTCCGACTAGTAACAACACAAGAGAAAGAATGACAATAGCGGCAAGGGCTTGCCATCGGAGCAAGTCATTCTGCAGGCGCGACACCAGGTCCTGCTGGCGTCGCGGCGTGTAGTTCAGCACCCACTGGTTCCAGCCGTTGTTGGCGGCGGCGATCGCATAGCGCACCCGGCCCAGCAGCGAATCCGGATCGGGCTGCAGGAAGCGGCCCAGGCCGCCGAGGGCATCGATGCCGAACGGCGCCGGCGGCAGCGCGCGTGCCAGGCTGCGCTGCACGCGTTCCGGCGCCACCATGGCGGTCGGGTCGACGCGCACCCAGCCGCGTCCCGCCAGCCATACCTCGGCCCAGGCGTGGGCGTCGGACTGGCGCACCGTGAGCCAGCCGTCGAGCGGGTTCAGGTCGCCGCCCTGATAGCCCGTCACGACGCGCGCCGGCACCCCGGCCGCGCGCATCAGGAACACGAAGGCGCCCGCGTAGTGCTCGCAGAAGCCGGCGCGGCTGCCGTACAGGAAATCGTCGATCGAGTGCGGGCCGGGCAGCAGCGGCGGCTGCAGCGTGTAGACGTAGCCGCCGGTCGAAAACGTCTGCAACGCGGCGCGCACGCGGCCGGCCGGGTCGAGCCGTTCGCGCAGGCGCCGGCCCTCGGCCAGCGCGCGCGGATTGCGGCCCCAGGGCAGCAGCAGCCAGCGCGCGGCGTCGGGCAGGCTGTCCCCGCCCTGCAACTGGTAGCGCACATAAGACACGAGGTCGTAGCGCACGCGCTCGGTGATGGGGGCGGCCGCCTGGATTTCCAGTTCGCCGCTGACGCCGACCGGGCGGTCCGGCAGCTGCGGCAGCGCGCGCGGCACCTCCAGGGCGAACAGCCAGCGCGCATTCGACGGCTCCTGCGTCACCTGGTAGCGCAGCGGCGCGCCGGCTACCGAGATCGGCAGCGGCTGCGGACGCACGCGGCGCGGCAGCGCATGGATGCGGGTCCAGGTCCGGCCGTCGTAGTTGCCCAGCACGGGGCCGCGCCAGTAGAGCTGGGGCTGGGGCGGCGGCGGGCCGTCGAACTTGACGCGGAACGCCACGTCCTCGGATTGCGCGAGGTCGGCCATCTGGCCCGGCGCCATCGTGTCGGACAGCCCCGTCTTGCCGCTGCGCGCATCGTCCGGCAAGCCCCACAGCGGTCCCTCCACGCGCGGGAACAGCACGAAGGCGGCCGCCGCCAGCGGCACCGCGAACGCCAGCATGCGCGCACTCTTCGCCAGGCGCGCCGACAGCGGCGGCACCTTGCCCGTGAGCTGGAACGACATCTGCGTGGCCAGCAGGAACACGATCGAGACCAGCATCAGGATCGCCGTGCCGATGCTTTGCGAGTAGAAGAAATTGGTCAGCACGAGGAAGAAGCACAGGAACACGACCACGAACAGGTCGCGCCGCGCATGCATCTCCAGCATCTTGAAGGCGACCAGCAGCACCAGCATGGCGACGCCGGCGTCGCGTCCCAGCACCGTGGAATAGCTCTGCTGCACGCCGGCCATCGCCACCGCCGCGAGCGGCACCAGCACCAGGTTGCGCGGCAGGCGCCGGCCCAGTACCGTCAGCACCGCGCGCCAGGCCAGGATCGCGCCGCACAGCAGGCTGACCCACAGCGGCAGGTGCAGCGCGTGCGGGGCCAGTACCAGCAGGCTGCTGGCGATCAGCAGCAGCGTGTCGCGCTTGTCGCGCGACAGGGTAGCGAACTGCGTGGCGAACTGGGTGGTGAATGCCGGAGCCTTCATGGCGCCTCCGCCTTGCCGTACAGCGCCAGCGCGCGCAGGCACGCGGCCTGGTGGGCGGCGCCGAGGGCGGCATCGAGTTCGACGCGGCCGATGCGCAGCGCGTAGGGCAGGGCGCCGCCTTCCGCTTCCAGGATCCAGCGCGTCATCCGCGACAGGCGCAGCTCCAGGTCCAGGCGCGCCGGCAGGGCGTCGAAGTCGAGCAGCAGTTCGTCCACGCTGCCGCCCTCGAAATGCTTGGTGACGAGCTGGCCGCCCAGCGCCGGATCGAGGCGCGCGATCTGGCGCCAGGCCAGGTGGCGCAGCGGATCGCCGGGCTGGTAGCTGCGCACGCCGGCGAAATCGTCGCTGCCGGCGTTGCCGCCGCCCTCGGGCCCCGGGCGGCCGCTGGCCGGCAGCGGCGGCGCATCCTGCTCGGGATACGGATAGACGAGGGCGCGGCTGTCCGGCTGCCACCAGCTCCAGGCGCGGAACAGGCCGAGCGGGAACTGCGTCGACACGCGCACGCGCGGCGCCGCCAGCCAGCCGCGCGTACCGGTCGGCGCGCCGAGCACGACGGCCGCGCTGCCGTCCGCGTCGACGTCGACCGCATGGCGCGGCGCGGCCGCATGCTCGAAGTCGATCCAGACGGCGTAGCGGTCCAGGCGCGAGGCGTTCAGCACGTGCAGCTCGAACGGCGCTTCCTCGCCCGCGAACACGTCGGGAGCGCGGCCGGGACGCAGCGTCAGGCCGGCCAGGTTGCGCCACGTGGCGAGCATGTCGGCGACGGCGCAGCCGGCCGCGACGAAGGTCAGGCCGTAGCCCAGTCCGAGGTTGTAGTTGACGGAACCGACCAGCAGGACCATCAGCAGGACGCCGAAGCCCATGCCGGCGCGCGTGGGCAAGATGTAGACGCGGCGCTGTCCCAGCATGACGTCGCCGCGGTCGCGCGCCGTGGCCCTGGCGCGCCAGGCGCTGCGGCGGCGCCTGATGTGACCCATGAGCCACCCGGTAGCGGTGTCCGCTGCGGCGTCGGGCATCGCTAGACGGGGACCGATTTCTGCAGCTGCAGCACGAGGTCGCGGCTGGCGAGGGCCGTGCCGTGCACCGACTTCAGCGGGCGCAGCCGATGCGCGCAGACGGGCACCAGCAGGGCCTGGATGTCTTCCGGGATCACGTGGTCGCGGCCTTCCAGCGCGGCCCAGGCGCGCGCCGCCTGCAGCAGCGCCAGCGTGGCGCGCGGCGACAGGCCCTCGGCGAACAGCTTGCCCGAGCGCGAGGACTGCGCCAGCGCCTGCAGGTAGTCGATCAGGGCGCCGGACGCGTGGATGGCGCGCAGCGCCTGCTGGGCCTCCATCAGCTGGCCCGGCTGCATGACGGGCTGCAGCGTCTTGAGCATCGCACGACGGTCCTCTCCCATCAGCAGCGCGCGCTCGGCGGCGGCATCCGGATAGCCGAGCGACAGGCACATCAGGAAGCGGTCGAGCTGCGACTCCGGCAGCGGGAAGGTGCCGACCTGGTGCGCCGGGTTCTGGGTGGCGATCACGAAGAACGGTTCCGGCAGCGCCCGGGTCACGCCGTCGGCCGTGACCTGGCGCTCCTCCATCGCTTCCAGCAGGCCGGACTGGGTCTTGGGCGTAGCGCGGTTGATCTCGTCGGCCAGCAGCACCTGGCTGAAGATGGGGCCAGGGTGGAAGGAAAAGCCGTTCTTCTCGCGTTCGTAGACGGAGATGCCGGCCACGTCGGCCGGCAGCAGGTCGCTGGTGAATTGCACGCGGTTGAACTTCAGGCCCAGCGTGATGGCCAGCGCATGGGCCAGCGTGGTCTTGCCGACTCCCGGGACGTCGTCGATGAGGAGGTGACCGCCGGCCAGCAGGCAGGTCAGCGCCAGGCGCACCTGCTGGTCCTTGCCGACCACGACCTGGCTGACCTGGCGTGCGGCGGCATGCAATTGCTTGAACATGGAAAGCTTCCTGTCTGGTTCGGCGGCCCCCATGTGCGCAGAGCGGGTCCACATGGTAGATTAACGCCATCGGTAATCTTTATTCGAATTACATGCGTCTGCGCCGATTCTAAGCGAGAACGGCATGGCTGGGGACAATACGGATGAGCGTAGTACGGAACGAAAAAGCATGAGCACAGCGATCTACAGCCACCCGGACTGTTCCCTGCACGAAATGGGCGACTGGCATCCCGAATCGCCGGCACGCCTGCGCGCCATCGAGGACCAGCTGATCTCGGCCCGTCTGGACGGCCTCATCGAACACATCAGTGCCCCGCTGGCCGACGAAGCCGCCATCCTGCGCAATCACAGCCAGGGCGCCATCGACCTCGTGCGGGACAACCTGCCCGCCGCCGCCGGCGAACACTATCCGCTCGACGGCGACACGCTGCTGTGCAAGGACAGCTACCGTGCCGCCCTGCGCGCCGCCGGCGCCGCCGTGGCCGCGACCGACGCCGTCATCGCCGGCACCATCGACAATGCCTTCTGCGCCGTGCGCCCGCCGGGTCACCATGCGCGCCCGAACGAGCCGATGGGCTTCTGCCTGTTCAACAACGTGGCCATCGCGGCCCGCCATGCGCTCGACGTGCACGGCCTCGAGCGGGTCGCCATCATCGACTTCGATGTCCACCATGGCAACGGCACGGCGGAATCCTTCCGCGACGACCCGCGCGTGCTGATGGCCAGCTTCTTCCGCCACCCGTTCTATCCGTATTGCGAGCCGGAACCCGTCACCGCGACCTGTGTCAACATTCCGGTGCCGGCCTACACGGGCGGCGACGTGGTGAGGAAGCTGGTCGACGAGCAATGGATGCCGGCGCTGCACGCCTTCCGCCCGCAGATGGTCTTCATCTCGGCTGGCTTCGACGCCCACAAGGAAGACGATATGGGCGGCATGGCCCTCGTCGAGGCGGACTACGTGTGGATGACGCACAAGGCGATCGAGATCGCGCAGCAGTACGCACAGGGGCGCATCGTCAGCGTGCTGGAAGGCGGTTATGCCTTGTCGGCGCTGGGGCGCAGCGTGGTGGCACACGTCAAGGCACTGGCAGAGCTGGATTGATCCGCGTCGTGCGCCGCCGGCGCCGTTGAACTGTCGCGTACCGATGCCGTCCAACGCTGCATGAGGAGCGAAGGGGGGCGAGCGATGAGGGGCAACATGAGACGGCTGCGCGCGATCGTCGTGCCGTGCCTGCTCGCGGCTGCGGGACTGGCGTCGGCGACCAACTACACGCTGTGGATCAACGGCCGCACGGGCGGCGGCATCGTCGGCAACTACGACAGCTTCACCTACTGGGGCCCGGCCGCGACGCCGGCGGGCGTCAACAAGAAGGCCGTCAACTGGGACGGGCGCAGCAGCATCGCCGCGTCCAGCCCGCGCATCCGCGACGCCCTCGACTGCTTCTGCACGGGCGCCAACTGGTGCTATGTCGCCACCCACAGCGCCGGCGACCTGCTGTTCGGCTACACGCTCGCGAACTACGGCGGCTCCACCCGCGTGAAGAAGAACGCGGTGGCGAATGCGGCCGGGGTGTGCGGCAACCTGGACGGCAGCACGCAGACGGGCTGGAACATCCGCTGGGTGCGCGTCGCGGCCGGCTCCGGCGGCGGTTCCGAGCTGGCCGACATCGGTTCCTGGACGACGTCGGAACCGCTCGTGCAGGACGTGCGCACGACGACGGCGCGCGCCATGTACGACCACAACGCCACGCGCGGCATCTGGTTCTACATGTATGCCGGCGCCCGCGGCACGCTGTACTCGGGCATCCTGCCGGGCCAGGACGACGAGGTCGAGGCCTACCACAGCGCCGGCGGCGTCTCGGGCAGCTCCGGCGCGTCGTTCTGCAATCCGGGCGACTGGTTCTGCAACGACCTCACGCTGGGCACGGCGCCGAACCAGGGCGGCCGCGTCAAGTGGGCCTATCACTCGGTCGCCTTCCGCGACGACGGCGAGGACTATCGCCACTACACGGAAGGCAACTGGGGCGGCATCGTGTCCGTGGTGCGGCAGGCGATGGCCGACAGTGCGCGCTAGGACCCTGGCCGCTGCTGCGCTGGCGCTGGGCGCATTGCTCGGTGCGGTGCTGTGGCTTGGCGCCGACCGCGCTGCGCAATCCGCCGGTGCCGCCCCGCCGCGCGTGCCGGCCGCCCCGCCGGCCGCACCGGCACCGCCGGCGCCTGCTGCTCCTCCTTTGCCGCCCGAGACGCGCAGCGAGCAGCGTCGCCGCCTGCTCGAGCACGTGCGGTTGGCCGACCACACCTATTGCAGCTATCGGGCGGCCACCCGCTACCCGCCGGGATCGCGTCCCATGGCCGAGAGCGCAGACCAGAACCGGCCCAACGATCCGGTGCAGTCGACGGGGGCGATGCGGCAGGACGGCGGCGGCGCCGACGAGCGCGTGCAGGTGCGCACGTCGCAGTCGCGCGTCTACCTGGCCAGCGGCGAATCGGCCACGTTCTCGCTGCGCGCCGTCGACGAAGGCGGCAAACTGCTGCCGCTGGTGGTGACCCGCGCCGTGGCGCAGGGCGTCACGTATGTGGGCACGCGTCCGAACGGCCAGCTGGCGATCCCGTTCGCCGACGACGGTGCCGCGCCCGATGCGGCGGCGGACGACGGCACGTTCACGGGCGTGCTGGCGCCGGGGCAAGGGGCGCTGGCCGGCTTCGACGGCACCATCCGTACCGAGGTGCGCTTCAACGCCGGCGGCAGGAACGGCGTGGTGCAGTTCGACGTCGTGTACTCGCCGCAGCTGCCGGCCGTGTGGACGGGGCCCGCGCGCGAGACGGTGGAAGAGGGGGCACTGGCCTTCCATCTGCCGCTCGACGTGCGCCGGGCCGGCCGCTACATCGTCAGCGGCCGCGTCGACGACGCGCTCGGCCGGCCGTTCGCGCTGCTGACCTTCAACGAGGTGCTGGGCCCGGGCCCCAACGAGGTCAGGCTGGCCGCGTTCGGCAAGCTGGTGCGCGACGGCCAGGCAGCGCTGCCGCTCACGCTGCGCGACGTCGAAGGCTATCTGCTGAGGGAAGACGGCGAGCCGGACCGCGCGCTGCTGCCACGCCTGCAGGGCAGGGTCGCGACGGGGACGGTGCGCGACAGCGGCGGCCTGTCCGATGCCGAATGGCAGAGCGAGGAAAGGACGCGCTATCTCACCGAATTTGCCCGCGACCTGAAGGAGGCGCGCTCGCGCCTGGCCGCCTTCGACCCGGGATCGCCGCTGCCGCCGAGCGGCTGCACGCTGCCTTGACGCCGCCGTGGGCGGCGTTGTTCGCAGCCCCATCGACCGTGCTTTCCCGCCATTTGCTGCCGATTGTTTACGCGCACCAGCGTAAAATAGCGGTTTGAAGCAGAAATTTAGAGATCAAGCATGTCGATACAATGGTTCCCGGGCCACATGGCCGCCGCCCGCAAGCAGGCCGCGGAGCAGATGGAAAACACCGATGTGGTCATCGAGGTACTGGATGCCCGCCTGCCGCAGGCGAGCAGCAACCCGATGGTCGAGGAGCTGCGCAAGTTCCGCAACAAACCCTGCCTGAAGGTGCTGAACAAGACCGACCTGGCCGACCCCGCCGCCACCGCGGCCTGGGCCGCCTGGTATGACGCCCAGGACGGCGTCACCGCGTATCCGATGACGACCAAGAAGCCGGCCGACGTGGCGAAGATCCCCGAACTGTGCAAGGCGCTGGCGCCGCACCGCGGCGTGCCGACCAAGCCGCTGCGCATCATGATCATGGGCATCCCCAACGTCGGCAAGTCGACGCTGATGAACGCGCTGCTGAAGAAGCGCGTGGCCAAGGTCGGCGACGAGCCGGCCGTCACCAAGGCGCAGCAGAAGCTGTACCTGGACAAGAACACCGTGCTGGTCGACACCCCGGGCATGCTGTGGCCGAAGATTGCGATGGAAAGCGACGGCCTGATGCTGGCCGCCAGCCACGCCGTCGGCACCAATGCCGTGATCGAGGAAGAAGTGGCCGAGTTCCTGGGCGGCTTCCTGCTCGAGCGCTACCCGCAACTGCTGACGGCCCGCTACGGCTTCAAGACCGAGGGCCTGGACGGCTTCGGCGTGATCGAAGGCGTGGCCCAGAAACGCGCCTTCCGCGTGCGCGGCGGCGACTACGACTACGAAAAGGCGGCGCATACGCTGCTGCTCGACTACCGCAGCGGCGCGCTGGGCCGCATCAGTCTGGAAACCCCGGCCAGCCGCGCCGAGGCGCTGGAACGCCACCGCATCGAGATGGAAGAAAAGGCCCGCATCGCGGCCGAGAAGGCGGCGCGCAAGGCAGAAGAGGCGGCGCGCGGCAAGCGCGGGACCTGATGTTCCGGGGGGCGGCCGCTTCCAGGCCGGCGCCTCAACAACTGCCACCGGCAATGCTGGCGCCGGTGCGCAAGTCGAATCCCAGGAAGCATCGGTACCCGGTTCTCGGGGAATAAGCGCACCAGACATGCCCCTTGCGGCGCAAGCGCTCGCCTTCTTCGCCGCTGCAGGTAACGCCTTTTACGTCCGGGTACAGCGAGTCGAAGATATCCTTGGCGCCCTGCCCGCTGATTTCCACAGCAAGCTTTCGCTCGGTTTTCGTCGGCGCCTGTTCGTCCCCAATCCCGCCGGAATAGATCGTGTACTCGGCCTTCAGCGGCTTGGCCGGCGCAGGATAAACAGGTTGGTCCTGTCCGTAGACAGACGACGGGAGAATGAATGCGATTGCGAGAAAGGGCAGCAGCGTTTTCATTTTATGGAAGCGCGGATATTGACATGGAAATGGTCGTCGTGGCCTTCCCACGGTGTCACGTGCGGGATATCCGTATCATTGAACAAGATCGTCTTCACCAGGGGATGAGAATGGAAGATGGCGATCAGTTTCTTCGTGGCCGTTCTGTCGTACTGTCCATGCTCAAAACGCGTCACCCGGCTTTGATGGCCGTCGATACGGATTGGGCGAACATCCACCTGCAACCCATCCACGTGACTCCGGTGCTTTCTGTATTCGCCGCCATTAGCCAGGCTGATATTGCCGACGCCAAACCTGCGTCGGTCGATCGCTTGCCATTCGCGTTCGACCCAGAACAGCACTGTCAGGAGGGCCGGATGGCCATACTGGCCGCCGCCGTTCGTCGGTGTTCCGTACACGTAGTAGCCGGCGCCTTCGGGTAGTTGCGGCAACATGAAGTAGCCGCGTGAATCCTTCGGTTGGACTTCGAGCATGGCCGGTTCCGTCAAGCGATCCGGTTCGTCGCCAGATCCCAGCCGCCAGCCGTGTTGCCGCCGGCACCCCCGGCGATCTTCTGCTGGGTGTATTTCCATTTGACCTTGGAAAATTTCAGGCTGATCTGGTCGTGCATCAGTCCGCCTTCGTGCACGGCCTGGGTGACGCTGCCGATGAGCACATTTTCGAGCTCGACTTCGTAGTACTTGATCGGCTTGCCGTCGCTATCGGCACGCATGAACTCGAGTTTCGCTTTAGGGATGGTCTTGCCCGATGAGCACGTTTGCATGAAGAGCGGCGACGACAAGTCGACAAGCTTGGTCAGTGCAATGTTCTGATGCTCGCAGCGTTCGGCAGTGTGGCCGCCAGCGGTCGATGCGGTGGCCGACCTTGGTTGCAGTACGCCCCACTGTGCTGCTGTAATTTCGATCCAGCCTTGGTGCACCGAATCCTGGGACTCGCCCTTGATGCCGTCGATTTGCAGGTAGGCGTCGATTGCCATGTGGTTCTCCAGATTGATGTCGGGGCATTGTTGCGCCGGGCCGATCTGGAGTATTTGGCAGAAATCAATCCCGGTTAGGGCGCTACGTCGTGCTCCGCCTTCCCGAACCTGAAACTCGACACCGTCAACCCGCCGAAGAAATGCTCTTCGTGGTATACGCACGCCGTCTCTTCCCGTTCGGCGGCACCCAGCACCACCCACAGCGGCACGAGGTGATCCTCGCGCGGATGCGCATGGCGCGCGTAGGGCGCATCGCTCCAGTGCAGCAGCGCCTGCTCGCGGTCTGCGGACGACAGTTCCAGTAGCACGTGCTGCAGCCACGTGTCGAAGGCTTGCGAGGCGAGGGCGCCGCCTTGGCCGAACAGGCGCAGGTTGTGGAAGGACAGGCCGCTGCCCAGGATCAGTACGCCCTCGTCGCGCAGCGGCGCCAAAGCGCGGCCGGCGGCCAGGTGGGTGGCGGGATCGTAGTCGCGGCGGATCGACAACTGTACGACGGGGATGTCGGCTTGCGGCACCATCGGCGCCAGCATCGAGAAGGTGCCGTGGTCGAAGCCGCGCTGGGCGTCGAGCGCGGCCGGCTGGCCGGCATCGTTCAGCAGCTGCGCCACGCGTGCGGCCAGCTGCGGGTCGCCCGGGGCCGGATAGCGGATCTCGTAGGTGTGCGGCGGAAAGCCGCCGTAGTCGTAGATCATGCCCGGCGCGGCGCCCGACGAGACCATGAAGCCGCCCTCGGTTTCCCAGTGCGCCGTGACGACCAGGATCGCCTTCGGACGCTCGCCGACCTGGCGCATGATGTCGACGAGAGAGGCTTCCAGCTTGTCGTAGGTCGGGCCGTACTGGTCCTTCATCCATGGCCACGGGCCGCCGCCGTGCGAGACGAAATAGGTGGGCAGGTGGGACATGGGGGCTCCTCGTGGACGTCGAAAGCATCCATGGTAGCCGATCCGTGGTGCGTGCGTTGAATGGCGCCCCATCGTCGCCCCTGCGCAGGCAGGGGCCCAATGTGCGGCAGAGCACCGGGGTCAGAGTCCAACCGTCAACACCGGACTCTGACCCCTGCTAGCGCGCCAGCTCCATCAGCGCCGCCAGGCGCGCGCTGCGCATGAACCCCAGCACCACCACGCCCAGCTGCGTCAGCAGGAAGGCGGCCACGGTGCCGCCCGCGCCCAGCGCCGGCACGTGCACGCGCGCCAGCAGCAGCGCCGCGGCGATGGCCAGGCCGACGGCCGTGACGACGACGTAGCTGCCCAGCACGGACAGCGGCCGGCGCAGCAACAGCTTCAAGCCGCCCCACCAGGCCAGGAAGGCAGAGCGGCGCTGCGGCGCGTTGCCGAGGACGGCGCGGCCGGCGTCGATGCTCGCGTGGACGATGACCAGCAGGATGACGGTCGCCAGCAGCGCCAGGTGCGAGGCGTGGCTGGCATCGGTTTCCAGGATCGCCGACTCGGCCGTCTTGCCGGCCGCATTGAAGGCCATGCCGGCGACGGCGCCCGCGATCCCCAGCGGCACGACGGCCCAGATCAGCATGCGCACGAGGCGACCGTAATGGGCGGCGCCGGCGGACAGCAGGGGCACGAAGCGCAGGCGCTGTGGGGCCTGTTGCTGGGCCTGTTGCGAGGCCTGTACGGCGGCGATCGTCATGCCGGTGAGCAGGGGCGACAGCAGCAGCGTCAGTGCCAGCGCGACGAGGCCGCCCGCGCCGAGCGCGGCGCCGTGGCGTTCGCGGCCGATGACCAGCAGGTCGGAGATCGCCAGCATGTCGAGCTTCTCGGCCAGGCGCGCCGCGTGGATGGAGTGGTCGAGGTTGGCGGACAGCAGCTGCCACAGGGGCAGGGCGGCCACGATGGCAGGGAGAAGCAGCAGGATCGCCCACCACAGCAGCAAGCGCCACTGCAGGGCGGCGCCTGTGCTGCGCAGGGCGGAGGCGAAGCCGGGGCGGCGCGTCAGCATTGCATGTTGGGAGGCCAGCGAAGGGGCGTCCAGGGTCGAAGGGGTGTGCATCATACGTTCGCGATCAGGGAAAGAATATATTGGACGACGCCGGCGAAATCCATGCTCCAGCGGCGGCTGGCGCTGCCGTCGGCCTCGATGGTGCGGCTGTCGTCCAGCTTGCTCGTGTCGAGGTAGTGGATGCGCTGCGGGTCGAGTTCGGCCGACACGGCCTTGGCGGGCTTGGTCCAGCTGAACTTGTGCCATTTTTCGTTGGCGTCCCAACGGACGGTTTCGCTGCTGCCGTCGGCGAACTTCACGACCAGCGTCTGCGGCACGACGGCGCCGTAGCGGCGCACCAGCACCTCGGTGCGGTACGGGTAGGGCCCCGTGCCTTCCTTGGCCTTCGGGTGCGCCTTCTTCCATTGTTCCCGCGTCTGTTCGATGCGCTTGTCGAGGTCGGCCTGCTTGTCCTCGACCCAGTTGGCGCCGGCCTGGCGCGTGCCGGGGACCGGCAGCACTTCGCGGCTGGTGAGGGCGCCGATGCGGTCGTCGATGCGCGCGGCCGCGTACACCTGCTGGTCGAACACGGATTCGACGGCGGCGCGCTGGCCCGTCACCTCGGCCAGCGTCTCGCGCAGGTCGGCCGCGCTCGGGTGGCGGAACTTCCAGCGCCGGTAGTATTCCTTGAACGCGCGCTCCGTCGCTTCCTTGCCGATCCTGGCTTCCAGGTCGCGCATCATGATCGCGGTGCGCGTGTAGACGGGGCCGATGTCCTGCAGGCGGTCGTAGGCGTTCTGGCCGACCGCGTCGGCCGGATCGTTGCGCGGCGTCGCCAGGCGCTCGACGTCGAACACGGGGAAGCCGGGCCCGAAGCCGAGCTTGCGCAGCAGCGGCGTGCTGGCGAAGATCTGCTGGCCGCGCTCGCGCAGCATGCGGTCGTCCCAGTATTCGTTCAGGCCTTCGTCCAGCATCGGCTCCTCGAATTCGTTCGATGCGAGCAGGCCGTAAAAGTAGCCGTGGCCGAATTCATGGATGGTGACGAAGTCCAGCGCATACTCGTTGAGCGTACCCTTGTCGACGTTGGCGTAGCCTTCGGCCGTGAAGAAGGTCGGGTATTCCATGCCGCCCGCTTCTTCCGCGTTATGCGGGGGGATCACGACGGTCAGCGTCTTGTACGGATACGCCCCCAGCGTGTTCGAGAAATACGTCAGCGAATCCTTGGATGCCTTCAGCGCCGGCTTGGCGCTGGCTTCGTATTCGGGCGGGTAGAGCACGGTGATCGTCACGGTCGGGCTGCCCGGTCCCGTCCAGGTATCGACCAGCGGTTTCGCCGTGCGCTTGTCGGCGGTCCAGGCGAAGTCGTGGACGTCGCCCTGGACGAAGCGATGCGTCAGCAAGCCGTTCTTCTCGACGGGCGCGCCTTGCCGTTCGCCGGTGGCGCCGACCGTATAGGCCTTGGGCGCCGTGATGCGCACGTCGTAGCTGCCGAAGTCGGCGTAGAACTCGGAATTCAGGTGGAATTCATGAACGTTCCAGCGCGGGGCGGTGGCGCCCCGTTCGCCCGGCAGTTCCAGCACCCCGATCTTCGGGAACCACTGTCCCACCAGGTGGAAGCTGCCGAAGTAGCCGGTGCGCGCCATCACGCGCGGCAGCTTGGTGAGGAAGTCGATGTCGAGCTGGGTGGACGCGCCCGGCGCCACGGCCGCGGGCAGGTCGAAGCGCACGACGGTGTGGTCGGTGGCGGGGCCGTTGTCCGGGTGGACGAAGGTCCACGGCACGGTCGCGCCGCCCTGGGCCACCGACTGCAGCGCGATGTGGCCCCATTCTCCCTCCTTGATGTCCACGCCGGAGCGGAACGCCGCGTCGCGCTGCAGCTTCTCCGTGAAGAAGGTGCTGCCGCTGCCTTCGAAGGCATTCATGTACAGGTGCAGGTAGACGCTCCTGACGGCGACCTGGCTGCGGTTGCGCCAGGTGAGCTTCTGGCGTCCCGTGACCGTGTGCTTGTCGGGGTCGAGGGTGGCGTCGATATCGTAGTGGACGACGCGGTCGGACAGCGTCGGCTCCGCGCCGGTACGAATGCCGCCCCAGGCGTCCGGACTGCTCGGCACCCGCACGGCGGCGGCATTCGGCGCGGCCAGGGCGATGCCGTCGGCGGACGGGGCCGGCGCTGCAGGAGCGGAAGCGGAAGCGGCGGATGGCACCGCGGCAGCGCCCAGGTAATTGGCGGCAACGGTGACGCCGACGACGCCCGCTGCCAGCAGGACGCCGATGGCGCCGGCACGCAGCCAGCCTCCCGGCGCCGGGTTGAAACGCAAACGCATGCAAACACCCCCTCGTGTCATATTGTTGTGATGACTATAGATGAGTTGCCGGGCGCATAGGTGGTTTTTGCGACGGAATGCGCCCGACCCTGGCTGGAATGCATGGGAGGATGGCGAACGGACAGGTATAATTCGCCGGTTCTGGTGCCCCGCCGCGCGATCCGCGCGCAGGTTAAACGGGAAACATGAAGCGCATGCGCCTCCGGCGCGGCGTCAACATGTGCTGCCCCCGCAACGGTAAGCAAGCATCGTCGCATGCCCGTCATGCCGCGACAAGCCACCCCGACAGCCACCGTGCCGCGTGCATGGGAAGGCGGGGCGGTCCGTCTTGCCAGCCCGGATACCGGCCAGACAAGGGGGAAGCCGGCCGTGCGCCGCCGCTTCCGTGCTTGCCGGCGTGCGGGGACGCGCGCCGGTGCAACGATCGAATTCGAACACTATCCAATGAACCAAGCTGCCTCCTTCGGCAGCGCGCCGGCCGTCAAGCCGCTCGCGCTCGCCTGCGCCTTCGCCGTCTCCGCGTTGCTGTCCGCCGCCGCCATGGCCCAGGCCGATCCTTCCACCGTCGTCATCACGGGCGCGCGCTTCCCCAGCGTCGACACGCTCCAGCCGATCGGCGCCACCGTCATCACCCAGGACGACATCCGCCGCGCCGGCGTCAACGACGTCAATGCCGCGATCCGCAAGATCGGCGGCGTGTTCGGCCGCCAGAGCCTGGATTCCTCGCCCGACTTTGCGCTCGACCTGCGCGGCTTCGGCACCAACAGCGCCCAGAACATGGTGATCATGGTCGACGGCGTGCGCCTGAGCGAGAACGAGCTGGCCAATTCCGTGCTGTCGACGATCCCCATCGATACCGTCGAACGCATCGAGATCGTCCGTGGCGGCAGCAGCGTGCTGTACGGCGAAGGCGCAACGGGCGGCGTGATCCAGATCCATACGCGCCGTGCGCGCGAGCAGGGCCTGCACGGCTCCGTGTTCGCCGAAGCGGGTCAATTCCGCGAGCACGACGTGCGCGCCTCGCTGTCGGCCGTCACCGGCCCCGTCGGCGCCGACCTGAGCATCGCGCGCCAGGGCAGCGACAACTACCGCGACAACAGCGACTTCGACCAGACCACGTTCTCGCTGGGCGTCCAGACCCGCTTCGAAGGCGGCCGCGCCGGCCTGCGCGTGGAAAGCGCGCGCCAGGATTCGCGCCTGCCGGGCTCGCTGACGCTGGAGCAGTTCGACGATAATCCGCGCCAGTCGCTGACGCAGAAGGACTTCGGCTCGCTCGACACCGACCGCGTCAGCGCCTTCGGCGAGTACCGCATCGGCAGCGTCGACCTGGCCGCCGAGCTGTCGCACCGCGAGCGCAAGGTGCGTTCCAACTACCTCACCGACTACACGTCGATCAGCGCCTACCACGGCCGCCAGGACCAGTTCTCGCCGCGCGCGCGCTGGGTCGGCAACGTCGGTGGCATGCTCGACGAGTTCGTGGTCGGCGTCGATGCGATCCGCTGGAAGCGCGAGACGGCGTCCGACTTCTCCAGCGCGGACGCGAGCCAGACCTCGAAGGCCGTGTACTTCCGCAACGAGCTGCGCTTCGATCCGGCCCACGACGGCCGCATCGCCATCGGCGCACGCCACGAGACCTTCGACAAGGACTACGTCGATGCGCTCGCCGGCGCCGCGGCCGAGGACCGCTCGCAGTCGCAGAACGCCTGGGAAGCGCAGGCCAGCTACCGCGTGCAGCCGCTGCTGGAACTGTACGCCAAGGCGGGGCAGAGCTACCGCGTGGCCAACGTCGACGAGAACAGCTACCGCGACATGGCCGATATCCTGAAAGTGCAGACCTCGCACGACCTCGAATTCGGCGCCACGCTGGGCGACGCCCAACGCAAGGTGACGGCGCGCGCCTTCCGCCACAAGCTGAACAACGAGATCTTCTACGACCCGACGCTGCTGGGCGGCTGGGGCGCCAACACGAACCTCGACCCGACCCGCCGCGAAGGATTCGAGATCGATGCCGACGCCGCCATCGCCCGGGACTGGCGTGTCAGCGCCCACCTGCAGCACGTGATCGCCAAGTTCACCGACGGCCCGAACGCGGGCCGCGAGCTGGTGCTGGTGCCGAAGAACGTGCTGACGGCGCGCGTTTCCTGGGTGCCGGGCAATGGCCAGTCGGCCGATGCCGGCGTGCAGTGGGTCGACAGCCAGCGCTACGCCAGCGACTTCGCCAACACCTGCGCCGCGCGCATCCCATCCTACGCGACCTTCGATGCCCGCTACGCGATCAAGCTGGGTTCCTGGGAACTGGCGGCGACGGGCCTGAACCTGGCCGACCGCCACTACTTCAGCAACGCCTTCGGTTGCCGTTCGGGCATCTACCCGAGCGATGGCCGCCAGGTGAAGCTGTCGGCGCGCTACGACTTCTGACCTTCAACGTCGCCCCCGCGCAGGCGGGGGCCCAATTTCGCTGCTGGTCGATGGCGCGAAAATTAGGCCCCTGCCTTCGCAGGGACGACGGTGATTCCGTTGGTTACTTCCGTAAGCAATTGCAAAAATAAGCCTGGGCTAAGGCTGGAGAACGAAAAAGTGGTAATCTCCGGTCGTTTGCTCAACTCACCCTAGAAGGATAACTATGCGTTCCCTGCGTTTTGCCCTGATTGCCGCCAGCCTCGTCGCCAGCACCGCGTTTGCTTCGCCGACCGCCCCGACGAGCGGCGTCGAGTACGTGACGCTCGCCCAGCCGCAACCGGTGCAGGCCAGCGGCAAGAAGGTCGAGGTGATCGAGTTCTTCATGTACCACTGCCCGCACTGCAATGCGCTGGAACCGATGCTCGAGCAGTGGGTCAAAAAGCAGGGCGACAACATCACCTTGCGCCGTATCCACATCCCGGCCGGCGGTCCCGCCGATCCGGAAGCGCACCTGTACCTGACGCTCGAGGCAATGGGCAAGGTCGAGCAGATGCACGCCAAGGTGTTCAAGGCGATCCACGTCGACCGCGTGCGCCTGAATCGCGACGACACGATCATCGACTGGGCCGCCAAGAACGGCCTGGATCGCAAGGCCTTCACCGATGCCTGGAACTCGTTCGGCGTGACG
Organism: uncultured Massilia sp.; assembly: GCA_963529995.1. GTDB lineage: Bacteria > Pseudomonadota > Gammaproteobacteria > Burkholderiales > Burkholderiaceae_D > Telluria. The sequence goes on along the minus strand of CAUSCY010000002.1, from coordinate 154,816 downwards.
ACCAAGCTGCGCCGCCTGCAGCAGCTCACCACCGACTACAAGGTCGATGGCGCGCCGACCATCGTCATCGACGGCAAGTACCAGACCTCGCCGGCGCAGGTGTACAACTCCACCAAGTCCGGCAACGAGCAGAAGCTGTTCCAGGAAACCCTGCAGGTCATGGACGCGCTCGTCGCCAAGGCCGCAAAAACGAAGTAATGAGCGAAGCGATCGAATGAGCGATATCGAAGGCAAGATCCTGAGGATCTACGACAAGTCCAAGCCGGAAGACGAAGACTTGTACGAGACCAGCCATGTCAACCACGTGGCCTGGGGCCTCGTGGTGGTGCTCGCCGGCCTGGTGTTCTGGCTGGCCATTGCACTCGTCAATGCGGAAAACCAGCGCAATGCGCTGGCGTCGAAGCAGTGCCGGGATCCGCTGTTCACGGCCGAGATCGACCGCCAGTGCCTGTTGACCGTCCGCTCGCGCGCGCATTGGTGGGAACACCTGTGGTACGGCTTCACCCACATCCAGCCCGAAGATCCGAACGCGGGCCATCGCTACGATCGCCGCAAGGTGCCGGCACAGCCGCAAGCCCCGGCACAGTCTTAAAGATTGCCTAAGTAATATTTTCCGCAGTGAGTGATACCCTTCGGGTTCGACCAAGAACCCGAAGGAATCCCATGCGTCTGCTGCGTACCGCCGTCCTCGGCGCCTGCCTGTCCCTCTCCACCCTGGCGCTGGCGTCCCCAAGTGCACCCCAGAACGGCGTCGACTACGTCACGCTGGCCCAGCCGCAGCCCGTGCAGACAGCCGGGAAAAAGGTCGAGGTCATCGAATTCTTCATGTACCACTGCCCCGTATGCAATGCGCTGGAGCCGGGCCTGGAAGCGTGGATACGCCAGCAGGGCGACCGCATCACGGTGCGCCGCGTCCACTTCCCGTTCACGGGCCCCGCCGATCCGGAAGCCCGCCTGTACCTGACGCTGGAAGCGCTCGGCAAGCTCGACCAGATGCATGCCAAGGTGTTCAAGGCCGTGCACGTCGACCGCGTGCGCCTGAACACGGATGCCGCCATCATCGACTGGGTGAGCAAGAACGGCGTCGACCGCGCCGCCTTCCTGAATGCCTGGAATTCTTTCGGTGTGACGATGAAGCTGCGCCAGTTGTCCAAGATCGTGGCCGACTACAAGATCGATTCGGCGCCGACGCTGGTGATCGACGGGCGCTACGTGACCTCGCCGTCCATCGTCAACAAGGACCTCAAGACGGGCGATCGCAACGCGCTGTTCAACGCCACGCTGCAGGTGGCGACGAAGCTGGTCGACCAGGCCGCCAGGTCCAAATGATCACTCCAGCACGCCGTCCGGCAGGCTGATCACGAAGCGCGCCCCGCCCAGCGCCGAGCGTTCGGCGACCAGCGTGCCGCCGTGCAGGAGGACGGCCTTGCGCGCGATCGACAGGCCCAGGCCGAAGCCGCCGGTGGCGCGGTCGCGGCTGCGGTCGAGGCGGAAGAAGGGTTCGAAGATGCGATCGCGCTCCTCGTCGGGAATGCCGGGACCGTCGTCCTCGATCGCGATCTCGAGCCGGCAGCCGGTGCGGACCGCGTGCAGCGCCACCTGCGAGGCCGCGTATTTCTGCGCATTGCGCAGCAGGTTGCCGACCGCGCGTCCCAGCAGGCGGCGGTCGCCGTCGACGCTGCCCAGGCCGTCGCCCAGGTCCAGCAGCAGCTGCCGCGGACGCGGATGCAGGCCGTCCGCGCATTCGCGCAACAGCGGCTCGACTTCGAACAGCACGCGCTGCGGCGCCTGCGCATTGTCCAGTTTGCTCATCGACAGCAGTTCGTTGACGAGTTCGTTCAACTCGATGACGTCGCCTTCCATCGCCGCGATGCGCTTGACGAGGGCGGCGCCGTCGATGTCCGGACCGGCGGCGCGGTCGGCCAGCAGTTCCAGCGCGAATTCGAGGCGTGCGATGGGCGTACGCAGCTCGTGCGACACGGAGTGCAGCAGGTTCTTCTGCGCTTCCAGCAGTTCCTGGATGCGTCCCGCCATCGCATTGATGCGTTCGGCCAGCGGATACACGGCATCCGTCGGCGCCAGGCGGGCCCGCGCCGACAGCTGGCCGGCGCCGAAGTCGTCGGCCACGCGCGACAGCTTCTGCAGCGCCTGCCAATGCGCGCGCGACCACAGCGCGATCGGCACCAGCAGCGCCAGCGCCACCACCACGTAGCGCACCACTTCCATCAGGAGGGCCTGGCCGAGATCGATCGGCAGGCGGTCGGCGCGGATCACTTCCTCGTCGCTGCCGATATAGCGCTCGCCCGTCAGGTCGACGCGCCGGTAGAACGCCTTGTTGGCCGGATCGAGCACCAGCCGGCCGGCGTCGAGCGCGGCGCGCTGGCGGCCGGGCAGGGTGGACCTGGCCTGCTCCAGCGGGATCAGGTCGAAGCGCACCTCGGACACTTCGCGCACCTTGTTCAGGCGGCCCAGCCATTCGTCGGCCGGGGCCTGGTCCACGTACTGCTCCAGCAGGAAGATCTGGGCCGAGGCCTGGCGCCGCGCGATGTCGTCGAGCGGGTCGCCGAACAGGCGCGCGAACACGAAATAGATGACGAAGGTAGCCGCCGTGATCGACAACATGACCAGCACGAAAAAACGGAAAAACAAACGATTCACGTCGCTTCCGCCTTACTGGTTGATGGTCGTCAGATCTTGCATGTATGAAATTGTATAGGAGGTAAGAGCGGAAGAACCGGCTTTTACAAATTGACGACAAATGGCCGACATGTAGAGGGTGAAAGACTTGTGTCCGCTGCGTACGATGCATGCAATCAGGTTTTCCGTTTGGCCCACCTGATGCGCGAGTGACGGTGGGCCCTTTTTATTCGTAGTGACAGCCCGCCTCCATTGGCCCGCAGCGCGCAGCTGGTCAATTCACCATGGAAACGACAACGCCGTAAGGAAGTATTGAGAGGAGGGAAACCATGCACGTAAAATGTTGGTTTTCCGAATCATCCGCCCGACCATGAACAAGCTCCTCTTCCTCGCGTTGATTGCCGGCTGCGGCGCTGCCTGGGCGCAGACGCCGGCAACCAATCCGATGCCGGACGGCAGCCGCGACATGTACGTCGGGCTGGGCGTGCAATCGGCGCCGCGCTACGAGGGGGCGGATAGTCACAAGGTTTCAGCATTGCCGGTGATCCAGATCCAATGGAGCAACGGCCTTTTTATTTCGGGGATGAGCGCGGGCCTGCACCTGTCGGACGACCCCACTTTCGAGTTCGGCCCGCTGCTGTCCGTGCACCCGGGCCGCGACGAGGACGGCGCCGGCACGCAGATCGGCGGCGTCGGCGTCACCGATTTCAGCAACGGCATCCCGTCGCCCATCGACAAGACCCTCGTCAAGGCCGCGCCGTTGAGCGGCATGGACGAGATCGGTCCGCGCCTGCAGGGCGGCGTCTTCGCCAACTACTACCTGGACCCGCGCTGGCGCCTGACGAGCACGCTGCTGGTGGGTGCCGCCAAGGAGCGCGACGGCGCGCGCCTGGAGCTGGGCGTGCAGCGTCTCGCAGCGATCAGCACGGCGCGCCACCACGTGTCGCTGGCGGCCGGCGTCACCGTCGTCAACCGCCGCTACAACGAAACCTATTTCGGCGTCTCGCGCGAGGAATCGCTGCGCAGCCGCTTTCCCTATTACGACGCCGGCGGCGGCCTGCAGGACGCCCACGCCGGCCTGCGCTGGAACTGGGTCCTGTCGCCGTCGTGGATGCTGACCACCAATGTGCAGGCCGTGCGCCTGCTGGGCAGCTCGCGCAACAGCCCGCTCGTCGAGCGGTCCACCAACACGACGGTTTCGACCGCCATCGCCCTCCGGTTCTGACGATGCGCCCGGTCCGCCCCTTCCTCGTTTCCATCGCCCTGCTGGCGGCCGTGCAGGCCGGGGCACAGGTGCGCGATGGCGAGTGGGCGAGCTACCGGGATGCCTATCGCGCCATGGTGCGCTTCGAAAAGTTCGGCGGCCCGAAGAACCTGCTGGTGAGCCAGTTGCAGGTGTTGCCGGCCGAGCGCGGCGCGCTGGGCGATGACGCGCAACTGACCGTCAACGGCAAGAGCACCCAACTGAGCCTGCCGCTCGATGCGCTGGGCCGCACCGTGTTCCCGCTGCAAAAGTCGTCCTATGACGAGAACGCCGTGCTGCAGCTGAACCGCAAGGTGGCGTTCAGCGTGCGCCCGCTGGTGACGATCGCGCTGCGTCCGGACGGCCAGTACGACAGCACCGAGCTGCGCGTCGCCTGCGGGCAGGCGCTGGGCTTTGCGCGCTACCTCGACGCATCGCGCCAGGCCCAGCAATGCGCAGGCGTGCGCTTCGTGTTCGCGAAAAAGGAGCAGTCGGGCGTGCGCGTGCGCCGCGCGGACGGCCAGGAAGTGGCGCTGCCGGTAGCAGCGGGCGATGCGGAAGATGGTTTGCCGGTCGCGACCTGGCGCTTCGGCAACGAACGGGCGCAGGTGACCACGTATAACGCGCCGCTGGCGATCGTGCCGGTGTTCGATTGACTGCAACGTCGTTCCCGCGCAGGCGGGAACCCATGCTGAGCGTCCGTAGTCACTTCAGTATGGGTTCCCGCCTGCGCGGGAACGACGGCGTTACCGTAATGGGTTGTTCAGTTCCACGCCGACGGCGAGAACAGATAACCTTCCCCCCACACCGTCTTGATCTTTTCCGACAGCGTATCGTCGAACTTGCGACGCAGCTTGGAGATGCAGTTGTCGATGCTGCGGTCCAGGCCGTCGAACTCGATGCCGCGCATCTTCTTGAGCAGCTCGTCGCGCGACAGTACCCGGCCGGACGCCTCGGCCAGCACCAGCAGCAGCTTGTATTCGGTATTGCTGAGTACGCAAGGCTGGTTGCGCCAGGTGACGCTGCGGTCGTTCGTCATGATGCGCAACTGGCCGAACTCGAGCATGCGGGTATCGACCGGCGCCTTGGTCTGGGTGCGGCGCAGCAGGGCGCGCAGGCGGGCCAGCAGCACGCGCGGCTGGACCGGCTTGTTGACGAAGTCGTCCGCGCCTTGCTCCAGGCCCGAGACTTCGTCATAGGTGTCTTCGCGCGCCGTCAGGATCAGGATCGGCACTTCGGACACGTCGCGGAGCTGGCGGCACACCACCATCCCGTCCATGCCCGGCAACATCAGGTCCAGCACGACGATATCGGGCGGATTGGCCTTGAAGTGTTCCAGCGCGGCGTCGCCGCGCGTCACGAGGTCGACCGAGAATTCATAGCCCGACAAATATTCCGTCACGAGTTCCGCAAGACGCGGATCGTCTTCCACCAGCAGTACGCGATACATGAATTTCTCCTTGAGGCCGACATTCTATAAGAGGGGGCGACAAAGAAGCATGTATGGCGGGTAAGCTCGACAAATTAATACAGTTTCGCGACAAAGCCGGCGCGCGGCATATTCATGCGCCTAATCCGGTTCCACCGAAGAGCAGACTGTTTGAGAGGCGTCAGCACGCTGCCGCGCTGTTTCCGCCGCTGTATTGGCGCGCCGCCGTTCCGCACTAGGCTGAAGGGCAGGGAAGGTCGCAGCACGGCAGCGATGGGAGACCAGCATGACTTGCCAATATATGACGCAGTGGCGCCGCGCCGTCGCGCGGACGCTGCTCCTGTGCGCAGGGCTCGTGCCGGCGCTGATTCCGGCGCAGTGCAGCGCCGGCGAAGCCGACGCCAGGCGCCTGCTCAAGGCGATGTCGGACTACCTGGGCGCGCAAAAGGCGATCTCCTTCGATTTCGACTCGAGCCTCGACATCGTCAGCACCCAGCAGCAGACCATCACGCTGGCGGCGTCCGGCAGCGTGGTGCTGAACCGGCCGGACAAGCTGCACGTCACCCGCCGCGGCGGCTTCGCGAACATGGAGATGAGCTTCGATGGCCAGACCGTGACGCTGCTCGGCAAGAATTCGAATATGGTTGCCCAGGTCGCCGCCGCCGGCACGATCGACCAGTTGATCGACGTGCTGCGCGACAAATACCACCGGCCCGTGCCGGGCGCCGACCTGCTGATGTCCGACCCCTACAAGGAGCTGATGCCCGAGGTGACCGACATCAAGGATCTCGGCAGCGGCGTCATCCGCGGTGTGGAATGCGACCACCTGGCCTTCCGCACGCGCGACGTCGACTGGCAGATCTGGATCGCCCAGGGCGATGCACCCTGGTCCTGCCGCTACGTCATCACCAGCAACAAGGTCGCCGGTTCGCCGGAATACACGCTCGACGTCTGGTCCTGGAAGACGGGCGCCAAGGTCGCCGCCGATCCGTTCCGGCTGACCATTCCCCCGGGCGCCCAGAAGCTGACGCCGGAAAAGGTGCAGGAGCTGAGCGATATTCCCGGCATCTTCAAGTCGATCGGCAACGAAGGGAAGGGAACCCCGGCGAAAGGAAAGCCATGAAGATCCTGAAACGGTTCGGGCCCGGCCTGCTGGCCGTGATCGTCCTGGCGCTGGCCCTCGAGGCGGCCGAGCGCGCCGGCGTGCCGCATGTGCCCGCCTTCGTGGCGCCGGCCGAGGCCATCGTCGGACGCCCGCTGACGCCGGTCAGCTATGCCGGGGTGGCAAGGCGCACGGCGCGGCGTTGTGCGACGGGCGTGTATTACTGTTGATCCCGATTACTGCTTGTCTAGTCGTAGTGCTTGTAGACCGTGGTCGTGCCGTCGCCGGCGACCAGCAGCACGTCGTACGGCATGTGCGTCGGTCCCTCCATGCCCGGCGAGCCGGGCGGCATGGCCGGTACCGCCAGGCCCTTGGCCTTGGGCTTCGCCGCGAGCAGGCGCTTGATCTCCGCAGCGGGAACATGCCCCTCGATCGCATAGCCGCCGACGACCGCGGTATGGCATGAACCGAGCCGGTCGGGAATGCCCATCTTTTCGCGGGTGTCGGACGGGTTGGCGACATCGTGCGCATTGACCTTGAAGCCGTTGGCGCGCAGGTGCTTGACCCACGCTTCGCAGCAGCCGCAGGTGGCGCTCTTGTAGACCTCGATGGCCTGGGTTGCGGCGCCGGCGAGCATCGGCAGGCCGATCAGGGCGGCGACCGCGAGGTGTCTGATTTTTCCGTTAAACATGCGCTTCTCCCGAGTGCCGGGCAGCCCCGGCGGTGTGTCGATGGAGGAGTATACCCAGGATAGCGACGCAAAACACCGGCGCGCCGGACCTTGACGGGGTCACGGAGGCCAAAACGAACACAGCCCGCAAGGCGGGCTGTGTTCGGGCAGGCCTTGCTCCGCCTGGATGCTGGCGAAGCGCTGGCGTACTGCTTACGCGAAGTTCTGGTTCACGAAGTCCCAGTTGACGACGTTCCACCATGCCTCGACGAACTTCGGACGGGCGTTGCGGTAGTCGATGTAGTAGGCGTGCTCCCAGACGTCGCAGGTCAGCAGGGCCTTGTTCTCGGTGGTCAGCGGGGTGCCGGCGTTCGAGGTGTTGACGATGTCGACGGTGCCGTCCGGCTTTTTCACCAGCCAGGTCCAGCCCGAACCGAAGTTGCCGACGGCCGACTTCTGGAACTCTTCCTTGAACTTGTCGAACGAACCCCACTTGGCATTGATCGCATCGGCGACCGGGCCGGTCGGCGCGCCGCCGCCGTTCGGGGTCATGCAGTTCCAGAAGAAGGTGTGGTTCCAGACTTGGGCCGAGTTATTGAACACGCCGCCCTGGGATTTCTTGATGATCTCTTCCAGCGACAGGTTTTCGAACTCGGTACCCTTGATCAGGTTGTTCAGGTTCGTCACATAGGCCTGGTGGTGCTTGCCGTAGTGGTATTCCAGGGTCTCGGCCGAGATGTGCGGCTGCAGGGCATCCTTAGCATACGGCAGTGGGGGCAGGGTGTGTTCCATGTCTTGTTTCCTTTATTGGTTGGCAACGAGATGAATCTTGCAAAACGGCCGCTATTGTAAACCGGAACCAAGGACGTTGCTGGCAGGTTTGTGAAAAGGCAATCTCCTCATTCCAGCAAGTCCTGCACGCCATTGACATTCACTTCGACGCTGCCTTCGGCCAAGCGCACGCGCAGGACGTCACGCGGCTTGATCTGGCCGGGGGACAGTAAGACCTTGCCCTTGGCATTGCTGACGATCGCATAGCCGCGCTCGAGCGTGCGTTGCGGGTTCAGCAGTTCGAGCCGGGCCGCCAGCGCGCCCAGGGCTTCGCGCCGTCCGCGCAACTGGCCCAGCATGCTGGCGACAAGGTGACGCTGCTCGGATGCCAGCTGGGTGCGCAAGCCGCGCAGGTCCGGACGATGGCGCGCCCAGCGCTGCTGCAGCTGGGCCAGCAGTACGCCGTTGCGGTTGACGGGAGCACGGACCGCATGGGTGAGACTGCTCGCCATGCCCAGAAGTTTCAGGCGCTGATGAGCAAGCTGGCTCGACGGACTCTGCAGGCGCCGGCTCATGCCGTCCAGGCCCTGGCTGGCGTCGGACAGGATGCGTGCCATGGCCCGGCGCAGGTCGCCGGCGTCGGCGCGCAGCGACGCCAGCCAGTCGGCGCGGGCGGTGGCGGCCAGCTCGGCCGCGGCGGTGGGCGTGGCGGCGCGCAAGTCGGCGGCGAAGTCGGCGATGGTGAAGTCGGTTTCGTGGCCCACGCCCGAAATCACGGGCATGGAGCAGGCGGCGATGGCGCGCGCGACGATCTCTTCGTTGAAGCTCCACAGGTCCTCGATCGAGCCGCCGCCGCGGCACACGAGCAGCACATCGGCCTCGGCGCGGCGCGAGGCCGTGGCGATGGCGTCGGCGATGCGCTCGGCGGCGCCCTGGCCCTGCACGGGCGCCGGATACAGCACGACGCGCACGTGCGGCACGCGCCGCCGCAAGGCCGTCAGCACGTCGCGCAATGCCGCCGCCTGCGGGCTGGTGACGATGCCGATCGTGCGGGCGAACAGCGGCAGGGGGCGCTTGCGCTCCTCGTCGAACAGTCCCTCGGCGCCGAGCTTTTCCTTCAGGCGCATGAACGCTTCGTACAGCTGGCCGACGCCTGCGCGGCGGATCGCCTCGACATTGATCTGGTAGTCGCCGCGCGCGCCGTAGAGCGTGACGAGGGCGCGCACCTCGACCTTGTCGCCTTCGCGCGGCACGAAGCCAGCGTACTGGGCACGGCCGCGGAACATCACGGCGCGCACCTGGGCCGCATTGTCCTTCAGCGTGAAGTACCAGTGGCCGGATGCGGCACGGGTGAAGTTCGAGATTTCGCCGCCGATCCAGACCAGGGGAAAACTGCGCTCCAGCAGGCGCGCGACTTGCTGGTTGAGGGCAGTGACGGTCAGGACGGAAGGCGCGGCATAGGCCGGGTCGGCGGCGTCGGTATCGAACATATGGATGAGCTGGACAATCTGTCCACAAAAAAGTGTATGCGAGCTGCGTGAAAAACAGCTCTCCTAAAATCCCAAATCTCGCACCTAAATGACTGATTCTTAACGAGAATTGCTGCTGCCTGATTTCGATGCAGAAATAAAATTTCCTTACGGATCAAAGGCTTCCGATGCACGGAGGGTACTTGGCCACAATCTTATCCACAGAATCTGTGGAGGAAGTGGACAAGCTGCCGCTGCCCAAAAATGGACACGCATGCTTTTTCCCAAATGAATCAAGAGCTTGGGGTCGATCGGCGGGCCTTGCTCACATCGTTTTCCACAATTTGTGTGCACAGTCGGGCTCGGCAGTATAGTTGCTGCCCAAAAAAGCCGCATGCAGGTTTTTCCCTTGCCAATCAAGGGCTTCGCTGCTGTCATGCGGCCTTGCTCACAATCTTTTCCACAAAATCTGTGAAGAAACGCACAGGAGCGACGTTGGCTTGGCCGTTTCATCGAGGGCAAGACTATACCGTAAGCGCAGCCGACCGTGCCGGCATCCTGGTTCAAGGAGGCGCGGGGCCAGTCTGCCCCGTTTGCCTAAAATTTGGGCGTGCGCCGTTGCGCTCAATGAAATCAAGGACTTGGACAGCCAGCGACCGGCTTGCACACATTGTTTTCCACAGTTTGTGTGCAAAGCCCTCGCTCAGCACAAGAACAGGCCTTTTGCGATGGCTCAATACGAGCTGCCTAAAATTGGTGCAGGAGACGTTTTCCCTTATAAATCAAAGCGCTTGGAGCTGCTGTGTGCGTTTGCGCACAATTTTGTCCACAAAAAATGTGAAGAAAGTAGCGGGCAATCGTTCCCCTCGTCCGGGTTGTGCACTGCCTAAATTTTAATCTTTTAAATTTCCTCTAATAAAATCAATGGCTTGCATCGACATGCCAGCCTTGGGCACAATTTTATCCACAGAAATTGTGAGCAACTGCTGGTCGAGACGAACATTTTTCGGCGCGGCGGCAGGGCAGAACGTCTGCCATCATTTTGTGCAGTCGAAAATTTCCCTTAAGAATCAAGGTACTTCGTATGCATATGCCTGATTGCGCACATTTTTATCCACAGAATGTGTGCAGAACTCCACTTGCCGCAATCTTGGCAACACGTTACATTGCGCAATTCCCTTGTCATGTTGTTTTTTACTTATCCAGGAGTTCCATTTGCTCGCCATTCTCCAAGCTGCCGGCTGGCCCATCTGGCTGTTGTTGATTGCCTCGATCATCGCACTGGCGCTGATCATCGAGCGCCTGATCTACCTGCGCCGCGAAAAGATCCTGCCGCGCCAGTTGCTCGACGAAGTCATCCAGGTCTATCGCAGCGGCAAGGTCACTCCTGACATCATCGACAAGCTGCAAACCAATTCCCCGCTCGGCGCCGTGCTGGCGTCGGCACTGAAGAACGTCGACGCGCCGCGCGACGTGATGAAGGAATCGATCGAGGAGGCGGGCAGGGGCGTCGCCCACCAGCTGGAACGCTTCCTCACCACGCTCGGCACGATCGCCTCGCTGGCTCCGCTGATGGGCCTGTTCGGCACCGTGGTCGGCATGATCGAGATCTTCGGCGCCCAGAACGCCAGCGGCACCAATCCGGCCCAGCTCGCGCACGGCATCTCGGTGGCGCTGTACAACACGGGCTTCGGCCTGGCGATCGCGATGCCGGCGCTGGTGGCCTACCGCCACTTCCGCGCACTGGTCGACAGCTTCATCATCGACATGGAACTGCAGGCCGTGAAATTCGTCGACGTCGTGCACGGGGCCCGCAAATGATGAACTTCCGCCGCGGCCAGAAACGCGAGGATCCGGAAATCAACCTGATCCCGTTCATCGACGTGCTGCTCGTGGTGCTGATCTTCCTGATGGTGTCCACCACCTACAGCAAGTTCACGGAACTGCAGATCACGCTGCCCACGGCCGATGCCGAGAAGGCGCTGGACAAGCCGTTCGAGATCAACGTCACCGTCGACGCCAAGGGCAACTACACGGTCAACAACGTGCCGGTGTCTTTCCACGGCGTGGCCGGCCTGGCCGACGACCTCAAGCGCGCGGCCGGCACCGGTCCGGACGGCCAGCGTCTGGCAACGCCGGTCGCCGATCCCGTCATCATCGTCAACGCCGACCAGTTCGCCATGCACCAGATGGTCATCAACGTGCTGGAAGCGGCGCGCGTGGCCGGCTACGACAAACTGACCTTCGCGGCCCAGACCGGCGGCGGGCAAAAGTAAGCTTCCTTGAGTTCTTCCGTCGAATCGACCCTGACCCGCGCCTGGCTGGCGCGCGGTCCCCTGGCGCTGGCGTTGTGGCCCGTATCGGTCCCGTTCCGCCTGCTGGCGGCGCTGCGGCGCGGCTGCTTTCGCATCGGCCTGCTGAAATCGGAACGCCTGCCCGTGCCCGTCATCGTGGTCGGCAATATCTTCATCGGCGGCACCGGCAAGACGCCGCTGACGATCTGGCTGGCCCGGCAGTTGCGCGAGGCCGGCTTGCGTCCAGGCGTGATCTCGCGCGGGCACGGCGGGGCGGACGAGGCGCCGCGCGAAGTGCTGAGCAGCTCGAGCGCGCGCGACGTCGGCGACGAACCCCTGTTGATCGCCGCCCGTGCCGGCTGTCCCGTCGTGGTCGGCCGGCGCCGCGTCCAGGCCGGGCGCCACCTGCTAGCGCTGCACCCGAGCGTGGACGTGCTCATCGCCGACGACGGCCTGCAGCACTACGCCCTGCAGCGCGACGTCGAGATCATCCTGTTCGACGGGCGCGGCGTGGGCAACGGCTTCACGCTGCCGGCCGGACCGCTGCGCGAACCGCCGTCGCGGCGCCGCGACGTCACCGTGGTGAACGCGCCGGAACTGACGCCCGCGCTGGCGCAGGCCGTCGGCGGCGCGCCCTGGCAGATGCGCCTGGAAGGCGGCGTCGCCGAGCGCCTGATGGACGCCGGCGAGCGCCGGCCGCTGGCCGCCTTTGCGGGACAGCGCATCCTGGCCGCGGCCGGCATCGGCAACCCGGGCCGTTTCTTCGCCATGCTGCGCGGCGCCGGCCTGGACGTGGCGGAGATGCCGCTGCCGGACCACCACGACTTCCGCGACGATCCGTTCCGTGACGTCGAGGCCGATGTCATCCTGGTCACGGAGAAGGATGCAGTAAAATGTCGGCAACTTGAAAACATCAACGGCGATCCACGCGTGTGGGTCGTCCCGGTCAGCGCGCAGATCGATGCCGCGCTGGCTGCAACTATCGTGGAGAAATGTCGTGGACGCCCGACTGCTTGATATCCTGGTCTGCCCGCTGTGCAAGGGACCGCTCGAATATGACAAGAAGGCGCAGGAACTGACCTGCCGCCCGGACCGCCTGGCCTATCCGATCCGCGACGGCATCCCGATCATGTGGGCCGACCAGGCCCGCAAGGTCGAGCCGGCGCTGTGACCGGCATGGGCTTCGTCGTCATCATCCCCGCGCGCCTGGCGTCGACCCGCTTGCCGAACAAGCCGCTGGCCGACCTGGGCGGCAAGCCGATGGTCGTGCGCGTCGCCGAGCGCGCGCGCGAAGCCGGCGCCGCGCGCGTCATCGTGGCCACCGACCATGCCGACATCCTCGCCGCCTGCGCCGCGCACGACGTGGAAGCCTGCCTGACGCGCGCCGACCACCCGTCCGGCACCGACCGCATCGCCGAAGTGGCGCAGGCCCTCGGCCTGGCCGACGATGCCGTCGTCGTCAACCTGCAGGGCGACGAGCCGCTCATCGATCCGGGCCTGCTGGCGGCCTGCGCGGCACGCATCGGTGCCGACGTGCCGATGGCCACCTGCGCCCATCCGCTGCACAGCGCCGAGGACGCGTTCAACCCCAATGTGGTCAAATTGTCCCTCGACAAGTTTGGGCGGGCATTGTATTTTTCGCGTGCCACTATTCCCTGGCATCGCGACGGTTTCGCGCAAGACCGTTCGAAGTTGCCAGAAGGTTATGTCCCGCTGCGCCATATCGGCTTGTATGCCTACCGCAACGACTTCCTGCAGCGTTATCCGCAGCTGGAAGCGTCGCCGCTGGAGTCGATCGAAGCGCTGGAACAGCTGCGCGTGCTCTGGCACGGCGTCCCGATCGCCGTGCACGTGACCGACCAGGCGCCGCACGCGGGCGTGGACACCCCGGAAGACCTGGCTAGAGTACAACTTTACTACGCGTCTTGATCCTTACGGAAACGGTCTCATACGCCGTCTGCGCAAAGTCAATAGGGTGATAGAACGCCTCCGCGAGGTGGCGTCTGGCGCAGCTTTTGTGGTAAGTTTCGTATCGACTTAATCATATTTGCATCAATCTCGGCCACCTGCACAAGGTATTCGAAGGCGGTGGCCGTCTTCAAAACTATTAGGAAAATCCTTCATGCGTCTCATTCTGTTAGGAGCCCCCGGCGCCGGCAAAGGCACTCAGGCCAACTTCATCAAAGAAAAATACAACATCCCCCAGATCTCCACCGGCGACATGCTGCGCGCAGCGATCAAGGCCGGCACCGAACTCGGCCTGGCGGCGAAACAAGTGATGGACGCGGGCCAACTGGTGTCGGATGACATCATCATCGGCCTGGTAAAGGAGCGCCTGAAAGATGCCGACTGCGCCAACGGCTACCTGTTCGACGGTTTCCCGCGCACCGTCGCGCAGGCCGACGCGATGAAGGACAGCGGCGTCGCCATCGACTACGTGCTGGAAATCGACGTGCCGGACGAGATGATCGTCGAGCGCATGACGGGCCGCCGCACCCACCAGCAGTCGGGCCGCGTCTACCACGTCAAGTTCAACCCGCCCAAGACCGAAGGCGTCGACGACGTCACCGGCGAGGCGCTGGTGCAGCGCGACGACGACAAGGAAGAAACCGTCAAGAAGCGCCTGGCCGTGTACCACAACCAGACCGAAGTGCTGCTGGACTACTACGGCAAATGGGCCGAGTCCGGCCTGCCGGGCGCGCCGAAGTACCGCAAGATCTCGGGCGTGGGCCCGGTCGAGCAGGTGCGCGACGCGGCGTTTGCCGCTCTGTCGGAGTAAGCAGCACATTGCGTAGGGTGGGCACCATGTGCCCACCGGACGTTTGCTCCGTGTCGGCGCCTGGTGGGCACGTGGTGCCCACCCTACCTAGAGAAGTTCCGGATGAGCCAATCATCCGTCCAGTGTTGAAGGTTCAGCAGCATGCAGGAAGGAGGCCGCGCGCAGCGCGGCCGTTCGAGACTGTAGTGTGATCGATCCGAGACGAGGAGGGACGACATGGCATCCGCGCAGCTCATCTTCGCCGTCGCGTGCGGCATCATCGCGGTCGGCTACGGCCTGTGGTCGCGCAGCTGGATCCTGCGACAGGATGCCGGCAGCGGCCGCATGCAGGACATCTCGCTGGCCATCCAGCAGGGGGCGTCGGCCTACCTGGCGCGCCAGTACCGCACCATCGGCATCGTCGGCGTCGTGCTGCTGGCCGCCATCTGGTTCCTCCTCGGCAGCACCATGGCGGCCGGCTTCCTCGTCGGCGCCGTGCTGTCCGGCCTGTGCGGCTTCATCGGCATGAACGTGTCGGTGCGCGCCAACGTGCGCACCGCCCAGGCGGCCTCGCGCGGCCTGGCCGAGGCGCTGCACGTCGCTTTCCGCGGCGGCGCCATCACGGGCATGCTCGTGGTCGGCCTGGGCCTGCTGGGCGTGGCGCTGTTCTACGCCTATCTGGTCGCCACGGGCGATCCCGCGCTGTCGCTGCACGACCGGCTGCGGCCGCTCGTCGGCCTGGCCTTCGGCGCCTCGCTGATCTCGATCTTCGCGCGCCTGGGCGGCGGCATCTTCACCAAGGGCGCCGACGTCGGGGCCGACCTCGTCGGCAAGGTCGAGGCCGGCATTCCGGAAGACGATCCGCGCAATCCCGCCGTCATCGCCGACAACGTGGGCGACAACGTCGGCGACTGCGCCGGCATGGCGGCCGACCTGTTCGAGACCTATGTCGTGACGCTGGTCGCGACCATGCTGCTGGGTACGCTCGTCCTGCCGCGCGGGGACAGCGGCAGCGCCGCCGGCGGGGCCAGCGCCGCCTATCCGCTGCTGCTGGGCGGCGTCTCCATCATCGCTTCCATCGTCGGCTGCTCGCTGGTCAAGGTGCGCACCGGGCGCAAGATCATGGCGGCCCTGTACACGGGACTGTGGTGGTCGGCCGGCCTGTCGCTGCTCGGCTTCGCCGCCGTCACGTGGCTGGCCTGGGGCGACCCCGGCATGCGCTGGCGCATGCTGGGCTGTGCCGCCGTCGGCATCGTGCTCACGGCGCTGATGGTGGTCATCACCGAGTACTACACGGGCACCGAGTTCAAGCCCGTGCGCCGCATCGCCGAAGCGTCGACGACGGGGCACGGCACCAACATCATCGCCGGGCTGGGCGTGTCGATGAAGTCGACGGCGTATCCGGTGCTGGTGGTGTGCGCGGCGATCCTGCTGGCGTTTGCGCTGGGCGGCCTGTACGGCCTGGCGATCGCGGCGACGGCCATGCTGTCGATGGCCGGCATCATCGTCGCGCTCGACGCCTACGGCCCCATCACGGACAACGCCGGCGGCATCGCCGAGATGAGCGGCATGCCGGACGGCGTACGCGCCGTCACCGATCCGCTGGACGCGGTCGGCAACACCACCAAGGCCGTCACCAAGGGCTATGCGATCGGCTCGGCCGGCCTGGCGGCGCTGGTGCTGTTCGCCGACTACGCGCACGCGCTGGAGGCGGCCGGCACGCGCATCCGCTTCGAGCTGTCCGATCCGATGGTGATCGTCGGCCTGTTCATCGGCGGCCTCGTGCCCTACCTGTTCGGCGCGCTGGCGATGGAGGCGGTGGGCAGGGCGGCGGGTGCCGTCGTGGTCGAGGTGCGGCGCCAGTTCCGCGACATCGTCGGCATCATGGCCGGCACCGGCCGGCCCGAATACGACCGCGCGGTGGACCTGCTGACGGCGTCGGCCATCCGCGAGATGGTGCTGCCGTCGCTGTTGCCGGTACTGATGCCGATCGCCGTGGGCCTGCTGCTGGGACCGACGGCGCTGGGCGGCATGCTGATGGGCACGATCGTCACGGGACTGTTCGTCGCCATCTCGATGACGACGGGCGGCGGCGCCTGGGACAACGCCAAGAAGTACATCGAGGACGGCAAGTTCGGCGGCAAGGGCTCGGACGCGCACAAGGCGGCCGTCACGGGCGACACGGTCGGCGATCCGTACAAGGACACGGCCGGCCCGGCCGTGAACCCGCTGATCAAGATCATCAATATCGTGGCGCTGCTGCTGGTGCCGCTGCTGCCCGCCGGCGGCTGGCTGGCCGTGTCCGCGCCGGAAGCCTTGTACGGTCCCGTCCCCGAGATCACGGCGCAACGCGACGGCGCATCCATGCCGTCCTCCCCATCCGCGCGGTGACAGGCGCGGTGACAGACGACACCCGCGCCGTCGCGCGCATGTAGGGACCGGCGTTTACTGCTTCTGCAGCGCCGCCGTCAACGCCTCGCGCAGCGAATCGCGGTCCGAATCGCCGTGGTAGGGCACGCCGTTGATGAAGAAGGTGGGCGTGCGGCTGGCGCCGTGGTCGTTCGCGCGCACCAGGTCGGCCTGCACGCGCGGGCGATGGCGCCGTTCGGCCAGTTCGCTGCGCACGCGTGCGGCATCGAGTTCCAGGTCCTCGGCCAGGTCGGCGAGGTCGTCGTCGTCCATGAGCTCGAACTGGTTCTCGAACAAGGCATCGTGCATCTCCCAGAAGCGGCCCTGGCTGGCGGCGGCTTCCGCCGTCTCGGCCGCCAGTTCCGCCAGCGGGTGCAGGTCGGCCAGGGGCAGGTGGCGGAAGACGAGGCGGATGCCGCCGACTTCGCCATCCAGTTCCTGCAGCGCCTGGTGCGCCCGCGCGCAATACGGACACTGGAAGTCGCCGTATTCGATGAGTGTCAGCGCGGCATCCTCGGGGCCGCGCACGTGTTCGTCCTTGCCGATCTGTGCTGTCTGCTGCATGGGTTCTCCTTTGGGTGGAGCGGCGCGGGGCAGTGTGTGTCGCGCCGCTGTCGAGCCCATGATGGCATGGCGGCGTCATTCGTGCCGCAAGGTTCAGCCAGGAAAATCCTGGCTGGAAATGCCGGTTGCAAGCCCGGTTGTAAGCTCGGTTGCAAGCCTGACGGCAACCCTATTGATATTCACCGTGAATGTGTGGTGCGCTGCAGCGCAATCGCGCCAACTGCGGTAGAGTGCTGCCATCAGCGGTTGCTCGTCCCGGCCGCGCCAGCTTACCAACCAAACGGAGCATGACCATGTCCCACAATGAAGCACAGGCGGGCGCCGACGCCCGCATCCTCGAACCGGATCGCGTCCAGATGCAGCAGAGCGCAAGCCCGGCCGCACGGCCCGATGCCGATCTTGCTGCACTGCAACGTCAACTGCTGATCTACGGTACCGCCGGCAAGCCGGCGCACACTGAACAGGCGAGTTAAGCCGGCAAGTCAAGCCGAGAACACGCACATCCGGTCCGCTTCCTCGCGCAGCCAGGAGCGGAAATCCGGATGGGCGATGGCGATCAGCGCCTGCGCGCGCTGTTTCGCCGACTTGCCGCGCAACTGGGCCACGCCCCATTCGGTGACGACGTAGTTGACGTCGTTCTTGCTGGTGGTGGCGTGGGTTCCCGGCGCCAGCGTCGGCACGATGCGCGAGATGCTGCCGTCCTTGGCCGTCGAGGGCAGCACGATGAAGGACTGGCCGCCGCGCGAGCGGTTCGCCGCCCGCACGAAATCGACCTGGCCGCCCGTGCCGGAATAGGGCAGGTGGCCGATGCTCTCGCTGCCGCACTGGCCCAGCAGGTCGACCTGCAGACTGGCGTTGATCGTCACCAGCTTGTCGTTCTGGCCCGCGATGTACGGATCGTTCGTGAAGTTCGACGGATGCATCTCCAGCATCGGGTTCTGGTGCATGAATTCGTACAGCCGGCGCGAGCCCAGCGCAAACGTCGCGACCATCTTCCCCGGCAACAGCGTCTTCCTGCTGTTGTTCACCGCCCCCGATTCCACCAGCTTCAGGATGCCGTCGCCGATCATCTCGGTATGGATGCCGAGGTCGCGCTTGCCCGTCAATTGCATGACGACGGCATCGGGAATGCCGCCGTAGCCGATCTGCAGCGTCGAGCCGTCCTCGATCCGTTCGGCGACGAGGCGCCCGATCGCTTCCTGCACGGGGCCGATCGCGGGCAGGCCCACTTCCAGGATCGGCTCCTCGCTCTCGACCAGCGCCGTCACCTGCGACACGTGCACGTGGCACTGGCCGTGCGTGAACGGCACGTTCGGATTCACTTCCAGCACCACGGCGCGCGCCTTGGCGACGGCCGCCATCGTGTAATCCGTGCCCAGGCTCAGCGCGAAGTGGCCGGACGCGCTCATCGGGGACGCCATCGCGAACACGACGTCGGCCGGCATCAGGCCGCGCTCGATCAGCGTGGGAATCTCGGAAAAATAATTGGGGATGAAGTCGCACCAGCCGCCCTGGCCGCCGGCGCGCGAGGCGCCGCCGAAGAACAGCGCCGCGTGCCGCACATGGGGGCGGCAGGCCTGGTCGAAGTAGCCGTACTTGCGCATCGCCAGGATCTGGGCGACCTGCACGTCGGTAAACCGTTTGCATTGGTCGGACAGCGCGGCCAGCAGCGTGGGCGGTTCGCCGACGCCGGTGGGGACGACGATCATGTCGCCGTCGCGCACGTGGTCGAGGGCACCGGCGGCGCTGGTGCGCCGGGCTCGATACAGTTCCTGCATCGTCTGCATGTTTGTCTCCGTGATGTTGTCCGTGGCCCTGGTCTATGCCGGATCCTTTGTCGTCCAGCATAGCCTAAGAACACAAGCTGACAACATCTTGACGCGCAGCCGCGCGCCGGGTGCCTGTCGCGCGGCCGATAATCGGTCCGATACGGAGTCATCGATATGAGGTGAAGCATGCAAACGAACCGAATCGCCTGCGCGCTGGTCCTGGCGCTGCCGCTGTTCGCGGCCGCGCAGACGCAGACCGCCAGTTCGCGTCAGGCGGAACAGGTGGAACAGGCCCAGCGCGACGCCGCCGTCGCGGACGAGACGCACACGAAGCCGGCGCCGGCCCCGTCCTACGGTCCCGTGTTGACGCAGCGCGATGCCCCGGGCACCCAGGCCACGCGAGCGGCGCCGGCCGTCCCCGGACGCAAGGACCCGGCCGAAGTGCACGACGAGGCCGATACGCTGATGCGCCAGGACCCCCAAGCCACGCAGCCGCAACAGAAGGCGCAACAGAAGACTCAGGCGCCCGCGCCCCGGCGTCCCGGCGCGCAGGCGAGCGGCCCGATGGCACCCCGTCCGCTGCGCGCGCCGCAGGCCGTGCCATCGGCCGGCGTCCCCGTGCCGCCGCCGGCCGCCGCGCCGCAACCGGTCGTGCCCAGTTCCACGGCGGTGCGCGGCTGCCAGGGCAGCTTCTGCACGGATGCCGGCGGCAACAGTTTCACGACGGGCGCCGGCGCGGCCGGCGTCAACAGCAGCGGGCGGCTGTGCACGCGCAGCGGGGCGACCGTCCAATGTTTTTGAGCGCGCGGAGCGAAATTGGGTACAATTCCTTTGTTGACGTTAACGTAAACGTCAACGAGCACAACAACGGAGGAGACCCATGCAATTCCAGGACAATGTATTCATCGTGACGGGCGGCGCGTCCGGCCTGGGCGCCGCCACGGCGCGCACCATCGTGGCCGCCGGCGGCAAGGCGGTGCTGGCCGACGTGCAGGAGCAGGCCGGCCGCGCGCTGGCGGAAGAACTCGGCGCCGCCGTCCGCTTCGTCAAATGCGACGTGACGTCGGAAGCCGACGGCCAGGCCGTGGTCGCCGCGGCCCTGGAGATGGGCAGCCTGCGCGGCCTGGTGAACTGCGCCGGCATCGCGCCGGCCGTCAAGACCGTCGGCAAGGACGGCCCGCATCCGCTCGACCAGTTCCGCCGCGCGATCGACATCAACCTGATCGGCACCTTCAATATGTGCCGCCTGGCGGCCGATGCGATGGGCAAGGAGGAGCCGCTCGAACACGGCGAGCGCGGCGTCATCGTCAACACGGCCTCGGTCGCGGCCTTCGACGGCCAGATCGGCCAGGCCGCCTATGCCGCCTCGAAGGCGGGCGTGGCCGGCATGACGCTGCCGATGGCGCGCGACCTGTCCAGGAGCGGCATCCGCGTGATGACGATCGCCCCCGGCATCTTCGAGACGCCGATGCTGATGAACATGCCGCAGGAAGTGCGCGACTCGCTCGGCAAGATGGTCCCGTTCCCGCCGCGCCTGGGCATGCCGATGGAGTACGCGCACCTGGCCAAGGCCATCATCGAGAACGTCATGCTCAATGGCGAAACGATCCGGCTGGATGGGGCGATCAGGATGCAGCCGAAGTGAGCGGTCGCGACCGCCAAGCAACGTCGTCCCTGCGCAGGCAGGGACCCAATGTTGCATGCGTTGCAGCAGCGCCGAGAAATCAGGCCCCTGCCTGCGCAGGGGCGACGGTGCACGCATTCCGGGCACATTGCACCACCATGCCGCAACAATGAAGCGATGTGAGCGATTTGCTCATTTGCTGTAGGATGCTCCGTTGGTACCAGGCGCACGGCTCAGCCCGTGCGCCGTATTTATCGGAGAATTCATGAAGTCCACGCTGTCCACCCCCGCATCCTTTTCCCTGACCTTGTCTGCACTGCTGGCCGCCACGCTGTTCGCCGGCGGCACGGCATCGGCCCAGGACGCAAGCCGTCCCGCGGCCCTGCAGCAGCAGCCGGAAAGCGCGAGCGGCTGGAGCGAGAAGGCCGGCTGGCCGGCGCGCAAGTACATGGTGGCCGCCGCCAATCCGCTCGCGGTGGAAGCCGGGTACGAGATGCTCAAGCAGGGCGGCACGGCGATCGATGCCGGCATCGCCACCCAGCTGGTGCTGACGCTGGTCGAGCCGCAATCGTCCGGCATCGGCGGCGGCGCCTTCCTCGTCTACTACGACGGCAAGAAGACCCATGCCTACGACGGCCGCGAGACGGCGCCGTCGAAGGCGACCGAGCACCTGTTCCAGCACCCGGACGGCACACCGCTGTCGCGTACCGAGGGCATCGTCGGCGGCCGCTCGACGGGCGCGCCGGGCGTGCTGCGCATGCTGGCGCTGGCGCACAAGGAACACGGCAAGCTGCCGTGGAAGGCGCTGTTCGCGCCGGCGATCCGCCTGTCCGAGCAGGGCTTCAAGGTCAGCCCGCGCCTGTACGGCCTGCTGGCCGGCGACGCCCACATCCGCAAGGATCCGACCGCGCGCGCTTATTTCTACGGGCCGGACGGCAAGCCCTGGCCCGTCGGCCACCTGCTGAAGAACCCCGAACTGGCCAGGACGCTGCACGATATCGCCGACGGCGGCGCCGAGGTCTTCTACACGGGCCGCATCGCGCGCGACATCGAGGCCAAGGTCAAGAGCCACCCGACCAATCCGGGCCTGCTCACCGCCGCCGACATCGCCGCCTACCGGCCGAAGGAGCGCGATCCCGTCTGCAGCGACTACAGGACCTATGTCATCTGCGGCATGCCGCCGCCGTCGTCGGGCGGCATCGCCGTGGCGCAGATGCTGGGCATGTTCGAGACGCGTAACATGAAGGCGCTGGCGCCGACCAACGGCGTGCCGTCGGCCGACGCCGTCCACGTGTTTTCCGAAGTGGGGCGCCTGGCCTACGCCGACCGCGACCGCTACGCCGCCGACACCGACTTCGTGCCGCTGCCGGGCCGCGGCCTGCCGGCGCTGCTCGATAAAAGCTATCTGGCCCAGCGCGCCAGCCTGGTGAAAGACGACCGCTCGATGGGCAAGGCGCCGCCGGGCAATCCGCCGGGCGTGGACATGGCCTGGAACTGGGGCCTGGACAATTCGATCGAGGCCCATTCGACGTCGCACGTGGTGGCCGTGGACCAGTACGGGGCCGGCCTGTCGATGACGACCAGCGTCGAGGATGCGTTCGGCTCGCGCCAGATGGTCGACGGCTTCATCCTCAACAACCAGCTGACCGACTTCTCGTTCGACTCGAAGGATGCCAACGGCCCGATCGCCAACCGCGTCGAGCCGGGCAAGCGTCCGCGCAGCGCCATGAGCCCGACCATCGTGTTCGACAAGAAGACGGGCAAGTTCGTCGAGGCGATCGGCTCGCCGGGCGGCCCGCTGATCATCAATTACGTGGCCAAGGTGCTGGTCGGCACGCTGGACTGGGACCTGGACATGCAGCAGGCGATCGCGCTGCCGAACTTCGGCAGCCGCAACGGCCCGACCGAGCTGGAAGCGGGCAGGTTCCCGGCCGCCGAGATCGAGGCGCTGAAGGCGCGCGGCCACACGATCCGTATCGGCGACCAGACCTCCGGCCTGCACGGCATCGAGCGCATCCAGGTCGGCGGCGTGCCGCTGTGGTTCGGCGGCGCCGATCCGCGCCGCGAAGGTGTGGCAAAAGGCGACTGAAAATCGCCGATGCTGTTGAGTAAACGGTAATTATTCGACCCAAGGGCGGCGGGATTTGTTAATCTTGCCGCGTGGACATTGAACGTACACGGGGCACACGCCCCGGCCCCGGGACGGGCGCATGGATGAGGCTGCTATTGCCGGCACTGCAGCTGTTGCAGGTGCTCGCGCTCGCCTGCCTGCTGGCCGTGCCGGGACGCCCGGCCACGGCGGCGCCGAACCCGACGCTGCGCTTCGAGCACCTGTCCGTCGACGACGGCCTGGCGCAGGAATCGGTGCTGGCCATTGTCCAGGATCCGGACGGCTTCATGTGGTTCGGCACGCAGTCCGGCCTGTCGCGCTACGACGGCTACCGCTTCACCAATTACCGTAACGTGGTCGGCGATCCGCGCACGCTGGCCAATAACTGGGTGCGCGTGCTCTACGTCGATCGCAAGGGCCGCTTGTGGATCGGCACCGACGGCGGCCTCGACCGTTACGAGCCCAGCAGCGGCACCTTCACCCATTTTCTTCCGGACGAGCCGGCCAAGCGCGGCAACGGCAACCGCCACATCCGCGCCATCCTCGACGACGGCAGGGACGGGCTGTGGCTGGCCACCGCCGACGGGCTGCAGCATTTCGACATCGAAACGGGCCGCTTCGCGATCTGGCACCACGTGCCGGGCGTGGCCGACAGCCTGTCGTCCGACAAGGTGAACGCGCTGGCGCTGGGGCGCGATCGGCGCCTGTGGGTGGGCACCGCGGCCGGCCTGGACAGCCTCGACCCGGACCTGATGCATTTCCGCCATCATCCGTCGCCGACGGGCGGCAAGTTCGACGTGATCCAGGCGCTGCTGGTCGACGCCGGCGAACAGCTGTGGGTCGGCAGCATGGGCGGGCTGGAGCGCCTGCCGATCGGACAGCAGGGGGAGTTGCGCCGCTTCGGCGCCGGCGAAGGCATGCCGTCGGGCGAGATCAGCGTGCTGTACCAGGATGCCGAGCGCCAGGTCTGGGTCGGCACGCACGACCGCGGCCTGTACCGCTGGATACCGGCCCGCAACCGTTTCGAGAACCACCCGCACCGCATCACGGATGGCTACAGCCTGGGCGACAACCAGGTCTCCGCGTTGTACGGCGACCGCGTCGGCACGTTCTGGGTCGGCACCTGGTACGGCGGCGTGTCGCGCTCCGACATGGGCAGCGGCGGCTTCGCGCGCATCGTGCGCGGGGCCGATTCGGCGATCGCGCTCGAGGACAACAAGGTGCGCGGCATCGTCGGCGACGGTGCCGGGCGCTTGTGGCTGGCCACCAACGGCGGCCTGCACCACTTCGATCCCGTCAGCGGCGCCGACACCCCGTACCGCCTGGCGCCGCTGGACGACGGCATCTCGGGCGACGCCATGGCGACCGCCGTGGCGCTGGGCCGCGACGGCGCGGTGTGGGTCGGCACCCGCAACGGCGTGATGCGCCTCGACCCGGCCAGCGGCAAGCTCGAGCGGCGCCTGCTCGCGCCGACCGGCGACGGCGACGCCAACTACGTGCGCAACCTGCTCGTCACGCGCGACGGCATGCTGTGGATCGCCACCCGCGGCGGACTGCACCGGCTCGACCCCGCCACCGGCAAGCTGGCCAGCTGGCAGCACGATCCGGGATCGCTGTCCAGCCTCGCGGACAATATCGTGCGGCCGATGCTGGAAGACCGCCACGGCCGCTTCTGGGTCGGCACGTTCGACGGCCTCGACCTGCTCGACCGCGCGACCGGCAAGTTCCGCCACTTCCGCCACGATCCGTCCGACCCCGCGAGCCTGAGCCACGACGAAGTCCACTACCTGCTGGAAGACCGCAACGGCGCGCTGTGGGTCGGCACCGCGGTGGGCCTGAACAAGATGGTGGTCGGTGCCGACGGTACGCCGCGCTTCCAGCGCTACACCACGCGCGACGGCCTGGCCGACGATGCCGTCGCGGCGATGCTGGAAGACCCGGACGGCTACATCTGGGTCAGCAGTTCCAGCGGCCTGCACCGGCTCGACCCGGCCAGCGGCGGCTGGCGCAACTACAACTCGGCCGACGGCACCATCCAGGGCGCCTATTTCGACGCCTCCGCGCTGCGCGCCCCGGACGGCACGCTGTACTTCGGCGGCAACAACGGCATGACGGCCTTCGATCCGCGCGCGCTGCACGACAACCTGATCGCGCCGCGCGCCGTCATCACGGGCCTGCAGATCTTCGGACGGCCGTGGCAGGATGCCCATCCGGGCCTGCTGCCGGGCCCCATCGAGCGCCTGTCCGGCATCACGCTGACGCCCGCCGATTCCGTGTTTTCGCTGGAATTCTCGGCGCTGCATTTCGCCGCCCCGGGCCGCAACCGCTTCGCCTACCGCCTGGCCGGCTTCGACCAGGACTGGATCGGCGTCGATGCGGGAAAACGCTTCGCCACCTACACGAACCTGGACCCGGGCAAGTACACCTTCCAGGTACGCGCCGCCAACAAGGACGGCGTGTGGAGCGATTCCGCGGCCAGCCTCGAGATCACGGTGCTGCCGCCGTACTGGAAGACCTGGTGGTTCCGCACGCTGTGCGGCCTGCTGGTGCTGGGCATCAGCTACGGCCTGTTCCGCGTGCGCGTGGACGGGCTGCGGCGCCAGAAGGACCTGCTCGAGCACCAGGTCGGCGCGCGCACCGAGAAGATCGAACAGCAGAACCGCCTGCTGGAGCGCCAGACCGAGGAATTGCGCGAGCAGCAGCGCCAGGTCCGGCGCCGCACCGACGAGCTGGCGCTGGCCAACGCCGCGCTGCAGGAAAACGAGGAACGCCTGTACCAGGCCAAGCAGCGCGCCGAGGACGCGACGCGCCAGAAGTCCGAGTTCCTGGCCAATATGAGCCACGAGATGCGCACCCCGCTGGCCGGCGTGATCGGCATGCTGGGCTTCGCGCTGCGCGACGGCATGCTCAAGGACTCGACGCGCGAGCAGATCCTGCGCGGCCAGGCCAACGCCCAGTCGCTGCTGGCGATCATCAACGACCTGCTCGACTTTTCCAAGATCGAGGCCGGCAAGCTGACCATCGAGAACATCGACTTCGCGCTCGACGACGCCATCGAGCACGTGGTCACGTTGTTCGAGGAACAGGCCGGCGCGCACAGCGTGGGCTTCGCCGTGCACCTGGACGACGACCTGCCGCGCTTCGTGGTGGGCGACCCCACGCGCCTGCGCCAGATCCTCGTCAACCTGGTCGGCAACGCCTTCAAGTTCACCGACAGCGGCACCGTCACCGTGCGCGTCGAGCGCCGCCGCGCCGACCAGCTCGACGAGGACGGCCGCAACATGATCCGCTTCTCGGTCGAGGACACCGGCATCGGCATCCAGGCGGACGCCTTGCCGCGCCTGTTCCAGCAATTCGAGCAGGCCGACGCCACCACCACGCGGCGCTACGGCGGCACGGGCCTGGGCCTGGCGATCTGCCGCCAGCTGGTCGAGCTGATGGGCGGCACCATCGGCGCCGCCAGCACGCCGAACGTCGGTTCCACCTTCAGCTTCGTGCTGCCGCTGGCCGACGGCGTGCAGCCGCCCGTGGTCCAGGACGCGCCGCGCGAGCCGCACACGCACCGCCTGCGCGTGCTGTGCGCGGAAGACTATCCGACCAACCAGATCATCGTGCGCATGATGCTGGAAGAGCTGGGCCACCAGGTCGACGTGGTCGAGAACGGCGTGCTGGCCGTCGCCGCATGCGCACGCACGCGCTACGACCTGATCCTGATGGACGGGCGCATGCCCGAGATGGACGGCGCCAGCGCCACGCTGCTGATCCGCGCCGGCGGCCCGCTCGAGGCGCCCGTGCTGGACCAGCACCTGATGATCGTCGCATTGACCGCCAACGTCAGCGAGGAAGACCGCAACCGCTACCTGGCCTGCGGCATGGATGCCTTCCTCACCAAGCCGATCGACGACACCCAGCTGCACTACCACCTGACCCGCGCCATCGAACGCCAGCTGCAGCGCGGGATCGTGCTGCCCCCGATGCCGCCGGCGGCGCGCCCGGCGCCTGCCGCACCCAGCACCGCCGACCTCGACGCCATGTTCGGCGTGCTCACGGTGCCGAATGCGCAGCAGCGCGCGGACGATCTCAAGGAAAGGCTGCGCAGCACGTTCGCGGCCGACCTGCCGCGCCGCCGTGCCGAACTGGCGGCGGCCCTGGACGCGTCCGACGACGAAGCGGCGGGGCGCCTGCTGCACGGCCTGCGCGGCAGCGCCGGCTACCTGGACGACACGCAGCTGGTCACGCTGTGCGGCGAACTGGAGGCCGAAGCCGACGCCGGCCGCCTGGATGCGGTGCGCCAGCGCCTGCCGCAACTGCTGGCGTTGCTCGCGCGCTTCGATGCGGCCACCGCGTGAATACGTGCGTGACACGTACGTGAGCGCCAGCGTAAAATCTGTATAATTTCTATTTAACAAGGTTGCTGGAGCGGCAATGAAAGTGCTGATAGTCGACGACGACGTGGTGGCGCGCATGATGCTGATGCACATGATCGACGGCGCCGGCATGGCCGCAGGCAGCCCCCCCATCTACGTGCAGGAAGCCGAGGACGGCCAGGATGCCTGGGACCGGCTCGAAGGCGGCCTGGCGCCCAGCATCCTGTTCTGCGACCTGCGCATGCCGCGCCTGTCCGGCATGGAATTGCTGGCCCGGGTCAAGGCCGATGCGCGCTTCACCGCCTTGCCCTTCGTGCTCGTCTCGGCCGCCAACGATGCCGCGACGATGGAGCAGGCCCTGGGCCTGGGCGCCGCCGGCTATATCGTCAAACCCTTCGATGGCGGCAAGGTCGCCCAGCACCTGGCCCGCCTGTTGCCGCAGCCGGCCGTCGCGGACGCCGGCGCGCAGCCGCCCGATGCCGTCACGCGGCGGCTGGGCATCGATGTCGCGCGCCTCGTGATCTATCTCGGCGGCCTGCAGCGCCAGCTGCACGATGCCGGCCCCGCGCTGGAACAGGCGCTCGCCGCCGGCGACGTCGATGGCGCGCGCCTGCGCCTGGCGCGCCTGGCGCGCCTGGCCGAGGGCTGCCGCACGCTGGGGCTGGACGCGGCGGGCGCCCGCCTGGAAACGCTGGCGGCATCCGTCACGATCGAGCGCGCCGGCCTGGCGCGGGCGCTGGAGCAGGCCGGCACCGCCGCGCTGCGCCAGACCGAGGCGGCGCACCGGCTGCTGCACTGAGACCTGCATGGTGGGCACGTGGTGCCCACACTACCGCACAGGCCGCTTGTCAAGGCGAGCGCAATGATTGCGTTGTAAATCCACCCTTCGCGCACATCCCGTTTTTGGCATACTGATCCGGTCGCAAGCACCGGACGGCAGGCCAGACCGCCCGTCCGGGCATCGAAACGGACGCGCATTGCGGGAGCGCGCCGGCGCGTCCCGGGACGCGTATTGCGCGCCGTCCGCACGACGATTCTCATTACAATGCCCGACTTTGCAATGGTGCCCGCCATCCACGGATGACACGCCCACGGCAGGGACGACAGCCAAGGGATGGCGAGCGGACATGACGACGACGATGCCGGGTTTCGGCCCTACTTTCCTTCCATGCGGCGGCCGCATGGCGGCGCAGATCGGCGCCCGCGACTGGTCCGCCACGACGCTCGGGCCGCTGACGGCCTGGCCGCATTGCCTGCGCGGCGCGCTGGGCATCGCCCTCGGCTGCGGCTTTCCCGCGATCCTGTGCTGGGGCGCCCAGCTGACCGCCTTTCCGAACGACGCCTGCCTGCCGCTGCTGGGCGAACGCGCGCTCGGCACGCCGCTGCCGGACGCCTGGCCGGCGGCCTGGAATGCGCTCGGCCCGCTGGTGCTGCGCGCCCGCGCCGGCGAGGCCTGCCATGCCGACGACGTGCCGGTGCTGCTCGAGCGCCATGGTTACCCCGAACCGACCTGGTACAGCTTTTCCTGCGCCCCCGTGCACGACGGAGCCGGCGCCGTGGCGGGCGTGCTGTGCACGATGACGGACACCACCGCCAAGGTGCGCGCCCAGGCGGCATTGCGCCGCCGCGACCAGCGCCAGCAGCGCCTGGGCCAGATCCTGTCGCACCAGGTGACGACGCACGCGATCGACCGCGACCGCCTGTGGCGCATCTCGCGCGACGTGATGGCGGCGGCGTCGCTGACCACGGGGCGTTTCCTGACCGTGAACCCGGCGTTCACGGACGTCCTGGGCTGGAGCGCGGCCGAGGCGACCGTGCGTCCATTCATGCAGATGGTCTATCCGGACGATTGCGCCGACGTGATGGAAAAGCTGCAGATGCTGGCCGCCGGCGCGCCGCTGGTCGGCTACGAGATGCGCATGCTGCACCGCGACGGCTCGTACCGCTGGCTGTCCTGGACCATTTCGCCGGAAGGCGAACTGCTGTACGGCGTGGCGCGCGACGTCGGCAGCGAGAAGCAGCAGGCCGACGCGCTGCGCCAGACCGAGGAAGCGCTGCGCCAGTCGCAGAAGATGGAGGCGGTGGGCCAGCTGACGGGCGGCCTGGCGCACGACTTCAACAATATGCTGGCCGGCGTCACGGGCCACCTGGAGCTCATGAAGCTGCGCCTGCGCATGGGCCAGAGCGGCGACCTGCCGGCGCGCATCGATGCCGCGCTGGGCGTGACCCAGCGCGCGGCGGCGCTGACGCACCGCCTGCTGGCCTTCTCGCGGCGCCAGGCGCTCGACCCGCGGCCGACCAGCGTGAATGCGCTGGTGATGTCGATGACGGACCTGATCGAGCGCGCCGCCGGCCCGTCGATCGCGCTGCGCACGCGCCTGCAACCGGCCGTGTGGACCACGCTGTGCGATCCGAACCAGCTGGAAAGCGCCTTGCTGAACCTGGCCAACAATGCGCGCGACGCCATGCCGGAGGGCGGCCTGATCGACGTCGAGACGGGCAACGTCGCCCTGAGCGCGGCGCAGGCGCGCCGCCACGGCGACCTGCGTCCCGGCGAATACGTGCAGGTGATCGTGCGCGACAACGGCGCCGGCATGCCGCCGGACGTGCTGGCACGCGCCTTCGACCCGTTCTTCACCACCAAGCCGATGGGGCAGGGCACGGGCCTGGGCCTGTCGATGGTGTACGGTTTCGCGCAGCAGTCGGGCGGCCACGTGCGCATCGAGTCGCGCGCCGGCCACGGTACCGAGGTGCGCGTGCTGCTGCCGCGCCACGTGGCCGAGCCGCTGCCCGCCGCCTGCGGCGACCACGAGGCGCCGCTGCAGGAAGCCCGCCGCAAGGGCCTGGTGCTCGTCGTCGACGACGAGGACGACATCCGCGCCGTGATGAGCGAGGTGCTGGAGCTGCAGGGCTATACGGTGCTGGCCGCGGCCGACGCGCCGCAGGCGCTGCGCCTGCTGCAGGAGTTGCGCGCCGGCGTGCGGCCGGACATGCTGGTCACGGACGTGGGCCTGCCCAACGGCATGAATGGCCGCCAGCTGGCCGACCAGGTGCGGGTGCGCTGGCCGCAACTGCCCGTGTTGATGGTGACGGGCTACGCCGAGCATACCGTGATGAAGAACGAGACGCTGCCGGCGCAGATGGAATTGCTGACCAAGCCGTTCGCCATGCACGCGCTGGCCGACAGGGTATGCGCGATGCTGGCGCAGGCCGCCGCCGCGGAGCCGGTCCAGCCCGAGCTGCCGTACATGACTCCCCAGTCTGCACATCCCGCGTACCGGGTCAGCGCTTGAGCGCGCAGGTGCGCGAGCGCGGCATCCTGTTCTCGCGGCCGATGGTGGAAGCGCTGCTGGCCGGGCGTAAAACGCAGACCCGCCGCGCCGTGCGCGCCGACGCGGGGGCGGGCGAGGATGCCAATCCCTTCGGCGCCCCCGGCGACCGCCTGTGGGTACGCGAGACCTATGCGGCCTTCGGCCGCTGGACGCGGCGCTGGAATCCCGCGAAGGAACGCGAGGAGTGGGCGTTCGAGGACCGGACCCTGGCGACGGGCCGCGGCTGGCGCTTCGACTACGACGCGCCGGACGTCGATGGAAGCCGCACCGTCGCCGCGCCGCGCTGGCACAAGCGTCCCGCGCTGTTCATGCCGCGCGCCGCCAGCCGCATCCTGCTGGAGATCGACGCCGTGCGCAGCGAGCGCCTGCTGCAGGTGAGCGCGGCCGACGCGCTGGCCGAAGGCGTGCCGCCGACCGCCGATCCGGTCGGCGCCTACCGCGCCGTGTGGGAAGGCATCAACGGTGCAGGCAGCTGGAAGGCGGATCCGCGAGTGTGGGTGGTCACGTTCCGGCGAATATAGCTGTCGAGCAGGACGTTGTACCGGTATCAAAGAAGGCGTTAAATTCCTCCGTACTATTGATTCTTTGCATGCGCTGCAAAGGATCAATACGATGCCGACCACTGAACACGCGTTACCCGCACAACAGTCCAACGGTGCTGCGCGCAAGGCGCAAGGGTTTGCGACACCCAAGCAAGACAAGAAGCCGCAGTGCGCGCGCATGCTTCCCAAGCGGGTCTTGCCTGTCATCTTTCTGCCGGGGATCATGGGGTCGAATCTGCGCATGAGCGAGCAGCGACGAAAGGAACTGCGCCAGAATGACAATATCGCCTGGCGGCCCGACATCCTTGGACCGTCGAATATACGTAGGAATGCGAAGAGTTCGGCGGCCGAACGCCAACTACGTCTGGACCCCTTGCAAACCACGGTCGATCTCTACGACCCATCCGGACCGTCCGACGTCAGCGGTGACGGGCGGCACGGCAATGTCGAGCTGGAGGCTGGCTTTCGGTCGCCATTGTTGACGGATGATCCGGTCACTGTGCCGAACGGACGTGCTGCTGTACAAAAGGCGCGAGCGCGCGGCTGGGGGGAAGTCTACTTCAAAAGCTATGGGCAACTATTGCAGCGGCTTGAATCGCGCTTGAATAGTACTTTCTCTGCAGGCAAATTGCAGCAGGAATGGCGTGACGTTATCGGCGTCGATCCACAGGCATGGAGTCCGGATCCCGCGCTGCCCCAACAAGCACTGACCGAGGAGGAGCTCAAGAAGGTGGCTACCGGCTGCTGGTTTGCCGTCTACGCATTCGGCTACAACTGGCTGCAATCGAATGGCGACAGCGCCAAGATCATCGCCACACGCATCAACAAGGTTATCGACGACCTGAACCATTCCGGCTACGAATGCAACCAAGTGATCGTCGTGACCCACTCGATGGGCGGCCTGGTCGGTCGGGCATTGGTTCACCCCAAGTTCGGCAATCTGCAGGACAAGGTGCTGGGCATTGTGCATGGCGTGATGCCGGCCATCGGTGCGCCCGCAGCCTACAAGCGGATGCGGGCGGGATTCGAGGATCCGGGCATGATGAGCACTAACTTGAGCGTCATCGAAGCAAGCATCGGTGCCAAAGTAGCAGGAAACTACGGTGATGAAGTTACTGCAGTGCTGGCGAACGCTATAGGTGGATTGCAGTTATTGCCGACTGAATCTTATGGTAATGGTTGGCTCCGTGTAAGGCTGAATGGACGTGACCTCGACGCCTGGCCGAAACAGAGCAATCCTTACAGTGAGATCTACAAGGTGCGGAACAAGTGGTATGCGCTATTCCGCGAAGATTGGATCAATCCCTCGGGAAGAACAGTAGAACAAGGTGGTGGGACGTTCGAACGGACGTGCGGCTATCTCGATAGGGCGCAAAATTTTCACCAAATGATCGCGAACACCTATCACCGTAACAGTTATGCGCACTATGGTGCAGATCCCGGGCAGCAGAGCTTTGGCGAAGTGGTCTGGGATATCAGGAACTGCGCCGATACTGCCGGTTGGCAGAATTGGCCCATCGCTGAAGATAGCCGTCAGGGCAGGCTAGACTTCGCTTCCTGGGATCCGGTCGGGGTGAACAATATCGGGACCTTGCCCTTCGATGATAGTGCTTCCGGCCCGGTCCATGCTGTCATTCTTTCGCCTTCGGCGCCGGGCGACCAGACCGTTCCTGCCCGATCCGCGGACCATCAGCTGCATAGTGGCATGTTCAAAGGCATATTCCGCCAGACCGGTTATGAGCACCAATCCAGCTACAAGAATCCCCGGGCAATTGCCTCCACCTTGTAC
This sequence comes from uncultured Massilia sp., assembly GCA_963529995.1. Taxonomy (GTDB): domain Bacteria; phylum Pseudomonadota; class Gammaproteobacteria; order Burkholderiales; family Burkholderiaceae_D; genus Telluria. Next base: position 121,937 of record CAUSCY010000002.1, on the reverse strand, counting down.
AGCATCGTGCGCATCGCCCAGAAAGCGAGCTGGACATGCTGAAAGAATTATCCATGCGCATCAGGTATCTATTTTTGAGCGGTGCTGTTGTTCTAGCGTTCCTGCTTGCCGCCTGCGACCATCACACCAAAGAATGGAAGACCTCCAACATGACGGCCCCCACACCTCGCCTGCAACCGCTGTTTGAAAACACCAAGGCCATTTGCTTCGGGCGATTCATGATCGATGTCCCCGCGTCGGCAACCGTTGTATGGGGGGATACGATCGTTCCGCTGACGACAAGCATCTACCCGAAAGGTGTGGAAGAAGTGAAAGCATTGGCGCAACAGTTCATTGGCGAGCTGAAAAGCGAAAAGCGATTTACCTCAACGACATCCCCTTGTTGATTTCGGTTGATGACGTGCACCAGCCAGAGGGGCAAATCGTCACGGGCTACGAGGGCTTCGAAGCGATGGCCGAACTCAAGATCAACGGTTACTTCAGATTGAACGATGATGGCGTTGTGATCAATGCGCGTCCCTTGATGGAGCAGAGGGAAAGAGCGACGGCAATCATCAACAGCATCGCCAGGCGCTTGCGACAGCGTGCCGAAAACGAAGTTCCTTCCGAGCCCGGCAATTGTATCGAGTCGGGCTTCTTGCCTGACGAGCCGGCTAACGACGATGGCCACCCTGGCGAACTGATTAGTATAGGTTTCCGGTTCAAAGAATTTCCGGACACGCATCTTTCAATCCAAATCATGCCGTCGAATCCACACGATCCTGAGGGATCTTCGCTTCAGAGGCAGTGGAAACGCATCAAAGAAGATCCTGCGACGCCAGAAGAGCTGAAATCGCTGGCGAATACGAAATTTTTCCGTGAAAGCTCGCGCCGGATCCGAGATTGGAAAACCGGCTACGAGGTCTTGATTCGTTCGCCCGATGAGGAGGGATCATTGTCTCACCACGACTTCGAGGTGAAGTTTACTGGCGTCCCGCATGATGCATTCCAGCCCTATATCGACGTGCAACTCCAAACAGGGATCGCCGGTAATGCCGCCGGGGGAACCAAAGCCATTCTGAGCGACGATGAAGCCATCGCGTTATGGGACATCATCACCAGCACCTTGCGCGTGCGGCCGACACATGCAGCCGGAGTCAAAAGCGCAGAAGCAGATGGGAAACCTCGCCTTCCGCTTGGTGAGATTGCGGCGACCGGACGCGCATGTCCGCAGACCGGCTGGTGGGAACCGGAGGAACCGGCGGGCAGCGCCGTCGAAGGGCGACGGTACATCAAGTACGGAGAACGGATGCCGCATGTGGTCGCGGCGGGTAAGCCGTCGTTATGGCAAAAGCTCAAGGGGGAACAGGTCTTCCAGCGAACGGGAACGGTATGGCAGCTGGTCAGCTACGATGGTACGGTCGCTGATGCGGCACCTCCGCAACTATCTTCTGTGGACTCTGCCACCAAAGACGGAGCAGGCTAAGCAACTCTTCAAGAAGCGTAAGTGCCGACGGCTTATGTTCCGCCGGTTCGCTCCGACCCTCGCTTCCACGTCGCGACGCGGTACAGGTAGCCGCCGAGCAGCAGCGCCAGCACGATTTTCGAGACGGGGTCGACGAACTCGGCCACGTGCTCGTACTGGTCCTTCAGCACGAAGCCGGTGGAGGCCAGCAGCGCGGTCCAGGCCAGCGAGCCGACGGCCGACAGCAGCAGGAAGGTCGGGAGCTTCATGGCGGCGATGCCGGCCGGCAGCGACACCAGCGTGCGCAGCGCCGGCACCAGGCGGCCGAACAGCACGGCCTTGCCGCCGTGGCGCTCGAACGCGTGCAGGGACTTGTCGATGTCCTTGCAGGTCAGCGCCAGCCAGCGGCCGTGGCGCGCCGCCGCCTTCTTGAGGCGCTCGGCGCCATAGGCGCGCGCCGCGTAGTACCAGGGCAGGGCGCCGACCACGGAACCGAGCGTGCCGGCCACCAGCACGCCGACCAGGTGCAGTTCCCCGTGCGCGGCCACGAAGCCGGCGAACGGCACGATCACTTCGGACGGGATCGGCGGGAACACGTTTTCCAGCACCATCAGCGTGAACAGGCCCAGGTAGCCGTGCTCCTTGAGGAATTCGGTGATGAAGTCGAACATGGCGGAGGTCTCGTCGGATAGATTCGACACAGCATAACCGGCGCCGCCCGACGGCGGCGCCGTGCTGGGTGCCGTCAGGCGACGAAGCTGGGCACCGGCACGCGGTAGTCCTCGATGGCGTCGGGCTTGACCAGCTCGCCGAAATGCACGGTGCGTCCGGCGATGTCGTGGTAGGCGCCGACCAGGCCCATCTCGCCGCGCGCGATGCAGCCGCGCAGGAATTCGCTGCCGGCCACGATGTCGGCCAGCGAATTCTCGATGTTCTGGCGGGTTACCTGTTCCAGCAGGGCTGCATCGCCCGCAATATCGACCGCAGCGCCGTGGGATGCGCCGCAGGTGCACTGGCGGATCGCCTTCTGGATCTTGCCGGTGATGGCGCCGACGCTGTGTGCCTGCTCGTTCTTCAGCGCGAGGCCGATCGCGCCGCAGCGCGAATGGCCCTTCACGACGATCAGCTTGGCGCCCAGCTTGTGGGCGATCTCCAGGCTGCCGATGATGTCGCGGTTGATGACGTTGCCGGCGATGCGGATCGTCAGCAGGTCGCCCAGTCCGGCATCGAAGATGATTTCCGGCGAGGTGCGCGAGTCGATGCAATTGACGACGACCGCCATCGGATGCTGGCCGGTCGCCGTGGCATCGACCTGGTCCAGGTAGTATTTCTTCGTGACGCGGCCGGCGCGGAAGCGCTCGTTGCCGTCGCGCAGCAGGTGCAGCACGTCTTCCGGATGCAGGCGGTCGCGGGTGTCCTTGTCGAGGGCGGGCACGAACTGGATCGGATCGCTCAGCTGGTATTGCTCGCGCAGGCCGACGACGTTCAGGCGGATGTTGCGCTCGGCGGCTACCGTGCGGAAGTCATGGATGATCTCCAGCACGTCGTCGTCGATGTAGTCGGCATTGCTGGCGTCGATCAGCACGTTGGCACCGTTCGGGATGTCCCACAGCGTGCTCTTGATCGTGGCCTTGTTCAGGAACGAGACCTGGTTCGGCAATTCCATCTTGATGACGTCGCCGATGTGCATGCGGTACTGCTCGAGCGAATACGGATTGCGGAAGTGGCTGCGCATCAGGTAGAACAGGCTGGCGGCCAGGCCGACGAGCACGCCCGTCAGCAGGTCCGTGAACACGATGGCGGCGATGGTGATCGCGAACGGCAGGAACTGCGACCAGCCCTTGCGGTACATGTCGCGGAACAGCGAGACCTTGGCCAGCTTGTAGCCCGTGACGATGAGGATGGCGGCCAGCGCGGCCAGCGGGATCTGGTTCAGGAGCGGGCTGAGCGCGACCACGGCGACGAGCAGCAGCACGCCGTGCAGCACGGCCGACGCCTTGGTCCGGTTGCCGGACTGGATGTTCACGGAGCTGCGCACGATCACCGAGGTGACGGGCAAGCCGCCCAGCAGGCCCGCGCAGATATTGCCGACGCCCTGCGCCACCAGTTCGCGGTTCGGCGGCGTCTCGCGCTTGTGCGGATCGAGCTTGTCGACCGCTTCGACGTTCAATAGCGTCTCCAGCGAGGCGACGACGGCGATCGTGAACGCGACCAGCCAGACGTCGTGGTTGCCGAAGTGGGCCAGTTCGGGCAATTGCACGTAGGCGCCGAGGTTGCTCACGTCCAGCGGCGGAATGTCGACGAGGTGCATCGGTTCCACGCTCAGGGCAGGGAAGAAGCGGGCGAACAGCAGGTTCATGCCGATGCCCAGCGCCACGACGAACAGGGGCGCCGGGAGTAATTTCAGGCGCGCCAGCGGCGTCTTGTCCCAATTTACCAGGACCAGCATCGATACCAGCGTGATGACGACGGCGCCGGGCGTGATCACATCGAATGCGCTGGCGATCGCCGACAGCGTATTTTCGCCATTCGCCTGCCAGAACGATAATTCGTCGGCATTATTCGCGTCATAACCGATTGCATGCGGAATCTGCTTGAGAATTAATAATATGCCGATGGCCGCCAATAATCCCTTGATGACATTCGACGGCACGTAATTCGCGATGAAACCGGCGCGCAGGCAGCCCATTGCCACCTGCAATACGCCGGCGATCAGGATGGCCACCAGCAGGATGTCGAATGCGCCCAATTTGCCGATCGAGGCGAGGACCACGGCGGCCAGGCCGGCCGCCGGTCCGCTGACGCTGGTCTGGGAACCGCTGATCATGCCGACGACGATGCCGCCGATGATGCCCGAGATAATCCCGGCAAACAGGGGCGCGCCCGAGGCCAGGGCGATGCCCAGGCAGAGCGGCAGGGCGACGAGGAAGACCACGATGCCGGCTGGCAAGTCGTATTTGAGGGTATGCATGGGATGAGCTCTCGCTTGAAACGACGGTTGGTCGGTAGTGCGTGTCGCTGCTCTTTCGCGTTCATGCGAAAAGAGTGGTCCAATCAATTAAATCAGCATGGGGATGGATATGTCATTAATAAATTCAAGGCCTCGCATTATTGATTGGGGTGAATCAAATAGAAGAAAATGCAGCGGCTTTGCGCAATGTTTTATTGTGCGCTTTTAAATGCGGCGAGTAAAAAATATAGCATGCAGATCGCGTTTTTGTGCAGTGCGCAATGCGAATGTTACAAAAAATTTCGTCGAAATGACAATTGCATGGAAGATAGTTTTATTCCCCGATTTTCGAAATTCTTCGATTCAATTCGTTTGGTTGTTCTGGAAAGCGTATAAGGAATGGAGAAATAAACATGCGCAGCGAGAAGCTGGTGCGGAGGCAAAGAGGGCGAAGGAGGGAATGGCACGGTGCGGACACCGGCCCGGGATGACGTGGCGCGATTGTGGGTACGGCGGCGGTAGGGTAGAATACCTGGCTGCAACATGCGTGTGTCGCCATAGTACAATGGATAGTACAAGGTCCTCCTAAGACTTAGATGCAGGTTCGATTCCTGCTGGCGACACCACTTCCCGCACTTTTCCGTACCCCTCCGCACGCATTTCCATCCGATCTTGCCGCCCCCGAACCGCGAGTCCTGGGTCGAAGGCCGTTCCAGTCGGTACAATGCTCGCTTCTTCGACCCTTTCGTCCGCGGCCCTTGCGCGCCGCGGCTTTGCTTACAGAACATGGCTGTCATCTCCCTCTCTTCCGCGCAACTGGCATTCGGCCACGTCGCGCTGCTCGACCATGCGGACTTTTCGCTGGAAACGGGCGAACGCGTCGGTCTCATCGGCCGCAACGGCACCGGCAAGTCCTCGCTGCTGAAAATCATTTCCGGGCGCTCGAAGCTGGACGACGGCCTGCTCGTCATGCAGCAAGGCCTCAAGATCGCCTACGTCGAGCAGGAACCCGTGTTCGACCCGGCCATGAGCGTGTTCGATGCCGTGGCCGCAGGCATGGGCGAGCAGAAGGCGATGCTGGCCGAGTACGAGTCGCTGACCGGGCAGTTTGGCCAGGGTAACGACGATGCGCTGATGGAGCGCATGCACGAGCTGCAGGTCAAGCTCGATGCCACCGACGCCTGGAACCTCGGCAACAAGGTCGAGACGACGCTGGGTCGCCTTGGCCTCGCGGGCGAGGCAGCCATGGGCACCTTGTCCGGCGGCATGCAGAAGCGCGTGGCGCTGGCGGTCGCGCTCGTCTCCGGGCCGGACGTGCTGCTGCTCGACGAACCGACCAACCACCTCGACTTCACCTCGATCCAATGGCTCGAAGGCCTGCTGCGCGAATTCCGCGGCTCCGTGCTGTTCATCACCCACGACCGCCGCTTCCTCGACAACGTGGCCACCCGCATCGTCGAACTGGACCGCGGCAAGCTGCTGTCCTTCCCTGGCAACTTCAGCAAGTACCAGGAACGCAAGGCCGAGCTGCTGGCCAACGAGGAAGTCGAGAACGCCAAGTTCGACAAGGTGCTGGCCCAGGAAGAAGTGTGGATCCGCAAGGGCGTGCAGGCACGCCGTACCCGCGACGAAGGCCGCGTGCGCCGCCTGGAAGCGTTGCGCCTCGTGCGTGCCGCGCGCCGCGACCAGCAGGGCCAGGTCAAGCTCGACCTCGGTACCGGCGAGCGTTCCGGCAAGATCGTGGCGGAACTGGAAAATGTCTCCAAGCGCTACGGCGACAAGGTGATCATCAGCGACTTCACGGGCACGGTGCTGCGCGGCGACAAGGTCGGCCTGATCGGTCCGAACGGCGCCGGCAAGACGACCTTGCTGAAGATCATCCTGGGCGAGGAAGCGGCGGACAGCGGTACCGTCAAGCTCGGCACCAAGTTGAACGTCGCCTACTTCGACCAGATGCGCGCCCAGCTGAACGAGGAGGCCACGCTGGCCGACACCATTTCGCCGGGCAGCGACTGGGTCGAGGTCAACGGCCAGCGCAAGCACGTGATGAGCTACCTGGGCGACTTCCTGTTCGCGCCGGAACGCGCCCGCTCGCCCGTGAAATCGCTATCCGGCGGCGAGCGCAACCGCCTGCTGCTGGCGCGCCTGTTCGCCAAGCCGGCCAACTGCCTCGTGCTCGACGAACCGACCAACGACCTCGACATCGACACGCTGGAACTGCTGGAAGAACTGTTGACCGACTACGCGGGCACGGTGTTTCTGGTGAGCCACGACCGTACCTTCCTGGACAACGTCGTTACCCAGGTCATCGTGTCGGAAGGGCAGGGCCAGTGGCGCGAGTACGTGGGCGGCTACAGCGACTGGGAACGGGTGAAATCGGCCGCGCCGGCAGCGGCAGCGGCCCCGGCTGCGAAGCCCGGCTCGACAAAAACCACCGATATGTCATCTAGCGCACAGAACGTGGTTAGCAAAAAGGTAAAGTTGAGCTATAAAGAACAACGTGAGTTGGAGGAGCTGCCTCTACTCATCGCGAGTCTTGAAGACGAGCAGTCGGCGATCACGCTCCAGCTGAATTCGCCTGACTTCTACAAAACGAATCCCGCGGACGCGCGCCGCATCAATGCGCGCTTCGCGGAGATCGAGGATCTGTTGCTCGACGCCCTGGAGCGCTGGGAGCGGCTTGAGGCGCGCACCAGGGGCGAGTAGCCTATGAATTAGGGATGCGGGCCAGGCGCCCGCCAATGGAGGAACATGACCGAGCATGACGATCGCTACGCCGTGCCCAGCGCGGCTGCCTTGCCCGCCGACGCTCCCATGTTCAACCGCGCGGCCTGGATCCGCATCCTGCCCTTTGCCGCCTATCTCGCCTTTATCGTCATCGGCGACGTGCTCGAACGTATCGGCGTGTCGCAGGGCGCGCTGGTCTGGTTGTACCCGGCCAAGATCGCGATCGTGGCCGGCCTCCTGGCGCTGTTCTGGCGCAATTACGAGGAACTGCGCGAAGGACTGCGCTTTTCCTCTTCCCCCTTCCGTCTTTCTCCCGCCGCCATCCTGGCCGCGCTCGCCGTCGGCGTCGTCGTGCTGGTGCTCTGGATCCAGCTCTCGACGGGCTGGATGGTGGTCGGCTCGCCCGCCGGCTACGATCCGCGCACGGACGGCCGCATCGACTGGCTGCTCGTGACGATCCGCATCGCGGGCGCCGCGCTGGTCGTGCCCGTGATGGAAGAATTGTTCTGGCGCTCCTTCCTGATGCGCTGGATCGCCGCCCCCGATTTCCAGGCCGTGGCGCCGTCGCGCGTCGGCCTCAAGAGTTTCGTCATCACTGTCGTGCTGTTCGGCTTCGAGCATAACCTGTGGCTGGCCGGCATCGTTGCGGGCGCGGCCTACAGCCTGCTGTACATGCGTTACTGCAACCTGTGGTCGCCCATCCTCGCCCATGCCGTCACCAACGGCCTGCTCGGGCTGTGGGTGGTGCAGACCGGCAGTTGGTCATTCTGGTAAGCCGTCCGGCGTGTCATTCAAGAAGATAAAAAACATGTTCAAACCCCGCGTGCGTCCCCTTGTTCCGCTGATCTGTGCAATGTTCGCCATCCCCGCCGGTGCCGGTCCGAGCGATGCGCTGCACGTGTACGGCGGTGTCGTCTACGGCCATGACGACAACCTGCTGCGCGTGCCGGAAGGCCAGCCCGGCTACGATGGCCAGCTGTCCGATTCCTGGTGGACGCGCGAGGGCGGCTTGATCTTCGATAAGACTTATAGCCGCCAGCGCATTTCCATCATCGCGAAATTGTCGAAGACCGACTTCGATCACTTCCAGCAGTTGAACTACGACGGCAAGGACATGCAGGCGAACTGGTTCTGGCAGCTGGGCAACCATCTGGAAGGCAAGATCGGCGCGACCTACCAGCAGGTGCTGGCGCCTTATACCGACTTCCAGAGCGACGAGCGCAACCTGCGCACCAGCCGCAGCCAGTACGCCGAAGGCGCCTGGCGCTTTCATTCCTACTGGCGCGTCCGTACGGGCTTCCAGCGCGACAAGTACGACTACGAGCTGCTCAGCCAGCGCTTCAACAACCGCACCGAGGACGCCACCGAGCTGGAGCTCGACTACCTGGCGCGCAGCAACAATACCGTGGGCCTGGTGGCGCGCAAGGTGAAGGGCAAGTACCCGTATGCGCGCCTGATCAACGGCGCCTTGCTGAGCAATAACTTCGACCAGGACGAGCTGAAGGTGCGCGTGAAGTGGCAGGCGACGGGATCGACGGGCTTCGACGCCCTCGTCGGTTACACGCAGCGCGACCAGCCTTCCTTCAGCAAGGACAAGACCAAGGGCGTGGCCGGCAAGGTCAAGGCGACCTACCAGCCGCGCGGCAAGATGACCTATAACGCGTCCGTGTGGCGCGACTTCGCCCCCCTCGAGAGCACCCTGGTCAGCTACACGCTGAACAAGGGCGCCAGCGTGGGCGCCCAGTGGGATGCGACGGCCAAGATCAAGGTCAATGCCGACGCCATCTACGAGCGCCGCAACTACAACGCGCGTAACGAGTTCGCCGGTTCCGACGACCTGCGCGACTCGATCCGCACGGCCAGCCTGCGCGCCACCTGGGCGCCGCGGCCGACCATCCAAGTATCGGCCGGCGTCGCGCACCAGCAGCGCAGCGGCTCGCCCGTGCTGGGTACAGGGAGTTTCAAGTCGAACAGCATGACGCTGTCGGCCAATGCGCAGTTCTGATCGCAATCTATGACCGTCAATGACATACCACTGATCTCGTTCTTCCAGCGCGTGCTCGATCCCCTGATCGTGATGGGGACGCTGTACCTGTCGGCCCTGCTGTTCCACGAGCCGTTCTCGGGCTACCTGCTGGTCCTGATGATCCTGGCCTTCTTCATTTCGTCGGCCGTGTACCAGCACGTCGACCCTTACCGCACCTGGCGCAGCGGCCGCATGTGGGCGTATGCTCGCGATGTCGTGTTCGGCTGGTGCGTGACGATCGCCGTGCTCGTGTTCCTCGGCTCGTCCAGCGGCCTCAAGTATTACTTCGACGAACGCGTGGTGCTGGCCTGGTTCGTCGCCACGCCCGTGATCCTGCTCAGCAGCCACATCGCGGCGCGCATGGCCAAGCGGCCCGGCCACGACAAGGAAGTGCGCTCGGTGCTGGTGGTGGGAGCCAACGACGTGGGCCTGAAGTTCGCCGGCATCTGCGACCGCCATCCGAACCTGTTCATGCAGGTGCGCGGTTTCTTCGACGATCGCGGCGAGGAGCGCCGCCCGGCCGACATGCAGCACCCGATGCTGGGCAAGACGAGCGAGCTGGTGCAGTACGTGCGCGAGCATGGCATCAAGATGATCTTCATTAGCCAGCCGATCTCGGCCCAGCCGCGCATCCGCAAGCTGATCGACGAGCTGCAGGACACCACGGCCTCGGTCTATTTCTTGCCGGACGTGTACATCTTCGACCTGATGCAGGCGCGCTTCGACAATGTCGGCGGCATGCCCGTCATCGCGATCTGCGAGACGCCGTTCATGGGCTTCAACAGCATGGTCAAGCGCGCCTCCGACATCGTGCTGTCGAGCATCATCCTCGTGCTGCTCGCGCCGCTGCTGCTCGTCATCGGCCTGGCCGTCAAGATGAGTTCGCCCGGCCCCGTGATCTTCCGCCAGCGCCGCTACGGCCTGTACGGCGAAGAGATCATCGTCTACAAGTTCCGCTCGATGACGGTGATGGAAAACGGCGGCACCGTCACCCAGGCCAGCAGGAACGACCAGCGGATCACGAAGATCGGCGGTTTCCTGCGCCGTACGTCGCTCGATGAACTGCCCCAGTTCATCAACGTGCTGCAGGGGCGCATGAGCATCGTCGGGCCGCGGCCCCATGCGGTCGCGCACAACGAGCAGTATCGCAAGCTGATCAAGGGATACATGCTGCGCCATAAGGTCAAACCGGGGATTACCGGCTGGGCGCAGGTCAATGGCCTGCGTGGCGAAACGGCCACGCTCGACAAGATGGAAGCGCGCATCCAGTACGACCTGGACTACCTGCGCAACTGGTCGCTGTGGCTCGACCTGTGGATCGTCGTCAGGACGGTGAAAGTGGTGCTGACCCGAGAAAATGCTTTTTAGAAGCATTCTGGTGGGAAATAACGCTACTTAGGGCTGACTTAAAGGTGCGCGTTCAATCGAAGCGCCGCTTGCGGCATCCGATGGGCTGCGTAGAATAATTGATGAGATTGCAATTTTTTAAGGGTTTGGACTAGATCAGGTCTTTTCTCTGGAAAGCAAGGCACATGAAAAAAGCATTGATTACCGGGGTGACGGGGCAGGACGGTTCCTATCTTGCCGAACTGCTCCTCGAAAAGGGTTATGAAGTGCACGGCATCAAGCGGCGCGCCTCGCTGTTCAACACGGGGCGCATCGACCATATCTACCAGGATCCGCATGCCGACAATCCGCATTTCTTCCTGCACTACGGCGATCTGTCGGACACGTCGAACCTGAACCGCATCATGTGCGAGATCAAGCCCGACGAGGTCTACAACCTGGGTGCGATGAGCCACGTGGCCGTGTCCTTCGAGTCGCCCGAATACACGGCCGACGTCGATGCGCTCGGCACGCTGCGCCTGCTCGAGGCGATCCGCTTCCTCGGCCTGGAAAAGACGACGCGCTTCTACCAGGCGTCGACGTCGGAACTGTACGGCCTGGTGCAGGAAGTGCCGCAGCGCGAGACGACGCCGTTCTATCCGCGCAGCCCGTATGCGGTGGCCAAGCTGTACGCGTACTGGATCACCGTGAATTACCGCGAGGCTTATGGGATGTATGCCTGCAACGGCATCCTGTTCAACCATGAGTCGCCGCGCCGGGGCGAGACCTTCGTGACGCGCAAGATCACGCGCGCGCTCGCGAACATCGCCCAGGGATTGGAGCAGCAGCTGTTTCTCGGCAATATGGATGCCTTGCGCGACTGGGGGCATGCCCGCGATTACGTCGAGATGCAATGGCTGATGCTGCAGCAGGACACCCCCGAGGACTACGTCATCGCGACCGGACGCCAGTATTCGGTACGCCAGTTCGTCGAGCTTGCCGCGCGCGAACTGGGGATCGAGATCGCCTGGCAGGGCGAGGGCGTCAACGAGCGTGGCGTGATCGCCGCCGTGAGCGGCGACAAGGCGCCTGGGGTGGTGGTGGGTCAGCCGATCGTTGCGGTCGACCCGCAATACTTCCGTCCGACGGAAGTCGAAACGCTGCTCGGCGATCCCGGCAAGGCGCGCGAGCGCCTCGGCTGGGAACCCCGTACCAGCTTCGAAGCGATGGTCCAGGAAATGGTGGCGTCCGATCTCGACACGGCGCGCCGCCACAAGCTGCTGGCCTCGCATGGATACAACGTCGCAATTTCACTGGAGTGAACGTTGAATACTCAACCCCGCATTTACGTCGCCGGCCATAACGGCCTGGTCGGCTCGGCCATCGTGCGCACGCTGCGCGCGCAAGGCCATACCAATATCGTCACGCGCAGCCACGCGGAACTTGAACTGACGGACCAGTCCCAGGTCCGCGAGTTCTTCCGCAACGAGCGCATCGACCAGGTCTACCTGGCCGCCGCCAAGGTCGGCGGCATTCATGCCAACAATACCTATCCGGCGGACTTTATCTACGACAACATGATGGTGCAAGCCAATGTTGTGCACGAAGCCCGCGCCAACGGCGTGCAGCGCCTGCTGTTCCTCGGCTCGTCCTGCATCTATCCGCGCATGGCCCAGCAGCCGATCAAGGAAGAGTACCTGATGAGCGGCATGCTGGAGCCGACCAACGAACCGTACGCGATGGCCAAGATCGCCGGCATCAAGCTGTGCGAGAGCTACAACCGCCAGTACGGCACCGATTACCGCAGCGTGATGCCGACCAATCTCTACGGTCCGGGCGATAACTACCACCCGGAAAACAGCCACGTGATCCCGGCGCTGCTGCGGCGCTTCCACGAAGCCAAGCTGACCAATGCGCCGGAAGTCGTGATCTGGGGCAGCGGCAAGCCGATGCGCGAGTTCCTGTTCGTCGACGACATGGCCGAGGCCTGCGTGCACGTGATGAACCTGGACCACGCCACCTACGCGAAGTACACGGATCCGATGCATTCGCACATCAACGTCGGCACCGGCCAGGACGTGACCATCGCCGACCTGGCGCGCCTGGTGGGCGAGGTGGTGGGCTACCGCGGCCGCATCGGCTTCGACGCCAGCAAGCCGGACGGCACGCCGCGCAAGCTGCTCGACGTGTCCAAGCTGAAGGACCTGGGCTGGCAGGCGAAGACGCCGCTGCGCGACGGCCTGCAGATGGCCTACGACGCGTTCGTCGAGCTGATGGCGGCAGAGGAGAACCGGGTCGCCGCGTGACCGGCAAGGTCGCGCTGCGGTCCATGGATGAGTTGCATGGAAGAGTGTTAATTGACGAACAGATACTCAGCCGTGCGGCTCCCAGAATGAGGAGCGATATAAAAAGAGTTCCGTGGCGGCCCCCGCATGCATGTGGTGACCGCCGTCCATCCACCCAAGGAAACTATCTTGAACAACAAACACAGGCTGCCATGATGACGATTTCCTCTCCCACTACCCCGAAACGCGTGCTGTGCGCCGTACTGATCCTGGTTGCGGCAAGCTTGAGTGCGTGCGGCGAAAAAGCCAAGGAGAAAAAGCCCGGCCAAGCGCTGGCGAGCGTGAACGGCGAGGAAGTCACCGTGCTGCAGCTCAACGAGGAATTGCAGCGCGCCGGTGTCCAGCCGGCCCAGCAGGATGCCGCCAGCAAGCAGTTGCTGCAGGTACTGATCGACCGCCAACTGCTGCAAGAAGCGGCCGCCAAGGAAAACCTGGACCGCGATCCGAAGGTGATGCAGGCGATCGACCGCGCCCGCTCGCTGATCATCGCCCAGGCCTATCTGCAGAAGCGCATCGGTACGCCGGCCAAGCCGACCCCGACCGAAGTCGAGACCTACTACAACGAGCATCCGCAATTCTTTTCGAACCGCAAGCAGTTCAGCATGAACGAACTCGTCGTCGCCGCGAATGACCTGACGCCGGAGCTGCGCGCCGCCGCCGACAGTGCCAAGTCGCTGGAAGAAGTCGCCGTCTGGCTGGATGCGCACAAGATCCGCTACGGCCGCACCCAGGTCACGCGTTCGACGGCCGACGTGCCGCCGCAACTGTCGTCCAAGCTGCTGGGCATGCCGAAGGGCCAGCTGTTCGTCGTCAAGGAAGGCCAGCGCGCCATGTTCATCTCGGTGGCCGAGGTGAAGGACGCGCCCGTGTCGCTGCAGGTGGCCCAGGCCCAGATCGAGCAGTTCCTGATGAAGAAGAAAAACCAGGAACTGGCATCCGGCGAGCTGCAGCGCCTGCGTACCGATGCCAAGATCGAATACCTGAACAAGTCGATGATGCCGGACCCGAAGGCCGCGCCGGGCACGACGCCGGCTGCGCCGACGAGCGCCGTGGCCGGTGCCGAGCAGGCGCCGGCGGAGGCCGCCGCCACGGACGCCGCCGCTCCTGCCGCCACGCCCGCTGCTGCACCTGCCGCGGCCCCGGCCGAGGGCGGCAATACCGACAAGGCCGCGCTCGACCGCGGCGTCGCCGGCCTGAAGTGATTCCCACGACCTGACGAACAAGAAGGAGAACACATGAAACGACTCGTACACTGGATGATCGCCGCGACCCTCTCGCTGGCAGCAGGCCTGGCCGGCGCGGCCGACATCCTGCTCGGCCCGGGCGACGTGGTGAAGGCGTCCGTCTACGGCAGCCCGGATCTGGCGGTCGAGACCCGCGTGTCCGAAAGCGGCACGCTGACCTTCCCGCTGCTGGGCGAAGTCCAGGTCGGCGGCCTGAGCACGCAGCAGGCCGAGAAGAAGATCGGCGGCCTGCTCGAGAAGGGCGGCTACCTCAAGAAGGCCCAAGTCAACCTCCTGATCACCACGCTGGCCAGCCAGCAGGTGTCGGTGCTGGGCCAGGTCAACCGTCCGGGCCGCTATCCGGTGGACGGCAAGCGCAAGGTGCTCGACCTGCTGGCCCTGGCCGGCGGCATCGGCAACGAGGGCGGCGACATGGTCACGCTGGTGCGCACCCGCGACGGCCAGACCACGCGCGAGACCATCGACGTCGTCGACATGGTGCGCAAGGGCGAGCTGAACCGCGACGTCGAGGTCAACGGCGGCGACATCATCTTCGTCGAACGCGCGCCGCGCGCCTACATCACGGGCGAAGTTCAGCGTCCGGGTCCGTTCCGCATCGAGCGCGCGATGACCGTGCAGCAGGCGATCTCCGCCGGCGGCGGCCTGAGCCTGCGCGGTACCCAGCGCGGCCTGCAAGTCACGCGTAAGGATGCGACCGGCGCCGCCAAGACGATCGACGTGAAAGCCAACGACGTCCTGCAACCGGACGATGTCGTCATCGTGAAAGAGTCCTGGTTCTAAGGGGGGGCCGCGATAAACCTACTGCGCGGCCGCAGCTGCGGCCTGCGATGCTCGCCATACCGTAAGTATGGCTGCGCTTCTCGGCCACATCTGCGACCGCTCGCTACGGTTTCTCGCGGCCCCGATACGCTGGTGGTGTGCTGAATTGTTTTGTTTTTGTATTGGTTGTTCAACGGTTTTCGGTGTTTTTTGTTTCCTTGATCCACGCTTAAAAGGTTCATCATGAACGTCCAACAATTCCTGCTGATCTTGCTTGCACGGAAGAAGATCATCCTGGCGACCCTCTTCGTGACGGTCGTGCTGGCGCTCGGCTTCAGCCTGGTGCAAAACAAGACCTACAAGGCGACGGCCTCCGTTCTGTTGAACTACAAGGGCGTGGATCCATTGACGGGTCTGACGATGCCCGGCCAGCTGTTGCCGGGCTATATGGCGACCCAGATCGACATCATCAGCAGCAAGAACGTGGCGCTGCGTGTCGTCGACTCGCTGCGCCTGGCGAACAGCCCGGCCGTGCAGCAGCAGTTTGCAGAAGGCGGCGGCAAGGGTTCGGTGCGCGACTGGCTGGCCGACCTGCTGCTGAAGAAGCTCGAGATCGTGCCGTCGCGCGAATCGTCGGTG
The DNA here is from genome assembly GCA_963529995.1 of uncultured Massilia sp. Taxonomy (GTDB): domain Bacteria; phylum Pseudomonadota; class Gammaproteobacteria; order Burkholderiales; family Burkholderiaceae_D; genus Telluria. The sequence goes on along the minus strand of CAUSCY010000002.1, from coordinate 106,477 downwards.
GTCGAGATCAGCTTCAAGGGCGCCGACCCGGCCTTCGCCGCCGCCGTCGCCAATGCCTTCGCCGACGAGTACCAGAAGATCTCGGTCCAGCTCAAGACCGAGCCGGCTAAGAAGGCGTCCAGCTATTTCAACGAACAGACCAAGCAGCTGCGCGACAACGTCGAGGCAGCCCAGGCGCGCCTGTCGAAGTACCAGCAGGAAAAGGGCATCGTCAGCCTGGACAACAACCGCGTGGACGTCGAGCTGTCGCGCCTGAACGAGCTGTCGAGCCAGCTGGTGGCCGCCCAGAGCGCCACGATGGAAGCGAATTCGCGCCAGGCCGGCGCCAGCGGCGCGGCCCTGGCCTCGCCGGACGTCGCCAACAACGCGCTGATCCAGACCATGCGCGCCAACCTGTCCGTGGCCGAGGGCAAGTTCGCCGATACGGCGCAACGCTATGGCCGCAACCACCCGCAATACCAGGCCGCCAAGGCCGAGCTGGACAAGGTGCGCGCCGAATTCAATGCCGCCACCGGCACCGTGACCCGCAGCGTGGGCGCCAACGCCCAGGTGTACCGCCAGCGCGAAGCCGACCTGCGCAAGGCCGTCGACGAACAGAAGGCCAAGGTGCTGGAACTGAACCGCGCCCGCGACGAACTGGGCGTGCTGCTGAAGGATCTCGACAGCGCCCAGCGCGCCTTCGACGCCGCTTCGCAGCGTTTCTCGCAGACCCGCATCGAGGCGCAGTCCGAGCAATCCGACATCTCGCTGCTGAACCCGGCCGTGGCGCCGACCGAGCCGTCGGGCCCGCGCGTGCTGCTGAATACCCTGGTCGGCTTCCTGGCCGGCACGATCCTGGGCCTGGGCCTGGCGCTGCTGCTGGAACTGCTGAACCGTCCGGTGCGCTCCGCCAGCGACGTCAAGGACATGCTGGGCATTCCGGTGCTCGGCACCATCGAGTGGAAATCGCCGCGCGCCAAGGCCGGCGGTATCCGCGCCCTGATGGCGCCGCGTCGGCTGCTCCGTCTGAACTAACCGAATGGATTTACCATGAATTCACCGATCCTCAATGCAGTCCCCGAGCGTACCGCCGAATCGAGCATGGGCGCGTTGCTGCTCGACTCGGGCAAGCTGAATCCGGAAGATGCCGAGCGCGTGTTGCGCATGCAGAAGGAGACGGGTATCCGCTTCGGCGAGGCCGCCGTGCGCCTCGGCCTGGTCAGCGAAGACGATATCCAGCAGGTGCTGGCGCGCCAGTTCTCCTATCCCTACCTGCAGAAGGGGCAGGCCGGCCTGTCGCCCAAGCTGATCGCCGCCTACGAGCCGTTCTCGCAACAGGTGGAAGCGCTGCGCGCGATCCGCAGCCAGCTGATGCTGCGCTGGTTCGCCCGCGGCCGCCGCGCGCTGGCCATCGTCGGCGTGGATCCGGAAGACGGCGCCGCGCTGTTCGCGTCGAATCTCGCCATCGTGTTCTCGCAACTGGGCGAGCAGACGCTGCTGGTGGACGCCAACCTGCGCGCCCCGCGCCAGCAGGATGCGTTCGCGCTCAAGCCGCGCCAGGGCCTGTCCGACCTGCTGGCCGGCCGCGCCGACCTCGACGTCATCGCCCGCGTGCCTGCCTTCGTCGATTTGTCGATCATGCCGGCCGGCACGCTGCCGCCGAATCCGCAGGAATTGCTGGCGCGCGAAGGCTTCCGCAACCTCAACGTGCAGCTGGAATCGCGCTACGACGTCGTGCTGTACGACGTGCCGCCGTTCCAGGCCGGCGTCGATTCGATCGCCGTCGCCAGCCGCGCCGGCGGCGCGCTGCTCGTCACGCGCAAGAACTACACCCGCATCTCGCACATCGGCCGCGCCGCCGAGCAACTGGCCGATGCCGGCTGCGAAGTGCTCGGTTCGGTGGTGATGGAGTTCTGAGATGGCTACCCCAGCGCGCTCCAGCCAGCCGCCAGCCGTGGGGTCGCGCGATGCATTGCGCGCCGCGCTGCCCGAATGGTGGCCGGTGCTGCTCGGCCTGGCGGTCATGTTCGTGCCGACCTTCTATTACCTGTTCACGGGGCCGTGGATCGGCGAAGAGCAGGGCCACGGCCCGATCATCTTCGGCCTCGCCCTGTGGCTGATCTACCGCAAGTGGCCCGAGATGCTGGCGGTCACCACGCCGCCGCGTTCGAGCTGGACGGGGTGGCCGATCCTCGTGCTGGGCCTGCTGGCCTACCTGCTGGGCCGCTCGCAGAAGATCCTCATGATGGAAATCGTCTCCATCATCCTCGTGATGGCCGCCGTCCTGCTGATCAAGCGCGGCACGAAGGCGCTGCGCGTGCTGTGGTTCCCGTTCTTCTTCATGCTGTTCATGGTGCCGCTGCCGAGCGAATTCGTGGCCGCCGTGACGATGCCGATGAAGATGGCCGTGTCCTGGGCCACGGAGCACATCCTGTGGTTCCTCGGCTATCCGATCAGCCGTTCCGGCGTGATCCTGCAGATCGGCCAGTACCAGCTGCTGGTGGCCGACGCCTGCGCCGGCCTGCAGACGCTGCTGACGCTGGAAGCGCTGGGCCTGTTCTACCTGAACCTGATGCGCCACCCGTCGGCATTCCGCAACATCGCGCTGGCGATCTTCATCGTGCCGATCTCGTTCTCGGCCAATGTGATCCGCGTGATCGTGCTGACCCTGATCACTTATTACTACGGCGACGCGGCGGGGCAGGGCTTCCTGCACGGCTTTGCCGGCATGGTGCTGTTCGTCACGGCCCTCGTGCTGATCCTGTCGGTCGACTCGGCGCTGCAATGGTATGTGCGCCGCCGCCACGGCGGCGGCGACGGCCATGGCGGCCATGGCGGACAGGACAGCGGCCAGGCGGCGCCCCTGCGTGCCAAGGAGGCCACATGAATCGCAAACTCGTCGCCAGCGTCGTGCTGGGCGCCGCCATGGCGGGAACGGCCGCGCTGACCGCGATGGCGACCCCGAAGAACAGGGTCGCCGCCGTCCAGGAAAAATTCAGCCTGGAACAGATGATCCCCGAGCGCTTCGGCAACTGGCGCGTCGACACGACCATCGTGCCCCTGACGCCGGACGCCACCCAGCAGGAGCTCATCGCGGCCCTGTACGACCAGACGCTGGCACGCACCTATGTCAACGACGCCGGCCAGCGCGTGATGCTGTCGATCGCCTACGGCGGCGACCAGAGCAAGCAGCTGCAGCTGCACCTGCCCGAGGTCTGCTACGTCGCCCAGGGCTTCGACATGGTCGACGCCAACAAGGGCGAGCTGGCCACCCATTACGGCCCCGTGCCGATCAAGCGCCTGGTGGCGCGCCAGAACGCCCGCAACGAGCCCATCACCTACTGGGTGACGGTGGGCGACAAGGCCGTCTCGTCGGGCCTGGGGCAGAAGTACCAGCGCTTCGTGTATGGCCTGACGGGCAAGATCCCGGACGGCATGCTGGTACGCGTGTCGACCATCGAGGCCGACGCCGGCCACGCCTATGCGGTCCAGGACCGTTTCGTCAACCAGATGCTCGACGCGCTGTCGCCGCACGACCGCACGCGCCTGGTAGGCGCGGTCACCAAGCAGGGGTGACGTCTTCCATGACGTGCCCCTCATGATTTCGTAGAACGGACTTCGCATGCAGACCTTGCTCCTGTACATCTATACCTCGCTGCCCTTCATCGCCGTGTTCGCCCTGGCGGTGGCGTCGATCTGCGGGGTGGGCGTCGGGTTGGTCTGGCCGCGCTTCCTCGTCTACGGCTACCTGGCCGTGTTCTTCTTCAAGAACTCGACCAGCTACGGCGCGCTGGCGGCGACCGGTCCCGGCATCTACAGCCGCGGCTCCGGCATGCTGCTGTTCCCGCTGCTGTTCTGGTGCATGTTCGGCGCCTGGATCTGCGCCCGCGTCTCGGCCGGCTTCCAGGGCTTCAAGGCGCCGCCGTGCAATCTGCGGCCCTGGTTCATGGCCTGGTTCCTGCTGCTCGGCGGCCATGTCGCCATCGCCCTGTTCAACAACGTGACGCTGGCCGCCGCGCTGGCGCCGTCCGGCTTCTCGAACATCGTCTGGATGGCCCCGCTGGTGTCGCTGATGCTGCTGTCGTTCCGCACCCGCGAGCACGTGATCGAATTCTCGCGCTTCATCCTGCTGGCCGGCTTCGTGCGCGCCTCGTTCGGCCTGGCGCGCTGGGCCGTGCTGGGCGGCGACCCGAACAACGTCTACGCGAACATGAACGCGATCAAGATCAAGCTGACCTTCTTCGACATCAACGACAGCCTGCTGTGCACGGTCGCCTTCGCCATCGCCGCCGTCAACCTGTTCCAGGTCGTCAAGAACAAGCGCTCGCAGTTCTGGACCATGGTCGACTGGGCCACGCTGTGCACGACGGTCGCCTGCATCGTGCTGTCCTACCGCCGCAGCGCCTGGATCGGCTTCCTGCTGGCCTTCCTGATCATCATGATGCGCTTCCCGCTGCAGCGCCGCATGCACCTGATGGTGCTGGGCCTGCCCGTCGTCGGCGCCGGCCTGCTGTACGCGGCCGTCAAGCGCCTGGGCCAGACAAAGGGTGCGGGCGGCGGCCTGTCGAGCCTGTTCTACGACATGGAATCGAAGCGTTTCGGCGCCGAGAGCGAGCGCGTGCTGGAGCTGAAGTTCGCGCTCGGCGACTTCTTCTCGCACCCGCTGACGGGCATCGGCAGCTGGGGCCGCTATTCGGGCTACCAGCAGATTTCCTGGCAGTCCGGCCAGGACGGCGGCCTGTTCCTGCACAGCGGCGTGCTGCACATCGCCCTCAAGACGGGCCTTCCCGGCCTGATCCTGCTGGCCGGCACGATCTGGGCATTCACCGTCTTCACCCGCCGCGCGCTGCGCACGCTGCCGCCCGAGCTGCTGGGCCTGGCGACGGCCGGCGCCGCGGGCCTCGCGTTCATGCTGCCCGACCTCTTGATCGGCACGCCGTTCCCGCAAGTACGCACGACGCAGATGCTGGCCATCTGCCTGGCTCTGCCGTATGTCGCGATGGCCGTGTGCCGCGAAGCGAAGGCGGCCGAGCCCGCCAAAGCCGCGCGCCGCTACGGCATGCCGCAGGCACCCACCCGCCACCCGATCACCGCTTGAAGCAGAACGCATGAATCTCAGTCTCGTCCGTAACGCCGTCTCCAACCTGTTGGGCGCCGCGATTCCCGCGCTGGTCGCGCTCGGCACCGTGCCGCTGGTCGTCAAGGGCCTGGGCGACGCCAGCTATGGCGTCTACTCGCTGGTGACGGCCATCGTCGGCTATTTCGCCGTCATCGACATCAACGTCACGGCCGGCTCCGTCAAGTTCATCGCCGAATCCAACGCCCACCAGAACCGCGACCGCATCAACGAGACCGTGTGCTTCGGCCTCTCGGTGTACGCCTTGATCGGCCTGCTCGGCGCACTCGGCCTGTTCTTCGGCGCCCATTTCTTCGTCACGAGCGTGTTCTCGGTGCCGGCCGCGCTGGAACCGGAGGCGACCGCCACGCTGAAGCTGGCCGCGCTCGGCTTTTTCATCGGCCAATTGCAGAGCTACCTGCAGAGCATCCCGCAATCGCTGATGCGCTACGACATCGCCAGCCGCATCGAAATGTTCTTCGGCACCGTGGTGCCGCTGCTGACCGTGGGCGTGCTGCTGCTGGGCTACGGCCTGTTCGAGGTGATCCTGCTGCGCGTGATCACCAGCACGATCCACTGCTGCGTGCTGTGGTTCTGGATCCGCCGCCTGCTGCCGGGCCTGGCCTGGAAGCGCCCCGGCGCCGCGCTCAAGCGCGAACTGCTGGGCTTTTCCGCCTATTCCTTCCTGAGCCGCTTCGCCACGCTGTCGTATGCCTATGCCGACAAGCTGATCATCGGCGCCCTCGTCGGGGTGACGGGCCTCGCGTATTTCACGGTGGCGTCGACGCTGGCGAACCGCATCCTCAGCCTCACGTACCGCCTGTCCGGCGTGTTCTTCCCGGCCACCAGCGCGCTGGCCGCGCGCGGCGAGATCGAGCGCCTGAACCGCCTGTACCTGAAGGCCAGCCGCTACGTCGTCTTCATCAATGCCTCGGTGCTGGTGCTGGTGGCCGTGTTCTCCTACCAGATCCTGTACTACTGGATGGATCCGCAATTCGCGCGCGCCGGCCAGGTCGTGCTGGCCGTGATGGCGCTGTCGCAATTCATCGACTCGCTGACGAGCCTGCCGTCGCTGGTGAACGACGGCATGGGCCACCCGCGCTTTTCCGGCCTGTTCGCGCTGGCACGCGCCGCCTTCGGCCTGCTGGTCGTCTACCTCGGCGTGGCAGGGTGGGGGATCGACGGCGCCGCCTGGGGCCACCTGATCGCCTCGGTACTGCTGACCGCCGCCTTCCTCGTCGCCGTGCATGGGCGCACGGTGCCCACGCGCCTGGGCGACCTGGCGCGCAAGGCCTATCTGCCGAGCGCGTTCGGCGTGATGATCGTGGGCCTGCTCGCGTATGCCGGCAACCGCCTGTTCGACGGCGGCCCGCTCGACCTGGTCCTGCTGGTACTGCTCACGGGCGGCCTGCTGCTGGGCTACGGCAGCCTGTTCGTGATCGAAAAGAGCGACAAGGACGTGGCCTGGGCGCGCGTGAAAGGTTTGTTATCGGTAAGGAAAACGGTTTGAAGATCCTGATGGTTTCGGAAGACTTGCCCGGCACGCAGATCGGCGGCCTGGGCAAGCATGTGGTGACCCTGTCGAACGCGTTGCTGGAACAGGGACATGAAGTCGACATCATGGGACGCAGCGACCGCTTCCACGAAGGCAGCGCGGCGGAGATCGGCTTCAAGGGGCGGCTGATGCCCGGCTTCGACTTTTCCCGTCCCGGCTGGAAGGAATCGCAGCTGGGCATCTTCAATCCCGTCAAGCGGCCCTGGTTCGCGCGCACCATCGCGCGCGCGCTGATGCGCGAGGCGGCGAAATACGATGTCGTGCATTACCACGGCCACCTGCCGATGACGGGACGCTACGTGCCCGCGAACGTGAACTTCGTGCAGACCCGCCACGACCAGGGCAGCGAATGCGTGATCCACCTGCGCTTCAAGCAGGACCACGTGTGCACGGCGCTCGATGCGCGCGATTGCGCTTCCTGCATCCATCCGGCGCCGAATGCGCTGCGCCGCTCGGTATCGGGCATGGCGGTGCGGCGCTACCGCTCGGAAACGGCGCACGCGTTCTCGCGCCACAAGACGATCTTCGTGTCCGACTTCCTGCGCCGCGCATTCATGCGCGCCGTGCCGGACGCCGACCTGTCGCGTGCGCGCGTGATCCACAACTTCATCCGCTACCCCTTCCTGCGCGAACGCGCCGCGGCGGCGGACGAAGTGAAGGCGGGCGAAATCCTGCTGGTCGGCCGCATCGACTCGGGCAAGGGCTTCGGCGAATTCCTGTCCCAGATCCAGGGCTGGCTGCCGGCGCATGCGCGCGTGTCCATCATCGGCGACGGCCCGCTGCGCAAGACCCTGGAACAACGCCATGCCGGGCCGCAGGTGCACTTCCTCGGCTGGAAGCCCTACGACGAGGTGATCCGCATGTCGGCGCGCAGCCACCTGCTGGTGATCCCGTCGGTATGGGAAGAGCCGTGCGGCACGACGATCCTGGAAGCGCTGGCGCTGGGCAAGCAATGCCTGGCGCTGACGCGCGGCGGCACGCCGGAGCTGGCGGCCTACCAGTATTACGACGGCCAGCTGCAGCTGGCCGAGACCATGCCGCGCCTGGTGGAGCGCATGGTCGAGCAACTGGGACGCGCACCGGTGACGGTGCCGCTGCCCGACTCCTTCCCCATGGACGTATTCAACGCGATCCCCCGGATACTGGACTTTTATAAAGAATAACACCATGAGCAAACCTGCATTCTCGATCGTCACCTGCACCTGGAACAGCGCCGCCACGCTGGCCGATACCCTGGCCTCGGTGCAGCGCCAGACCTGCCAGGACGTCGAACACATCTTCGTCGACGGCGGCTCGACCGACGGCACCCTCGACATGATCGCCGCCTACCCGGGCCGCAAGCGCGTGCTGCGCGACGTCGGCGGCGGCATCAGCCGCGCCATGAACCAGGGCATCGAGGCGGCCACCGGCGAGTACGTGGCGCACCTGCATTCGGACGATTACTATGCCAGCGACGACGTGCTCGCCACGGTGGCCGAGCGCTTCGCCAGCGAACGCGTCGACTGGGTCTACGGCACCGTGCAGGTGCTCAAGGACGGCGAACTGATCCCGCCGTATCCGATGCTGCCGTTCAGCTACAGCTCCTTCGCCGCCGGACGCGCCTCGGTGCCGCATCCGGCCGTGTTCATCCGCCGCAGCGCCTTCGGCCGGGTCGGCATGTTCGACGAGAAGCTGAAGTACGCGATGGACATCGACCTGTGGCTGCGCCTGGGCCGGGTCGCCCGCCCGGCCACCGTCGACCGCCCGCTGACGATCTTCCGCGACCATGCGGGCAGTGTGTCCTCGGCCAACAAGATCAAGGCGCGCCAGGAAGAGTTCGAGGTGCGCAAGCGCTACATGGCCCAGGCGCCGCTGGCATTCGGCGTGTATTGCCTGCGCTACATGAAACGCATGCGTTCGCTGCGGGCGGAGGCGGCGCATTGAGCCCTCGGATAACGTAGCTTCCGGCCAATATTGCGACCCGGGCCACGATTGTGGCCAATCCACCATCTTTGCATGATCGCCCAGACAGTTACCAGAATGTCTTTTCAGTTAAAAAACGTGTTTTATCGAGCTGCAAAGATTGGTCTTGACAAGCTGTCCTTATACATGTTGGTTTTGTGCGATGCACGTCAAAAATCTTTGATTTCTAAGGGATTTTTTCCGCACGTCAATTTATTTGCGGTACTATGAATCCGAGATGAAGAGCGCTTTCCGGTTACTACGAAGCGCTCTCAATAGTTACCGCGTTCGGACGCTACGCCGCCGGACCATCCCAGCAAGTTCTGTCCATTTTCTCGGAGCATCAACATGACATTTCCTCGGAAGGCGCTAGCCATCACGGCTGCCTTGTCCGCGCTGCTTTGCTCGTTCAACGCACGCGCCGACTGGGCACAGTCGACCGACCCGCTCATCGTCCAGCCGACCCCCGCGAACGGCGCGGTGCAGGCGCAGAATCCGCCCGGATTCTTCTGGGCGCGTTACCCGTTCGGTCCGGCCAGCTATGAGATCGAGATCACCAAGGCCGGCGGCTCGCCGGTCAAGGCCACGGTCGACCGCAACTGGTACCTGCCCACCAAGGCCCTGGCGATGGGCAACTACACCTGGCGCGTGCGCCCGGCCGGCGGCAGCGACTGGTCGAGCGCCCGTTCGTTCTCGATCACCAGCAAGTCGACCACCTTCGAGGTGCCCGACAACGCCACGCTGCGCAGCCGCATCACGTCCAAGGCGCGTCCCCGTTCGCTGCCGTCGTCGTTCACCGCGTTCTCGACCTGGAACACGGCCAAGAAGGGCGACCTCGAGCCTTACCTGAGCCGCCTGGCCAATGAAGTGAAGCTGCAGATGGCGCTGCCGGACCTGAGCGATGGGCGCTGGCCGATCTCGATCGTCTCGCCGCTGACCGCCTCGATGGCGTCGCAGCAGACCGACGTGCGCAACCGCATCAACGAAGCTTCGCGTCAGCTCGAGGCCGCCGCCCTGATGTGGCGCCTGAAGGGCGACCAGCAGTACCTGACCGAAGCGCTCAAGCGCGGCGACCAGCTCGCATCGCTGAACCCGAAAGGCCCGACCAGCTACGCCAACCAGGACCAGGCCACGCGCCAGATCGCGCTGTCGCTGGTCAAGGGCGTGGACCTGCTGGCAGGCGGCATCGACGCGACCCGCAAAGCCAAGTGGCTGAGCATGGTGGGCGTGCGCGGCAACGAGATCTACAGCAACCTGGCCGGCGACAACGGCCGCCTGGACCAGTATCCGTTCGATTCGCACGGCAATACCAGCATGATCTTCATGGCGCTGATCTCGACGCTGGCGCTGGGCGACGTCCCCGATGCGCAGAAGTGGTTCGACTTCTCGTTCCGTGCCTACGTCAACACCCCGTCGCCGTGGTCGGGCGCCGAAGGCGGCTACGCCAACGGCACCGCCTACGCCGAATACGCGGCCGGCTACATGGTCGCGCTGTGGGACCCGATGGTCCAGGCAACGGGCCTGAACCTGTACGCCAAGCCGTGGACCCTCGGTTTCCTCGACTTCGCGACCCAGTTCATCCCGCCGGGCTCGAAGATCCACGCCTTCGGCGACGGTTCCGAGACCAAGCCGGACCAGCGCGTGTTCCGCGCCTTCGCCAACCGCATGGTGTCGCCGCGCGCGGCCTGGTACGTGGCCAACCTGGGCGGCCTGGAAGACTCGATGTCGGTGCTGCAGGCGCCGTACCCGATGCCGGTGGCCGCCACCTCGCTCAAGATTCCGCCGTCGAGCTCGGCGTACTACCCGAGCACCGGCTGGGTCGCGATGCACAGCAATATCGGCGACCAGAACCGCACGTCGTTCTACTTCAAGTCCAGCCCGTACGGCTCGTTCAACCACAGCCACGGCGACCAGAACGGCCTGCTGCTGTCGGTCGCCGGCCAGCCGCTGCTGGTCAAGGCCGGCTGGTACGACTGGTACGGCTCGCCGCTGTGGACCGACTGGTACCACCAGACCAAGTCGCAGAACGCGATCACCTTCGACGGCGGCAAGGGCCAGCTGGTCGACGGCTACCGCGAGCAGCTGCAGCGTAACGGCCGCATCACGGGCTTCTCGGCCCAGGCGACCTACGACTTCGCGGAAGGCGATGCGACCCCGGCCTACGGCGGCCAGTTGACGATGGCCAAGCGCCAGATCTGGTACCTGCACAACCAGAACGCGATGGTGGTGCGCGACAAGGTCCAGGCGACCGTGCCGCACACCTACGAGTGGAACATGCACGCGCCGGCCGCCATCACGGTCGAGAGCAGCTCGGCGGTGAAGATCGCCGCCGGCGGCCAGTCGGTCTGCCTGCGCGACCTGAACGGCAACGCCCCGTTCGCCAAGTGGAGCGGTCCGGCGCCCAAGTCGGGCGTGACCGAAGACCACGGCGCGTTCTACCTGAAGAACGACGGCAAGTCGATCGGCGAGTTCCTCGTGCTGGTCGACGTCGGCTGCAAGAAGCCGGCCGTCAAGGTGACCACCTCGGGCTCGACCCGTACCGTCACCGTCGGCAGCCAGACCGTCACGCTGCCGTAAGTTCCGCATACGGCCGGGCTATCGTGTCCCGGCCATCCGGCGCGCCATGCTACACTCGGCGCGCTGGCGAAGTCCTCCCCGGGCCCCGCCCGCGGAGGACTTTTTTCATTGCCCATCCACACGCGCATGACGACCCAGGTATTCCTGATCCAGGCCCACAAGGACATCGGCCAGCTCAACGCCCTCGTCGAGCACCTGCGCGACGACGACTTCATCGTCTACGTCAACCTCGACCGCAAGTGCGACCTCGATCCGGCCGCCGTGCACCCGGCCGCCCGGCTCGTGCGCGAGCGCATCGACGTGCACTGGGGCACCTTCAGCCAGGTGCAGGCCGTGCTCAATTCGCTGCGCCAGATCCTGGCCGAGGTGCCGGACTTCGACAAGGTGCTGTTCCTGAGCGCCCAGGATTTTCCCTTGTTGTCGAATGCGGCGCTCAAGGACGAGCTGGCCGGCCTGCGCGGGCGCGAACTGCTCGACACGGTCGCCATCGGCCGCGCGCCGGGACAGTGGGCCGCCGACTACCGCTACCAGTACCTGTATCCGCAGGGCGGAGGGCGCCTGCGCCGCGTGGCCTGTGCGCTGGCCAACCGCGCCATGCGTGCGACCGGCATCAAGCGCCGCATGCCGCAGGGGCTGCAGCCCTGGGGCGGTTCGTCCTGGTGGGCGCTGTCGCGCGATTGCGTGCGCATGCTGCTGGAACGCGCCGGACGCGAACCCGGCCTGGTGCGTTTCTTCGGCACGGTGTCCTGTCCGGACGAGATGTTCTACCAGACCCTCGTCATGAATTCGCCGTTCCGCGAGCGCGTGCTGGGCACCAATCTGCGCTACGTGCAATGGCCGGAAAACGGCGCGCGCAATCCCAAGGTGCTCGACGAAGGCGATTTCGAGCGCATCGCCGCCTCGCGCGCCCATTTCTGCCGCAAGCTCGACAGCCGGGCCAGCGCCGGCCTGATGCCGCGCCTGCTGGCCTTGCGGGCCGCTACAGCCGGCGCCTGACCCATGGCGGGCACGTGGTGCCCACCCTGCGGATGCGTCACGCGCAGCCGCCGGGCGTCAATGCGGAAGCACGTGCGCCATGCCGGCGCGGATCCGTTCCAGGCTTTCTTCCAGTAAGCGGTGCTGCACGGCGGCGGCGGCGTCCAGGCGTTCGCCCTGGCGCTGGGCTTCGAGCAGGTCGGCATCGCTGGCGAACACGGGGCCGGGGGCCTCCGGCGCCTGTTCGCGTCCGCGCCGCGCCAGCGCGAAGATGGCGCGCGCCGCGCCGATCCACGTCGCGCGCGCCTGCAGGCCGCGCTGCAGGTGGTCGAGCTGGTGCTGCAGCGCCGCCATCAGCTTGCGCGCTTCCGCATCGCGCTCATCGGGCGGCAGGTCTTCCAGCGCGCGCGTCAGCTGGCGCGTGGCGGCCAGCAGCCAGGCCTGGATCGCATCCTTGTGTTCCTCGACCAGGCGTTCCAGCGCCTCGATGGTGGCCAGCGAGGCGGCGATGCCGTCCAGCGAGGACAGGCGTTCGGCCGTCATCACCTGTTCCAGATCCAGCGCCGCCTGGCGCGCGTTGTAGGCCTGGGCGACGGGGAGGGCGCTCTGCTGCAGTTGCTGCGCCAGATGCTGCAGCCTGAGTTGCGGGGTGAACGTCATGATCGATGGTGCGATGCCCTGAAACGGGTGAGTGTAGCGCTTGAATATGCAAGCAATATTTCATGCAGGATACGAATTCGGGCGCGACTTGCAAGTACAAACGGCGTGTACCTGCACGCACGCGACGGTTGCGCAATTGTGCGCTGCGGCGAGTGGGTTAGAATCGATGGCGTTCGTTGTTTATTCTGCAAGGAATTCATGCGCCAACCGTCCGTCACCGCCGCGTCCCCCGATGCGGGTTCCGCCCTTCCTCATTCCATCCTGTTCGTCGTGCGCGACCCGCTGCCGCCGATCCGCGCCGACGTGCTGACCCTGTTCGGCACCGAGATGCCGCGCTATGGCGTCGCGACCGAACTGGTGGGGCAGGGCGGCAGCGAGGGCGCAGGTTCGCCCTGGCCGGCCGGCGGCATGCACGTGGTCGGTTCGCTGCGCAGCCGTTTCGCCAGCGTGTGCTCGCCGCTGTGGGACCTGCTGGGTCTGCTGCGCGCCTCGCGCGGCAGGCGTACCCACGGCATCCAGGTGCGCGACAAGATCGCCAGCGGCGTGCTGGGACGCGTCGTTGCTGCCGTGCGCGGCGTGCCCTTCCTGTACTGGATGTCGTTTCCCATCGTCGAGGGCTTCGAAGTGCGGCGCGACGAATTCCGCCGCCGCACGGGCCTGACCAACCGCCTCAAATGGGCGGCGCATGCGCTGCGCGCCTGGGCGTCCAGGGTCGCGATCTACCGCCTCGTGCTGCCGGGCGCGCGCCACATCTTCGTGCAGAGCGACGCCATGGCCGACTGGCTCGCGGCCAAGGGCTTCGACCGCGCGCGCATGACGGCCGTGCCGATGGGCGTGGACGCCGAATTGTTCGACCGCACGCGCATCGACCCGGTCGACGACGCCCGGCTGGACGGGCGCCGCGTGGTGCTGTACCTGGGCCGCATCGCCCAGTCGCGCCGCTCCGACTTCCTGCTCGACGTGGCCGACGTGCTGCGCCGCGAGATGCCGGACGTGCTGCTCGTGATCGCCGGCGACGCGCCGTCGGACGACGAGATGGCCTGGATGCGGCGCGCCATCGCCGAGCGCGGCCTCGCCGACCATGTGTTGCTGACCGGCTGGTTGCCTCAGCGCACGGCGCTCGGCTATGCCGTGCGCGCCGAGGTCGGCCTGTCGCCGATTCCGCGCGGCACGCTGTTCGACGTGTCCTCGCCCACCAAGCTGGTCGAATACCTGGCCTTGGGCATCCCCAGCGTGGCCAACGATATTCCCGACCAGAAACTGGTCGTCGAGGAGAGCGGGGCGGGGCTGTGCGTGCCGATGGAAGCGGGACCATTTGCCGCCGCCACGCTCGAATTGTTAAATAATCGCGCACTCGCGGAAGAGTTCATGTTACGTGGCCCAGCGTACGTAAGAAGCCATCGGACGTATGATATTCTCGGCCGAAATGTTGCAAAAACGTATAAGAAAATCCTGACGGAGTCACAGTAAGATGTCGACGTGGACCTATTCGCTGAAGTTCTCGCTGCGCTCGCTGGTGCGCGAACTGGTCCGTAATTGCTGGGGCCGTCTCTTCGTCTATCCGGCGCTGGCCGCCAATGAACGTTCGCCCGAGGCGCTGGCCCGCTATGCGGCGCGACGCGCGCAGAAGATCGGCGTCGCCCTGGACGCCGACCCGGCCACGCTGGCGCGCCTGGCGCCGGGCAGCAAGCTGCTCACCAAGGCCGACGTGCGCCAGCATCCGGAGCGCCTCGTGCGCCCGCGCGGCCCCGGCTCCTGGATCCGCACCACGATCAAGACCAGCGGCACGTCCGGCTCGCCGCTGACCATCGTCCAGTCGATCGGCAACCTCGTCCGCGAGGAAGGCTTCGTCTACCGCCAGTTGCGCTGGATCGGCTACCGCCACGGCCAGCGTCGCGCCTGGATCCGCGGCGACATCGTGTGCGCCGACCATCCCCAGGACGGCGTCTACTGGTGCCGCGACTGGGTCGGCAGTATGCTCATGATGTCGTCCTACCACCTGTCGAACGACACGATCGGCCGCTACATCGATGCGCTGGAAGACTTCGATCCCGTCGTCATCCACGCCTATCCGTCGTCGATCGCGGCGCTGGCCGCGTGGCTGAACGCGGCCGGACGCACCTACCGCGGCCGCGCGCTGCTGGGCGTGATGACCTCGTCGGAAACGCTGGAACCGGCCGTGCGCGCCGCCGTCGAAAAGGCGTTCGGCACCCGCGTCTACGACTGGTACGGCCAGGCCGAGCGGGTCGCCGCCATCGGCACCTGCGAGCGCGGCAGCTACCACGTGCTGACCGACTACAGCGGCGTGGCGCTGCTCGACGCCCAGGACGGCAGCGGCGCCTGCGAGCTGGTCGGTACCACGCTGAACAATGCGGCGATGCCGCTGCAGCACTACCGTACCGGCGACACGGTGCTGGTGCACGATGGCCACGGCAGCGAACCGTGCGCCTGCGGCCGCGTGTTCCCGACCGTGAAGGCGATCGTAGGACGCCAGGAAAAGATCGTCACGCTGCCGGACGGCCGCATCATCGCGCGCCTGGACCGCATCTTCCAGGGCCACGACCGCCACCTGGTCGAGGGCCAGGTGCTGTACCGCGGCAATGCCGAATTCGTGCTGCGCGTCGTCGTGGCCGAGGGATTCACGGATGCCGATGCCCAGGCCCTGGTCGACAAATTCCTGCTGCGCGTGCCCGGCGTGCAGGTGCGGGTCGAGCGTGTGGCGGCGATCCCGCGCGGCCCCAACGGCAAGTTCGAATTCATCGCCATCGCCGACGGCGTGGCGGCAGGCGGCAGCGGGCGATGAAGCGTGCGCGCGTGCGGAAACTTATGATGTACGATCGAAATATTGTTCAATTGTTAAGGGTGCCTGTCTTGTGCCAAGCAACGATGCCAGCAACGGTGCTGCGGACGACGGGCGTGCCCGCCGGCGTTGGCGTCTGCGCTCACGTCTGCGCCGCGGGAGCCGGCGCATGAGGACGCCGGCGCTGCGTGTCCTGATGGTCGGTACCGCGCTCGAGGGACGGGGCGGGGTCGCCGCCGTCGTGTCCGTGCTGCGCGGCCACGGCCTGTTCGAGCGTGAAGCGGTGCGCTACGTGGCGACCCATGCGGAAGGTCCGCGCCTGGCCAAGGCCAAGGGCGCCGTCGCCGGCTTCTGGAACACGCTGCGCGCCTGTTTCGGCCAGCATCCGGCCGTCGTGCACGTGCACTCGGCCTCGCATGCGAGCTTCCTGCGCAAGTCCATCGTGCTGCTGATGGCGCGCCTGGCCGGCAGCAAGACCATCTTCCACCTGCACGGCGGCGGTTTCCGCACCTTCGCCACGCAGGAGGCAGGCCCGCTGATGCGGCGCTGGATCCGCCACACGCTGGAAAACAGCTCGGTCGTGATCGCGCTGTCGGAAGGGTGGGCCGAGTTCGTGCACGAGTTCGCACCGATGGCCAAGGTGGCCGTGGTGCCGAATTCGGTACCGCTGCCGGCGCGCGTCGACCGCACGCGCGAGGAGCCCGGCCGCATCCTGTTCCTGGGACGGCTGGAAGCGGCCAAAGGCGTGTTCGAGCTGCTCGGCGCCGGCGCCCGGCTGGCGTCCGAGTTTCCCGATTTGCGCCTGGTATTCGGGGGCACGGGCGACGTCGAGGGCGTGCGCGCGCGGGCGCAGGAACTGGGCATCGGCGAACGCATCGAACTGCCAGGCTGGATCGGCCCGCAGGAGCGCGACGCCGAACTGGCCCGCGCCAGCGTGTTCTGCCTGCCGTCGCATGCCGAGGGCTTGCCCATGTCGATGCTGGAAGCGATGGCGGCCGGCAAGACCGTCGTGGCGACGGGCGTCGGCGGCATCCCGGAAACGCTGCACGACGATGACAACGGCATGCTGGTGCCGCCGCGCGACGAAGCCGCGCTGGCCGCGGCGCTGGCGACGGCGCTGCGCGATGCGGGCCTGCGCGCGCGGCTGGCGGAGCGGGCGCGCGCCACCATCGAACAGCATTATTCAACTGAGGTAGTGTGCGGGCAATTGTCCGCGATCTACCGCGAACTGGCAGGGACGGAACGATGAGCGAAGCGACAGGCATGGTGTGGCTGGTCAATCGTCTGCGCTGCATGTCGGTGGCCGAGGTCGGCTACCGCATCCAGCAGGCGGCGGCGAAGGGCATGGCGAAACGCGTGCGGCTGCGCACCGCGCCGCCGCTGCCGCGCGCACGGTCCTTTCCGGTCCAGGGTGCGCCCTTGCTGGGCGTGGGCGAGCGCGAAGCGCTGCTGGCCGATGCCGACAGCATCTGCGCCGGCCACGTCGTGCTGTTCGCCAACCGCCGCTTCGACGTCGGCATGCCGCCCGTCTGGAACCGCGATCCGGACAGCGGCGTCGTCGGCCCCGCCATCTATGCCGGCGACATCGCCATCACCAACCGCGACCTGGTCGGCGACATCAAGCACGTGTGGGAACTGAACCGCCACCTGCACCTCGTGCGCCTGGCCCAGGCCTGGGCCACGACCAACGACGTGGCCTGGCTGCACGCGCTGCACCACCAGTTGCGCAGCTGGCTCGACCAGTGCCCGCCGCTGGTCGGCCCCAACTGGACCAGCTCGCTGGAACTGGGCATCCGCCTGATCAACTGGGGCCTGGTGTGGCAGCTGATAGGCGGGGAGGCGAGCGGCCTGTTCGCCGGCGAGGACGGCCAGCGCCTGCGCGCCGACTGGCTCGCGTCGATCCACGCCCACTGCAGCGCGATCGCGCGCCACCTGTCGCGCCATTCGTCGGCCAACAACCACCTGATCGGCGAACTGGCCGGCCTGTACGTGGGCGCCTCGATCTGGCCGTGCTGGAAGGCCTCCGGCGCCTGGCTGGAGCAGGCGCGCCGCGAACTCGAGCACGAGGCCCAGGTGCAGTTCTCGCGTGACGGCGTCAACCGCGAACAGGCGTTCGCCTACCACGTGTTCTCGTCCGAATTCCTGTTCGTGGCCGGCCTCGTGGGCCAGGCCTGCGACCAGCCGTTCTCGCGCGCCTACTGGACCAGCCTGTCGCGCGCGCTGCGTTTCCTGCGCTCCGTGCGCGACGTCGGCGGCAACGTGCCGATGGTGGGCGATGCCGACGACGGCATCGTGTTCCGCCTGGACGATGCCGGCAGCGACCGCGCCGCGCAACTGCTGGCGCTGGGCGACGCCGTCTTGCACCGCCAGCAGCCGTCCCACCCGGGCGTGCGCTGGCTGCTGCACGCGCTGCCGGGCAAGCGTCCCGAAGCCGATCCGCACGAATCGGAGACGGGCTGGTCGTTCCCGGACGGCGGCTACCTGCTGTTCGGTTCGCATTTCGGCGAGGCCGACGAGATCAAGGGCATGGTCGATTGCGGCCCGCTGGGCTACCTCGGCATCGCCGCCCACGGCCATGCCGATGCGCTGGCGCTGACCCTGTCGGTGGGCGGCGAGGAATGCCTGGTCGATCCGGGCACGTATTCCTATTGGCAAGAACACAAGTGGCGCGACTATTTCCGCGGCACCTCGGCCCACAACACGCTGCGCATCGACGGACTCGACCAGTCGGTCTCGGGCGGCCGCTTCATGTGGCTCAAGAAGGCGCGCGCCAGCATCGAGCGCATGCCCCAGTCGCCGCACGAATTCGATTTCCGCGGCGCCCACGACGGCTACGAACGGCTGGCCGACCCGGTGCGCCACATGCGCAGCGTGCGCTTCGACGCCGCCACCTCGACGCTGACGGTGCGCGACGAAGTGGCTGCCAAAAAGCACCATCAAGTCGAGATCTTCTGGCATTTCGCACCCGGCCTGGATACGCGCCTGAACAGTTCGGGCCTGCACGTACGCGGCAAGCGCTTCGCGCTGCAGATGCAGGCGCACGGTGCCGACCTCAAGCTGGAACTGGTGCGCGGCAACGAAAATCCGCCGCTCGGCTGGTATTCGCGCTGCTACGAATCCAGGGAGCCGTGCGACGTGCTCAAGATCAGCACCGTATCGTCCGCCGTCCCGGTCGAGTGCAGGTTTACAATAACGTTTTTTTAATACTTCACTGCTGGGGAAATTGTTCGCATGCTTATCTATCTGGTTGCCGGTGCCCGTCCGAACTTCATGAAGATCGCGCCGATCGTGCGTGCCCTGCAGGCTCAGGATGCCTTGACGTTCAAGATCATCCATACGGGCCAGCACTACGACCGCGAGATGAACGACGTGTTCTTCGAGGAACTGGGCATCCCGCAACCGGACGTGTTCATGGCGGCGGGCGGCGGCAGCCATGCCCAGCAGACGGCCAAGATCATGCTGGGCTTCGAGGAGCTGTGCCAGAACGAACGCCCGGCCGCCGTGCTGGTGGTGGGCGACGTGAATTCGACGCTGGCCTGCTCGATCGTCGCCAAGAAGCTCAACATTCCCGTCGCCCACGTCGAGGCCGGCCTGCGCTCGGGCGACATGGCGATGCCGGAAGAAATCAACCGCCTCGTCACCGACAGCATCTCCGACTGGTTCTTCGTGACGGAACCGTCGGCCGTCGAGCACCTGCGCCGCGAAGGCAAGCCGGAATCGGCGATCCACTACGTCGGCCACGTCATGGTCGACAACGTGCTGTACCAGGCCGACAAGCTGTCCCATGCGGATACCTCGGCCTTCGAGACGAGCGCCTGGAAGGCGCAGCAGGAAGGCCGGCGCTACGGCGTGGTGACGCTGCACCGTCCCAGCAACGTGGACGACCCCGAGACGTTCACCCGCATCGCCGGCGCGCTGAAGGAAATCGCGGCGGAATTGCCGCTGATCTTCCCCGTGCACCCGCGTACCCGCGCGAACATCGAGAAATTCGGCATCGACCTGGGCCCGAACGTCACGCTGGCCGGCCCGCAAGCCTATATGGCCTTCCTGAACCTGTGGAAGGATGCCGCCGTGGTGCTGACCGACAGTGGCGGCCTGCAGGAAGAAACGACGGCACTGGGCGTGCCCTGCATTACCGTCCGCGAGAACACCGAACGCCCGGTGACCGTGGACGAAGGCTCGAACGTACTGGCCGGCACGGATCCGGCCGCCATCATCCTCGAAACGCGCAAGGTCTTGCGCGGCGAGGGCAAACAGGGCCGCCGGCCGCACCTGTGGGACGGCCGCGCGGCGGAACGCATCGTCGGGATCCTCGCGAGGGGACTCGACGGTCACTAAACGAGAGGCGCTATGAACGAACGTATCACACTGATGGGATGTAGCATCGACAACTTGTCGATGGAGGAAACGTTGCAAACTGTCGAGGGCTTCATCCAGAGCGGTAGGCCCCATCAGCACGTGGTCGTCAATGTCGACAAGCTGGTCAAGGCCAGCCGCGATCCGGAACTGCGCCAGATCATCAACGACTGCGCCCTCATCAACGTCGACGGCATGCCGGTGGTGTGGGCGTCGCGCCTGCTCGGCAAGCCGCTCAAGGAACGCGTGGCCGGCGTCGACCTGTTCGAGGCGCTGATGCGCCGCGCCGGCGAGAAGGGCTGGCGCGTGTTCCTGCTGGGCGCCAAGGAGGAAGTGGTGAGCAAGGTGGCGACGACCTACCAGCGCAAATACCCGCGCCTGACGCTGGCCGGCTACCGCAACGGCTACTGGAAGGGCGAGGCGGAAGAGGCGGCCGTGGTCGAGCAGATCCGCGCGGCGCGTCCCGACCTGCTGTTCGTGGCGATCAGCTCGCCGAAGAAGGAACAGTTCCTCGGCCGCTACCAGGCCGACATGCAGATTCCGTTCGCGATGGGCGTGGGCGGGACCTTCGACGTGGCGATCGGCCACGTCAAGCGCGCGCCCGTCTGGATGCAGAAGTCCGGGCTGGAGTGGTTCTACCGCTTCCTGCAGGAGCCGCGTCGCATGTTCCGCCGTTACTTTATCGAGGACATGGCCTTTGTCGGCCTGTTCATCAAGGAAGCATTGACGAAGCGGCAGCGCCGCTCCGCGTAGACGCAGCAAACTAGGGATGGCGGCCACGGCTGCCGACGACACACGAACGACCCGCCAGTCCATGCGGCATGGCGAGCAACCATCATCAATCGAGAAAGACTGCAATATGAAAATTCTGGTTACTGGCGGCATGGGCTATATCGGTTCCCACACGGTGGTGGAACTGCAGAACGCGGGTCACGATGTGGTGGCGTTCGACAACCTGTCCAACGCCAACCGCTCGGTGCAGGAGCGCGTGCAGCGCATCACCGGCAAACCGTTCGAGTTCGTGGAAGGCGACATCCGCGACCGCGCGGCCATGGAAGCCGTGTTCGGCGCCCACAAGATCGATGCGGTGATCCACTTCGCCGGCCTGAAGGCGGTCGGCGAATCGGTGGCGCAACCGCTGCGCTACTACGACAACAACGTCTACGGCAGCGTCGCGCTGTTCGAGACGATGGCCAAGTTCGGCTGCAAGACCCTGGTGTTCTCGTCCTCCGCCACCGTGTACGGCGATCCGGCCTCGGTGCCGATCCGCGAGGACTTCCCGCTGTCGGCCACCAATCCCTATGGCCGCAGCAAGCTGATGATCGAAGATATCCTGCGCGACCTGATCAAGGCCGAGCCGGATTGGCGCATCGCACTGCTGCGCTATTTCAACCCGGTCGGGGCGCATGAAAGCGGCCTGATCGGCGAGGAGCCGAATGGCATCCCCAACAACCTGGTGCCCTACATTGCCCAGGTCGCCAATGGCCAGCGCGAGAAGCTGTCCGTGTTCGGCGGCGACTATCCGACCCCGGACGGTACCGGCATGCGCGACTACATCCACGTCGTCGACCTGGCCATCGGCCACGTCAAGACGCTGGACAAGCTGGCGCAGGGCGCCGGCCTGGTCACCTACAACCTCGGTACCGGCAACGGCAACAGCGTGCTGGAAATGGTCCATGCCTTCGAACAGGCATGCGGCAAGAAGATCGCCTACCAGATCGTCGAGCGCCGTCCGGGCGACATCGCCAAATGCTATGCCGACCCCACCCGAGCTCGCGAAGAACTCGGTTGGACGGCCCAGCGTGACATCGCGCAAATGTGCGCTGATTCCTGGCGCTACCAAACTACGTCAAAATAAGCTCAAGTTAAGGACACACCCATGAAAGCGATGATTCTTGCAGCAGGCAAAGGTACCCGCGTACGTCCGCTGACCTATGACCTGCCGAAACCCATGATCCCCGTGCTGGGCAAGCCCGTCATGGCCTACCTGATCGAACACCTGCGCAAGCACGGCATTACCGAGATCATGGTCAACGTGAGCCACCTGCACGAGAAGATCGAGGAATACTTCGGCGAAGGCGAGCAGTTCGGCGTCCAGATCGGCTATTCCTTCGAGGGCTACACGAAGGAAGACGGCGAAGTCGTGGCGGTGCCGATCGGCTCGGCCGGCGGCATGAAGAAGATCCAGGAATTCGGCGGCTTCTTCGACGACACCACCATCGTCCTGTGCGGCGACGCGCTGATCGACCTCGACCTGAAGGCAGCCCTGCTCGAGCACCGCCGCACCGGCGCGATGGCCACCGTCATCACCAAGGAAGTGCCGTGGGACAAGGTCTCCAGCTACGGCGTGGTGGTCACCGACAAGGATGGCCGCATCACCCAGTTCCAGGAAAAACCGAAGCAGGAAGAAGCGCTGTCGAACTTCATCAGCACCGGCATCTACATCTTCGAGCCGGAAGTGATCGACCTGATCCCGTCGGGCGTCGAGTTCGACATCGGCTCGCAACTGTTCCCGCTGCTGGCCGAGAAGGGCATGCCGTTCTACGCCCAGGGCCGTCCGTTCAACTGGCTCGACATCGGCAGCGTGAGCGACTACTGGGAAGTGCTGCAGAACGTGCTGACCGGCGAGGTCAACCACATGGACGTGCCGGGCATCCAGATCGAGCCGGGCCTGTGGACCGGCCTGAACACCAGCATCGACTGGAACGGCACCACGATCAAGGGGCCCGTGTACATCGGTTCGGGCGTCAAGATCGAGGCCGGCAGCACCATCATCGGCCCGACCTGGATCGGCCATGGCAGCCATATCTGCGAGGGCGCCGAAGTCGTCCGCAGTGTCCTTTTCGAATATACTCGCGTGTTAAATGATGTAACCTTGCATGAAATGATCGTCTTCAAGGATTACGGCATCAATCGCGCAGGCGAGATGAAGCATGCGTCCGAGTACACCTCCGACGAATGGGTCAATGCCCGCGACCGTCGACGCAGCCGCCGCAAGGACGGCGCCGAAGAGACAGAACCTACATTAGAGAAAGTCAGTGCATGAAGATCTACCCAGTCATCCTCTCCGGCGGTGCCGGTACCCGTCTGTGGCCGCTGTCGCGTGCTGTGATGCCCAAGCAGCTGCTGCCGCTGGTGACCGACAAGACCATGCTGCAGGAGACCGCGCTGCGGGTGCGCGGCTGGCCGGGAGTGATGGCGCCCCTCGTGGTGTGCGGTAACGAGCACCGCTTCCTGGTAGCCGAGCAGCTGCGCGACGTGGGCATCACGCCGCACGGCATCATGCTCGAGCCGGCCGGCCGCAATACGGCCCCGGCCGTGGCCGCGGCCGCGGCGTTCCTGAAGGCGCAGGATCCGGACGCGATCATGCTGGTGCTGCCGGCCGACCACGTCATCGAAAAGAACGAGGCGTTCCGCCTGGCCGTCGAGCGCGCCGCCCGTCTGGTCGAAGGCGGTTCGCTGGCCACCTTCGGCGTCGTGCCGAGCAGCCCCGAAACGGGCTACGGCTACATCCGCCGCGGCGAGCCGCTGCCGGGCTGCGACGACTGCTTCAAGATCGACCGCTTCGTCGAGAAGCCGGACCGCGACACGGCCGCCGGCTTCGTCGCCGATGGCGGTTTCTACTGGAACAGCGGCATGTTCATGTTCCGCGCCGACCGCTTCCTGGCCGAGATCGAGGCGCATGCGCCGGACATCGCCAAGGCAGCCGGCTCGGCCGTGCAGGATGCCTACCGCGACCTCGACTTCTGCCGCCTGGACGAAGCGGCCTTCGCCGCCAGCCCATCGGACTCGATCGACTACGCGGTCATGGAACACACGCGCGACGGCGTGGTCGTGTCCGCCGACATCGGCTGGAGCGACGTCGGTTCCTGGTCGGCGCTGGCCGACGTGCAGGAGCGCGACGCCAACGGCAACGTGCAGCGCGGCGACGTCTACCTGGACAACAC
This sequence comes from uncultured Massilia sp., assembly GCA_963529995.1. GTDB lineage: Bacteria > Pseudomonadota > Gammaproteobacteria > Burkholderiales > Burkholderiaceae_D > Telluria. The sequence continues at coordinate 82,571 of CAUSCY010000002.1, read as the reverse complement.
CAGCAACACGCTGGTGCGCGCCGAGAGCCGCATCGTGGCCGTCGTCGGCGTGCAGGACCTGGTGGTGGTGGAAACCAACGACGCCGTGCTGGTCGCGCACAAGGACCAGGTCCAACGCGTCAAGAACATCGTCGAGCACCTGAAGGGCCAGGCGCGTACCGAGCACCTGCACCACACCCGGGTCTATCGTCCGTGGGGCTATTACGAAGGCATCGATGCGGGCGAGCGCTTCCAGGTCAAGCGCATCACCGTCAAGCCGGGCGAGAAGCTGTCGCTGCAGATGCACCACCATCGCGCCGAGCACTGGATCGTGGTGTCGGGCACCGCGCGCGTCACCTGCGGGGACAAGGTGGTGCTGCTGGCCGAGAACGAATCGACCTACATCCCGCTGGGCACCACGCACCGCCTGGAAAACCCGGGCAAGCTGCCGCTGCACCTGATCGAGGTGCAGTCGGGCAGCTATCTGGGCGAGGACGACATCGTGCGCTTCGAGGACGTCTACCAGCGCGCTTGAGGCGAAACCCGACATACCCGTCGCCCCTGCGCAGGCAGGGGCCTAATTTTGTTCGCACTGACGAGAAATTGGGCCCCTGCCTCCGCAGGGGCGACGTTTTTACGGTGCGACTCTGTTCCACCGTATGCCGCGTTTCTGCTGAACCGTTTCCCCAAGTCTACAGTGCGTAGTCGTCGTGACGCCCGTCATACAATGACTCGACGATTACTCGGGGAGAAACCCATGAAGAAAATCATTGCGGTGGGCGGCCTGGCGCTTGCGCTGGCCGGCTTCGGCGGCACGGCCAGTGCCGGCGACATCGTCGGCGGCTCCGACCTGCTGGACGCAGGCAAGCACGCCCAGCTGGAACGCTGGCTCGGCGCCGGCGAGTTGAACCTGAACAATGTGTACACGCTGGAGTCCGGCGATACCTCGGCCGACTTCCACGCGGCGGCGGACGGGAAGGGCGCCACCTTCACGCTGCTCGAGGTCACCAATTCCGGCGGCGAGAGCTTCCTCGTCGGCGGCTACAATCCGCAGAGCTGGTCGTCGTCCGGCGGCTGGAACGAAACCGAGCGCGACTGGCAGCGCACCGCCTTCCTGTTCAACTTCACGGAACCGGCCGTGTACCGCCAGATCCTGTCCAGCTACGTGCTGCCCAGCCAGGGCCAGTACCAGACCTTCAATGCCACCGGCGTGGGCCCCATGTTCGGCGTCGGTCCCGACCTCGTCGTGACGGCCGACATGGATACCGCCCTGTCCTGGCAGACCAGTTATGGGAACCCGCTGGACGAGGGCAAGAGCATCGTCGACCGCAGCGTGAACGGCATGGCCCTGCATATCGACGGCATGGAAGTGTTCGCGATCTCCCCCGTGCCGGAACCCGGACAGATGGGTATGCTGCTCGCCGGAGTGGGCGTGCTGGCGCTGATCGGCCGCAAGCGCGCGCGCCGGCGCGCAGGCACCGCATAAGCCCTGCATAAGTTGTGCATCTTTCAACTGTGGCATGATAAACGGGAGCATCTGGCTCCCGTTTTCTTTCCACGACCGCGATCCCATGACATCGATGCCGAGACGCTTCCTGCCCATCCTTGCCTCCGTCTTCTTCGGATACCTGTTATTGACGTGCGCGCTGCCGGCGCGCGCCCAGTTCTCCACCGCACCCCACCTGCAGCCCGAACAGCTGGCCATCGTGATCAATGACGCCGAGCCGAACAGCGTCAAGATCGGCGAGTACTACCGCAGGCGGCGCGGCATCCCGGCAGCCAACGTCGTCCACGTGCGCATTCCCGGCAAGCCGCACGAGATCAGCGAGTCGCGCTTCCAGTCGCTCAAGGAAGAAATCGACGGCCAGCTGAAGCCGGACGTGCAGGCCGTGCTGATGATCTGGACGGCGCCCTACAAGGTGGCCTGCAATTCGATCACGGGCGCCTACACGCTCGGCTTCGACCCCGAGCAATGCGCGCGCACCTGTTCCCCTGGCCGGCCCAGCCCGTATTTCAACGCGACCACGGCGCGCCCGTACACGGACCTGCACATGCGCCCGTCGATGCTGCTGCCGACGGAATCGGTGGAGCAGGCCAAGGAGTTGATCGACCGCGGCGCCGGGGCCGGCTTCAAGATCGTGCCGGCGACCGCCTATTTCCTGCAGACGTCGGAAAAGGCGCGCAATTCGCGCGCCGGCTTCTTCCCGCCGCCCGGCCGCATCGCGGCGCGCCAGCTGGCGACGAAGACCATGCAGGCCGACGTGCTGGAAGACGCCAAGGACATCGTCATCTACGAGACCGGCATGGCCGAGGTCGCCAAACTGGACACCCTCGGCTTCGTCCCGGGCGCGCTGGCCGACCACCTGACCTCGCTGGGCGGCGATTTGCTGGGCACGTCGCAGATGAGCAGCCTGCGCTGGCTGGAGGCGGGCGCCACGGCCAGCTACGGCACGGTGAGCGAACCCTGCAACCACTGGCAGAAATTCCCCAATCCCACCGTGCTGCTCAAGCATTATGTGCAGGGCAATAGCGCGATCGAAGCCTATTGGAAGAGCGTGGCCTGGCCCACCCAGGGGCTGTTCATCGGCGAGCCGCTGGCGGCTCCCTACGGCCGGCGCCGCTGAGGCAGCCAGTCCAGCAGTGCGTTATTGATCGGTCAAGGTCCGGATTGATCCATTCGGACCAATGCATCGTCATGATGTTGTCAATTTGTGCATTTACTATTCATTTCTGTTAAGTATTTCACTGACGACACTTGTGCATCCGACCAGGACCACCATGACCCACCGCGCCTCCGATCGTGCTTCTCCTCATCTTCCCGTCCGCCTGACGGTGCTTGCCGCACTGCTGGCCGGCCTGTCCGGCGCTGCGCTGGCCGCTCCCGGCCCCGTCGTCATCAGCCAGGTCTACGGCGGTGGCGGCAACACGAACGCCAAATTCAAGAACGACTTCATCGAGCTGTTCAACCGCAGCGCCAGCCCCGTCAGCCTGAACGGCTGGAGCGTGCAATACGCATCGGCGGCCGGCAACAGCTGGACCAACAAGACGGCGATCGGCGACGTCACCCTGCAGCCGGGCCAGTACTACCTGATCCAGGAAGCGGCCGGCAGCGGCGGCACCGACGCGCTGCCGGACCCGGACCTGACGGGCTCCATCAATATGGCCGGTGCGGCTGGCAAGGTCGTGCTCGTCAATGCCACGGCCACGATCTCGGATCCGCGCGCTCCGAGCGTGGTGGACCTGGTCAGCTTCGGCACCACGGCCACCCCGTGGGACGGTGCCGGCCCGACCCCGGCGCCGAGCAACACGACGGCCGTGCTGCGCAATGGGGGCGGCTGCAGCGACAGCGACGACAACAGCGCCGACTTCAGCGTCGGCGAACCGGCGCCGCGCAACAGCAGCAGCCCCTACAACCTGTGCGGCAGCGCCCCGGGCCCGCAACCGATCGTTACCAGCTGCCCGGCCAGCGTGTCCGGCGCCGCCGGCAGCGCCTTCAGCGCCGCCCTGTCGGCCAAGGACCAGGACAGCATCGTCGACAACGTCGGCATCACGGGCGGCGCCGTCGCCGGCATCAGCCTGATCGACATCGTCCGCGCGAACGCCGCGGGCGGCAGCGCGACGGCGACGCTGGCCGTGGATGCGGGCCTGGCCGCCGGCACCTATCCGGTGGTCGTGACCTTCACCAACGACGCCGGCCAGAGCGCGAGCTGCACCGTCAGCGTGGCCGTCTCGGGCCAGCTTTCCATCATGCAGATCCAGGGCAGCGGCAGCGCCAGCCCATACGCGGGCAGCGTGCAGACGACGAGCGGCGTGATCACCAAGAAGTTCAGCGGCACCGGCTTCTTCATCCAGGACCCGAACGGCGACGGCGACCCGACCACGTCGGACGGCCTGTACGTCTACGACACCACCAGCGCCAACGTCGGCGACCTGGTCCGCGTGACCGGCACCGTCACCGAGTACAAGCCCAGCGGCGCCAGCCGCACCTACACGGAACTGACCAAGGTCAGCGTGCAGAACCTGGGCGCCGGCCCGGCCATCGTCCCGATCAACATCGTGCTGGGCAGCGAGGATCTGGCCCGCTACGAGGGCATGCTGGTGCGCTTCGCCGACCCGCTGACCGTCAACGGCAACAACTACCTGGGCGACCGCGGCGAGCTGATCCTGTCGAACGGCCGCCGCGAGACCCCGACCAATCGCTACCGTCCGGGCACGCCGGAAGCCGTGGCGCTGGCGGCCGACAATGCGCGCAATATGGTCGTGCTGGACGATAACATCTTCGTCGCGCCGGACAGCATCCCCTACCTGGGCGAGGGCGGCACCGTGCGCAGCGGCGACACCGTGACGGGCCTGACGGGCGTGATCGACTTTGGTTCGACGGGCGGCAGCGGCGCCTGGTACAAGCTGCAGCCGAGCGAGACGCCCGTGTTCAGCCGCACGAATGTCCGCATGGACAAGCCACAAGTAGCCGCCGGCAACGTCAAGGTTGCCAGTGCCAACGTGCTGAACTTCTTCACCACCTTCACCAACGGCGCCGATGCCTGGGGCAACACCAACCGCGGCTGCACGATCGGCGGCAGCACCAGCAAGGGCAATTGCCGCGGCGCCGACAACCTCGTCGAGTTCCAGCGCCAGCGCGACAAGATCGTGAACGAGTTGAAGGCGATGGATGCCGACGCGGTCGGCCTGATGGAAATCGAGAACAATGGCGACACCACCGTGTCCTACCTCGTCGACGCCCTCAACAAGGCGATCGGCGGCACGGTCTATGCCTATGTGCCGAAACCCCCGGCGACGGGCACCGACGCGATCCGGGTGGCGATGATCTACAAGCCAGCCGTGCTGAGCCTGGTGGGCGGCGCGCTGTCGGACGCCGATGCGGTCAACAACCGCCCGCCGATGGCCCAGACCTTCAAGGTCAATGCGAACGGCGCCAAGTTCTCGCTGGTCGTGAACCACCTGAAATCGAAGGGCAGCTGCGGCGGCGGCACGGGCGACACCGACAGCGGCGACGGCCAGGGCTGCTGGAACGCCACCCGCGTCAAGCAGGCGCTGCAACTGGCCAACGTGTTCATCCCGAAGGTCGTCGCGGCTGCGGGCGATCCGGACGTGCTGGCCGTCGGCGACTTCAATTCCTACGGCCACGAAGACCCGATCGCCGCGCTGACGGCCCTGGGCATGGTCAACGAGCTGGAGCGCTTCGTGCGGCCGTCGACGATCCCGTATTCCTATGTGTTCGACGGCATGAGCGGCTACCTCGACCACGCGCTGGCGAGCGCTTCGCTGGATGGCCAGGTCACGGGCGTGACCGAGTGGCACAACAACGCGGACGAGCCGCCGGCGATCGACTACAACACGGGCGACACCAAGGAGGATCCGTACGTGAACAATGCCTTCCGCGCCTCCGACCACGACCCGGTCGTGGTGAGCCTTAACCTGGCGCCTGCGGCGGCCGACGTGACGGGCAGCGTCAAGATCGTCCGTTCGGGCTACACGATCAACCGCTTCACGTCGAAGTATGCCGGCACGGTCACGTTCACGAACACGGGCAGTGCGCTGGCCGGTCCGCTGCAGTTCGTGCTGCAGGACTTGCCTGCCGGGGTCACGCTCGACAACAAGAGCGGCGACCAGGGCGGCGCGCCTTACGTGACGCTGCCGGGCCCGCTCGCTGCAGGCGCGTCGGTGACCGTCAGCCTGAGCTTCAGCAACCCGAACAAGCTTGCACTGACCTACACCGCCAAACTCTTTAACGGTACTTTCTGATGTCGAAGGATTGCGTGATGATGAACTTCAAGACCCTGTTTTCCCGTGCGCTGCTGGCCCTGGCGCTGGTATCCGGCAGCGTGTTCGCCGGCCCGATGTACCACGTCAGCATCAGCACCAAGAGCTTCAGCGGTGACGGCGGACTGGAACTGACCTATGCCGGTTCCGGTGTCGACCTCTCCACGGCAACCCTGAGCAACTTCAGCGGCGCCTTCGGCGACGTCCTGGATGCCTATGGCGTGACGGGCGGCGTGAACGGCACGCTGAGCATGGCCTCGTCCCAGTCCTGGCTGTGGCAGGCCGTGACGTTCGGCGACCTGTTCAGCTTCGACATCGCCTTCGACGGCCCGTCGTCCGGCTTCGACGGCACGACCTTCGCCGTCAACCTGACCCAGGGCAACGATTACCTGGTGCAGGGAGCCGCGCAGATCGCCATGCTGCCGGGCGAGACCCCCGTCGTCACGGGCAGCGACATCGCCCTGGTCACGCCGGCCGCCGACATCCCGGAACCGTCGACCTTGCTGAGCCTGTTCACCGGCATCGGCCTGCTGGGCTTCACGCTGCGCCGCCGCGCGCGCTGATCCGGCGCAAGAAAAACGCCCCGTCCGCACGCCGCGGAAGGGGCGTTCCTGACCAGGTTTCTCAGCAATTGTAGCGTTTCCGCAACTCCCTCCGGCAGCGCCGCCGCGCCGCCATCCACCCCGCAAACCCGCTTCCCTCTAGGCAAGGCGCATAACGCCGATTTATTCGCCGAAGCTCTGAATCCTTAAACGAAATCATATTGTTCAGTCGGTTTTCGTTCGTGCATATTAAAATTTCCGCGTCGTGAAGACAGACGGTCACGACGGAAACAGCGCCGCACCGATTCACCAGCCAGGATCCACCAATGGCAGCACATATCCTCGTGGTCGACCCCGACCCGGCAGTCCGCGGGCTGCTGGAACTGAACCTGCGCTGCGCCGGCCACGACGCCGCCAGCTGCCTGGATGCCGAGGCGGCGCAACTGGCGCTCGAGGACGCGCTGCCGGACATGCTGCTGCTGGAGTGGGACCTGGCGGGCGAGTCGGGCGAGGCGCTGATCCGCCGCCTGCGCGCCCAGGCGCACACGCGCGAGCTGCCGATCATCATGGTCTCGCGCCGGGACGGGGAGCACGACAAGATCCTGGCGCTGGAATCCGGCGCCGACGACTACCTCACCAAGCCGTTCAATCCGCGCGAGCTGCTGGCCCGCATGCAGGCCGTGCTGCGCCGGCGCGCGCCGCACGTGTCGCAGGTGTCGCACGACGTGGTGCAGATGGCCGGCCTGCGCCTCGAACCGAGCACCCAGCGCGTGACGGCGGGCGCGCGCCAGGTGGCGCTGGGACCCGTCGAGTTCCGCCTGCTAAATTTCCTGATGCACCATCCGGAGCGCGTCCATACCCGTTCGCAATTGCTGGACAAGGTCTGGGGCCGCCACGCCGTGCTCGACGAGCGCACGGTCGACGCCCATGTCGGGCGCCTGCGCAGCGCGCTGCAGGCCAGCGGCCACCAGCAGCACATCGAGACCGTGCGCGGCACGGGCTACCGCTTCGTCGCCTGGCAGCAGGGCGCCGCTTGAGCGCGGTGCGGGACAGGGCGGGCATGCCGATGGACACCGTCGTCATCCTCGGCCGCGTGGAGCAGGAGTACCTGCTGCGCGCCATCGAGTCGGGCCTGCGCGTGGCGAGCGTGCGCCAGTTGTTCCTGTGGTCCCAGGGCCAGGTGCAGGCGCTGCTGCCGCACCAGGTGCTGGCCTGCCTGCAGTTCGGTCCTGGTGGCGGACTGCTGCGACTGGAATGTTTGCACGGCACGGTGCTCGATGCGGCCGTGCTGCAGGCACTGGCCGACCGCCGCGACGGCGTGCTGCTGCGCGTCGCCCGCCACTGCATGCAGGGGGCGCGCCTGCCGGCGCTGGCCGATTTCGCGAGCCGGGACGGCGCGGGCGTGCTGCAGGCGTTCAGCGGCGAGCTGGGCCTGCTGGGATTCGATAACGTGCTGGTGCACGGCACGGGCCAGACCAGCGAGGGCGCCAGCGTGTTCGTGCTGCTCGGCATGCCGGTGCGGCCGACCGGGCGGCACGCCTATTTCCTCGAACTGCTGTTGCCGCACCTGCACCTGGCAGTGGCGCGGCTGCCGGCCCCGCGCATGGACGGCGCCAGGGCGCCGGCGCGCAGCCTGAGTGCGCGCGAGACGCAAATCGTCGGCTGGCTCAGGGAAGGGAAGAGCAATGAGGAAGTGGGACGGCTACTGGGGATCAGCGCGCTGACCGTCAAGAATCACCTGCAGCGGATCTACCGGACTCTTGGCGTTGCCAACCGGGCGCATGCGCTGGCCCGCTGCATGGAATTGCGGCTGCTGGAGGAGGTGCAGCCATGGAGCGCCCGAACGGGTACTCCGGTCGATGCTTAGCCTTGCGGCTCGTCGGCGGCGCGGCGCATCGCTTCGTAGCGATAGACCTCGGCGTTGGCATCGATGATGCGCAGGCCCTTGCAGCCGTCGGCGGCGCAATCCGGGGCCGGGCTGTTCGCGGCGACGACGGCGACGTTGGCCTGCACGGACGCGGCGGTCTGCAGTTGCTGGTCGTCCTGGACGCCGGAGCCGCAAGCGGCGAGGGAGGCGGCAAAGGTGAAACCGAAAGCAAGGCGGAGGACGATGTTTTTCATGATTCAGGAGAAAGACTGCATTCAAAGATGAGCTATTGTAGGCAGCGATTTTTCCTATGGGAACTTTTTTTTCGTTAATTTCGTGCAAACATTATCTTTCTGAAAGACAATTAAATACAGATGAGTACAAATAAGCGACGTTCGCTGAAGTATCCTCAAAGAAATTTTTGATGTATTTAGGCAGCAACGTGACGCCATTGCGACACGGCGCGACGATTTGCCGGAATTGATGAGAAAAATTGGTGAGGGCAGCGCGTTTGTGTTAGCGATCAGGAAAATGCGCGAATTTACATATTTTCCTAAAGGCAATTAAAACGCGCGGCAAGCGTTGCCAGGAAGTTCATCTACGCAGCGCTCGACGACGCAAGGTTGCGGCAGCTTCCAGGGACAGGGCAGGGTGAAATGCGACAATGGTTTTCTAATTGCATAAAAACATTGTGGGCAGCTTCGCGGGCATGGTAGCCTGTGCCAAAGCTTTACATTAGGGCAATAAGGAGCAGTTTGATGTATCGAATGCTGAATCAGCGCGCAGCAACCCGCCATCGTCACGCGGGCTTCACGCTGCTCGAACTGCTGGTGGTGATCGTGATCATCGGCTTGCTGGCCGCCTACGTCGGTCCGAAGTATTTCTCCCAGCTCGGCAAGTCCGAAGTGACCGTGGCGCGCGCCCAGATCGACGCATTCGAGAAGTCGCTCGACACCTTCCGCCTGGACGTCGGGCGCTATCCGACCACGGAAGAGGGCTTGAACGCCCTGATGGCGGCGCCGCCGACGGCGGCCGCCAAGTGGAACGGCCCCTATCTGAAAAAGGGCGTGCCGGCCGATCCGTGGGGTCACGCCTACCAGTACCGCGCCCCGGGCACGAAGGCCGAGTACGAGGTGCTCTCGCTCGGCAAGGATGGCCAGCCGGGCGGCGAAGGCGACAACGCCGACATCAGCTCCCAGTAACCGTCCCCACGCACGGTTCCCACTCACTTCCTGCGGCTTCCTTCCCATGCAGTTTGCGGTACGCACCCTCGCGCCCGACATGAGCATCGCCAGCGTGCTGGTGGACGCCACCGACGAGGCGGACGCGCGGCGCCAGGTCGAGGCGCGCGGCCTGTACGTCAGCGCCATCGCGCCGGCGCGCGCCCCGCTGCTGCGCGGTGGTGGCGGCAAGGGCAAGCTGTCGCTGGTGCTGTTCAGCCAGGAGTTGCTGGCGCTGCTGACGGCGGGCCTGGGCATCGTCGAGGGCCTCGAGGCGCTGCTGGAGAAGGAGGCGGCGCCCGCCACCCGCGGCGTGCTGGAACGCCTGCTGGCCGGCCTGCGCGAAGGCAAGCGCTTCTCCGGCGTGCTGGCCGAGCAGCCGGCATTGTTCCCGCCGCTGTACGTGGGCATCGTGCGCGCCGCCGAAGGCACCAGCGACCTGCCGCGCGCGCTCGAACGCTATATCGAATACCAGCAGCGCATCGACACGGTGCGCGCCAAGATCGTCAGCGCCTCGATCTATCCCGTGATCCTGCTGTGCGTGGGCGGCGGCGTCAGCCTGTTCCTGATGTCCTACGTCGTGCCGCGTTTCGCCGAGGTGTACCAGGGCGCCGGCCGCAGCCTGCCCCTGATGTCGCGCCTGATGCTCGAGTGGGGCCAGTTCGCCGCCAGCCAGACGGGGACGCTGCTGCTCGGCTTCGGCGCCGTGGCCGGCGCCATCGCGTGGACGGTCCGACGTGCCTTGCGCCAGGGCGGCGCCGCGCGCCTGCTGGCACGCCTGCCCGGCATCGGCGAGCGCGCGCGCATCTACGAGTTGTCGCGCCTGTACCTGACGCTGGGCATGCTGAGCGAGGGCGGCATCACGATCGTTGCCGCCATCGATACGGTGCAGGGCATGGTGTCCCCGAGCCTGGCCGCCGGCTTGCGGGCGGCGCGCGCCGCGATCGAGTCGGGCCGGCCGCTGTCGGACGCCTTCGAGGCCAGCGGCCTGACCACGCCGATCTCGCTGCGCATGCTGCGCGTGGGCGAGCGCACCGGCGAGATGGGCCCCATGCTGACCCGCTCGGCCGCCTTCTACGACGGCGAGATCGGGCGCTGGATCGACCGCTTCACGCGCACCTTCGAACCCCTGCTGATGGCGGCCATCGGCCTGGTGGTGGGGGCCATCGTGGTCCTGCTGTACATGCCGATCTTCGACCTTGCTGGAGACATGTCGTGAACGATTTCGCGAGTGCGCCGCTCGACGCATCGGTGCTGGTGCAGGCGCGCGAGCGCAGCCGCCTGTCGCACCGTTCGCTGGTGGACGAGCTGCAGGCCCTGACGGGCCAGGAGCCGCGCCAGGTGCTGCGCCAGCTGGCGGCGCCGTTCGGCCTGGACGTGATGGAGACGCTCGAGATGTTCGGCCAGCAGCCGGCCTTCGACCTGCTGCCGCTGGCGCAGGCGCTGGCGCGCCACTGCGTGCTGCTGCGCGACGCCGCCGGCAGCCTGACGGGCGTGATCGCCGACCCGTTCGACCTCGACCTGCAGACCTGGCTGCAAGCCCGTGCCGGCAGCCGCATGGCGGCGCCACTCCACCTGCGCTTGGCCTTGCAGTCGGACATCCAGGCCTACCTCGGCAAGCACGAGGAATCGGCGCGCGCCGTCGACAACCTGGGCGGGGACGGCGGCGCGGGCAGCCAGGAGCGGCGCGACGGCAAGAGCGCGACGGTGCTGTCGTTCGCTTCCGTGTCGGAAGCGGCCAGCCCCGCCGTCAAGCTGGTCAACTCGACGCTGTACGACGCCCTCAAGGCCGGCGCCTCCGACATCCACCTGGAGAGCACGGCCGGCGGCCTGGCGGTCAAGTACCGCGTGGACGGGGTGCTCGACCATGCGGCGACGGTGGGCGGCATCGAGCTGGCGGAGCACATCATCTCGCGCCTGAAGGTGCTGGCGGAACTCGACATCGCCGAGCGCCGCATCCCGCAGGACGGCAGCTTCCGCGTGCAGGCGGGCGGGCGCGACATCGACCTGCGCGTGTCGATCATGCCCAGCATCCACGGCGAGGATGCCGTCATCCGCGTGCTCGACAAGCGCGCCATGATCGAGTCCTACGGCGCGCTGACGCTGGAAGCGCTGGGCTTCGACGCCGACTCGCTGGTGACGCTGCGCGCGCTGGCGCAGGAAGCCTACGGCATGCTGCTGGTGACGGGGCCGACCGGTTCCGGCAAGACCACCACGCTGTACGCGGCGCTCACCGAGATCCACAACGGGCGCGAGAAGATCATCACCATCGAGGACCCGGTCGAGTACCAGCTGCCCGGCATCCTGCAGATCCCCGTCAACGAAAAGAAGGGCCTGACCTTCGCCAAGGGCCTGCGCTCGATCCTGCGCCACGACCCGGACAAGATCATGGTCGGCGAGATCCGCGACCGCGAGACGGCCGAGATCGCGGTGCAGTCGGCGCTGACGGGCCACCTGGTGCTGACCACGGTCCACGCCAACAACGTGTTCGACGTGTTCGGCCGCTTCACCCACATGGGGATCGATCCGTACGCCTTCGTGTCGGCGCTGAACGGCATCTGGGCCCAGCGCCTGATCCGCATGAACTGCCCGCACTGCGCCGCGCCGTACGAGCCGGACCAGGCCGAGATCGCGTCGGTGCACCTGACCCGCACCGAGGCCGCCGACTACCTGTTCATGCGCGGCGTCGGCTGCGGCGACTGCCGCGGCACCGGCTACAAGGGCCGCCGTTCGATCGCCGAGATCCTGACGCTGAACGACGAGATCCGCGAACTGATCGTCGACAAGCAGCCGATCCGCCGCATCAAGGCGGCGGCCGCCGCCAACGGCACGCGCAGCCTGCGCCACGCGGCGCTCGACCTCGTCAAGCGCGGCGCCACCACCATCGAGGAAATCAAGCGGGTGACCCTGCATGCCTAGCCCCTTTGCATCGCTGCTCACCCCCTTGCGCGGACGCGCGCTGCGCCTGGGCGTCGCGCCCGACGGGCTGGCGCTCGTGCGCACCAGCGCCTGGCGCCACGAGCGCGCGCTGCTGCTCGGCCAGGTACGCGCCGGCGGCGCCGATCCGGCATCGATCGGCGTGGCGCTCTCCATGCTGCTGGGCGAGCACGAGACGGGCGGCCTGCCGTTGTCCGTGGTGCTGTCGGACGACCTGGTACGCCTGTGGCAGGTGACGCCGCCGGAAGGCGCGACCCGCATGGCCGACCTGGAAGGGGCGGCGGCGCTGCGCTTCCAGGCACTATTCGCGCATCCGCCGGCCGGCTGGCGCATCAGCGCCGACTGGGATGCCGCGCACCCGTTCCTGGCCGCGGCCGTGCCGCAGGCGCTGCTCGACCAGCTGGCGCAGGCGGGTGCCACCCACGGTTTCGCGCTCGTCGAAGTCGTGCCGCAATTCGTCGCCGCGCTGAACCAGTACCGCAAGCTGCGCCGCCCGAACGCGTGGTTCGGCGTCGTCCACGGCGGCGTGCTGAGCGTGGCCGCCTTCGACGGCGGCCGGCTGGCGGCCGTGCGCACCGCGCCGATCCCGGCGGGCGCCGACCGCGACTGGCTGGAAGGCCACGTGGCGCGCGAGGCGCTGCGCGTCGGCCTGGGGCGGCCGGAACGCCTGCAGATCTGCGGCCCGGCGCCGCAAGGGTGGGCCAGCAGCGCCGGACGCCTGAAGTTCGCCTGCACGCTGTTCGAGGACGAGACCGACCCGCTGTGGCCGGACAGTGCGCGCCTGGCGCTGACGGGGAGGGCGCCATGAAGAAGGTGCGTATCGATTTCGCCCCGCCCGGCCTGCGCCGCACGCTGTTCCGGGCGCCGTACGCCTGGAGCGCGATCGTCGCCGTGCTCGCGCTGGTGCCGCCGCTGGCGACGTCCGTGCTGCACTACCGCGAGGAGTTGCGCGAGCACGAGCGCCGCGTCGAACAGGTCGAGGCGCGCGCCCGCGCGGAAGCGCCCAGGCCGAAGGCCGCGCCCGTGCCCGTGCCGGCCGCCCAGGCGGGCGCCGTGAACGCCGCCGTGCTGCAACTGAACCTGCCGTGGCGCGGCCTGCACGACGCCGTCCAAGCGGCCACGCCGCCCACGGTGGCGCTGCTGGCGCTGGAACCCGACGCGAAGAAGCGCAGCCTGCGCATCACCGCCGAGGCCAAGGGCAGCGACGACATGATCGCCTACGTGGAGGCGCTGCAGCGCATCGACTGGTTCGACGCCGTCGCGCTGGTGCGCCACGAGATCAACGAACAGGACCCGAACCGGCCGCTGCGCTTCCAGGTCGATGCGCAGTGGAGGGCCGCGCCATGACCGCGAACACGAACGCCAGACAGCGTACCCCGGCCGCGCTCGGCCTGCGCCTGCGCGTCGTCCTGATGCGCGCGAATCCGCTGGTCGCCGGCGCCTGGCTGCTGTTCCTCGTGCTGGCCGGCGCGCTGGCCTGGGTGGCCGTCGCGCGGACCGGCCTGGAGCGCGAGCGCGAGGCCTTCCAGGCGCGCATCCAGGCGCAGGCCGCCGCGCAGGCCATGGCCGCCGCCGCTGCCGCCCGTGCCGCGCGCGAGCAGGATGCCGCGGCGGCCGCGCAGGCAGCCAAGGCGGCGCCGCAGCAGGACAATCTGGCCGCCTTCTACGGCACGCTGGGCGAGCGCCGCCATGCGGAGCAGCAGGTGCGTACCCTGTTCGCGCTGGCCGAGAAATCCGGCCTCACGCTACGCCAGGGCGAATACAAGTCGGCCCGCGACCGCAACGCCGGCGTCACGACCTACCAGGTCAACCTGCCCGTCAAGGGCAGCTATGCGGCGATCTGGCAGTTCGCCATGGCGGCATTGCGCGCGATCCCGTTCGCGGCGCTGGACGACATCAGCTTTCGCCGCGAGGCGATCGGCGACACGGCCGTGGAAGCGCGCGTGCGCCTGACCTTGTACCTGCGCGACGGCGACGGCGCGGCGTCCGGTGCCGCGGCGCAGGCGGGAGCGGCGCCATGAGTCCGCGCGTGCGCCACGCCGCGCTCGGCGTCGCCCTCGTCGGCGCCGTGCTGCTGGTGGCCTTCGGCGACCCCAGCCCGGAGGGGGAGGTGGCCGAGGCGGTCGAGCGTCCGGCCGCGCGGCTGGCGCCCGTGGTGGCAACGCCCGCGGCGGCACCGGCGCCGGCGCTGCCCGGCGCGGACAATGCGGCCGCGCAGCCGATCCTGGCCCTGGTCCCGCGCGAGATCCTGATCGGCGACAGCGACGCGCAGTTCGGCGCAGGCGACAATGGCGCCGGCCCGTTCGGGCGCCGCGACTGGGCCCCGCCGCCACCGCCCCCGCCACCGCCCGTGGCGGCACCGCCGCCGGTCGCACCGGCGCTGCCGTTCGCCTTCATCGGCAAGTCGGTCGGCGACGGCGTCTGGGAAGTCTACCTGGCGCGCGGCGAGCGGACCTACGTCGTGCACGACAAGGACGTCATCGACGGCACCTGGCGCGTGGAGTCGATCGCGCCGCCCGTCATGACCCTGACCTACCTGCCGCTGAACCAGGTTCAGCAGCTCAATATTGGAGTATTCGATTGATCGCTCGTGATCCGGCCGGCAAGCGCCGCCCGCACCCGTTCCGCCTGCTGGCCCCGGCGCTCCTTTCGCTGTTGCTGGCCGGTTGCGCGGCCCAGCAGGCCTACCGCGAAGGCAACGAACTGGTCGCCCAGGACCGCGTCGAGGCGGGCCTCGCAAAGTACCAGGAAGCGCTGGCGGCCGACCCCCAGAACGTCGTCTACAAGGCGGCCTGGCTGCGCGCGCGCGACGGCGCCGTCAACCGCCTGCTGACCCAGGCGGACCGCGCGCTGGCCGACGGCAAGCCGGAGCTGGCGCAGCAGGATTACCGCCGCGTGCTGGCGGTCGACCCCGTCAACGACCGCGCCCGCGCCGGCCTGCGCCAGGTCGAGGCGGACCGCCGCCATGCCGTGCTGCTGGACGAGGCGCGCGCCGCGCTGGCGCGCAAGGATCTCGAGCCGGCGCGCCAGAAGGCGGGGGCGATCCTGGCCGAGCGGCCGTCGTTCGAGTCGGCGCGCGCGCTGCTGGCCGAGATCGACGCCGCGCAGGCGGCCCAGCCGAGTGCCGACGCGGCGCTGGCGACCGCCTTCCGCAAGCCGATCAGCCTGGAATTCCGCGACGCCCCGATCAAGCAGATCTTCGAGGTGATCGCGCGCCACTCGGGCCTGAACTTCCTGTTCGACAAGGACGTCAAGACCGACCAGCGCGCCTCCGTCTTCCTGCGCAACAGCACGGTGGAAGCGGCCGTGTTCTATCTCTTGATGAGCAACCAGCTGGAGCGCCAGGTCATGGACGGCAACACGATCCTGATCTACCCGAACGTGGCGGCCAAGCAGAAGGAATACCAGGAGATGACGGTCAAGACCTTCTACCTGGCCAATGCCGAGGCCAAGACCATCGCCAACACGCTCAAGACGATCCTGAAGTCGCGCGACGTGGTCGTCGACGAAAAGCTGAACCTCGTGATCCTGCGCGACACGCCGGAAGCGGTGAAGCTGGCTTCGCAACTGATCGCGCTGCAGGACGTGCCGGAGGCCGAGGTGATGCTCGACGTCGAGGTGCTCGAGGTGCAGCGCAACCGCCTGCTCGACCTGGGCATCGACTGGCCCACCAGCCTCGGTTTCGCGCCGCTGCTGAACACCACCGGCGGCGCCCTCACGATCGACCAGCTGCGCCTGTTCAACAGCAGCAATATCGGCGTCACGGGCATCTCGGCCACGGCAACGGCCGCCAAGACCGACGGCGATTCGCAGACGCTGGCCAACCCGCGCATCCGCGTGCGCAACAAGGAAAAGGCGAAGGTCGTCATCGGCGACAAGCTGCCGACCATCACCACGACCATCTCGTCGGGCGTGGGCGGCTTTGCCTCGGAATCCGTCAACTACGTCGACGTGGGCCTGACGCTGAACGTGGAGCCGACGATCTACCTGAACAACGAAGTCGGCATCCGCATCTCGCTGGAGGTCAGCAACCTGATCGACCAGATCGAGACCAAGAGCGGCACCACCGCCTACCGCATCGGGACGCGCTCGGCCACCACCATGCTGCAGCTGAAGGACGGCGAGAACCAGGTGCTGGCGGGCCTGATCAAGAACGAGGACCGCAGCAGCGGCACCAAGCTGCCCGGCGTGGGCGATGTGCCCGTGCTGGGCCGCCTGTTCGGCAGCAGCCGCGACGAGCGCAACAAGACCGAGGTGGTGCTGTCGATCACGCCGCACCTGATCCGCACGCTGCAGCGCCCGCCGGCGGCGAACGCCGAATTCAGCGCCGGTACCGAGGCCAACTTCCGCCGCCGTCCGGATCCGGCGCCGCGCGCCGCCGCCCAGCTGCCCGGTGCCCGCGCTCCGGTCACTCCGGGCCAGGCCGTGCAGTCGAATGCGGCGCCGGCCGGGGCGCCGGTGCAGGACCCGGCCGGCGGCCGCGGCGGTCCGCCGGGGTGGAATGCGCCGGCGGTTCAGGGCGCCAATCAGGGCGCCAATCAGGGCAGTAATCAGGGCGGCATGGTGCCCGCCACCAGCGTCAGCGCCGGCGGCACGCTGCCGGAGGCGCCGCCTTCGGTGCCGGCGACTTCGCTGCCGGCCACGCCCTCGGTCGAGACGATCCCGCTGCCGGAGCGCGATGTGTCGGCGCCGCGCGAGGTGGCGCCCAGCGCGCCGGTCCGCTCGACGATCCCGAACGCGGGCACCCCGACCCAGCAATGACCATGCGGCGCGGCGGCTTCACCCTGATCGAGCTCCTCGTCACGCTGGCGATCCTGGCGATGCTGGGCGCGCTGGTGGTGCCGGTGACCCAGGTCGTCGTGCAGCGCCGCCACGAGCAGGAATTGCGGGTGGCGCTGCGCGAGATCCGCGCCGGCATCGATGCCTATAAAAAGGCCGGCGACGAGGGCCGCATCGCCAAGGTGGCGGGCGCCAGCGGCTATCCGCCGCGGCTCGAACTGCTGGTGGAAGGCGCGGTCGACCTGCGCAGTCCGAAGAAGACCAAGATGTTTTTCATGCGCCGCCTGCCGCGCGACCCGTTCAACGGCGATCCCGAGCTGAGCGAGGCCCAGACCTGGGGCAAGCGCAGCTACGCCAGCGAGGCCGCCGAGCCGCGCGAGGGCGACGACGTCTACGACGTGTATTCGACGTCGGGCAAGGTCGGCCTGAACGGCATCCCCTATGCGAAATGGTGAACGCGCGATGACAACGACAAGAAAACGGGGCGGCTTCACGCTGATCGAACTGCTGGTGGTGCTGGGCATCGTGGCGCTGCTGCTGACGCTCGCCGTGCCGCGCTTCTTCCCCAGCGTGGACGGGGCCAGGGAGACGATCCTGGCGGACAACCTGCGCAATACCCGCGCCGTCATCGACCAGTTCTATGCCGACACGGGACGCTACCCGGACTCGCTGGAACAGCTGGTCGAAAAAAGATACCTGCCCACGCTGCCGTTCGACCCGGTGGCCGACAGCGACAGCGCCTGGACCATCGTGCCGCCCGAGGACGCGACGCGTGGCGCCGTGCAGGACCTGCACAGCGGCGCGCCCGGCAAGGGCCGCAACGGCAAGCCGTATGCGGAATGGTAAGCGGCCCGGGCGGCGCGAGGCCGGCTTCACCTACCTGGGCCTGATCGTCACGCTGGCCATCATCGGCCTGGTCGGCGCCGCCACGCTGAAGGTCGACGCGCTGCTGCGCCGCGCCGCGGCCGAGCAGGAACTGCTGGAGACGGGCGCCGCCTTCAGCGAAGCGCTCAAGAGCTATGCCGACGCCACGCCGCGCGGCCAGCCCACGCAGCCGCCATCGCTGAAGGAACTGCTGAAGGATCCGCGCTTTCCCGGCGTGCGCCGGCACCTGCGCAAGATCTTCGTCGACCCGGTCACGGGCAAGGCCGAATGGGGCATCGTGTGGGCCAATCCCGGCAACGAGACGGGGGTGCTGGCCGTCTACAGCCTGTCGCAGGCGCAGCCGCTGAAGCAGGCGAACTTCGATGCGCGCTTCGCCAACCTGGAGGGGAAGGAGCACCTGTCCGAATGGAAGTTTGCCGCGCTGGGGCAGGCCATCGTGCAGCCCGGGCAGCAGGGACAGCCGGGCCAGCAGGCGGGCCAGCAGCAGGGGCAGCCGTCGCTGTTCCCGGCGGCCGCGCCGGGGCAGGGCTCCGCGCCGGGCTCCTTGTTCCCTGCGCCGCAGCCGGCCGCGCCTTCCCAGCCGGCTGCGCCGGCGGAAGAAGCGCCGCCGCCCGGGAACAAGGATGATGCCGCGCCGCCCGCGCCGACGGAACCGAAGGACGGCAATCAGGAAGACGGCAAGGAAGACGCGAACGAGCAGGAAGGGCGGGAAGCCCGCGACGCCGGCCGGAACTAGTCCGGGCCGGCGGCAGGTCTTATTTGGCGCGGCGCATGAAGTCGCGCGGGCGGAAGCCCAGCGCGAACAGCACGGCGAAATACACGGCCGCGCAGGCGGCGATGATCGCCAGCAGCACGCCCAGGCGCAGCATCGGCTGGCTGCGCAGGCCGGCCCAGTCGAACTGCGCCTGCAGGAACCAGGCCACGGCGCCCATCAGCGCGACGCCCACGACGACCTTCAGGAAGAAGCGGAGCCAGCCCGCGTGCGGCACATAGATGCGGCGCCGGCGCAGACCCGCGAACAGGAAGCTCGCATTGATGCAGGCACCCATGCCGATCGACAGCGCCAGGCCGGCGACGCCAAACCCCAGGATATGCACGAACAGGATGTTCATCAGCTGCGTAGCAATCAGCACGCCGACGGCGATGCGCACCGGCGTGCGGATGTCCTGGCGCGCATAGAAGGCGGGCGCCAGGATCTTGACGAGGATGATGCCCAGCAGGCCCACGGCATATGCCATCAACGGGGCCGAGGCGGCGACGACGGCGCCGGCCTTGAATTCGCCGTAGTTGAACAGGGCGGCGATCAGGGGCTCGGCCAGGGCCGCGAGGCCGACGGCGGCCGGCAACGCCAGCAGGAAGGTCAGGCGCAGGCCCCAGTCGAGCAGGGCGGAATATTCGGCCGTGTCGCCCTCGGCATTCGCCTTGGACAGGCTGGGCAGCAGGATCGTGCCCAGCGCCACGCCCAGCATCCCGGTCGGGAATTCCATCAGGCGGTCCGCATACTGCAGCACGGAGACGCTGCCGGCGCCCAGGCGAGAGGCGATGCCGGTATTGATCAGCAGGCTCACCTGGGCCGCGGAGACGGCGAACACGGCCGGCCCCATTTTCTTGAGGATGCGGCGCACGCCCGGGTCCTTCATGCCGGCGAAGGGATTCAGCGACAGGCGCGGCAGCATGCCGATGCGCTTCAGTGCCGGGATCTGGATGCCCACCTGCAGCAGGCCGCCGACCATCACGGCCACGGCCATCGAATAGATCGGCACGTCGAAGTACTGGACGAGGAACAGCGAGAAGAAGATCGACGACAGGTTCCACAGCACGGGCGTGAAGGCCGGGATCTTGAATTCGCGCCAGGTATTCAGCACGCCGCCGGCCAGCGCCACGAAGGACATGCAGACGATGTAGGGGAACATCATGCGCGTCATGAATACGGACGCGTCGAAGGCCTTGCCGTCCAGGCCGCCCGCGATCGCCAGCAGGATCAGCGGTGCTGCGACGATGCCCACCAGGCTCGTGATCAGCGTCGCCCACACCAGCGTATTGGTGACGTGGTCGACCAGCGTGCGGCTCGCTTCATGGCCGTGCTGGGTCTTGTATTCGGACAGGATCGGCACGAAGGCTTGCGAGAACGCGCCTTCGCCGAACAGGCGGCGCAGCAGGTTCGGCAGGCGGAACGCGATATTGAAGGCATCGGAAAAGGCATCGGCGCCGAAGGCGCGCGCGAACAGCGTGTCGCGCAGCAGGCCGGTGAGGCGGGACAGCATCGTCATGCTCGAGATGGCTGCCAGGGTTCGGAGTAGGTTCATAGCCCGCGATTATAGCGGGGCAATTGATGACAGAACGTTACCTATGACGCTATGCGCGCGGATGGCGCGCCACATGACCCGCTGCGCATCGCCACGCGGGCTTTTTTGTGCGGATGGGTGGGAAAACAAGACATTCGAATTGCCCTCCGATGAAACCTTCGCTATAATCGAGGGCTGTATTGAAATCTGTTAGCAGACACACCGTTTGACAGGCACTGGAATGGGCCGGTTTGACTGACAATTGTTGTTTGCAAACGCAACTTGACCCAGATTAGGAAATTCCATGGCAAATACCGCACAAGCACGCAAGCGCGCTCGTCAAGCAGTTAAGCAAAACGCACACAACTCGGCTCAGCGCTCGACCCTGCGCACCGCCATCAAGGCAGTCCGCAAAGCCATCCAGGCTGGCGACAAGGCCGCTGCGACCACCATCTTCCAGCAGTCGGTGTCGACCATCGACAGCATCGCTGACAAGAAAATCATCCACAAGAACAAGGCAGCTCGCCACAAGAGCCGCCTGGCTGCTGCCATCAAGTCCCTGTCGGCCGCCTAATACAGGCTCGGCAGGCGCGGCACGTCCGCGCTGGCAGATTGGATGAAACCCGCCCGACGCAAGTCCGGCGGGTTTTTCGTTGACTTCGCTCAAACCGGGGTCAGAGTCACGTTTTTGGAAATTGCCTAAAATGCGACTCTGACCCCGGTTTGTTTTTTCTCAAATCAACGGGAGCGCTTGGCGAGGTCGGCCGTGGGGACTTCCATCCATTCGCCCGGCATCAGCGGGTGGGTCGCCAGCGAGAACGGGCCGATGCTCGAGCGGACCAGGCGCAGCGTCGGCAGGTCGACGGCGGCCGTCATGCGGCGTACCTGGCGGTTCTTGCCTTCTTCGAGCGTGATGGCGAGCCAGCTGGTCGGCTTGTCCTGGCGCACGCGGATCGGCGGGTTGCGCGGCCACAGCCAGTCCGGCTCGGCGATCCGCACGGCGCGGCAGGGCTTGGTGACGAAGTCGCCCAGGTCGAGCGGCGCCTGCAGGCGTGCGAGCGCGGCCGCATCGGCATTGCCGTCGACCTGCACGAGGTAGGTCTTGGCTTCCTTGTGGTCCGGATGCGCGATCTGGTGCTGCAGGCGGCCGTCGTCGGTCAGCAGCATCAGCCCCTCGCTGTCGGCATCCAGCCGGCCGGCCGGGTAGATATTGGGGATCGTGAGATAGTCGGCCAGCGATTCGCGGCCGTCCTCGCGCGAGAACTGGCACAGGACCTGGAAGGGTTTGTTGAACAGGATGAGGGGCATCGGTGGCGACTTCTGGAGCAAAATGGCGGACCGGCCGCCGGTGCATGTGCATGCCTGGCGCGGTCCGTTATACTGGTGCATAATGACAAATATTGCGTCTTGTATCTTATATAAGACTCGCTGACAAGATTCGCTGATATCGGCCTAACTGAAACAGCGTGCGCAACAAGACGCTATTGTAATGGAGATCGCAGGTCCCGCCGGTCGGCGCTGCCGCGATCCATTCGCGTCCAACCGGAGACCACGATGGCCCAACATATCCAAGTTCCTGGCGACGGCCAGAAAATCACCGTCAATGCCGACGGCACCCTGAACGTGCCGGACCAGCCGATCATCCCGTTCATCGAAGGCGACGGTACCGGCATCGACATCACGCCCGTGATGCGCAAGGTGGTGGATGCGGCCGTGGCCAAGGCCTATGAAGGCAAGCGCAAGATCGCCTGGATGGAAGTGTACGCGGGCGAGAAGTCGACCCGGCTGTACGGCGAGGGCGTGTCCCTGCCGGAAGAGACGCTGGCCGCCGTGCGCGAGCACGTGGTGTCGATCAAGGGCCCGTTGACGACGCCCGTCGGCGGCGGCATCCGCTCGCTGAACGTCACGCTGCGCCAGGAACTCGACCTGTACGTCTGCCTGCGTCCGGTGCGCTATTTCCGCGGCGTGCCGTCGCCGCTGCGCGAACCGCACAAGACCGATATGGTGATCTTCCGCGAAAACTCGGAAGACATCTACGCGGGCATCGAATGGGCCGGCGGCACGCCGGAAGCGAAGAAGGTCATCGCCTTCCTGACGCAGGAAATGGGCAGCCGCAAGATCCGCTTCCCGGACAGTTCCGCGATCGGCGTCAAGCCCGTCTCGCGCGAGGGCAGCGAGCGCCTGGTGCGCAAGGCGATCCAGTATGCGATCGACCATGACAAGCCATCCGTGACCCTGGTCCACAAGGGCAATATCATGAAGTACACGGAGGGCGGCTTCCGCGATTGGGGCTATGCGCTGGCGCAAAAGGAATTCGGTGCCGAATTGATCGACGGTGGCCCATGGTGCAAGTTCAAGAATCCGAAGACGGGCCGCGACATCGTCATCAAGGATTCGATCGCCGACGCCTTCATGCAACAGATCCTGCTGCGCCCGGCCGAATACAGCGTGATCGCCACGCTGAACCTGAACGGCGACTATATTTCGGATGCATTGGCGGCCCAGGTCGGCGGCATCGGCATCGCGCCGGGTGCCAATATGTCCGATTCGGTGGCGATGTTCGAGGCCACGCACGGCACCTCGCCGAAGTATGCGGGCAAGGACTACGTCAATCCGGGTTCGCTGATCCTGTCGGCCGAGATGATGCTGCGCCATATGGGATGGACGGAGGCGGCAGGCCTCATCATCAGCTCCATGGAACAGGCGATCCAATCCAAGCGCGTCACCTACGACTTCGCGCGCCTGATGGAAGGTGCGACCCAGGTATCGTGCTCGGGCTTCGGCGATGCGATGATCGACTATATGTAAACGGAAGCCGGTAAATGGAAGGCGGATGATCCGTCACGAATGCAAGCCCCGGCCTCAGGACGGGGCTTTTTCGTTGGAAGAGCGGGAGGGGCGCGGTAAACGAAAAACCCCGCCGTAGCGGGGTTTGGCTTCCGGAGGCGGGATTTAGGCGCCGACGATGTTGGAAGCTTGCTTGCCTTTAGGGCCTTGCGTGACTTCGAACTGGACTTTTTGACCTTCTTTGAGGGTCTTGAAGCCGGGCATATTGATTGCGGAGAAGTGTGCGAACAAATCTTCGCCGCCGTCATCCGGCGTGATGAAACCAAAACCTTTGGAATCATTGAACCATTTCACAGTACCTGTTGCCATAAAAGAACTTTCAAATGAAAACAAATCACACGAGCCATAAAAGCAAGAAGCTTTTGCCCCCTCCTCAGCCTGCTCACTTCTTATCAACAAATACATAAGTACATGTCAATAACTGCATTGTTGGTGCAATAATCCTGTAAGTCAAGCGCTTTTGAGGGCGGCTTGTAAAAATTCTCAGACACGCCTGTTCAATGTCTCTAAAACAAGTCTTGATTTTCGCAATCGCACCGCCATCTGCGCACAGAACGGAAAACGCGTAAGATGGAAAACAAATGGGATTGGCTTGAACGTTAGTTTCCGCACACACGAAGATTGAAAGCATTCTAGAATACCCCTATGGCAACCAAGCACGATACTGAACAGCTGCTGGAGCGGCAGACCGTCAAGCCACCCCCTCTGTACCAGGTGGCGCTGCTGAATGACGACTACACGCCGATGGAGTTTGTGGTCGCCATCATCCAGGAGTACTTCAACAAGGATCGCGAGACGGCCACGCAGATCATGCTTTCCGTACACCGCCATGGCAAAGGTGTGTGCGGTGTGTTTTCCAAAGATATCGCGTGTACCAAGGTGGAGTTTGTATTAACGCATGCGCGCAAGGCAGGTCACCCCCTGCAGTGCGTGATGGAGGAAGTATGATTGCGCAGGAATTAGAAGTATCTCTACACATGGCCTTTGTCGAAGCGCGGCAGGCTCGGCACGAGTTCATCACGGTCGAACACCTGTTGCTGGCATTGCTCGACAACCCGTCGGCCGCTGAAGTCCTGCGTGCGTGCGCGGTCAATATCGAAGACTTGCGCAAGACCCTGACGAATTTCATCGGCGACAACACACCGACCGTGCCGGGCACCGGCGAGGTCGACACCCAACCGACGCTCGGCTTCCAGCGCGTGATCCAGCGTGCGATCATGCACGTGCAGTCGGCCTCGAACGGCAAGAAGGAAGTCACCGGCGCCAACGTGCTGGTGGCGATCTTCGGCGAGAAGGATTCGCACGCCGTCTACTACCTGCACCAGCAGGGCGTGACCCGTCTCGACGTGGTGAACTTCATCTCGCACGGCGTGCGCAAGGACCAGCAGATCGACAGCCAGAAGGCGTCGGAAGGCGTGGAAGAAGCGCAGGTCGAGGGCCAGACGAAGGAAAGCCCGCTGGACCAGTTCACGCAGAACCTGAACAAGGCTGCCGCCGACGGTCGCATCGATCCGCTGATCGGGCGCGAGGAAGAAGTCGAGCGCGTGATCCAGATCCTGTGCCGCCGCCGCAAGAACAACCCGCTGCTGGTGGGCGAGGCCGGCGTGGGCAAGACCGCGATCGCCGAAGGCCTGGCATGGCGCATCGTCCAGGAAGACGTGCCCGAGATCCTGCAGAACGCCGTCGTGTTCTCGCTGGACATGGGCGCGCTGCTGGCCGGCACCAAGTACCGCGGCGATTTCGAGCAGCGCCTGAAGGCCGTCCTCAAGCAATTGAAGGACACCCCGAACGGCATCCTGTTCATCGACGAGATCCACACGATCATCGGCGCCGGTTCCGCCTCGGGCGGCACCCTGGACGCATCGAACCTGTTGAAACCGGCCCTGGCCAACGGCCAGCTGAAATGCATCGGCGCGACCACGTTCACGGAATTCCGCGGCGTGTTCGAGAAGGACCATGCACTCAGCCGCCGCTTCCAGAAGGTCGACGTCAACGAGCCGTCGGTCGAGCAGACCGTGCAGATCCTGCGCGGCCTGAAGTCGCGCTTCGAAGAGCACCACGGTGTCAAGTATTCGGCGTCGGCGCTGTCGACGGCGGCCGAACTGGCAGCCCGCTTCATCAACGATCGCCACCTGCCCGACAAGGCAATCGACGTGATCGACGAAGCCGGTGCGGCCCAGCGCGTGCTGCCGAAGTCGAAGCAGAAGAAGACCATCGGCAAGACCGAGATCGAGGACATCATCGCGAAGATCGCGCGGATTCCACCGCAGACCGTCAACCAGGACGACCGCAGCAAGCTGCAGACCATCGACCGCGACCTGCGCAACGTCGTGTTCGGGCAAGACCCGGCCATCGATGCGCTGGCTTCCGCGATCAAGATGGCCCGTGCCGGCCTGGGCAAGCAGGACAAGCCGATCGGCTCCTTCCTGTTCTCCGGTCCGACCGGCGTCGGCAAGACCGAGGTCGCCAAGCAACTGGCGTTCATCCTCGGCATCGAGCTGGTGCGCTTCGACATGTCGGAGTACATGGAACGCCACGCGGTGTCGCGCCTGATCGGTGCGCCGCCGGGCTATGTCGGCTTCGACCAGGGCGGCCTGCTGACGGAAGCCATTACCAAGAAGCCGCATGCGGTGCTGCTGCTGGATGAGATCGAAAAGGCCCATCCGGACATCTTCAACATCCTGCTGCAGGTGATGGACCACGGCACGCTGACCGACAACAACGGCCGCAAGGCGGACTTCCGCAACGTGATCATCATCATGACCACGAACGCGGGCGCCGAAAGCCTGACCAAGCGCTCGGTGGGCTTCGTGGATTCGAAGGCGGCAGGCGACGAGATGGCCGACATCAAGCGCATGTTCACGCCGGAGTTCCGCAACCGCCTGGATGCGATCATCAGCTTCCGTGCGCTGGACGAGGAAATCATCCTGCGCGTCGTGGACAAGTTCCTGATGCAGCTGGAAGAGCAGCTGCACGAGAAGAAGGTGGAAGCCGTCTTCACCGAGAAGCTGCGCAAGTTCCTCGGCGCGAAAGGTTTCGATCCGCAGATGGGTGCCCGTCCGATGTCGCGCCTGATCCAGGACATGATCCGCAAGGCGCTGGCCGACGAGCTGCTGTTCGGCCGCCTGGTCAACGGCGGACGCGTCACGGTGGACCTGAACGAGAAGGACGATGTCGTCCTCGAGTTCCCGGAAGGCGACGTACCGCCGCCGCCGGAACCCGTCGAGACCGTCGAGATCGAATAAGCGAACGGGGATTCCCGGATCGCGCGGCCGAGAGGCCGCCACGAAAGCCCGCCGCGTGCGGGCTTTTTTTCGTCCCTCGGAAAGGCGTTGTCTTATCGTAAATAGTTGTTTCTAAATAACATTTTCTTCATGAGGGCGTCACAAACACTTCCTATACTGCCCGCATCCCTTGAACCCCGCCCCCGTTCAACATGCGTTTCGAAAACCTCCGTACCGGCACCAAGATCCTCGGCGCCTTCGCCGTCGTCCTCCTCGCCATCGTCCTGATCGCCACCGTTTCGCTGTGGCGCATGCAGGCGGCCGACCGCACCACCCGCGACCTCGTCGACAATAAACTGGCGCGCCAGCAGGCGACGTCGGAGCTGCTCGGCGTGACCCGCCTGAACGGCGTGCGCACCGTCAGCATCGCGCGCAGCGACAGCCTCGAGCTGGGCGACTATTTCCAGGCCCAGCTCGCGCAAGGCGAGAAGGAAGCCGCCGCCATCGAGGCGCGCCTGGCCAGGCTGCCGGCCGGTCCTGGCGAAGCGGCACTGGCCACGCGTGCCGCCGCGGCCCGTGCCGCCTACCTGGACGTGCGCAAGCAGGTATTCCAGGCCAAGGAATTCGGCAAGACCCAGGAAGTCGAGCAACTGGCCGGCAACGAGCTGGCGAAGACCTTCGACGCCTATACGGGCGCGCTCGGCGCGCTGCTGGATTCCCAGACCAGCCAGGCGCATGCGCTGGCGGACGCCTCCGCGCACGACTTCGTCGCCAGCCGCAACGTGCTGCTGGCCTTCGGCGCGGCCGCCCTGCTGGTCGGCTGCGGCGCGGCGTGGCTGCTCACGCGCAGCATCGTCACCCCGCTGCGCGACGCCGTGCGCCTGGCCGAGCGCGTGGCCGAGGGCGACCTGTGCGCGACCATCGCGCACCGCCGCGGCGACGAGATCGGCCGCATGTTCGATGCGCTGAACCACATGACGCACGGGATGTCCGCCACCGTCGTGCGGGTGCTGGACAGCGCGCGCATGATCGACCAGGCGTCGGCCGAGATGGCCGAGGGTAACCGCGACTTGTCCGACCGCACCGAGGAGCAGGCCAGCAGCCTGCACGAGACGGTGCGCTCGATGGTCGAGCTGACCGATGCGGTCGAGCAGAACCACGCGAACGCCAGCGACGCCAACGAACTGGCGCTGGCCGCGTCCAGCGTGGCGCGCGAAGGGGCCGCTGCCGTGGCCCAGATGGTCGAGCGGATGGAGACGATCCGCCAGTCGGCCGCGCGGATCGGCGACATCACGTCGATGATCGACGGAATCGCGTTCCAGACCAATATCCTCGCGCTGAACGCGGCGGTGGAGGCGGCGCGCGCCGGCGCGGAAGGGCGCGGCTTTGCCGTGGTCGCGAACGAGGTGCGCAACCTGGCCCAGCACTCGGCCTCGGCGGCCAAGGAAATCAAGGCGCTGATCGGCGCCTCGACGGGCGCCATCGAATCCGGCGCCGGCATCGCCGGCGCGGCCGGCGGCACGATGCGCCAGATCCTCGAACGCGTGCAGCAAGTGGCCGACCTGCTGCAAAAGATCCATGCCGCCAGTGCCGAGCAGGCCAACGGCATCGCCCAGGTGCGCCGCGTGATCGACGAGATGGACCACGCGACCCAGCAGAACGCGGCGATGGTGGAGGAGGCGGCGGCATCGGCGGATGCGATGCGGATGCAGGCGGAGCAGCTGACGGGCGTGGTGGCCACGTTCAAGGTGAAGCAGGGCGCGGAGGTGGTGGTCGCTGAAGGGGTGGAAGAGAACCGGATGCCGGCGCTGGCGTATAGCTGAAATACTCCGTCGTCCCTGCGAAGGCAGGGACCCAATGTTGCACGCGTCGTGTCTGCGCGTGAGAAATTGGGCCCCTGCCTGCGCAGGGGCGACGGTTTTTCCTAGATCGCGTTCAAGGCACGCACCAGGTCCGCCCTTTGATCCTCCACATGCTCGATGCCGACCGACAGCCGGATCAAGCCGTCGCCGATCCCCAGCGCCGCACGCTGCTCCGCCGGAATCGTCGCATGCGTCATGATGGCCGGATGTTCGATCAGGCTTTCCACGCCGCCCAGGCTCTCGGCCAGCGTGAACACCTCGCACTGTTCCAGGAAGCGGCGCGCGCCGGCCAGGTCGGTGTCGAGGTCGATCGAGATGATGCCGCCGTAACCATGCATCTGGCGCCGCGCCAGTTCGTGCTGCGGGTGCGAGGCCAGGCCCGGATAGTGCACGCGCTTCACCTTCGGCTGCGCTTCGAGCCAGGCTGCCAGGTCGAGGGCACTGGCGTTGCTGCGCTCCACGCGCAGCGCGAGGGTCTTGATCCCGCGTAGCACGAGGAAGCTGTCGAACGGACCCTGGATGGCGCCCACGGCATTCTGGATGAAGCCCAGCCGTTCGCGCAGCGGCTGGTGCCGGTCTTCCTTGCCGACGACGGCCACGCCGCCGATCACGTCCGAGTGGCCGTTCATGTACTTGGTGGTCGAGTGCACGACGATGTCGACGCCCAGTTCCAGCGGGCGCTGGTTGATGGGGCTGGCGAAGGTGTTGTCGCAGACGGTGAGCGCGCCGTGCAGGCGGCACTGGGCGGCGATGGCGCGCAGGTCGGCGAGCTTCAGCATCGGGTTGGTCGGCGTCTCGATCCACACGAGCTTCGTGTCGGCGCGCAGCGCGCCGGCCAGCGCCAGCGGGTCGGTCAGGTCGACGTAGGTGAATTCGTGGCCGCTGCTCGCGCGCCGCACCCGTTCGAACAAGCGGTAGGTGCCGCCGTACATGTCGTCGCCGGCCACGATGTGGGAGCCCGCCGGCAGCAGTTCCAGCACGGCGGCGATGGCGGCCAGGCCCGAGGCGAAGGCGAAGGCCGCGCTGCCGCCCTCGATGTCGGCCACGCAGCGTTCCAGCGCCCAGCGCGTGGGGTTGTGCGAGCGGCCGTAGTCGAGACCCTTGTGCACGCCCGGGCTGTCCTGGACGAAGGTCGAGGTGGCGTAGATGGGCGGCATGACGGCGCCCGTGCTGGGGTCAGGCGCCTGGCCGCCGTGGATGACGCGGGTGGCGATGTGTTTCTTGGTGGTGTCTCGGGAATCGGTCACGTCAGCGTCCTGCGCAGATGGTTGAGAAGGTCGAAGCGGGTGATCAGGCCGTAGAAGCGGTCGCCCTCGGCGACGACGGCGGTCAGGCCGCGGTCGAGGATGTCGCGCAGCTGCTGCATGCCGGCGGACGGCGCCAGCGTCTGCAGGTCGGACGTCATCGTGTGGGCGACCGGGGTCTGGAAGCGTTCGCGCTCGCTCGTGACATGGAGCAGGATGTCGGACTCGTCGATCAGGCCGACGAGGCGTCCCTGGTCGATCACGGGCAACTGCGCGAGGTCGGCCGCGCGCATGCGGTTGAAGGCGGTCAGCAGCGTGTCCGTCGGCGCCACGGTGACGACTTCGCCGGCGTCGAAGCGGCGCCCGATCAGGTCGCGCAGATCGCCCGTCTTCGGCCGCTGCAGCAGGCCCTGGTCGACCATCCAGCCGTCGCTGTACACCTTGGTCAGGTAGCGCGTGCCCGTATCGCACACGAAGGTGACGACGCGTTTCGGTTCGGTCTGGGCGCGGCACCATTTGAGGGCCGCCGCCAGCAGCGTGCCGGTGGAGGAACCGGCCAGGATGCCTTCCTGGCGCAGCAGTTCGCGCGCCGTGTTGAAGCTTTCCTCGTCGCTGATGGAATAGGCGCTCTTCACCCGCGACAGGTCGGCGATGGCGGGAATGAAGTCTTCGCCGATGCCTTCCACCGCCCAGGAACCCGATACCTCGCCCACTTTGCCCGTCTCGATGTAGTCGGCCAGGATCGAGCCCTGCGGATCGGCCAGCACGAATTCCAGGTCCGGCTGCACGCGCGCGAAGAAGCGCGACAGGCCCGAGAGGGTGCCGGACGAACCCACGCCGACGACGATGGCGTCGATCTCGTGGCGCATCTGGTCCCAGATCTCGGGACCGGTGGTCGTCTCGTGGGCCTGCGGGTTGGCCGGGTTGTTGAACTGGTCGGCGAACCAGGCGCCGGGGATCTCCTTGACGAGGCGGGCGGCCACGTCCTGGTAGTACTCGGGATGGCCCTTGCCGACGTCCGAGCGGGTCAGGTGGATCTCGGCGCCCAGGGCCTTCAGGTGCAGGATTTTTTCGGAAGCCATCTTGTCGGGCACCACGAGCACGACGCGGTAGCCCTTGATGCGCGCGATCAGCGCCAGGCCCAATCCCGTATTGCCCGCGGTGGCCTCGACCACGGTGCCGCCGGGCTGCAGGCGGCCGTCGCGTTCGGCCGCCTCGATCATGGCGCGGCCGACACGGTCCTTGATGGAGCCGCCGGGATTCTGGGATTCGAGCTTGAGGAACAGGCGGCAGGGACCGGTGTCCATGCGCGTGACCTCGACGAGGGGAGTGTTGCCGATCAGGGAAAACAACGCAGCTTGCGACAAGTCTTGCATGATGCCTCCGATGATGCGCGGCACTTCGTGGAGCCGGGCCATGATCAAAAAACCATGATACGGCTTTTTACCAACCCGTGTTTGGCCGCCGTTAACCTGGTCGCCCCCCGGTCGTCCGCCGGTCAAGCCGGATTCATTCCCCCGCCTTCAGGCGCCGCCACAAGGTCGTGCGGCTGATGCCCAGGTGGCGCGCGGCGGCGTCGCGCTGGCCGTTGAAGCGCGCCAACACCTCGGCCAGGCTTTCCGGCCGCGCAGCAGCAGCCGGCACGGCGAGGGAAGCCGCCGGCGCAGCAAGGGAAGCCGCCGGCGCGGCCGCGCGGCCCAGTTCCGGCGCCAGCGACAAGAGAAAGGCCGGGGTCAGCGCCTGCAGCGGTTCGGCGGCCAGGAACAGCGCCAGGCGCTCGGCCAGGTTGCGCAGCTCGCGCACGTTGCCGGGCCAGGCATAGCCCTGCAGCAGGGGCGCGCAGGCCGCGATCTCGGCCGCCAGGTTCGGATGGGGCCTGGCGCTGAGCGCGGCCAGCGCATTCTTC
Organism: uncultured Massilia sp.; assembly: GCA_963529995.1. Taxonomy (GTDB): domain Bacteria; phylum Pseudomonadota; class Gammaproteobacteria; order Burkholderiales; family Burkholderiaceae_D; genus Telluria. The sequence goes on along the minus strand of CAUSCY010000002.1, from coordinate 51,213 downwards.
AGCGCCCACTCTGCAAGGGGAGGGATGTCCTCCACCCGGTCGCGCAGCGGCGGCAGCGCAAGGCGCAGCACGGCCAGGCGATAGAACAGGTCGGCGCGGAACCGCCCCTCCGCCACGCGCGCCTCCAGGTCGCAATGGGTGGCGCTGATCACGCGTACGTCCACCGGTACGGGCCGGGTGCCGCCCACGCGCATCACTTCGCGCTCCTCGAGCACGCGCAACAGGCGTGTCTGTAGCGCCAGCGGCATCTCGCCGATCTCGTCGAGGAACAGCGTGCCGCCGTCGGCCGCCTCGAACAGGCCCGCGTGGCCGCCGCGGCGGGCGCCCGTGAACGCGCCTTCCTCGTGGCCGAACAGTTCCGACTCCAGCAGCGATTCCGCGATCGCCCCGCAATTGACGGCGACGAAGGGGCGGTTCGCGGCGCGGCGCGGGCTCTCGCGGTGGATCGCCTGCGCCACCAGTTCCTTGCCGGTGCCCGTCTCGCCCTGGATCAGCACCGTCGCGGGCGAGCGCGCGTACAGCACGACGGCCTGGCGCAGCCGCTCCATCGGCGCCGATTCGCCGCGCAGGTCGTTCAGGCCGCGGCGCACGCGGCGCGCGTCGCCGGTCGACGCGTCCGCGCGGCGGCCCCGTCCGCGGCCCGCTTCCAAGCGGGTCTGGCGCGCCATCTCGAGCGCATCGTCGAAGGCGCGCCGGATCGATTCGGCCGAATACACGAACACGGCCTGCAGGCCCGCTTCCTCGGCCAGGTCCGTGATGAGTCCCGCGCCGACCACGACCTCGATGCCGGTCGCCTTCAGCTCCGCCACGGCGGCGCGCGCGTCTTCTTCCGTGACGTAGGTGCGCTGCTCGATCACGAGGCCGAAGGTGGCCGCGAACTCGGCCAGTTCCGCCATCGGCTTCTGGTAATTGACGACGCCGATCCGCGCCGACAGACGCCGTGCCCGCGCCAGTGCCTGCATCACGTCGAAGCCGCTGGCCTGGGCGATCACCAGCGGTACCGACACCCGGCCCTTCAGGTAGGCGGCGTTCGAGCCGGCCGCGATCACGACGTCGCACCCCTCGCTGGCCATGCGTTCGCGGATGTGGCGCGCGGCTTCGTCGAAGCCCAGGTGCAGCGCCTCGATGCGGGCCAGGTGGTCGTATTCCGGCGTGATGTGGCGGAACAGCTCGGACAGGCGCGAGACGGACACGGTCCAGATGACGGGTTTGCCGGCATCGTCCTGGCCGGCGGCGGGAAGGCGGGGGAGGGGAGTCATGCGCCCCAGTGTAAACGATCGGCGCGTCCCCGTGTTTCATGCGTTTCAGCGTGAAACACCCGGATTCGGCATTTTCCGCGCAGCCGTAAGAATCGGGTAAGGGGGCGCCACTAGGATCGACCCTAGCCATCGGCATCAGCTGGGCATATAGATAGAAGATTGGAGACAAAGTGGATCAAGACATCGTTCAGCGGGTCAAGAACGACCCCAACTACCGACAACTCAAGGAAACGCGTTCCCGCTACGGCTGGATGCTGACCTGGGCCGTGATGATCGTGTATTACGGCTTCACCTGCCTGAATGCCTTCGACAAGCCGTTCATGGCGTCCAAGATCGGCGCCGGCGTCATGTCCTGGGGCGTGCCCCTGGGCCTGTTCGTGATCCTGTTCACCGTGGCCGTCACCGCCATCTACGTGCGCCGCGCCAACAACGAGTTCGACGCGCTCACCGAGGCGATCCAGAACAACGCCGCCGCCGCCGTCCCGGTGCAGGCAGCCCAGCCGGTCAAGGTGCGCGCATGATGGCCCGCCTCCGACACGCCGCCCCGCTGGCGCTGCTCGCGGCCAGCAACCTCGCCCTGGCCGCTCCGGACCTGGGTCAGTCCACCAAGCAGGCCACCAACTGGACCGCGATCGTCATGTTCGCCGTGTTCGTGGTGCTGACCCTGTTCATCACCAAGTGGGCCGCCGCCAAGACCCGTTCCGCCTCCGACTTCTACACGGCCGGCGGCGGCATCTCCGGCTTCCAGAACGGCCTGGCGATCGCCGGCGACTTCATGTCGGCCGCCTCGTTCCTGGGCATCTCGGCCGCCGTGTTCGCCAACGGCTTCGACGGCCTGATCTATGCGATCGGCTTCCTCGTCGGCTGGCCCGTGCTGACCTTCCTGATGGCCGAGCGCCTGCGCAACCTGGGCCGCTTCACGTTCGCCGACGTGGCCGCCTACCGCTTCGCCCAGAAGCCGGTGCGCATGTTCGCCGCCTCCGGCACCCTCGTCACCGTGCTGTTCTACCTGATCGCGCAGATGGTCGGTGCCGGCCAGCTGATCAAGCTGCTGTTCGGCCTGGACTACTGGATCGCCGTCGTGCTGGTGGGCGTGCTGATGATGGTCTACGTGCTGTTCGGCGGCATGACCGCCACTACCTGGGTGCAGATCATCAAGGCCGTCATGCTGCTGGCCGGTACCACCTTCATGGCCTTCTCCGTGCTGTCCCTGTACAACTTCAGCCCGGAAGCGCTGTTCGCCAAGGCCGTCGAAGTGCATGCCAAGGGCGACGCCATCATGGGTCCGGGCGGCTTCATCAAGGATCCGATATCCGGCATCTCGTTCGGCATGGCGCTGATGTTCGGCACGGCCGGCCTGCCGCACATCCTGATGCGCTTCTTCACCGTCCCGAGCGCCAAGGAAGCGCGCAAGTCGGTGCTGTGGGCCACCACCTGGATCGGCTACTTCTACGTGCTCGTGTTCATCATCGGCTTCGGCGCCATCGTCCTGGTCGGCACCAACGCCGGCTTCAAGGATGCGGCCGGCAAGCTGCTGGGCGGCGACAACATGGCGGCCGTGCACCTGGCGAAAGCCGTCGGCGGCGACATCTTCCTCGGCTTCATCTCGGCCGTGGCCTTCGCCACCATCCTGGCCGTCGTGGCCGGCCTGACGCTGTCGGGCGCCTCGGCCGTGTCGCACGACCTGTACGCCACCGTCATCAAGAAGGGGCAGCCGGCCCCGGGCAGCGAACTGCGCGTGTCGAAGATGACCACCATGGTGCTGGGCGTGATCGCCGTGCTGCTCGGTATCGTGTTCGAGAAGCAGAACGTCGCCTTCATGGTGTCGCTGGCCTTCGCCATCGCGGCCTCGGCCAACTTCCCGGTGCTGTTCATGTCGGTCCTGTGGAGCAAGTGCACGACCCGCGGCGCCACCATCGGCGGCTTCCTGGGCCTGGCCACCGCCGTCATCCTGACCGTGCTGTCGAAGTCGGTCTGGGTCGACGTGTTCCACAACGCGAACGCGATCTTCCCGTACACCTCGCCGGCACTGTTCTCGATGACCGTCGGCTTCGTGGGCGTGTGGCTGTTCTCGGTCACCGACAAGAGCCCGCGCGCCGCCATCGACAAGGCCGGCTTCGAAGCGCAGGAAGTGCGTTCGGAAACCGGTATCGGGGCGTCGGCAGCTTCGGCGCACTAAACCGCACCGCCACCCGTCGTCCCCGCGCAGGCGGGGACCCAAGTCCTGCAGGCGTTATCGAAACGCTCGCAACTTGGGTCCCCGCCTCCGCGGGGACGACGCTTTTTGGGGGTTGCAATCATCCTTGGTGTTTCACGTTGAAACGCATTTGAAACGCCGTCGCTGTTGCAGCGCTTCCCATTCCGCACGCAAGTGCTTGAAAATCCACCAAATCCCCCGTTCCCGTTCGTTGGCACGCTCCTTGCGATGTCATGGTCAAGCACCGCGCATAACACGTTCCCAAGAAAGGACACCATGACCATCCGCTCCGCAGGCGCCGCCTTCCGCCGCGCCGTCCAGGAAGAACATCCGCTGCAAGTCCCGGGCGCCATCAACGCCAACCACGCGCTGCTCGCCCAGCGCGCCGGCTACCGCGCCATCTACCTGTCCGGCGGCGGCGTCGCCGCCGGTTCGCTGGGCCTGCCCGACCTGGGCATCTCGGGCCTGGAAGACGTGCTGATCGACGTGCGCCGCATCACGGACGTATGCGACCTGCCGCTGCTGGTCGACGTCGACACGGGCTTCGGCGCCTCCGCCTTCAACGTCGCGCGCACCGTGCGCTCGCTGATCAAGGCCGGCGCCGGCGCCTGCCATATCGAGGACCAGGTCGGCGCCAAGCGCTGCGGCCACCGCCCCGGCAAGGAGATCGTCAGCCAGGACGAGATGGTCGACCGCATCAAGGCCGCGGCCGACGCGCGCACGGACGAGGACTTCGTCATCATGGCGCGCACCGACGCGCTCGCGGTGGAAGGCCTGGACAAGGCCGTCGAGCGCGCCGTCGCCTGCGTGGAGGCGGGCGCCGACATGATCTTCCCGGAGGCGATCACGAGCCTGGAGATGTACAAGCGCTTCAAGGAAGCCGTCAAGGTGCCGATCCTCGCCAACATCACGGAATTCGGCGCGACGCCGCTGTTCACGGTCGAGGAACTGAAGGGCGCCGACGTCGACATCGTGCTGTATCCGCTGTCCGCCTTCCGCGCCATGAACAAGGCGGCCGAAAACGTCTACCAGGCGATCCGCCGCGACGGCAGCCAGCAGGCCGTCGTCGACACCATGCAGACGCGCGCCGAACTGTACGAGCGCATCGACTACCATCGCTACGAACAGAAGCTCGACGCGCTGTTCGCCCAGAACAAAGCCAAATAAGAGGAAAGAGGAGACGAACGATGACCGAAGCAACCTTCAAGCCCAAGAAATCGGTGGCCCTGTCCGGCGTCGCCGCCGGCAATACGGCCCTGTGCTCGGTGGGCCGGTCCGGCAACGATTTGCACTACCGGGGCTACGACATCCTGGACATCGCCGATGCCTGCGAATTCGAGGAAATCGCCTACCTGCTGGTGCACGGCAAGCTGCCCAACACGGCCGAACTGAAGGGCTATAAAGCCAAGCTGAAGTCGCTGCGCGGCCTGCCGCAGGCGGTACGGGCGGCGCTGGAAGCGCTGCCGGCCGGCACCCATCCGATGGACGTGATGCGCACGGGCGTCTCGGTGCTCGGCTGCGCGCTGCCGGAAAAGGACGACCACAACGTCGCCGGCGCGCGCGACATCGCCGACCGCCTGATGGCTTCGTTCGGCTCGATGCTGCTGTACTGGTACCACTTCAGCCACAACGGCAAGCGCATCGAGGTCGAGACCGACGACGATTCGATCGGCGGCCACTTCCTGCACCTGCTGCACGGTCACGCGCCGCAGCAGGAGTGGGTCAAGGCGATGCACACTTCGCTGATCCTGTACGCCGAACACGAGTTCAACGCCTCCACCTTCACGGCGCGCGTGATTGCCGGCACCGGTTCCGACATCCATTCGGCCATCACGGGCGCGATCGGCGCGCTGCGCGGGCCGAAGCACGGCGGCGCCAACGAAGTGGCGCTGGACATCCAGAAGCGCTACCAGAATGCCGACGAGGCGGAGGCCGACATCCGCAACCGCGTGGCCAACAAGGAAGTCGTGATCGGCTTCGGCCACCCCGTCTACACGATCTCGGACCCGCGCAACAAGGTGATCAAGGAAGTGGCGCGCACGCTGTCGCAGCAGGGCGGCTCGATGAAGATGTTCGACATCGCCGAGCGGCTGGAGTCCGTGATGTGGGAAGTGAAGAAGATGTTCCCGAACCTGGACTGGTTCTCGGCCGTCTCCTACCACATGATGGGCGTGCCGACGGCCATGTTCACGCCGCTGTTCGTGATCTCGCGCACCTCGGGCTGGGCCGCGCACGTGATCGAGCAGCGCATCGACAACAAGATCATCCGTCCGAGCGCGAACTACGTGGGGCCGGAGGATCTGGCGTTCGTGCCGCTGGCGGAACGGAAGTAACAGCAATACCCGCGGCGATCCTGCCGTCGTTCCCGCGCAGGCGGGAACCCATGCTGAGGTACAGTATTCAGCGACGTATGGGTTCCCGCCTGCGCGGGAACGACGGTGGCTTTGCTGCCGCGTCCAATGGAACAGACATCATGAACATCGCCTACCGCAAAACCCTCCCCGGCACCGATCTCTCCTACTTCGACGCGCGCAGCGCCGTCGAGGACATCGAGACGGGCGCCTGGGACAAGCTTCCCTACACCTCGCGCGTGCTGGCCGAGAACCTCGTGCGCCGCTGCGAGCCGCAGGCCCTGGTGCCGTCGCTGAAGCAGCTGATCGAGCGCAAGCGCGACCTCGACTTCCCCTGGTTCCCCGCGCGCGTCGTCTGCCACGACATCCTGGGCCAGACGGCGCTCGTCGACCTGGCCGGCCTGCGCGACGCCATTGCCGCGCAGGGCGGCGATCCGCGCCTCGTCAACCCGGTCGTGCCGACCCAGCTCGTGGTCGACCATTCGCTGGCCGTCGAGTGCGGCGGCTTCGATCCCGATGCGTTCGCGAAGAACCGCGCCATCGAGGACCGCCGCAACGAAGACCGCTTCCACTTCATCGAGTGGACCAAAAAGGCGTTCCGGAACGTCGACGTGATCCCGCCGGGGAACGGCATCCTGCACCAGATCAACCTGGAGCGCATGAGTCCCGTCGTGCAGGTGCAGGACGGCGTCGCCTTCCCGGACACGCTGGTCGGCACGGATTCGCACACGCCCATGGTCGACGCGCTGGGCGTGATCGCCATCGGCGTGGGCGGCCTGGAAGCGGAAAGCGTGATGCTGGGCCGCGCGTCGTGGATGCGCCTGCCGGACATCGTCGGCGTGGAACTGACGGGCAAGCCGCAGCCGGGCATCACGGCGACCGACATCGTGCTGGCGCTGACGGAATTCCTGCGCAAGTCGAAGGTCGTGTCGAGCTACCTGGAATTCCACGGCCCCGGTGCCGCCGCCCTGACGCTGGGCGACCGCGCGACGATCTCGAACATGGCCCCCGAATACGGCGCTACCGCCGCCATGTTCGCCATCGACGAGCAGACGATCAAGTACCTGAAGCTCACGGGCCGCGACGACGCACTCGTGCACCTGGTGGCGCTGTATGCGAAGGAAGCGGGCCTGTGGGCCGACACCTTGCAGAACGTGGCGTACGAGCGCGTGCTGCGGTTCGACTTGTCGAGTGTAGTGCGCAGTATCGCCGGTCCGTCGAACCCGCACAAGCGCGTGCCGACGTCCGAGCTGGCCGCGCAGGGCATCGCCGGCATCGTCGAGAACGAGCCGGGCCGCATGCCGGACGGCGCCGTGATCATCGCGGCGATCACGAGCTGCACCAACACGAACAACCCGCGCAATATGGTCGCCGCCGGCCTGCTGGCGAAGAAGGCCAACGAGAAGGGCCTGCTGCGCAAGCCCTGGGTCAAATCATCGCTGGCGCCGGGCTCGAAGGCCGTGGCGCTGTACATGGAGGAAGCGGGCCTGCAGCAGGAGCTGGACAAGCTGGGCTTCGGCATCGTCGCCTTCGCCTGCACCACCTGCAACGGCATGTCGGGCGCGCTCGACCCCGCGATCCAGCAGGAGATCGTCGCGCGCGACCTGTATGCGACGGCCGTCCTGTCCGGCAACCGCAATTTCGACGGCCGCATCCACCCGTATGCGAAGCAGGCCTTCCTGGCCTCGCCGGCGCTGGTGGTCGCCTATGCGATCGCCGGCACGATCCGCTTCGACATCGAGAAGGACGTGCTGGGCATCGACGGCGCCGGCAATCCGGTGCGCCTGGCCGACATCTGGCCCAGCGACGACGAGATCGACGCCGTGGTCGAGCAGTCCGTCAAGCCGCAGCAGTTCCGCAAGGTCTACGACATCATGTTCGCGCGCCGCGAACAGGCGGAAGAGGCGGTCTCGCCGCTGTACGACTGGCGGCCGCAGAGCACCTATATCCGCCGCCCGCCGTACTGGGAAGGGGCGCTGGCCGGCGCCTGCACCCTGACGGGCATGCGCCCGCTCGCGGTCCTGGGCGACAACATCACGACCGACCACCTGTCGCCGTCGAACGCCATCCTGGCCGACAGCGCGGCCGGCGAATACCTGGCGAAGATGGGCCTGCCGGAAGAAGACTTCAATTCCTATGCGACGCACCGGGGCGACCACCTCACGGCGCAGCGCGCCACCTTCGCCAACCCGACGCTGAAGAACGAGATGGTGCGCGGCGCCGACGGCCACGTGCTGGCCGGTTCGCTGGCACGCATCGAGCCGGAAGGCGAGGTCACGCGGATGTGGGAAGCCATCGAGACGTATATGGAACGCAAGCAGCCGCTGATCGTGATCGCCGGCGCCGACTACGGCCAGGGTTCCTCGCGCGACTGGGCCGCGAAGGGCGTGCGCCTGGCCGGCGTGGAAGCGATCGTGGCCGAGGGCTTCGAACGCATCCACCGCACGAACCTGGTCGGCATGGGCGTGCTGCCGCTGGAATTCCAGCCCGGCACCACGCGCCTGACGCTGGGCATCGACGGCAGCGAAACCTTCGACGTGGTGGGCGAACGCCTGCCGCGCGCGACGCTGACGCTCGTCATCCATCGCAAGAGCGGCGAGACGGTCGAGGTGCCCGTCACGTGCCGGCTCGACACGGCGGAAGAGGTGTCGATCTACGATGCGGGCGGGGTGCTGCAGCGCTTCGCGCAGGATTTCCTGGCGTCGAACAAGGCGGCAGCATGAGCATCGGTGGACGCATCAACCGATAACGATTGAACCGTCGTCCCTGCGAAGGCAGGGACCCAATTTCTGCAAGCGCTGCCGGGCTGCGTGCACATTGGGTCCCTGCCTTCGCAGGGACGACGTACTGGAGCTGACACAGATGGTTCACCTACCCCAAATCAAAATCCCCGCCACCTATATGCGCGGCGGCACCAGCAAGGGCGTGTTCTTCCGCCTGCAGGACCTGCCCGCCGCCGCCCAGGTGCCGGGCGAGGCGCGCGACCGCTTGCTGCTGCGCGTGATCGGCAGTCCCGACCCCTACGGCAAGCAGATCGACGGCATGGGCGGCGCCACGTCCAGCACCAGCAAGACCGTGATCGCGTCGAAGAGCACGCGCGAAGGCCACGACGTCGACTACCTGTTCGGCCAGGTCGCCATCGACAAGCCCTTCGTCGACTGGAGCGGCAATTGCGGCAACCTGTCGGCGGCCATCGGCCCGTTCGCCATCGCCGCCGGCTTCGTACCGCCCGAGCGCATCCCGCGCGACGGCACCGCCACGATCCGCATCTGGCAGGCGAACATCGGCAAGACCATCGTGGCCCACGTGCCGGTCGTGGATGGCCAGGTGCAGGAGACGGGCGACTTCGAACTCGACGGCGTGACCTTCCCGGCGGCCGAGGTGCGGCTGGAGTTCATGGATCCGGCCGCCGAAGAAGGGGAGGGCGGCGCAGTGGGAAACAATGCGATGTTCCCGACCGGGAACTTGGTCGACGACCTCGAGGTGCCCGGCGTCGGCACGCTGAAGGCGACGCTGATCAATGCCGGCATCCCGACCATCTTCGTCAACGCGGCCGACATCGGCTACACGGGCACGGAACTGCAGGATGCCGTGAACGGCGATCCGAAGGCGCTGGCGATGTTCGAATCGATCCGCGCCCACGGCGCGCTGCGCATGGGCCTGGTCGCCCACGTGGAAGAGGCGGCGCGGCGCCAGCACACGCCCAAGGTCGCCTTCGTGGCGCCGCCGGCGGGCTACGTCGCGTCGAGCGGCAAGCGGATCGAGGCGGGAGACATCGACCTGCTGGTGCGCGCCCTGTCGATGGGCAAGCTGCACCACGCGATGATGGGCACGGCGGCGGTGGCGATCGGCACCGCCGCGGCGATCCCCGGCACGCTGGTGAGCCTGGCGGCGGGCGGACGCGCCCATGAGGCCGTGCGCTTCGGCCATCCGTCCGGCACCTTGCGCGTGGGGGCCGAAGCGAAGCAGCAGGGCGGCGACTGGGTCGTCACCAAGGCCGTCATGAGCCGCAGCGCGCGCGTGCTGATGGAAGGCTGGGTGCGGGTGCCCGGCGAGGCCTGAGCCGGCGCCGGCGCTGGCGGGCCTGCGCGGCCCGCCGCTGCAGGTTCAATCGATGGTGGCGACGACCGGCGCGTGGTCCGACGGCTGCTCCCATTTGCGCGTTTCGCGGTCGATGCTGCACGCCGTGCAGCGCTGCGCCAGCGCCGGCGAGAGCAGGATGTGGTCGATGCGCAGGCCGCGGTTGCGGCGGAACGCCATCTGGCGGTAATCCCACCAGCTGTATTGCTTGTCGGGCTGCTCGAACAGGCGGAAGGCATCGGCGAGGCCCAGGCCGAACAGCGCGCGCAGCGCCTCGCGTTCCGGTTCCGAGCAATGGATCTGGCCTGCCCATTCGGCCGGATCGTGCACGTCCCGGTCTTCCGGCGCGATATTGTAGTCGCCCAGGATCGCGAACTGCGGGTGGAGCGCCATCTCGGCGCGCACCCATTCCTGCAGTGCCGCCAGCCAGCCCAGCTTGTAGGCATACTTGTCGGACCCGACCGCCTGCCCGTTCGGCACGTAGGCGCAGATGAAGCGCACGCCGCCGATCGTGGCGGCCAGCAGGCGCTGCTGCTCGTCCGGGTAGTGCGGGTTGTTGCGCGTCACGTCAGCAATCGGCAGGCGGGACAGGATGGCGACGCCGTTATACGTCTTCTGGCCGCTGAACGCGACCTCGTAGCCGGCCGCGCTGATTTCGGCGAGCGGGAATTTGTCGTCGGTCAGCTTCGTCTCTTGAATGCAGAGCACGTCGACGGGATTGGTGTCCAACCACTGCAACAGATGCGGAAGGCGCACTTTCAGCGAGTTGACGTTCCAAGTAGCAATTTTCATAGATTCATTTTGATTCATGGGCCGGACCGTCCGGCATGCGCCGTGCAGTATCCAGTCTGTATAGAATTACTGCAACATGACCAAGGGGTCAGCATTCAGCACGATTGCATGGAATTTGCTCTAATTACAACAAAGATGACGTAAAATAATTGCTCAGCAAATAAAGAATGTGAGTGAAGGCTAGCCAATCAGTCCGAACTGTGACAATATGTAACAATCGCAGCAATACAATAGGCGTTTACGTATTGTTTCCTTCTCGGTAGAAAAAAATTGCAGTAGGCCAACTTACCTTGTACTATTGCCATATTTCCACGGGATCAAGAGTTCGCCCTTGATTCCTTGCTTTGCATAAACTCGGAAACGAGTTTCGATGGGTTGCCCAGGCCGGCGCTGCCGACCGGCATGTGGCAAGTGTGTAACGATCGCGGATCCGCAGCAGGATTTGCACCAGCTTTAGTAAAGGACAACAATGCGCCAAGCATTTGAAGCATGGGCCGCACGCGATGGCCACATTGTCCGGCGTCGTGAAGACAAGCCGGAAGAATATCTGGTGTTCGAAACCCAGCGCCGCTGGCTGATCTGGCAAGCTGCGCTGGCCCACGGCCAGAAAGCCGCCGTGGACGCGCCGCAGAAAACGGCCCAGACCGATGGCCAGCCGCAAAAGATGCTCGCGGACGAAGCCGCCGTACGTAATCGTGTGCTCAATGAGGTGCTGGACGCATTCAGCGAGCTCGACGACAACGCAGGCATCGAAGGCATCGTCAAGGTCATCCAGGGCCTGAAAAAGAAGAGCCGCGCCGCGACCGAAGAAAAGGTCTGATGCGCTACCGCCACTACAAGGGCGGCATCTATGAGCTGGTGTGCGAAGCCATGCTCGAGGCGGACCATACGCCCGTGATCGTGTATCGCGGGCAGGACGGCACGACCTGGGTCCGGCCCAGGGACGTCTTTTTCGAGATGGTCGCGCCCGAGGGCGGCGGCACCCCGGTACCCCGTTTTGCGCCGGCCGACCAGGCCTGAAGCGTTTCCCCATTCCCGTCCGTGCGACGGCCCCGGCGATCCCGGCGGCCCGCGCGGACTCGGTTTATCTGCGCCACCCCAAACCGGGGTCAGAGTCGCATTTTTGGCAATTTCCTGAAACGGGACTCTGACCCCGGTTTGAGGCAGCGCATTGGCGGGCGATATTCGTCTTGTGCAATCGTCTCTCATGTCCGCAGCGATCCTGCCGTAAACTGGGGACCGCTTCACAGTTCTCGAGAGACATGTCCCAGATTCTTATTCGAAGCGCCTGCATGGCGGCCTTGCTCGGCATGGCCGGCGGCTGCGCGACGCTCAGCGATTCTCCCCAGCAGCAGCTGGAAGTCCACGCCATCCTCGACAACCGCGAGCTGGCCGGCGTCGGCTGCGTGCTGGAAAACGATGCCGGCCGCTGGTTCGTGGTCGCGCCCGGGCGCGTGACGGTCGACCGCAGCAGCCAGCCGCTGCGCATCGATTGCCGGCGCCAGGGCGTCGCCGCGCGCGAAGAAGTGCACTCGCGTTTCGATACCGACAAGCTGATCGGCAATACCGTCATCAGCGCCGGCCTCGGCTACTACGTCGACCGCCGCTCCGGCGCCGGCTTTTCGTATCCGGCCATCCTCACCGTGCTGCTGCGTCCGTCCGAGGGCGCGTCCGGCGAGGCCGCCGCGCAGGCCGAGCCGGGCAACGTCGTGTTCTGACGCCCGCCGCAAGCGCCAACGAAAAACGGACGCCGCGGCGTCCGTTTGTTTTGCCGGCCCCCGATCGAGGGCAGGGCGATTACACGCGGTTCATCAGGAACGTGGTCAGCAGCGGCACCGGACGGCCGGTGGCGCCCTTCGCCGCGCCGCTCTTCCAGGCCGTGCCGGCGATGTCGACGTGGGCCCAGGTGTAGTTGCGGGTGAAGTTTTCCAGGAAGCAGGCTGCCGTGATCGAGGCGCCGCCCGGGGTGCCGATATTCGCCAGGTCGGCGAAGTTCGACTTCAGCTGCTCGTTGTACTGCTCGCCGATCGGCAGGCGCCAGGCGGTGTCGCCCGCCTGCTTGCCGGCGTCCAGCAGTTCCTCGGCCAACGCGTCGTGGGCGTCGTCGTGGCGGGTGAAGATGCCCGAGTTGTGGTGGCCCAGCGAGACGATGACGGCACCCGTCAGCGTGGCGATGTCGACCACGGCGGCCGGCTTGAAGCGCTCGGCATAGGTCAGCGCGTCGCACAGGATCAGGCGGCCCTCGGCGTCCGTATTCAGGATCTCGATGGTGGTGCCGTTCATCGCGGTGACGATGTCGCCCGGCTTGGTGGCGCGGCCCGACGGCATGTTCTCGCAGGCGGCGACGATGCCGACCACGTTCAGCTTCAGGCCCATCTCGCCGATCGCGCGGAAGGTGCCCAGCACCGAGCCGGCGCCGCACATATCGTATTTCATCTCGTCCATGCCGGGACCCGGCTTGAGCGAGATGCCGCCCGTGTCGAAAGTGATGCCCTTGCCGACCAGGACGACCGGGGCGTCGTTCTTCTTGCCGCCGTTGTGCTTCAGGACGATGAACTTCGGCGGCTCTTCGCTGCCGCGGGTGACGGACAGGAAGCTGCCCATCTTGAGCGCCTCGAGCTGCTTGCGCTCGAGGACTTCGACGTCGAAGCCGAAGTCGGCGGCCAGCTTCTTGGCCGTGTTGGCCAGGTAGGTCGGGGTGCAGACGTTCGGCGACAGGTTGCCCAGTTCCTTGGTCAGGTTCATGCCGTTGGCGATCGCGATCGACTGCGCCAGCGCCGTCTTCAGCTGCGGGCCGGCCTGGCCGGCGGCGATGGTCAGCTTGCGCACGCCACCGGCGACCGGGTCCTTCTTGCTCTTCTGGCCGTCGGTACGGAACTCCGCTTCGTTGGCGGCAACGACGATCGCGCGCACGCCCCACGCCACGTCACGGCCTTTCACATTCTCCAGCGGGAATGCGATAATGGCATCCTGCGCGCCCAGCGAAGCAAACACTTTCAGCGTAGCGGACACGGCGCTGGCCAGGGTCTTCTCGGTAGCGACTTCATCGGCACCCATGCCGACCAGCAGCACGCGCGCCGCGGCCACGCCGGCCACGCCGCGCAGCAGCAGGGTCGAGCCGGGCTTGCCGGAGATGTCACCCGACTTGACGGCGGCAGCGATGGCGCCGCTCGCATCGAGGGCTTTCGCTGCCTCCGACAGTTTCTTGTTTTCGTACACCGCGACTGCGACGCAGCCCGATTTGGCTGCGGCCAGCGTGTTTTTTGTGTCGAATGCTTTTATGCTAAAGTCCATTTGATTCTCCGTTTCGTGTTTGCGACGCGTACTGCCTAACCTGCAATTATAACTATCGAATGATTTTCCGACGCGCCCTACAGCGTGAATTGGCCAGCGTGGCCGGCGCCACCTTCACCGTCCTGTTCTCGATCTTCGTCACCTGGACCCTGATCTCCATCCTCGGCAAGGCCGCAGGCGGCAAGGTCGCATCGACCGACGTGCTGGCGCTGATCGGTTTTTCCGTGCTGAATTATCTGCCAACCATCCTCACCCTGACCAGCTTTATCGCCGTGATCGCGACGATCACGCGCAGCTACCGCGATTCGGAAATGGTGGTGTGGTTCGCCACCGGCCAGTCGCTGGCGCGCTGGATCGCGCCGGTGCTGACGGCCGGCCTGCCGGTGGTGGTCGCCGTGGGCTTGCTCGCGCTGTACGCCACGCCCTGGGCCAAGAGCAAGAGCGTCGAATACATCCAGCGCTTCGAAAAGCGCGAAGACCTGAAGCGCGTGGCGCCGGGCCAGTTCCGCGAATCGACCTCGGCCAACCGCGTGTTCTTCGTCGAGGGCAGCACGGGCGGCTCGACCGTCGTGCAGAACGTGTTCGTCAACAGCGTCGAGCAGAACGGCAACTCCGTCGTCGTCGCCAAAGAAGGCGTGATCGAGCCGGACGGCAAGGGCGGCCAGTACCTGGTCCTCAAGAACGGCCGGCGCTACCTGGGCAACCCCGGCCAGGCCGATTTCCAGTCGATGGAATTCGAGCGTTACCGCATGCGCGTGAACAGCTCGGTGCCGGCGACGCTCGATGCCGACACCCCGGCCGCCGCCATGCCGACGGCCGTGCTGCTGGCGGCCAAGGACAACCGCTTCGCCGATGCCGAGATGGTGTACCGCGTGTCGGCGCCGATCACCTGCGTGGTGCTGATGCTGCTCGCGATCCCGCTCGGCTTCGTCAACCCGCGCGCTGGCAGTTCGGCCAACCTGATCCTCGCGCTATTGATCTTCTTCACGTATAACAACCTGACCAAGCTGTTCGAGAACAGCGTCAAGCAGGACAAACTGTCGTTCGCGATGGCCTGGTGGCCGCTGCACCTGTTCGCGCTGGTGACCGTGATCGCGCTGTTCGCCTGGCGCCTGAACGTCAACCACCGCTGGCATCCGGCCACGCTGTGGAGCGCCTACAAGCGCCGGCGCCTGCTCTCCAGCGGTGCCGTGCAGGAGGGCGTGCAATGAAGATCCTGCAACGCTATTTCCTGGTCAATATCTCGCAGGCGGTCGTGTTCGTGCTGGTCGCCCTGCTGGGCCTGATCGCCTTCATGGATCTCACCAGCGAACTGCCGGCGGTGGGCAAGGGCGGCTACATGATGCAGCACGCCGTGCTGTACGTGCTGCTGCTGGTGCCCGGCCACGTGTACGAAGTGATGCCGGTGGCCGCGCTGATCGGCACCATCTACACGCTGGCGCAGTTCGCCCAGAGCTCGGAATTCACGATCATGCGCGCTTCCTCGATGTCGACGCGCATGGCGGCCGGCATGCTGGCGAAGATCGGCATCATGTTCGTCGTCATCACCTTCATCTTCGGCGAACTGATCACGCCGCGCACGGCGCCGCTGGCCGAGCGCGTGCGCCTGTCCGCCAAGGGCGCCACGCTGTCGGCCGAATTCCGTTCCGGCATGTGGACGAAGGACACCGTGCATAGCGGCGGCCCGCGCGGCCCCATCGTGGGCTCGCGCTTCTTCAATGCGCGCCAGATCCGCCCGGACGGCCGCCTGGTCGATGTGCGCCTGTACGAGTTCGACACCAATATGCGCATGCGCTCGCTGATCACGGCGGCCGGCGCCACCTTCAGCGGCAACAGCACCTGGCGCCTGGAGAACGTCACCGAGACGCTGTTCACCAACAGCCGCACGCTGCCGATGCCGGGTGCGCCGGCGCCGCGCGGCCAGAGCATCCAGAGCACCTTCGGCCAGGACACGTCGGCGGTCGCCACGCGCAAGCTGGCGAACCTCGACCTCGTCTCCGAGATCACGCCGAAGATCCTGTCCGTATCGCGCTCGGATCCGGAACGCATGTCGGCCAACGAGCTGGCCGTGTACACGCGCCACCTGGCCGAGAACCGCCAGGAGACGGAGCGCTTCAAGATCGCGTTCTGGAAGAAGCTCGTCGATCCGCTGTCGATCTTCGTGCTGATGGCGCTGGCGCTGCCGTTCGGCTACCTGCACACGCGCAGCGGCGGGATCAGCCTCAAGATCTTCGTCGGCATCATGATCGGCGTGAGTTTCCTGCTCATCAACGCGCTGTTCTCGCACATCGGCATGCTCTCGACCTGGCCGGCCTTCCTGACGGCCGTCGCGCCGAGCCTCCTGTTCCTGCTGCTGGCGATCGGCGCGCTGCGTTGGGTGGAGCGGCATTGATGGAGACCACCATGGACCAAAACAAGAACAAGGCGCTGGTCCTGTTCGCCCACGGCGCCCGCGCGCCCGGCTGGGCCGCCCCGTTCCAGCGCCTGCGCGAACTCACCGCCGCGCAGCGTCCGGACTGCGTCGTCACGCTGGCCTTCCTCGAACTGATGACGCCGAGCCTGCCCGACGCCGTCGCGCAGCTCGGCGCCGGGGTGCGCGAGGTCACCATCGTGCCCGTCTTCCTGGGGCAGGGCGGGCACCTGCTGCGCGACCTGCCGGAAATCCTCGACGGCCTGCGCGCCGCTTACCCCGGCATCCGCTTCACGACGGTGCCCGCCGTCGGCGAAGACCCGGCGGTGCTGGCCGCCATGGCTGCCTACTGCAGCGCTGCTACAGCCTGAACTGTTACAGCTTGAACTGCGACGTCCTGAACGACTTCCCTTGCATTGTCTGAAGGCTGGTCGGGACGTCTACTTCGTTCGTTAACTGTGTTGCAGTAGAAGCATTTTTATATGCCAATACCGTTGAACTCGTAGAAATGTTTCGTTGGTTTTTCGTGATCTTGTCGTACGAAAAGTAATTTCCTGGTTGCATTCGCAGTTTCCGTAAGGAATCATAGCGTTCATCAAGGCGGTTGCGCGTCCGCGCCGCCGCCAGCGCTACTGCGAGCGACCATCCATGCCTACCCCATCGTCCCTTTTCTTCGTCCGTCCGGGCGCGACCAGCTATACCTGGAGCTATGCCGGGACGTCCCTGCCGGCAGGCAGCTCGACTTCGAGCGTGGCCCAGGTGGCCTTCGACGCCTCCAGCCTGCTCAACCAGCAAACGTCGCGCGGCGATCTGCAATACAGCCTCGATGCAGGCAAGACCTGGGTCACCTACACCTTGCCGGTCGACGGCCAGGGTGCCTACGTCGCCGCCGGCGGCACGCTGTGGCGCTTCCAGGACAAGCTGAGCGGCGATTCGACGACCCCGGACGGCTTCACGGCTCACTACAAGCTGGCCGACGGCAGCATCGTCACGCAGGACGCCGCCGTCCTTCCCGACACCCAGCCGGTGGGCCTGCAGGGCGCCAACGACACCGTGTTCTCGACGATGCATGCGGGCGACGTGGTCGACGTGCTGTCCGCCGTCGATACCGGCTCGCAGACGGGCGGGCGCTGGGTCATCGAGAGCCAGTCCGTGTCCGGCCTGTTCTCGATCGACTACGATCCGCTGACGGACACCAGCGCGCGCCTCGTGGTGGCGAATCCGGCCCAGATTCCTGAGACGGGCCTGGCCGCGTCCGTGACGATCCACTACTACGACCGTTACCAGATCGACGCCGCCACCGGCAAGCCGCTCAACAGCACGGCCGGCGTGACGCGCACGCTGAACTACACGATCGAGGACGGCAATACCGATTCGCTGCCCGAGCTGTCGAACGAATCCAAGCTGGGCGCGGCCAGCGGCAGCTACAGCGCCGACCCGGCCCTGGCGACCCTGTCGACGGGCAGCATCGTCGCCGTCTGGCAGGGCGAGGACAAGGTTGCGGGCGGTACCGGCTACGGCCTGTGGGCCCAGCTGCGCGATGCGGGCGGCACGGCGCTGGGCAGCGCGTTCGCGCTGACTCCGGACGGCGACGCGACCCTCGAAGGCCAGCCGGCCGTGGCCGCGCTGGCGGGCGGCCGCTTCGTCGTCGCCTATGCGGTGAACGGCAACGGCACCGACAAGATCGCCTACCGCGTGGTCGATGCCGACGGCAAGGCCGGCGTCGAACACGTCGTCGACGCCGGCGCGGCCGGCGACGCGGCCATGCCGGCGCTGGCCGCGCTGTCCGACGGCAGCGTGGCGCTGGCCTGGCGCAGCGGCGGCATGACGCACGTGCAGCAGCTCGGCGCCGACGGTGCCGCCATCGGCGCGCAGCAGGACGTCGGCATGCTGGCCTCGGCCTACAGCCCGAGCATCGCGGCGCTGCCGGACGGCGGCTGGGTGGTGTCCTGGGGCGAGATGAACGACGGTAACGTGTACGCGGCACTCAAGGGTGGCAGTGCCTTCCTGGCCAGCGGCGACGGCTATGCGGCCAGCTTCACGACCGTGGCGCCGCTGCCGCACGTGACGGCCCTGGCCGGCGGCGGTTTCGTCGTGGCCTGGGACAGCTACTACAACGACCAGCGCGGCTTTTCGATCAGCGACATCTTCTTCCAGCGCTTCGATGCCGCCGGCCGGCCGCTGGACGGCATGGTGCAGGCCAACGTCGACTCCGGCGGCGGACGCTTCGACGCGGCCGTCACGGCGCTGTCCGACGGCAGCTTCCTGGTCGCCTGGCAGGGTGACGACGGCGCCGGCAACGGCGTCTACGGCCGCCGCTTCGGCGCCGACGGCAGCCCGATCGACCTGCAGGAATTCTCGCTGAACCAGCTGCGCGCGGGCGAGCAGACGAGCCCGGACGTGACGGCGCTGCATGGCGGCGGCTTCGCGGCCGCCTGGGTCGACCTGGACGCCGACGGCCACGCCAGCATCGAGATGCGCGTGCTGCCCGGCAGCGCGATCGTCTCGCCCGAGGGCAGTGCCGGCCAGGACGGCGGTTCGACCGACGTGTCGACGCCGGCGCCCGAGCCCGTCGTGACGACGCCGGTCACGACCACGCCCGTGACGACGACCCCCGTGGTCACGACGCCCGTCATTACCGCGCCCGTCACGACCGCCCCCGTCACCACGACGCCCAAGCCGGTGACCAGCACGCCCGTCACGACTAGCCCGTCCGCGCCGGTCGCCACGACGCCGGCCAAGGTCGTCGGCGTGGACGGCGTGGATACCGTCGCCTTCGGCGGCAAGGCGTCCGCCTACACGATCAGCAAGAGCGGCGGCGACTTCCTGCTCACGACGTCGACCGGCAGCGGCACCCTGCTGAGCAACGTCGAGCGCGTGCAGTTCAGCGACAAGACGGTGGCGCTGGACATCGACGGCAACGCCGGCGAAGCCTACCGCCTGTACCAGGCCGCGTTCGACCGTACGCCGGACAAGGCCGGCCTCGGTTTCTGGATCAATGTGCTCGACGGGGGCCACGACCTGCACCAGGTGGCGGAAGGATTCGTCGGGAGCGCGGAATTCGCCAGCCTGTACGGCGCGCAAGCCAGCGACACGCAGTTCGTGGATGCCTTGTACCAGAACGTGCTGCACCGTACGCCGGATGCGGGCGGCTACGATTTCTGGGTCCAGGCGCTGCACCGGGCCGACCGTGCCGACGTGCTGGTGGAGTTCAGCGAAAGCGCGGAGAACCAGGCCCAGGTCATCGGCAGCATCCAGCACGGGATCGAGTTCACGCCCTGGGGGTGACAGGGACACTGCCTTCCCCGCGCAGGCGCTGCCTGATGCAGACATTGGGCCCCTGCCTTCGCAGGGGCGACGGACCGACCAGTCCCTGGTCAGTCCGTCGGTTGCTGCGGACGCCGCTGCAGCGCTTCGCCGATCATCACCAGCACGGGCCCGTGCGCCATCTCGAGGCCGTGGGCGAGGGTGGACAAGGTCAGGCGCAGGATGCGCTGGTCCGGCCGGCTGCAGTTCTCGACCACCACGACCGGCAGGTCGGGGCGGCGCCCCTCGGCCAGCAGGCGTTCGGCGGTGGCGGCGGCTTCGCGGCCCCCCATGTACTGCACGAGCGTGTCGGTTTCTGGCAGCGCAGGGTGGTCCGGCTGGTCGGGTGCGGTGCTGGAGGTGAAGAAGGCGACGCTGCGCGCCACGCCGCGCTTGGTGAGCGGCTGCAGGGTCGCGGCCGCGGCGGCGACGGCCGTGGTGATGCCGGGGACGACTTCGACGGCGATGCCTTCCGCTTCCAGCGCCCGCAATTCCTCGTCGGCGCGGCCGAACAGCATCGGGTCGCCGCCTTTCAGGCGCACCACGCGTGCGTAGCGGCGCGCACAGTCGATCAGCTGCTCGTTGATGGCCGTCTGCGCCGTCGAGCGCTGGCCCGAACGCTTGCCGACCGAGATCAGGGTGGCCTGCGGGCACAGCGCCAGCATCTCGGGCGTGACGAGGGCGTCGTACAGCACGACCTCGGCCTCGCCCAGCAGGCGCGCACCGCGCACGGTAATCAAGTCTGCGGCACCGGGTCCGGCCCCCACCAAATACACTTTCCCCAGCGCCGACATACTGTTCCTTCTGTTATTGATCCAGACGAATCATACCGGCTGCAACGGTCTGGTGGGTAACTTCGTCGATCAGGATGAAAGCGCCGGTCGCGCGGATGTCGTCGTAGGCGTCGGCAGCGAGCGGCTGCTGCACGGTGATGGCGACGCGGGCAATATCGTTCAGCTTCAGGCCATCGGCGGCATGACGTTGCTGGGTGTTGACGTCGAGGATGCTGTCGACGCCCGTCACCTTGGCCATGGTCTGGCGCGTACCGTGCTTGATCCAGTACTTGCGGCGCAGGTCCAGCGGTTCGTCGGCCATCCAGCACACGTCCGCCTGTACCTGCTTGAGCAGCGTGGCCGGCTGGTCCGCGCCCGCGAGCACGTCGCCGCGCGAGATGTCCACGTATTCGTCCAGCAGCAGCGTGATCGACTGGCCCGCGACGGCTTGCTGCAGCGGGCCGTCGAAGGTCAGGATCTCCTTGACGGTGGCGCTGTGGCCGGACGGCTGCACAGTGAGCTTGTCCCCGACGGCGACCTTGCCCGATTCCACCCGCCCCATATAGCCGCGGAAGTCGTTGGCTTCGTGGCCGTTGTGGCGCGCCACCAGCTGCACGGGGAAGCGGAACGGGGCCGCATGGGCTTCGTCGTACACCGACAGGCCTTCCAGCAGCTCGATCAGCGTCGGGCCTTCGTACCAGGCCATGTTCTCGCTCTTCTCGACGACGTTGTCGCCGGCCAGCGCCGACAGCGGGATCGCCGTGATGTCCTTCAGGCCCAGGCTCTGCGCGAATGCGCCGTAGGCGGCCACGATGCGGTCGTACACGCTGCGGTCGTAGTTCACCAGGTCCATCTTGTTGACGGCGACGATCACGTGCTCGATCTGCAGCAGCTTGGCGATGGTCGAGTGGCGTTTCGTCTGCGTCAGCAGTTCGACGCTGCCGTCATCGCCCAGTTTGACCTTCGACACGTCGACGAGGATGATGACGGCGTCCGCCGTCGAGGCGCCCGTCACCATATTGCGGGTGTACTGCTCGTGGCCCGGCGTGTCGGCGATGATGAACTTGCGCTTCGGGGTCGCGAAGTAGCGGTAGGCAACGTCGATCGTGATGCCCTGTTCGCGCTCGGCTTCCAGGCCGTCGGTCAGCAGCGACAGGTCGATCGTGTCGCCCATGGTGCGCTTGTGCTTCGAGCGCGACACGGCGGCCAGCTGGTCGGCGAAGATGCCCTTGCTGTCGTACAGCAGGCGGCCGATCAGCGTGCTCTTGCCGTCGTCGACGGAGCCGGCGGTGATGAAGCGCAGCAGGCCGCCTTGGCCTTCGTGTTGGCCGTCGTGCTGGTCGAATTGGGGAGTAGGGGCGTTCATCAGAAATATCCTTGCTTCTTGCGTTTTTCCATCGACGCTTCCGAGGTCTGGTCGTCCATCCGGGTCGCGCCGCGTTCCGTCACCTGCGTGATCGCCGTCTCGGCGATGATGGCGCCGACGGTCGATGCATCGGAGGCCACCGGGCAGGTGCAGGAGATGTCGCCCACGGTACGGAAGCGCACGGTCTGGGTCTCGACCTGCTCGCCCTCGCGCGCCGGGGTCAGCGGCGTCAGCGGCACGAGCAGGCCGTTGCGCGGAATGACGTCGCGCTGGTGGGCGAAATAGATCGAGGGCAGGGCCAGCCCTTCGCGGGCGATGTACTGCCACACGTCCAGCTCCGTCCAGTTCGAGATCGGGAACACGCGCATGTTCTCGCCCGGGTGCACGCGGGTGTTATACAGGTCCCACAGCTCGGGGCGCTGGGCCTTCGGGTCCCACTGGCCGAATTCGTCGCGGAACGAGAAGATGCGCTCCTTGGCGCGGGCCTTTTCCTCGTCGCGGCGGGCGCCGCCGATGCAGGCGTCGAAACCGTACTCGGCGATGGTTTCCAGCAGCGTGACCGCTTGCGCGGCATTGCGCGAATCCGTCTGCGGATTGCGCAGGCGCACGGTGCCCTTCCTGATCGATTCCTCGACGGAGCCGACGATCAGGCGCTCGCCCAGTTCGGCGACGCGCGCATCGCGGAAGGCGATCACTTCGTCGAAGTTATGGCCCGTGTCGATGTGCACGAGGGGGAAGGGGAATTTGCCGGGGCGGAAGGCCTTCTCGGCGAGGCGCAGCAGCACCACCGAGTCCTTGCCGCCCGAGAACAGCAGCGCGGGATTCGTGCATTCGGCCGCAACCTCGCGCAGGATGTGGATCGCTTCCGATTCCAGGGCGTCGAGATGGCGCGCATTCACATCACGCAGATGATCGTCATGCAGCGTTTCCGGGTTGTCAGTGATAGTCGTCATGGAGCTTGCCTGTCATTGTGCGGCCGCGTCAGGCGGCCACGGATTTGATACGGATGAGTTTGCCGTCCACGAGGTGCAGTCCGCATTCCTTCGATTCCGGGTTTTCCCACCACCAGCGGCCGGCGCGCACGTCTTCGCCCGGCTGGATCGCGCGGGTGCAGGGTTCGCAGCCGATCGACGGATAGCCGCGGTCGTGCAGCGCGTTGTAGGGCACGCCTTCGGCGCGCAGGTAGTCCCACACGTCCTGCTCGGACCAGTCGGCCAGCGGATTGAATTTCTCCATGCCGTGGGCGGCATCGTGTTCCTGCACGGGCAGCTCGGCGCGCGTACTCGACTGGGCGCGGCGCTGGCCCGTGATCCAGGCCTTCTTGCCGGCCAAGGCGCGGCCCAGCGGCTCGACCTTGCGCACGTAGCAGCAGCCCTTGCGCAGCTCGACGCTGTCGTAGAACGCGTTCAGGCCGTTCTTGCCGACGTACTCGTCGACCAGTGCCGCTTGCGGGCGGTAGAGTGCGATCTCGTGGCCGTAGTGTTCCTTGACCTTATCCAGCACCGCCAGCGTTTCCGCGTGCAGCCGGCCCGTCTCCAGCGAAAAGATGGAGATCGGCAGGCCCGCCTTCAGGATCAGGTCCGTCAGGACCATGTCCTCGGCGGCCAGGCTGGAGGCGAAGGTGGCGGGCGAGAACTCGGCGGCGATGCGCTCCAGGATGGCGCGGGTCGCGGCCACGCGCGCGTTCAGATCGCTCATGGCTGTTCCTGGACGCTGCTCGCCTCCACACCGCGGTGCGTGCGGCGGAACAGCGGCAGCGGCGTGTCCACCGACGCCTGGTAGGTCTGCGAGAACACCGTCAGGCCCTTCAGGGCTTCGTGGATGTCGCGGTCCGGACGCGTCGCATAGGCGTCGAAGCCGCAGCGCTGCATCTGGAACAGCTGGTCGCGCAGCACGTCGCCGATGGCGCGCAGCTCGCCTTGATACCCCAAGCGACGCCGCAGGTTGTAGGCGATCGAATAGCCGCGGCCGTCCGTGAACTTCGGAAAGCTGACGGCGACCACGCCGAATTTGTCGAGGTCGTCCTTGACCGTCTGGGCCAGCTCGTCCGGTGCGAACCAGATGCCGATGTCGGCGCGCTGGACCAGCTGCTCGCGCTGCGCCTGCCAGACGGGCAGGGGGACGATGATCTTGCCGGCCGGGACTTCCACGGTCTCGGCGGCCTGGCCCTCGTCGAGGGTGAGGACGCTCCAGTCGTCGGCGACGACGGCGCGGCCCTTGATGATCTGTGGGTGCTGATTAAGCATGCTGCTCTTCTCCGGCGGTTGCTTCGACCACGATCGGCGTGGCGTACACGTGTTCCTTGAACGGCGCGATGCCCAGGCGCTGCGCCACGTCGACGAAGCGTTCGCCGTCGACGCGTTCGCGCACATAGACGTCCAGCAGGCGCTGCACGACTTCCGGCATCTGCGGCGCCGAGAACGACGGGCCGATGATCTTGCCGATGGCAGACTGGTTGCCCTGGGCGCCGCCGATCGACACTTGGTACCACTCGGAACCGTCCTTGTCGACGCCGAGGATGCCGATGTGGCCCACGTGGTGGTGGCCGCAGGCATTGATGCAGCCGGAGATGTTCAGTTCGATGTCGCCGATGTCGTGCTGGTAGTCGAGGTCGTCGAAGCGCTGGGCGATGGCGGCCGCGATCGGGATCGATTTCGCGTTGGCCAGCGAGCAGTAGTCGCCGCCCGGGCAGGAAATGATGTCCGTCAGCAGGCCGATGTTCGGCGTGGCCATGCCGTGCGCCTTCGCTTCTTGCCAGACTTCGTACAGCTGCGACTGCTCGACGTCGGCCAGCACCAGGTTCTGCTCGTGCGTTACGCGCAGTTCGCCGAAGCTGTAGCGGTCGCCCAGGTCGGCGACGACGTCCATCTGCGCGGCGCTCGCATCGCCCGGCGGCACGCCGGTCTTCTTGAGCGACAGCACGACCGAGGCGTAACCCGGCACCTTGTGCGGCTTGACGTTGCGCTGCAGCCAGTTGGTGAAGGCGCGGTCGCCGGCGTGGTCGGCGAGCGGATCGATGGCGGCCAGCGTTTTATAAGGCTTCGGATTGAACCAGACGGCCACGCGGTCCAGCTCTTCCTGGGTCAGCGTTTCCGGACCGCCCTTGAGGTCGGCAAATTCCTGCTCGACCATGCGGGCGAATTCCTCGGCGCCCACGGCTTTCACGAGGATCTTGATGCGCGCCTTGTACTTGTTGTCGCGGCGGCCGAACTGGTTGTACACGCGCATGACGGCTTCCGTGTAGGTCAGCAGGTCGGTCCAGTGCACGAACTCGTTGATGACGCTGCCCAGGATCGGGGTGCGGCCCATGCCGCCGCCGACCATGAACTTGAAGCCGACTTCGCCGGCCGCGTTCTTCACGGCGGTCAGGCCGATGTCGTGCACGGCGATAGCCGCGCGGTCCTCGACGGCGCCGTTGATGGCGATCTTGAACTTGCGCGGCAGGGCGATGAACTCGGGGTGGAAGGTGCTCCACTGGCGCAGGATCTCGGCGAACGGACGCGGATCGATGAGTTCGTCGGCCGCGGTGCCGGCGTACTCGTCGGTTGTGATGTTGCGGATGCAATTGCCCGAGGTCTGGATCGCATGCATCTCGACCGAAGCGAGGTGCTCCAGGATGTCCGGAGTCTGTTCCAGCTCGATCCAGTTGAACTGGATGTTCTGGCGCGTGGTGAAGTGGCCGTAGTCGCGGTCGTAGTGGCGGGCGATATGGGCGAACATGCGCATCTGCGCCGTCGACAGCAGGCCGTAGGGCACCGCGATGCGCAGCATGTAGGCATGGCGCTGCATGTAGAGGCCGTTCTGCAGGCGCAGCGGCAGGAATTCTTCTTCCGTCAGTTCGTCGGCGAGGCGGCGCCGTACCTGGTCGCGGTACTGGGCGATGCGCTCTCGGACGATGAGGTGGTCGTACTGGTCGTAGCGATACATGGCGATTCCTGGGGTCGTTCCTGTGGGGGCGGGCCAAGTCCTGACCCAAACTACCCGGAATATTAATAAAATGACGCTTTATTCCAAACTACCGAGAATTTATTTGCTTATATGAGCCTGCGGCATAAGCAAGCTTGTAAAATGCACGTCAGGTTTGCTAAACAGATAAAAGGGCAATGAACCTCCACCAATTACGCTTCGTACGTGAAGCGGTCCGCCAGAATTTCAACCTGACCGATGCCGCCAAGGCATTGTTCACTTCGCAACCCGGCGTGTCCAAGGCCATCATCGAGCTCGAGGAAGAGCTGGGCGTCGACATTTTCACCCGTCACGGCAAGCGCATCCGCGGCCTGACCGAACCGGGACGGCTCGTGCTGAACTCGGTCGAGCTGATCATGCAGGAGATCGACAGCCTCAAGCGCATCGGCAAGGAATACGCGGCCCAGGACAGCGGCAGCTTCACCATCGCCACCACGCACACCCAGGCGCGCTACATGCTGCCGAAGGTGGTGCAGGCCTTCATGCAGCGCTTTCCGAAAGTGCGCCTGTCGCTGCTGCAGGGCAATCCGCGCCAGATCGCCGACATGGTCAAGAACGACCAGGCCGACCTCGCCATCGCCACCGAGTCGATCGCCGCCGTCGACGGCCTGATCACGCTGCCGTGCTACCAGTGGGAACACGTGCTGGTGGTGCCGCACGAGCATCCGCTGACCAAGTCCAAGGCGATTTCGCTGGAAGAGATCGCGGAGTATCCGCTGATCACGTACGATGCCGCCTTCGCCGGCCGCAGCAAGGTGGATCATGCCTTCGAGCTGCGCCACCTGAAGCCGGACGTGCTGCTGGAAGCGATCGACGCCGACGTCATCAAGACCTATGTGGAGCTGGGCATGGGCATCGGCATCATCGCCGGCATGGCCTTCGACCCGGAACGCGACCGCAACCTGCGCGCGATCCCCGTCGGCCAGCTGTTCGGCATGAACGTCTCGCGCGTGGCCGTCAAGCATGGCGCTTATCTGCGCAGCTATGTGTACACCTTCATCGAGCTGCTGGCACCGACCCTCAACCGCAAGATGGTCGAGGCCGCCATGCGCGGCAGCAGCGAAACCTATGAGCTATAAAGAAGCAAGCAATGACTGATCCCATCGACAAGGACCGCGACGCCGTCGCCCGTTACTACGCCGCCATCGCGGCCGACTACGACGCCATCGAGGAAGACGAGGAACGCAGCGAAGACCTCGAGGAAGTGGCCGACGGCATCGCCGGCCTGGTGGAAGGCATGACCGTGCTGGAGCTGGCCTGCGGCACGGGCCGCTGGACCGAGATCCTGGCCGACGTGGCCGGCCACGTGATCGCCGTCGACCTCGACCCGGCGATGCTGGAACAGGCGCGGGACCGCGGCCTGGACGAGGACCTCGTCACCTTCGTGCAGGCCGATGCGCTCGACCTGCCGGCCGACCTGGTGCCGGACGGCGTCGATCCCGTGAAGGCCGTGTTCACCGGCTTCTGGTGGTCGCACCTGACGCGCGCGCACCAGGAACTGCTGGTGTCGGGCCTGCGCAAGCGCTTCGGCAAGGACGTGCTGCTGATCGTGCTGGACGAGGAATACATCGAAGGCACGAGCCTGCCGGTGGCGCGCACGGATGCCCAGGGCAATACCTGGCAGATCGTGAACACGCCGGACGGCGAGCGCATCGAGCTGCCCAAGAACTACCCGACCGACAGCGGCCTCAAGAAGCGCCTGGCGAACGTGGCGCGCGAGATCCGCGTGGCGCGCTGGGATACGGTGTGGGTGCTGACCTGCCGTCTCAAGTGAGGTGGCGGATGGTGGGCATGTGATGCCTACGCCGGCCGCGCCCACCCTACGACAATGGAAACGGCGGTAAGGATCGCTCCTTACCGCCGTTTTTCGTAGGGTGGGCACCATGTGCCCACCTGTATCACCTATTAGAAGGTGTGACGGATACCGATCGACAGCACGTCCGGATCCGCGCCCAGCGAGGTGGCCGGCGGGGTGATGGTGACCGACGACGAGGTCAGGCCGAACACGCCCAGGTTGTTGTTGTCCAGGCTGGCGTACGATGCGTACAGGTTGGTGCGCTTCGACAGCGAGTAGGTGTAGGCCAGGCCCCAGGTATTGCCCTTGGCATCGCCCAGTTTCTGCTGCTGGAAGTTGGCGTACACGCGGTGCGCGCCGAACGGCATCGAGCCGCCCAGGTTGTACTGCTTGTACTTGGCCGGGGTGCCGGCGCGGTCGGCCTGCATCCAGTTACCCTTCAGCTCGAAGCCGCCCAGCTGGTCGAATTTGTAGGCGGCGCCGACTGCCGATTCCTTGTCATCGTCGGTCGCCAGACGCTTGATGGTGTGGTAAGCACCGCCGACGTACAGGCCGCCCAGCGTGTATTCCAGGCCGACGCCTTTCAGGTCGCCGTTCGGCACGTTCGGGGTGGTCGCGGTCTGGGCTTCACCGGCGGCGTAGGCGGCCAGCAGCTTCAGGCCGCCGAACGATGCGCTCTTGTAGCTGACCGAGTTGCTCATGCGGCGGGTCAGGCGGTTGGTGGTGAACGCGGACAGGTTCGAGCCGTAGAAGCCCTGGCCGAACGCGTCGGTGGCGGCGGCGATCGAGGCGATCGGCGAGTATTCGCGGCCCAGGGTGATGGTACCGAAGTCGCCTTCCAGGCCGACGACGGCGCGGCGCTGGAACAGGTTCGAGTCGGCGGCGCCGGTGTCGATCGAGGTGCCGGCTTCCAGGTTGAAGATGGCTTTCAGGCCGTTGCCCAAGTCTTCCGAGCCTTTGAAGCCGAAGCGGCTGCTCGACTGGTTGCCCGAGTTGACCACGGTGGTGCGGCCTTCCGGACCGCCGGTGTCCTGCGACGAGATGGCGGCGTCCAGGATACCGTACAGGGTCACGTTGGTTTGGGCGGCGGCGAACAGCGGGGTAGCGGCTACCAGGGCGGCAACCAGGCGTTTGGCTTGCATTCAGGATTCTCCAATTAGATGTCGTTCGAGTCAGGGGGTCTTTCCTTTTTGGAACGACCTCAGTGATCGGGGGGCATCTTATCGGAGCAGTATGTCGTTTTGATGACAAAACGAAACGTTGCTATAGCACCACACTTACTGTTCCTGCATTGACGTTCCGTTCAGTCGGCCAGGTGCGCGCCCAGCGGCAGCACGATGTCGATGCGGGTGCCGACCGGTTCGTCGGCGGCGATCGTGATGTCGCCGTGCATCGCCCAGACCCGCTCGCGCATGCCGATCAGGCCCAGCGACTCGGCCTTTTCCATGTCTTCCGGACGGATGCCGCGGCCGTCGTCGCGGATCGTGATCAGCAGTTCGTTATTCAGGCGGAACAGGTTCATCGTGACGCCGGTTGCTTCGGCGTGGCGGGCGATGTTCGTCAGCGCTTCCTGGACGATGCGGAAGATCGCCGTGCTGGCGGCATCGTCCAGGCGCAGCTCGGCTTCGTCGGCCAGCAGGGTGCAGGGGATGGCATAGCGTTCGATGAAGTCGTCGCGCAGGCCCTGCAGCGCGAAGTACAGGCCGCCTTCGTCGAGGGCGCGCGGACGCAGGTTGCTGGCGATGCGGCGCAGCGAGGTGATCGCGGTCAGCAGGTTGGCTTCCATGCCGCGCATCAGGCGCAGGCTGGTCGGCGGCACGTCGGGCGCCTGCTGCAGCAGCGTCAGGTCCATGCGCAGCGAGGCCAGCAGTTGTCCGAGATCGTCGTGCAGCTCGCGCGCGATGTGCGTGCGTTCCTCTTCGCGGATGGTCTGCAGCGCCGCCGACAGCTGGCGCAACTGGTCGTGCGAACGGCTCAGCGTGTCCTGCACGCGGCGCCGCTCCGACACGTCGCGCATGACCACCGTATAGAACGGCGCGCCTTCGTTGGCGCGCGAGACCGAGCCTTCGATGGGAAAGCGGCGGCCGTCGCTGCGCTTGCCCGTGACGGCGTAGTCGGTGGCGCGGCGTCCGGCGCGGCCGCTGCCGGCACGGAAGAAGTCGGTCGGTTCGTGGATCATGTCCGGCGGCGCTTCGATGTAGCGCGCCAGCGGACTGCCGACCATCTGTTCGACGCTGGTATCGAACAGGACGGCGGCGGCCGGGTTGGCCATGACGATGATGTTCGACAGGTCGGCCGAGATGATGGCTTCGCTGGCGTGGTTGAAGAACTGATGGCTGGCCGACACGGTGTCTGACTCCTGGCGTCGGCGCCGTCCCGGCAGGCGGCTCGCTGCCAACCCGAGCATGAAACCGGCCGCGAACGTGACCAGGCTGGACAGGCGGCGCGGCGGTGCGGATCGGGAGGCGGGCCAGCCGGAGGAGCGGGGGCGGCGCGGTCGATTCATTGGAAATGCCTGTGAAGGCGACCCTGTGCGGGTCTGGCATCACCTTACGCGCAGCAAGCCGTGGCTGGCTTGATGCCCGACAATCGTGCCGGGCATGGCGCTCGTCCTTACATTTGTTTGAACAGGTGCAAGAAGCTGCGGCTGACTTCCAGCTTTTCCGGACGGCCCTTGACCAGCACCAGGTGGCGGCCGCGGATATCGCGCGTCACGCCCTCGATGGCATTCACGTTCACGAGCGTGGCGCGGTGGATCTGCCAGAACAGCGCCGGGTCCAGTTCCTCGGCCAGGTCGCGCACGGGCTTGCGGATCAGCGCCTCGAATTTCTCGGTCTGGACGCTGGTATATTTTTCGTCCGAGCGGAAGAACAGGATTTCCTCGACCGGGATCATGCGCAGGTCCTGGCCGATGCTGGCCTGGATCCATTGCAGGTGTTTCGGCTTGGGCGCGGCGATCTTTTCGGCCAGCTGGCTCAGCATCGCCGTGACGGTGTCGCTCACGTTGGCCGCATTGGCCTGTGTGGATGCAGGGGAGGCCAGGCGCTCCTTCAGGCGGTCGACGGTGATCTTGAGGCGCTCGGGCTCGGGCGGTTTCAGCACGTAGTCGACGGCGCCGCGCTCGAAGGCCTCGACGGCGTACTCGTCGTAGGCGGTGACGAACACGACCCGGCTGGCGTCGCCGATGTCGCGCGCCGCATCCATGCCCGTCTTGCCGGGCATGCGGATGTCGAGGAAGGTGAGGTCGGGTTTCAGCTCGGCCACCAGCTGCACGGCTTCGTCGCCGTTCTTGGCCTCGCCCACGATCTCCAGCTCCGGCCACACCTGGGACAGTCGGGTGCGCAGCAGGTCGCGCATCAATCTTTCGTCATCGGCAATGATTGCGGTAGGCATGGTCGGATCGGATGGGTTGGATTATGTCGATTATTCAATGAAATGCGCCGGCAGGCAATACCCGGGGCGCTTACTTCGAGGCCAGCTGGTAAGGCACCTCGATGGTGGCGATGACGCCGCTGGGGCTGTTCGCCGCGATATGCAGTTGCCCGGCCTCGCCGTGCAGCAGCTTCAGGCGCTCGCGGATGTTCGACAGGCCCAGGCCCGTGCCCTTGCTGGGCATGACGCCGAAGCCGACCCCGTCGTCGCTGACGGTGACGCGCAGCTTGCTGTCGACGACCTCCGCATTGACGTCGAGATGGCCGCCCTCGGGCTTGCATTCGAGGCCGTGCTTGATGGCGTTTTCCACCATCGACTGCAGCATCATCGGCGGGAAGGCGGCGCTGCGCAGGCCGGCCGGCACCCGCAGCGTGACGGTCAGGCGTTCTTCCATGCGCATCTTGAGCAGGTCGAGGTAGGCGTTGACCATGTCGAGCTCGCGCCCGAGGTTGGTGCTGAGGTTGGCGTCGCGCATCTGCGGGATGACGGCGCGCAGGTACTGGATCAGCGTGCGCTGCATGGCCGAGGCGCGCGGCGGGTCCGTCTCGATCAGGTGCTCGACGGACGCCAGCGTGTTGAACAGGAAGTGCGGCTCGACCTGGGCCTGCATGGCCTGCATCTTCGCCTCGGACAGCTGGCGCTGCATCGATTCGCGCTCGGCCGCGGCGGTCGCCGTCTGCATCTCGGCCTCGGCGCGCTTCTTGCCGCCGACCAGGGCCTTGGTGCCGAACAGCGCCAGCACCAGCAGCCAGACGAAGCTGGTGAACCAGGTCGACGCCTGCTTGTGGTAGCTGCGCGCCTTGGCCTCGGCCGCATCGTCGACCGCCGCCTCGATCGCGTCGGACAATTCCTCGCCGATCTGCGGCGGCAGGTCGATGTGGACTTCGCTGCCGTTGGGGCCGCGCACGGTCTTGGCGACCGGGTGGCCGTCCGCCGAGCGCAGTGGCGTGGACGGGGTCGCCGGAGTCGCCGGCGTGGCCGGGGTCGCGGGGGGGGCTGGGGTGGCCGGGGTGGTTGGAGTGGCCGGGGTGGCGTCGCTGGCGCGGCGTGCTGCGTCGGCGCGCGTCGCCGCTTCTTCGCTCATCGCTTCGGCGGCTTCGCCGGCGCGGTCGGCCTCGGCCCCGGCGCGGGCAGCCGCCTTGGCCGCCTGTTCGGCCTTGGCGGCTTCGGCCTCGGGATCGATGGTGAGAGGGCGTTGTCCCTTGCGCGGGCTGATGCGGATGCCGTTGTCGTCGATGATGATGCTGGGCTCGTTGCGCCGGGCATTGTGCTCGACACGCGCCATGTCTTCGTCGCTGCCCGAGAACAACTCGTCCTGCAGGATCTGGCCGGCGATCAGCATCAGCGCCGCGAACAGGAAAAATTTCCACCAGGACAAATGTGTCACCCATGTCGCCACGGCGTCGAACGCCCGGTAGGCGGAAGACAGGGTGTGGCTGAGCGCTTGCTGGGTGGAAGAGGGCCTGGTCTGCATGAAACGTGTCGTTGAACGAAATGATTGCGTGAGCGGCGGGCGCTGCGCCCGATTCCCCAAGCATATTGCCGTCGTTGGGATGTTGCAACTTTAGTGCAGCGCGCTTCCCCGTGCCAGTCCTGTGCGACAGCCTGCAGGATTCGCGTCCTGGACTGCAATCCTGCATCCGTCGCGCCAAATAGTGCCGTATAGAAAGCCTGTCAATTGGAAATTTTGCGGCGTATGATGGATGAGCTCCTGGCTGCGCCAGCCCATCGTTCCTTGTTTTCGACTTGAAAGGGGTATACCGATGTCCGCCGTTCCGAAACGTTACCGCCTCGTCACCCGCAGCGACTTCGATGGCCTGGTCTGCGCGGTCCTGCTGAAGCACCTCGACCTGATCGACGACATCCTGTTCGTCCATCCGAAAGACATGCAGGACGGCAAGATCGCGATCAGTGCCGGCGACATCACGACCAATCTGCCCTATGTGGCGGGCGCCCACCTGGCCTTCGACCACCACCTGTCGGAAACCATCCGCGCGGGCGGCGGCAAGCGCGACAACCACGTGATCGATCCGCGCGCGCCGTCGGCCGCGCGCGTCGTCTACGACTACTACGGCGCCACGCGCGCCTTCCCGTCCGCCTGGCGCGACATGATGGATGCCGTCGACAAGGCCGACGCGGCGCGCTTCTCGCGCGAGGAAGTGCTGGACCCGACGGGCTGGAACCTGCTGAACTTCCTGATGGATGCGCGTACCGGCCTGGGCCGGTTCCACGACTTCCGTATCTCGAACTACCAGCTCATGATGGACCTGATCAACTACTGCCGCAACCACACGATCGACCAGATCATGGCCTTGCCGGACGTGCAGGAACGGGTCAAGCTGTACTTCGAGCACGACGCCCTGTGCAAGGAGCAGATCCGCCGTTGCGCCCGGGTGCACGGCAACCTGGTCGTGCTCGACCTGCGCGAGGAGCCGGTGATCTATGCCGGCAACCGCTTCATCATCTACGCGCTGTTCCCGGAAACGAATATCTCGATCCACGTGCTGTGGGGCCTGAAGCAGCAGAACACGGTGTTCGCGACGGGCAAATCGATCCTGAACCGCACGTCGAACACGAATATCGGCGCCCTGATGCTCGAATACGGCGGCGGCGGGCACGAGAACGCGGGGACTTGCCAGGTCTCGAACGACATGGCCGAGGACGCGCTGGGCGCGCTCGTCAAGCGCATCACCAGCGAAGGCTGAGCAGCCTGTCGCGGTAGTGGGCACGTGGTGCCCACCCTACGCGGGTTGATGTTCGCGTAGCAGTTTTCTTGCGTCCTCCTCCTCGAGCGGCTCGCTGAACCAGGTGCCTTGCACCTGGTCGCAACCGTGCGACTTCAGGAAAGCGACCTGCGGCTCGGTCTCGACCGCCTCGCCGACCACCTGCATGTCCATGTTGTGCCCGATGTCGATCAGGCTCTTGGCCACCGCCGCGCCGCCGTCGGCGATCGCATGCACGGTGCCGTGCGCCAGCTTGACCTGGCTGGCGGAGAGTTGCTGCAGGTAACCCAGGTCGCACAGGCCGGCGCCAAAGCCGTCCACCGACAGGTCGACGCCGAGCCCGCGCAACTGCTCGGCCAGCTCGCGGCCCAGCGCCGGATTGCGGATCAGTTCGTCGATGCGCAGGTCCAGCTGCAGGCTGTGCGGCGCCAGCTGCCAGCGCGCCAGCCGCTCTGCCAGCCCGTCCAGGAAGCCCGGCTGCGTGTACTCGCGGTAGGACACGTTCACGGTCACGGGAATGTCCGCGAAACCCCCGTCGCGCAGCGTGGCGGCGAAGGCGCAGGCGTGGTCCAGCACCTGCTGGCCGATTTGCACGATGCTGCCGCTTTCCTCGGCCTCGGACAGGAAGCGCGCGGGCGCCAGCACGCCCTGTTCCGGATGGCGCCAGCGCAGCAGCGCCTCGAAGCCGCTGACCTTGCCGGTGGCGACCGACATGCGCGGCTGGTAGAGCAGGAACATCTCGCCGTTCTCGAGCGCCTCGCGCAGCGCCACTTCGATGCGCTGCTTGGCCTCGTTGCTGGACTTCATGTCACTGGAAAAGAAGTGGACGTCGTTGCGGCCGTTGGCCTTGCCGTGGTACATGGCGAGGTCGGCCGAGCGCACCAGTTCGGCGGCGGTGGCGCCGTCGTGCGGGTAGAGCGCGACGCCGACGCTGGCGCCGATGGGAATTTCCTGGCCGTTGAAGGAGACGGGGATGACGAAGCTCTGGCGCAGCCGCTCGACCATGCGCAGCGTGAAGCGCAGCGATGGCTGGTTGGCCAGGATCAGCACGAATTCGTCGCCCGACATGCGCGCCACCGTGTCGCTGTCGCGCACCGATGCCTGCAGGCGCCGCGCCACCACCTTCAGCACCACGTCGCCCGCTTCGTGGCCGTAGGTATCGTTGATGAGCTTGAACTTGTCGAGGTCGATCAGCACGGTGGCCACCAGCGCCTTCTGGCGCTGGGCCAGGTGCAGCGCCTGTTCCAGCCGGTCCCACAGCAGGTTGCGGTTGGCCAGGCCCGTCAGCGGGTCGTGGTTGACCTCGTGCTCCAGGTGGGCGGTGCGCAGCTTGGACGCGGTGACGTCGAGCAGCACGCCGATATAGTGCGTCACGACGCCGTGCTCGTCGTGCACGGGCGTGATGCTCAGGTCGGTCCAGTACAGCTCGCCGTTCTTGCGCAGGTTGCGCATGACCACGCTGGCGCTCCGGCGCCCGGCGATCGCGTCGCGCAGCGTGCCGCGCTCGACGGCGTCCATGCCGGGCGCGCCCATCAGGCGCGGGTCGCGTCCGAGCACGTCGTCGGCGGCATAGCCGGTGATGCGCTCGAACGCCGGGTTCACGTATTCGATGACGTTGCGCCGGCCTTCGCAGCGGGTGATCAGGATGCCGTTGCTGGCCGCGTGCAGCGCCCGTTCGCGCAGGCGCAACTGCTGTTCGCGGGTGCGCCGCGCATCGATGTTCATGCCCATGCCGAACAGGTAGTCGTTGCCGTCGGCGCGCACGCGCGCGCCGGACAGCAGCAGCGCCGTCGTGCGCCCGCTGCGGGACACGTAGTCGAGTTCGAGACTGAATTCGCCGCCGTCCTCGAACACGCGGCGCATCGCGTCGGCCCAGGCGGGGCGCTGGTGCAGCTCCAGCATCTCGGGCACGCGCGTCACGGCCAGCTCGTCCGGCGTCATCTCCGTCACGCGTTCGAAATTGCGATTCCACAGCACCAGCCGGCCTTCGCGGTTGACGACGTAGAACGTGCCCGGAAACATGGGCACGATGGACGAGAGGGGCGTGCGCGCCACCCGGTCCGTCTCCGACGCATCGCGTGCGCCATCGGTGGCGACGGCCACGGCCCAGCCGCGCAGGCCGCCGTCGCGGTCGCGCTGCGGTGCCAGCACCAGGCTGGCGGCCACGACACGTCCGGCGCAGTCGAGGTCGACGCGGACCTCGGCGTCGCGGTGCGCGTCCCGGCTGCGCGTGAGCGCGGCCCAGCCGACGCTCCAGGCGTCGCGGCCGGACGGCGAGAAAAGCGTGGTGACGGTACGCCCGAGGATGCGGGGCGCATCCAGGCCGAACAGGGCGGCGCAGGCGGCATTCCAGGTGAGGATGTTGCCGGCTTCGTCCGTCATGAAGACGACGCGGGCCGGATGGTCGGTCTCGGACATGCGCGCACTCCCTCTGGGTCAACTGCCGTTGGACAGCAGAAGGTGCCGTCGCGTTCCATCCGAAAACAAAAACGGCGTGCCGCAGCACGCCGTCGTCATCGCCGCAGCCTTGCTCAGGCCGCCGCTTCGTCCTGGCGCGGAGGCAGGGCGATCTGGTTGTCGACGCTGAACTGGTAATCCTTGAACACGTGCTCGGCGGACAGGATCTGGTAGGAACCGTCGGCCAGCTTGTGGGTCGTGTCCTTCAGGCGGTAGGTGGTCGAACCGCAGGTCCAGCAGTTGAAGTTGCGCATGTGCGTGCACAGGCAGGTCTTGTCGAACACCTGGATGTTCTTCGATCCCGGGTTGGCCATCACTTCGCGGTTGTACGAATTGATGTAGGCGCAGTTGCCGGTGGCATCGAGCAGGTAGCCGTAGGATTCGCAGCCCGGGCGGATGCCGGAGCCGATCGCCGGCGTCTGCTTGAGCATGCGCATCGGATAACCGGTCGGCGACACGCCGTTGACGATGATGTCGTCCTCGGTGGCGCGGATGTATTCCTGCTTGACGTCGTCCGGCAGGCCGCATTCGTGGGTGATGGTGAAGCGGGTCGCCACCTGCACGCCGCCCACGCCTTTT
Source organism: uncultured Massilia sp. (assembly GCA_963529995.1). Lineage (GTDB taxonomy): Bacteria > Pseudomonadota > Gammaproteobacteria > Burkholderiales > Burkholderiaceae_D > Telluria. Next base: position 14,433 of record CAUSCY010000002.1, on the reverse strand, counting down.
TCCAGGAAGCCGACGGCGTCCGTGCCGGTGAAGATGCCGCCCGCGGCGATCAGCGGAATGTCGAGCTGCTCGGCCTTCATGAAGGCCAGCAGTTCGTCGACGATGGTGTGCAGGTCGTAGTCCTGCCAGTCGTCGATGCCGAAGCCCAGGTGGCCGCCGGCCAGCGGGCCTTCGACGACGAGGAAGTCGGGCAGGCGGTCCAGGCGCGAGACCTTGCGCAGGAATAGTTGCAACGCGCGCACGGACGACACGATGGTGCCCAGCTTGGCGTCGCGGAAACGCGGGTGGTCCTTGATCAGCTCGAACGAACCGAGGTGCAGGCCGGCCGACATGGTGATGCCGTCGATGCCCGCGTCGAGCGCGGCCGACAGGCGCGTGCGCAAGGTTTCCTTGGGCGCGTTCATGGTCAGCTTTTCCATGCAGTTCACGAAGATCAGGCCATCGCCTTTCTTCGCTTCCATGGTCGCGCCCACGTGCAGGCGCGTCGCTTCGGCCAGGCGGTCGAGGTCGAACTTGACCGACGACTTGTCCATATTGTTGATGTTGGCTTTGTACAGCTTGGTCTTTTCCTTGACGAAGCTGGTGTCGAACTTGCGGTCCGACACGTCCGGTACCATCGCATCGGAAATGTGGCCGATCCCGCCGAGGCGGGCGGCTTCGAGGGCCAGTTCGGACGTCGAAATATCCACGCCCATTCCGCCGATCATGATGGGCACGTATTCCTTGTTGCCCAGACGCAGGCGGAAATCATCAACACGTTTCATTGCTATCCTTAAACTCCCGAACTTATCGACCTGGCGCGCGTCGCCGGGGACCGGCGTGTCGGCGCAACCCGCATTCTACCTCAGTGCAGGGTGGGGCCGAGAGGGCTTTTTGTCCCATGAGGCCAGCACGACCGTGCGAAAAACAGGCCGTGCCGGGATGGGCGCGCGCGGGGTCAGTAACCTTTAATCGCGGAAATTGTTGAACTCGAGCGGCAAGTCCTTGACGTCCTTGCGCAGCATGGCGATCGCTTCCTGCAGCGCGTCGCGGTCCTTGCCGGTGACGCGCACGGTTTCGCCCTGGATCGAGGCCTGGACCTTCATCTTGCTTTCCTTGATGATCTTGGTGATCTTCTTGGCGTCCTCGGTCTCGATGCCGTTGCGCACCTTGATCACCTGCTTGACCTTGTCGCCGCCGATCTTCTCGACCTTGCCTTCGTCCAGGAAGCGGACGTCGACCTTACGCTTGGTCATCTTGCCCACCAGCACATCGCGCACCTGGCCCAGCTGGAAGTCGGAGTCGCCGAACACGGTGATCTCGCGTTCCTTCTGCTCGACCTTGGCCGAGCTTCCCTTGAAGTCGAAGCGAGTGCCGATTTCCTTGTTGGATTGCTCGACGGCGTTCTTGACTTCAATCATGTCTGCTTCGCAGACCACATCAAACGATGGCATCTTGGTATTCCTTTACTTGATTTTGCTTGTATTTTGCCCACGGGGGATGCCAGTATTTTAACGGACAACGCTGCCCCGGCGGGAACGCCTTATAATCGCGGCAAACTTCCAGCCCCAGCCATGCAAGCCGACCTGCTTTCCTCCGACGTCCAGCTCCAGCCCTTCAATACCTTCGGCATCGCCGCCCGCGCGCGCCGCTACCTGCGCGTGACCGATCCCGGCCAGCTGGCGCAGTTGGCTTCCGATCCGGCCCTGGCTGCGCTGCCGCGCCTGGTGCTGGGCGGCGGCAGCAACCTCCTGATCACATCGGGCGAGGTCGAGCGCCTGGTGCTGCACATGGGCCTGATGGGCAAGGAGATCGTCGGCACGACCGACGAGGCGATCCTCGTGCGTGCCCGCGCCGGGGAGAACTGGCACGGCTTCGTCGAGTGGACCATCGGCCAGGGCCTGGGCGGCCTGGAAAACATGGCGCTGATCCCCGGCACGGTGGGCGCTTCGCCGATCCAGAACATCGGGGCCTACGGCGCCGAGGTGAAGGATTGCTTTCACGCGCTGACGGCCTTCGACTTCGCGACCGGCGCCACGCGCACGATGGACGCCGCCGCCTGCCGCTTCGGCTACCGCGACAGCGTGTTCAAGCACGCGGAGGGCCGCGACCTGGTGGTGCTCGACGTCACGTTCGCGCTGCTGCATGCCTGGGCGCCGAACCTGCGCTACGCGGAACTGGCCAACGCCTTGCAGGAAGAAGGCATCGACGCGCCCACGCCGCGCCAGGTCGCCGACGCCGTGATCGCGGTGCGGCGCCGCAAGCTGCCTGATCCGGCCGTGATCGGCAATGCCGGCAGCTTCTTCAAGAACCCGGTGGTCGGCCCCGAACACTGCGCGCGCCTGCTGGCGGCGTGGCCCGACCTGGTGCACCACGTCCAGCCGGACGGCAGCGAAAAGCTGGCGGCCGGCTGGCTGATCGACCGCTGCGGCTGGAAGGGCAGGTCGCTGGGGCGTGCCGGCGTGTATCCGAAGCAGGCGCTGGTGCTGGTGAACAACGGCGGCGCCGACGGGGAAGAAGTGCTGGCGCTGGCGCGGGCGATCCAGCACGACGTGCAGGAGCGTTTCGGGGTGTTGCTGGAACCGGAACCGGTGATGATTTGATGCGTGCTGGTGGGCACGTGGTGCCCACCAATGCGTGCACCTATTTCTCGTGCGCCTGCACCCGGTTTCTCCCGCTGCGCTTGGCCGCGTACAGCGCCGAATCCGCCGCCTCGATCAATTCTTCCGGCGCCGCATCGTCTTCGGGCACTGCGCAGGCGACTCCGATCGACATCGTGACGAGGCCGCACTCCGCGCGCGGGTGCGGCATCACCTGGCGTTCCAGTTCGGCGCGGCAGGCTTCGGCCAGCTGCATGGCGCCGGCCAGGTCGGTGTCCGGCAGCAGCAGGGCGAATTCCTCGCCGCCGTAGCGCGCCGCCAGGTCGGCCGGGCGCTTCAGCTGGCCCGTCAGCACGGCGGCCGCCTTCTTCAGGCACAGGTCGCCGGCCGGGTGGCCGAAATGGTCGTTGTACAGCTTGAAGCTGTCGACGTCGCACAGCAGCAGCGCGAGCGGGCTGCTACGGCGGCGGCCGCGCTGCCATTCGAATCGCGCGGCCTCGTCGAAGCGGCGGCGGTTGGCGATGCCGGTCAGGCCGTCGAGCGCGGCCAGTTGCTGCAATTCCTCGTTGGCCCTGGCCAGCGCTTCCTGGCTGGCACGCAGCGAGCGGTAGGCGGCATCGCGCTGCAGCAGGCGGATGTAGCCGGCGGAATGGTGGCGGATGCGTGCCACCAGTTCCAGGCGGTCGGGCAGCTTGACGAGGTAGTCGTTGGCGCCCAGCTCGAATCCCTGCGCCTTCAGGCTCGGTTCTTCCTTAGTCGACAGCACGATCACGGGCACGTCGCGCAACGCTTCCTCGGCGCGGTAGGCGCTGATCAGTGCGAAGCCGTCCGCATCCTGCATCACCAGATCCTGCAGGATCACGGTCGGGCGCAGCGCCAGCGCGGCCGGCAAGGCTTCGGCCGCCGTCGACACGGCGTGGAAGGCGATTTCGGGGTGGCCGGCCAGCATGCGCCGCAGGGCTTCGGCAATGATGCGCTGGTCGTCGACCAGCAGGACGCGCACCTGTTCGTCGATGGGTTCGGAAATGTCGGTAACGCTGGCAGACTCGAGCATAGGTAATTCGGTAAAAGCGGAAAGCGACCGCTACAGTCACGGCGGATCGACCATTTTACCTAATCGCGGACAGCGCAGGCGCGATATCGTCCAGCGCCAGGATCCGCGCCGCGGCGCCGTTCTCCGCGGCGGCGCGCGGCATGCCGTACACGGCGCTGCTGGCCTCGTCCTGGGCGATGGTGGCGTGGCCCGCCCCGCGCATGGCCAGCAGGCCCGCGGCGCCGTCGCGGCCCATGCCGGTCAGGAGAATGCCGGTGGCGTCCCGCTCCCATTGGCGCGCCACGGAATGGAAGAACACGTCGATCGACGGCCGGTAGACCTCGTCGCGCGGATGCGCGTCGTAGCACAGGCGCTGGCCGGGGGCGAGGCGCAGGTGATCGTTGGTGGCCGCTACCTGCACGACGCCGCCCTCCAGCGCATCGCCGTCCGCGATCGCGCGCACCGCCGTCTTCGCCTGCTCGCCCAGCCAGCGCGCCAGATGCACGGCGAAGTCCGGATCGATGTGCTGGACGACGACGGCGGCCGTGTCGGGCGGCGGGCGCCAGTGCTTCAGCAGCCTGGCCAGCGCCACCGGACCGCCGGTCGACGCGCCGATTGCCACCAGGCGCTTGATGCTGGCCGTACCGGCCGGCGCCGGCAGGGTACCGCCCGCGACCAGCTTGCCGAGGGTGCGGATCTTCGCCAGCAGCGCTTCCTCGCCGCCTTGCCCCAGCAGCACCGGCGTGGCCGTGACGTCGAGGGCGCCGGCGCCGAGCGCGCGGAACACCTGGTTGACGTTGTCCTGCGGCCGCGCCGTCACGACGAGGATCGCGCACGGGCTGTCGCGCATGATGCGGCGGGTCGCCTCGACGCCGTCCAGCAGGGGCATGGCCAGGTCCATCAGCACCAGGTCCGGCGGCAGGTCGGCGCACAGGCGCACGGCATCGACGCCGGTGCGCGCGATCCACGCGACCTGGTGCTCGCCGCCCGCCGCGATCGCGCGCCGCAGCGCCTCGGCGGCGGTGGGGCTGTCGTTGGCGATGGCGATCCTCATGGCGCATCTCCGCGCTTGTCGACATGGGCGTCGCCATGCGCCTCGCCGATCAGGTCGCGCACGGCATCGAGCAGCGAGGCGTCGTGGAACGCGCCCTTGGCCAGGTACCAGTCGGCGCCGGCCTCGAGGCCGCGCGCGCGGTCTTCCGGCCGGTCCTTGTACGACACGATCATCACCGGCAGGCGGTGCAGGCGCGGATCGCTGCGGATGCGCCCGACCAGGCCGATGCCGTCCAGGCGCGGCATGTCGATGTCGCTGATGACGAGGTCGTAGTCGCCGGCGCGCAGCTGGTTCCAGCCGTCGATGCCGTCCAGCGCCACGTCGACGCGGTAGCCGCGCGCGACCAGCAGCTTGCGCTGCATCTCGCGCACCGTGAGCGAGTCGTCCACCACCAGCACGCGCCGCGCCGCCGCGCCGGGGCCCGCGGCGGCGCCCGAGCCGGCCAGCTGCAGGCGCGCGCCTTCGCCCAGCAGGCGCGCGATCGACAGCAGCAGGTCCGGCACGTCCAGGATCAACGCCGGGCTGCCGTCGTCGAGCAGGGCGGCGGCGGCCACGTCGCGCAGCTTGCCGAAGGTCGGTTTGAGCGGCTGCACCGTCAGGCTCTGCTCGCCCTGCACGGCGTCCACCACGAAGCCGTAGCGTTCGCGCGCGGCGCCGATCACGACGACGGCCAGCTCGCCGGCGCCCGGCGTCTCGCCCAGGCCCAGCACCTGGCCGGCCGGTACCAGGCCCACGTGCTCGCCGTCCAGTTCCAGGTAAGCCCTGCCGGACAGCGTGTGCACGTCCGTGGCCGGCACGCGCAGCACGCGTTCCACGCGCGCGATCGGCAGCGCATAGGCTTCGCCCAGCACGTCGACGACCAGCGCACGCACGATCGATTGCGTCAGCGGCAGCGTGACGACGGTGGCGAAGCCCGCGCCCGGGTGCGATGCGGCGCGCACGCTGCCGTTCAGGCGCTGCACGGTGGCGTGCACGATGTCCATGCCGACCCCGCGCCCGGAAATCTCGTTGGGCGTCTCCTTCAGCGAAAAGCCGGGCAGGAACAGGAATTCCATCAGCTCGGCCTGCGACAGGGACGGCGCGAACGCGGGCGCGGCCAGGCGCCGCGCCACGGCGGCCTGACGGATGCGCTCCGGGTCGATGCCGCGGCCGTCGTCCTCGACTTCCAGCACCAGCATGCCGCCGCGGTGGCACGCTTCCAGGCGGATGGTGCCGTGGGCCGGCTTGCCTGCCGCGGCGCGTTCGGCCGGCGTTTCCATGCCATGGTCGACGGCATTGCGCAGCAGCTGGTGCAGCGGCGCGTCCATCCGTTCCAGCACGGCGCGGTCGACGAGGACGTCGGCGCCGCGGATCTCCACGCGCACGTCCTTGCCGAGGCCGCGCGCCAGGTCGCGCACCATGCGCGGCAGCGCATGCACGCCGTCGCCGAAGCGGCACATGCGCAGCAACTGCAGCTCGTCGAGCATGCGCGTGGACACGTTCACGGCCTGGCGTTCGTGCTGCTCGGCGTCGGCGATGTGGCGCCAGGTGGCGTCGCGCAGAGGCTGCATGCGCTCGAGCGCCAGGCGCGCGAGGTCGAGCAGGCGCCCGTCCCCTTGGGCCAGCGCCGCGTCCTGCAACTGTTCCAGCGTCTCGGACAACAGGCGCTGCTGGCGCTTGTCGCGTTGCAGGGCGTCGATCCAGGGGCGCAGCCGGCCGGCCTGCAGGCGCGCCTGGCCGGCCAGCGTCAGCAGTTCGTCGCTGGCCGGCGCCGCGGCGTTCGCGGGGGCGGCAGGCAGGGGTGGCGGTGCGGATGCCGGTTCCGCGGCAGGTGCAGGTGCAGGTGCGGGCACGGGCGCCACCTGAGCCGCCGGCGCGGCCGGACCGCGTCCGCGCAAGCGGCCCAGCGCCGCCACTGCCGTGTCGACGGCTCCGCCGTCCGTGCCCCCGTCCTCGACGGACAGCTTCTGCATCAGGTCGACGGCGCCCAGTAGCGCGTCGACGTCGCCGCTCGCAAGGTGCAGGCGGCCATGCTGGGCGGCGACGAACACGTCTTCCAGCGCGTGCGCCAGGCGCACGGCCGTCTCCAGGCCGACGATGGCGGCGGCGCCCTTGATCGAGTGGGCGGCACGCATCAGCCCTTCCAGCGTCGCCGCATCCGCTGCGCCCCGTTCCAGCAGCAGCAGGCCGTCGGTGAGCACGCGTGCCTGGTCCGCTGCCTCCAGGCGGAACAGCTCCGTCATCGAAAAGCCGCTCAGGTCACCGTCCAGGCTCATCGCAGCAATCCTTCCAGTTGATGTTCCAGGCGCGCGGCGTCGAGCAGGCCGGCCTCGATGGCGCTGTCGGCGACGACGCCCGCCAGCAGCGGCAGCGGCGCCTGGCCGACGGTGGCCGCCGCGGGACGCACGTCCGCGCCGGCGTAGCGTACCACGCCGTGCACCTCGTCGACGGGCAGTGCGAAGACCTGGCTGCGGACCGCGAGTACCAGCAGGCGCGCAAAGGCGTGGCGGCCCAGCGGCGCCGGCACGCCGTCGGTGTCGATCGCGAGCAGGCGCGCCAGCGACACGGCCGGGACGAGCCGGCCGCCCACGTTGACGATGCCCAGCAGGGCGCCGCCCGGGACGCTGCGATGCGGCAGCCGGTGCACGGGGACCAGCGGCGCGACCGATTGCGCCAGCGCCAGCGGCACGGCGAGCCATTCGTGGCCGACGCGGAAGGCCATCGCGGCGCTGTCGGTCGCCTGCGGCGGCGGTTCCGGCCTTGCCAGTTCGCGTGCCCACGTTTCCCGATAGGCGGCGTCGACGGGGCGCTGCAGGCTGCGCTGCGCCGCCTCGGCATAGCTGCCGCAGTTGCGGCAATGGACGTGCCGGGCCAGCTCGGGGCAACTGGCGTCGCCCGCCACGCCGATGCGGCGCCAGCAATCGTTCGCGGCCGTCGCGTTCATGACCCGTCTCCGCGCCGTTCGTAGGCCAGCGCGGCGCGCCGGCGGAAGCTGGCGCCGCGCGCGCCGTCGCCCAGCTGTTCGTGCAGCAGCGCCAGGCTGCACAGGGCTTCGTAGTGCTGCGGATCGAGATACACGCAGCGCTGCCAGCAGCGCTCCGCGGCGCGGTTGCGGCCCGCCGCCTCGTCGATGACGCCGAGCAGGAACCAGGCATCGGCCAGCTCCGGCAGGCGCGCGAGCAGCGCCCGGCACAGCGTCTCCGCCTCGGCCAGGCGGCCGGCATCGGCATGGCGCCGTGCCTGCGCCAGTTGTTCCTGCGGCGTCGCGCGGGCGCGCACGGCAGGCGCCGCCGGCGCGGATGCGGCGGGGACAGCGGCAGGCGCAGCGACGGCCACGGTGCGGGGCCGCCGTGCAGCCGGCCGCGCGGGCCGGGCCGATGGGGCACCTTCCTTGCGCAGCGCAAACGCGTGGCGCATTCCCTGCGCGGCAAAGCCGTGGCGGCACAGTGCCGGCGCTTCCGCATAGCCGGACAGCAGTAGCCCATCGTCGGCCAGCAGCGCTGACAGGACGGCGGCGGCGCGTGCGGTGGCGGCTTCGTCGAAATAGATCAGCAGGTTGCGGCAGAACACGAGGTCGTAGCGCGCGCCGATGGTGGGGGCGTCCAGCGCGAACAGGTTGGCCTGGGCGAAGCCGACGTAGGCGCGCAGGTCGTCGCGCACGGTCCAGTGCCCGTCCGCATGCGTGAAATGGCGTTCGCGGAAGGCGAGATCGGCGCCGCGGAAGGCGTTGCGCGTGTAGCGTCCCACGGTGGCGCGCGCGATCGCCGCATGCGACAGGTCGACCGCGTCGATGCGGCACTGCTGCGGCGCGATCCCCGCGTCCATCAGGGCCATCGCCATCGAATACGGTTCTTCTCCGCCGGCGCAGGGCAGGGACAGGATGCGCAGCGGCACATCCGGCGCATTTCGCGCATCTGCGGCCAGGCGCGTACGAACGAAGCGCAGCGCTTCGTCGAACACGGCGGGATCGCGGAACATCCACGACTCCGGGATCACCAGCAGGTCGAGCAGGGCGTCGAAGGCGGGCGTACCGGGCGCCGGCGCATGGGCCGCGCGCGCTGCCGCATCGTGCGGAAACAGCTCGCGCAGCGCGCGGTCGACGGCGGCTTCCGAGAGGACCAGGCCGGTGGCGTCCTCGATGGTGCGGCGCAGGCTCATGGCGCCTGCTCCCCGAACAGCTGTTGCTCGACCTCGGGCGCCAGCAGGCGTTCGGGGTCGATCAACTGCACCATGCCGCCGGCCGCCGACTGGTCGGCGCACGGCGTGACGCGGCCCAGCCAGGGCGCGGCGGCGACGCCCGCTTCCAATGGCGCCGCACCCAGCTCGGCGATGCCGGCCACGCGCTCGGCCTTCAGGCCGAGACGGCGCAGGCGACCCAGCGCCGGCACCTCGACCAGCAGGATGCGGGTGTCGTAGCGCACGGCCTCGGGCGGGGTGCCGGCCAGGCGCGACAGGTCGACCACGGGCACCGGCTCGCCGTGCAGGTCCAGCAGGCCCGGGACGTAGTGCGGCGCGCCCGGCAGCGCCTTCAGGCGCGCCACCGGCAGCACCCGCAGCACCGCCGCCAGCGGCAGCGCATAGCGTTCGCGCCCGATATGGAACAGCATCGCCTTCATCTCGTCACCTTCATTCGGCCGTCCGCATCATGAACATCACATGTTCACGGCGAAGGTGGCGACCGACTGCTGCAGGTCGCTGGCGGCGTACTGCAGCTGGTGCACGGCCTCGCTGGTGGCCTTGAGCGAATCGACCGTCTGCTGGCTCGCGTCGGACAGCTGCATCATCGTCTCCGAGATCTGCGAGGCGCCCACGGCCTGCGACTGCATCCCCTGCAGCACCAGGTCGAAGCGCGGCGCCAGCTTGCGCACCTGGTCCATCATGCCGGACAGCTGCTCGGCCACGTGGCGCGCCTCGCCCACGCTGCGCCGGATCTCTTCCGAAAACTTGTCCATGCCCATGACGCTGGCGGACACCGCCGACTGCATCTCCTTGAGCATCTGCTCGATGTCCCAGGTCGACACGGACGTCTGGTCGGCCAGGCGCCGGATCTCGCTGGCCACCACCGAGAAGCCGCGGCCCGCCTCGCCGGCCTTTTCCGCCTCGATCGCCGCGTTCAGCGACAGGATGTTGGTCTGGTCCGCGACCTTGGTGATGGTGGTCAGCACGCCCGTGATGTTGTTGGCCTTCTCGGACAGGGCGGCCAGCTTGGCGCCGATCGAGTCGGTCGCCGCGACCATCTGCTGCATGGTCTGGTCCATGCGCTTGAGGTTGTCCTGGGCCTCGGCCGTCGCCGTGGTCGTGTAGTCGGCGACCTCGGTCGCTTCTTCCATCGTGCGCAGCAGCTGCGAGGTGTTGGCCGAGATCTCGCGCGTGGTCGACAGCACCTCGACGCTGGTCTGCGCCTGCTCGATGCCGGTCGCTTCCTGCTGGCGCGCGGAGGCGGCGATCTGGGTCGCCGATGTCGTCACCTGGATGCCGGCGCGCTGCACGTTGGTGAGCAGGCTGCGCAGGTTGCCGAACATGGCGGCGAGACCTTCGCCCAGGCGCCCGATGGCGTCCTCGCCGCGCACGTCGATGGTGCCCGTCAGGTCGCCGCGCGCGGCTTTCGACACGGTGCCCAGCAGCGCGTCGACCTTGGCGCGCAACTCGCGCGATGCCGCCAGTTCCTTGGCCTGGCTGTCCTCGATGGCCTGCGCCATGCGGTTGAATTCGATGGCCACCTGGCCCAGTTCGTCGCCGGACATCACCTCGGCGCGCGCGCCTGCCGTGCCGGCGGCGATCTGGCGGCTGGCTTCGGCCAGGCTGGCCAGCGGGCGCGAGATGGCGCGCACCAGCAAGGTCGACACCAGGATCGCCAGCACGACGCAGGCGACGCCACCGCCCGTGATGAGCGTGTTCATCGATTCGCGCAGCGCGGCCGTGTCGTGCTGGCGCTGGGCCAGCAGACGGTTTTCCTCGCCTTCCACATCGCCCAGCAACTGGCGCATGGTGGCCACGGTGGCGGTGCCCGCCATCACGGCCGCTTCGTTGCGCGCGGCGATCGACGCCATGCCGGCGTTGCCAGCGCTGCGCCGCAACGTGATCTGGGCGTTGATCGCCTGGTCGATCCAGGACGTCATGGTGGTGTCGAGCTGGGTCAGGCGACCCTGTTGGGCGGCGTTGTCGGCGGTCAGCTCGATGGCGCGCTTGAGGTGGCTGCGCGCGTTGGCGTATTCGTTGGCGATGGGCGCGACGAGGGTCTCGTTCCCCGTGATCAGGTAGCCGCGCGTGGAGGCCTGGATCTGCAGCAGCGAGGTGGCGATCTGGTCGGTCTGCAGCAGCACTTCGAGCGTATGGCGGTTCCAGCCGTTGGCCTCGGACAGCTTGGCGAAATTGTTATAGGCGAGGATGAGCAGGAACAGGATGATCGCGACGATGGTGGCGAAACCGGCAATCAGTTTGTTCTTGATGCTCAAGTGCTGGAACATGCGTACTCCGTGTCTGGGGGAACTTGCTGGAATTTATCATCCCGCGCGCATAAACGGGGGAAGCCAGGCGTAAAAAACCTGGGGAAATCAGGCAGGCAGGGCCGCCAGCGGTGCCAGACCGTAGCGCTGGCGGGCCTTCTTGCATTTCTCGTCGCCGAGCTGGACTTCGCGGCAGGGAGAAGGGCGGAGACACGGTAGCTCATGCAGCAGGCGCCGCAGGCCAGGCAGGGTTGTCGGCGGTGTCGTCGCGGACGTCGCTCATCGAACGCATGCCAATGAATCCAGATGAACCGCAATGGTAGCGCGGACGCAACACCGTGCACAGCGCGCGATGATGCATATAGATTGGTAAAACAAATGAGAATGATTCGCGTTTACTTATCGAGAAATCTTTGATAGAGTATTTGCGTTCCAAGAAACATTTCACAAAAACATACCAAGCTGAATGTCCCGACCACTATGAGAGCAATCAAGAGCCGCAAGCATTCCCTTCCTTCGCGCCGTCCGGCCGGCGCTGCCCAGCTGGCGCTGTCCATGCTGGTGCTGCCGTTGGCAGCGCATGCCGCCGACGACGCTGCCGCAGCCGCCGCGACTGCCGCTGCTTCGGCACCGGCAAGCGCCGCCGCCCGTCCGCTCAGCGACGAAGACCGCGACAGCCCGCGCCGCGTGCACATCCGCGGCGAGAAGGAAGGCGACTTCAAGGCCGACCATGCGCAATCGTCCAAGTACACGGAAAAACTGGTCGACACGCCGCAGACGGTCATCGTGATCAAGAAGGAACTGTTCGAGCAGCAGGGCGCCACCACGCTCACCGAGGCGCTGCGCAACACCCCGGGCGTCGGCACCTTCTTCCTGGGCGAGAACGGCAGCACCAACACCGGCGACGCCATCTACATGCGCGGCTTCGACACCTCGGGCAGCCTGTTCGTCGACGGCATCCGCGACATCGGCTCGATCTCGCGCGACGTCTTCAACATCGAACAGATCGACGTGCTGAAGGGCCCGGCCGGCACCGACACGGGCCGCGGCGCGCCGACCGGCTCGATCAACCTGAACACCAAGCAGCCGCTGATGAAGAACTCGGCGAACGCCAGCGTCACCGTCGGCGAGGAACACCGCCGCCGCGGCACCGCCGACATCAACCAGGTCATCGATGCGTCCAGCGGCATCGCCTTCCGCCTGAACGTGCTCGACCAGGACAACGGCGCGCCGGGCCGCGACGTCGTGCGCGACAAGCGCTGGGGCGTGGCGCCGTCGCTGGCCTTCGGCCTGAACGGTCCGACCCACCTGTACCTGAACTACCTGCACGTCAAGCAGGACAACACCCCGGACGGCGGCGTGCCGACGATCGGCCTGCCGGGCTACGTGAGCCCGGACTCGAAGACCGATCCGGCACTGAACACGGCGGGACGCGTCGATCCGCGCAACTTCTACGGCTCGACCTCCGACTACGACCACGTCAAGGCCGACATGGCCACCGCCATCATCGAGCATGAATTCAGCCCGCGCATGAAGCTGCGTAACACGAGCCGCTACGGCAAGACGCAGCAGGACTACCTGCTCAGCGCCTTCATGGGCACGGCCGCCAACATCGACTCGGCCGGCGATCCGTCGCGCTGGACGCTGGCGCGCACCAACCGCACCATCAAGGACCAGGAAAACACGGTACTGGCCAACCAGACCACGCTGACGAGCGACTTCGCGACGGGCCAGCTGAATCACACGCTGGTCGCCGGCCTGGACCTGACCGACGAGAAGCAGAAGAACTTCAGCTATACGGGCGGCGGCACGCTGGCGCCGGCCAACCTGTACCACCCGGATCCGTCGATCCAGCCGACCGGCCTGAACCTGGTGCGCAGCGGCGCCCGCACCCAGGGGCAGTCGACGACCCAGTCGGCCTACCTGCTCGACACGATCAAGCTGGGCGACAAGTGGCTGTTCGGCGCATCGGTGCGCGTCGACCACTTCGATGTCGACTACGACTCCGTCACGCTGTCGACGGCCACCGCCAACCCGACGCTGCCGGTGGGCACGCAAATCCCGCTGCACCTGGAGCTGTCGGACCATGTCGCCAGCGGCAAGCTGTCGGCAATGTACAAGCCGACCGAGAACAGCAGCGTGTACGCGCTGTGGGCCAACTCGAAGCAGCCGCCGGGCACGAACCTCGTGCTGAGCGGCAGCGCGAACAGCGCCGCCAACCCGACCTTCGTCCCGCAAGTCAGCAAGACGACCGAGATCGGCGCCAAGATGGAACTCATGAACCGCAAGCTGGGCCTGAACGCCGCGTTGTACCGCACCGACGTCGAGAACGAGGTCGAACAGGATCCGGTGGACCTGAAGTACTACCAGACCGGCAAGAAGCGCGTGCAGGGCGTCGAGCTGAGCGTGACGGGCGAGATCACCCGCGAATGGAGCGTCAACGCCGGCTACACCTATATGGACACCAGCATCGAGGCGGGCCGCCTGATCACGGCCGGCGGCGGCAATGCGCTGACCTACACGCCGAAGAGCGCGTTCACCAGCTGGACCACGTACCAGTTCCCGTTCGGCCTGAAGGTGGGCGGCGGCGTGCGCTACCAGGGCAAGTTGCTGCGCGGCACCGACGGCGCCGTCGGCACCCCGGCCTACGCCGACGACTACACGGTCGTGGACCTGATGGCCGCCTACCGCATCAACCGCCACGTCGACCTGCAGCTGAACGTGTACAACGTGGGCGACAAGGAATACGTCGCGGCGATCAACAAGAGCGGCTACCGCTACACCCCGGGCGCACCGCGCTGGGCCAGCCTGACCGCGAACTTCCACTTCTGATGGACGCGATCTCGTAACGTTTTACCGAGGCGGCCCTGCCGCCCACGGTTCCGGAAGCGCCCCGTACGCTGTGGGGGCAGTACGAGGCGCTTCCGGTCCCGGGCAGGGTTTGTTCTCGCCGCCCTTTCCCGTCGTGGGGAAGGGCGGCTTTTTTTAGTCGCCGCTATGTAAGCACGTTGTTCCTACCACCCAGTCGTCCCTGCGAAGGCAGGGACCCAAGTTGAGCGTCAAGAATCGCGACGTTGAAATAGGTTGCGACTTTTCCGACGTACGGGTTTCTGAAACCAAGCTTGGGTCCCTGCCTTCGCAGGGACGACGAGGATGTAAAAAAAGCCGCCGGTCCTTCCAGACCGGCGGCTTTCGTGTCCTGCGTCGGGGCTTACTGGCCGCGCTTGGCGCGTGCCTTCGCCGCGATGCGCATGCGCAGCGCGTTCAGCTTGATGAAGCCGCCCGCGTCGGCCTGGTTGTAGGCGCCGCCGTCTTCGTCGAAGGTGGCGATGTTCATGTCGA
>CAUSCY010000001.1:0-414714 GCA_963529995.1 uncultured Massilia sp. | reverse complement strand
CCATCCCGGCCTGACTCACACTAACCGGCCTCCACGGAAGCCGGGGCGGTTCATTTCGTTGTGTACGAGAACGAGGGCGGCAGGCCGCAGTCACTGGCCGCCCTGTTGCCGGCGGCCACGCCGTGCCTGCTCAGCCTTCCATTTGCTCCAGTTCCTTGCCGCGTGTTTCGTGCACGTAGCGCAGCACGAAGAAGATCGACACGAGCGCAGCCAGCGTGTACAGGCCGTAGGCGCCTGCCAGGCCGATGCCGGTCAGCAGTATCGGGAAGGTCACCGTGATCAGGAAATTGGCTGTCCACTGGGCTGCGCCGGCAACCGCCAGGCCGGAACCGCGGATCTGGTTCGGGAACATTTCGCCCAGCATGACCCACATCACCGGTCCCCACGACATATTGAAGAAGATGACGTACAGATTCGCCGCGACCAGGGCCAGCATGCCCATCGAGCCGGACAGGGCCAGTTTGCCGCCGGCGTCGAGCGAGGCGCTGGCGAAGGAGTACGTCACCAGTCCGAGCGTCACCGCCATGCCGGTCGAGCCGAACCACAGCAGGGGCTTGCGGCCGATGCGGTCGATCAGGAAGACAGTGACGATGCAGGCGCCGATGCTCAGGCCGCCGGACAATACGTTGATCAGCAAGGCGTCGCTCTCGGAGAAGCCCACGGCCTGCCACAGCACGGCGCCGTAATAGAACACCACGTTGATGCCGACCAGCTGCTGGAAGGTCGCCAGGCCGATGCCGACCCAGACGATCGGACGCAGCTTGCCGGTGACTTTGCTGACCAGGTCCGACAGGCGCGGACGGTGGTGGTCTTCCGACAGCGACACCTCGATCGCGGCGAACTTCGTGCGCGCCGCAGCCGCGCCGTACAGGCGTTCGAGCACGGCCAATGCTTCGTCCTTGCGCTTCTTGACGACGAGGAAGCGCGGACTTTCCGGAATCGTCAGCAGCAGCAGCAGGAACAGGACGGAGGGGATCGCCATCACCCAGAACATCCAGCGCCATGCCTCTTGGCCCAGCCACAGCACGCCGACCGACCCGCCAGCCGACTGGGCCAGCAGGTAGTTGCTCAAGAACGCGCAGAACAGGCCGCTGATGATGGCGATCTGCTGCACCGTCGCCAGCCGGCCCCGATAGCGGGCCGATGCCACCTCGGCGATGTAGGCCGGCGACATCACGCTGGCTGCGCCGACGGCAAAGCCGCCCAGCACGCGCGCTGCGATGAAGAATGCCGAACTCGTCGCAAAGCCCGCTCCCAAGGCCGACAGCAGGAACATCAAGGACGAGATGAGCAGCACCGTACGGCGTCCCCACAGGTCGCCCAGGCGGCCCGCGGAGAAGGCCCCGACCGCGCAGCCGAGCAGCATCGAGGCGACTTCGAACCCGAGCGCGGCGTCCGTTGAATGGAAGGTCTGCTTGAGGCCGTCGACGGTGCCGTTGATGACGCCGCTATCGAAGCCGAACAGGAATCCGCCGATGGTGGCGACGCAACTGATGAGAATGATGAGACGGGTATTTTCCGTCTCCTGACTGGTTGAATATGTGTTGTCGACAGCAACGTGGTGCATCGTGGTCTCCTTGGTTTGTTATTGCATCCGTCATGGGTGCCGTTTCAATCATGGTGGCGCGGCGTGTTCTACGACACTTCCCGCCGATAGTGAAATCGATTTCTTGAGCGCCCTCAAAGGCGCGGCAATTTCTCCTCTTGCAACATTGTATTGCCAGTAGTGGGAATCATGCGAGCGGATGCTCGCCGATCGCCGCCGCGGGATCGCCGATGCCGTCGGCTCGGCCGGCACGCGTGACCATCCCAGTGCGGTCGACGGGCGAAGGACAACGCCCGGCCCGACCCGCCGGCACCCTGGCGTGGCGGTGAGGTAGGCAAGCATGGGCAGCGACAGCGTGCATCGGAATCCGGTTATTGAATAACATCCTATATCATTAAAGATATAGCGCTAACATCAACGGCTCCGAGTCTGGCCGATTTATATTCTTGTGTCAATTGCATTGCGATATTGCACGTCGCATGTTCGCACGTCGGCGTGCCATTCAGGACAATGCGGATCGCTTGGCGGGCCCACGCGCCGCGCGCGTACGGGAATGGCGCCCGCATCAGCGCCGGCGAACCAGGTTGGTGCCGGTCAGGAAAGCGAGGTGAGAGGCGATGGCAGCCCTTGACCGAGCGGCATCAGGCAGGCATGTGCAACGACGAGGATCGGAGCAGGCGCACGCGCAAGATGGCCGCCGGCGATCGGCGGTCTATGGCGTCGCAGCCGGCGCCGCGCAAGGCGCCGTCCCCGGAACATAGCCCAGCATTTCGGCATTCGCAATCGTCGTCGCCATATGCAGCCTGACCGTCAGCCCGGGAACGGGATTGAGAAGGGGAATGGGAAACAATGGATTCGATGTCGCTCGAACGCAGTCGCCGGTGACTGACGGGTCACAAATACGCGCCCGTACGAACCTGACACAGTTCGGCGCATTCGGATTGCCCGTACAGATCTGCCTGTTTTGCCCAGGGCAGGTGGGCAGCGAGCCGGCAGGAATTTCGGACAGCGACATGGCGCCGGTACTGTCCCGTGTCAGGGCCATGTAGTCGATGCGCACGTAGTCGCTGGTCACCGGCGGGGCGAGCACCAGGCCGCCGGGGGACGAACGAAAGACGGCGTCGTATCGCGCGGCGTCGAGACGGGTCGTATCGCGAGGGAAGATCGTCACGGCGCTGGCTGCCGCACGGCGCGTGACTTCCTGCAGCGTGTTGTACACGTAGATCAGCCTTGCCACCTCCATGATGCCGAAGACGAACGTGAAGAAGGCCAGCGCAAGCAGCGCGAATTCGACGGCTGCGACGCCACCTGCGCGCCGGCGCGTCTTGTATGACTTTAGCTTCGGAATAGTCATGGGAACAGCTCCACTTGACCGCTCAGGGACTGGGGAGATACCGCACCGCCGAATTCTGCGATCAGGCTGTTGCTGGTGGCGGGAGTCAGCATGAAAAACTTGCCGATGCCGAGTACTGTGGCCTGGATATTCTGGCCGGTGCCTACGGGACAGGCGAGCAACGGCACGTTCAGCACGCGACGCTCTTCGACCGATATTTCGCGGTGGTCGGGACTGGCTGCCTGATAGTTGCCGCCTGACGTCGCGCTGTACGGCGTCGCGCTTCCAAGCGGATAACCGGACGCGCTGAGCCCGGACATATACAGATTCGCCCAGTCGGAAGTGGAAAACGTGCTGTAGCCGCTGCTCGGCATGACTGCCGCGTAGCGGACGGCTTTCGCATGCGCCCACAGCGGCCCGTAGGCCTGTGCCGTCGTCCCGCTCGGCGGGGCGGGGAGGTCTGCGATCGTTTCGAGCTTGCCTCGCAGATCCGTGCTCGCGGCCGACGTGGTACCGATGGCCGGATTCATCCACGGCGTTCCGTTCGTGACATTGTGGGCGTACTCTTTGACGTTGTAGTCCGGCGGGGCGCCGTTCGGACTGCAGCCGTTGGCAGGATAGTTGTCGAAGCGGGAGTTCAGATGCATGTGGATCGAGCCAAGCGGCGACGTCTCGGGCAGGGACGAGACGAAGATCGCGCCTCCTGTCACCCGCGGCACCCACATGCTGCCGGTACAGGCAAACGGGCCGATGATGGATGGGTCCAGCGAGGCGCTGGTGGCAGTGCCGGGCGCCACGACAGGATTGACCAGATAGCGCACCGGGGTTTTGTCGTTCGGGTTCAGCTGCATCAGGTCGTAACTGACCCCGCGCCGGAATCCGTACTCGACCAGTTCGGCCGCGGCGATGCCGGGATTGGTTCGCGGTGCCGCGGCCGCGTCTGACATTGCGCAGACCGCAATCGGCGCCACGTTCACTTTCGTTCGACCGGCGATGGCGGTATCGCTGATCTGGACGCCCTGCAAGGCACCGGAAAGAACGGAGATGAAATTGGTGTTTACGCTGCCCGTGTCAGTGCCAAGGCGCTCCGTGTCCACCCTCGCATAGAACAAGGCGGCGGCATTGCCGGAATCCGTCGATGGCACCCAGTTGCCGGAACGGTTCGGGGTCTGACTGAACCTCAGCGCGGCGTCGGTCCAGGAAACTTGCGTACCGTAGTTATAGATCAGGCGCTCTGCCGCTTCCCGTGCGCGTGTGCGGGCAGTGACCAGTCCCGCCTCGGTGCCGTTCAGTTCACGCGCCGCCGCAAGCGCGACGGATTTCGCAATCCCATGGAGCTCCACTTTGCGGTTATAGACGACGCCGAGGTCAATGGCAAACGCACAAAACGCACAGATGAGCAGCAACAGAGGAATGGACATCACGGCAAATGCGCCTCGTTGCCGCTGTCGAACCCGGGGTGGATCGGCGATCACTGCCTTCGTTGTCTTCATTGTCATTCCAGGAATTCAAGTGAACACGACATGATGAAGAAATTCTAGAGGCCGCCTTCCAGATGCAATTGAGCCGTAGCAACCGCGCCCAAGCCACGCATGAAGAAATATGCGCAAACGCCCGTCCCGTTTCCGGCATCACCGTAGACAGGGCATTCGTACTACGGCTTTTCACTGCTGCGCGACCCGTCCCTGTAGACGTCAGCGTGCTTCGCCCGGCGCAGAATCGGTCGACTGCGCGATGGTGCGCTGTTGATCGAGTGCCGCCAGGCGGCCCGTCAGCGCCGCGCGGATCGATGCGTACGACGATCCGCCGAGCACCAGGCGTAGCGGCGGTTGCGGGAGCGCCGCGTGCGCCAGGATGGCGTTTTCCATCTTGTCCGGATCGCCCACGATCACCCAGCTGCCATCGAACAGGGAGCGGCGTACCAGGTCGGCAGGTGTGTCCGTGTAGGCGGGCAGGGGCTCGGTCTGCACGATCGCATTCCCGAAGTTCGTGCGGGCCGGTCCCGGTTCGACGAGCGTCATCCTGATGTCGAACGGCGCGACTTCCTTCGCCACGGCTTCGACGAAACCTTCGATGCCCCATTTGCTCGCGTGATAGAGGCTGAATCCCGGATAGGCGATCTGGCCGCCCTCGGACGACACCTGCATGATGTGTCCGCCCCCTTGGGCGCGCAGGTGCGGCAGCGCTGCGCGAATGAACACGATCGATCCGATCAGATTGGTATCGATCACGTCGCGCATCTGTGCGTCCGTTGCCTCTTCCGCAGCGCCCAGCACGCCGTAGCCGGCATTGCTGACGAGGACATCGATGCGACCCAGCTCGGCAAATGCGCGCTGGACGGTGGCGCGCACACCATCGGCGTCCCGGACATCCAGGGTCGCGTGCCAGAGCCGGTCGCCGTACGCGGCCTTCAGTGCATCGAGCGCATCGGCACGGCGCGTGGTCGCTGCGACGCGGTCGCCGCGTGCGAGCAGTTTCTTGACGAGGCCGAGTCCAAATCCGGAAGAAGCGCCAGTGATAAGCCAGGTTTGAGTCATGAGAGTCTCCTTGGTTGACGATGGGGAGAGTATGACCCTTGCACATTGATGAGAGAATGCCAGCTAATTAACTAGCCTAATGAGGATTTCTCAGTAATGGTCAAGCCCAACCTGAACGATCTGAAGGCGTTCCTCACCATTGCCGCCTGCCGCAGCTTCAGCAAGGCCGCCACGGAACTGGGCGTCGTGCCATCGTCCCTCAGCCATACGATGCGCACGCTCGAAGAGACGCTCGGTGTGCGGCTGCTGCATCGGACGACCCGCAGCGTGTCGTTGACGGAGGCCGGGGAGCGCCTGTTCGCCCGCATCGTGCCGGCGTTCAAGGATGTGGATCTCGGACTTGCCGAGATCGATACGTTTCGCACCTCTCCCAGCGGCACGGTCAGGATCAATGCGCCCGAGGTGGCGGCCCGGGTACTGCTCGCGCACGTCGTTCCCGTCGTGCTTGATCGCTACCCGGACGTCGCCGTCGACATCGCGGTGGAGGGGCGCCTGATCGACGTCGTCGACGCCGGCTTCGATGCGGGCGTCAGGTTGGGCGAGAGCCTCGCGCAGGACATGGTGGCCGTGCGTTTTGCCGGGAACGCGCGCTTCGTCGCGGTAGCGTCGCCCGCTTATCTCGCGCGCCACGGCATGCCGAAGGTGCCCGATGACTTGCACCAGCATGCATGTATCCGTCACCGTTTTGCCAGCGGCAAGATCTATCGCTGGGAATTCGAGCGCCATGGCCAGCCGCTGGCGATCGACGTGCCGGGAAGGGTGACGCTCGATCAGACCTCGCTGATGGTGGAAGCGGCCGTGCAGGGACTGGGTATCGCATTCGTCCCGACGCACGCCATCCAGGCGGAGCTGGACGCAGGTCAGCTCGTCACGGTCCTCGGGGACTGGTGCCCGTCCATCCCCGGCATGTTCCTGTACTACCCCAGCCACCGCCAGGTGCCGTCCAGCCTGCGGGCGTTCATCGAGGTCATGAAAGAAGTGCTTCCATAACCCGATGCAGTCGCCGGCGCCGACATCCGGCTTGCAGAAAGTTCGGTACCATACTAATATCGTATGGTGCCGAACCAAATGGGGACTCATGTGGATCATTTGAAGGGAAATGCGGTAGCGGAATGGATCAAGCGGTATCACGGCGCCAGCCGTGCCGCGATGGACGCCTGCCTGCGGCCCTATGGACTGGGCGCGACGCAATGGTATGTCCTGTGGAAGCTGGTAAATAACGGCCCGACGGTACAACGCGATTTTCTGGAGCTGTTGCATGTGGAGAAGGCGACCTTGAGCCAGGTCGTCGGAGCATTGGTCCAGAAAGATCTCGTCCAGCAGACGCCTGCGGCCGAGGACCAGCGCCAACGCGTGCTGACCATGACCCCGGCCGGACATCGGCTATGGAAACAGATGCCCGACCCGATCGAACTGATCCTGACGCATTCCTTCGACGGGGTCGACGAGGCGGACATGGCGACCGTGGTGCGGGTACTGCAGGGCGCGACGGATCGTCTCACGCAGCAACTGATGCATCAACCAAAAGGGAGCAAGCCATGACCATTCTGATCACGGGAGGTACCGGCCTAGTCGGCCAACGTCTGCTGGAGCGTTTCGTCAAGGAGGGCATCGACTGCCGCGGCCTCGTTCGTCCCGGCAAGGAACTCCCTGCCGGAGCGACACCGATCGCGGGCGACATGCTCGATCCTGCCTCGCTGCGCCAGGCAGTGAGCGGCGTATCCGCGATCGTTCACCTGGCTGCCGTGTTCCGCACGCCCGACGAGGAACTGATCTGGAAGGCGAACCTCGAAGGCACGCGCAACCTGATCGATGCGGCATTGGCCCATGCCCCCGCGGCCCGCTTCATCATGGCCAGTACGACGCACGTCTACGACATCGACGCGCCCCGTCTCGGCCGCGAGGACGACGTCGTCGCGCCAACCCTGGCCTACCCGGCCAGCAAGGTGGCTGCCGAGCAGGCGCTGCGCTCGAGTGGACTGAACTGGTCGATCCAGCGCTACGGCTTCGTCTACGGAGACGGCGACGGGCATATCGACGCGATCCACAAGCATCTCCAGCACGCGCAATGGCATCCCGCGCACAAGATGAGCATGGTCCACCACCGCGACATTGCCGTTGCCATGCGCCTTGCGCTGACCGGAGCGATGGACGGCCATATCGTGAACATCGTCGATGAGGCGCCCACGTCGGTCTACGAGCTGGTGCAGCTCGTCGGCCTGGAGCTGGAACCGTCGTCGGCGCCGCTCGTGCATCCGTGGCACCTGCATGCCGACGGCGCTCTGGCACGCCGCCTCGGCTTCGTTCCGACCGTGGCGACGGTTCACCAGGCCCGGCGCGAAGGGGCTCTGTAGCAGGCGACGGCTCACCGTTCGTCGCCCGGCCCCAGCTCCCTGCGCAGTGCCTGCCGGTCCAGGCTGCCGTCGCTCGCCGCCAGCACGACGCAGGCAAGGCCGTGACCGATCACATTGGTCAGCAGCCGGCACTTCATGGTGCGGTCGATCGCGACGAGCAGCGCGACCGTATCGGCCGACGCGACGTCCAGCAGCGCGGCCGTCGCCACCAGCGTCGCGAGCGCGGAGCCGGCGACGCCAGCCGCCCCCTTGCTGGAGAGCAGGCCGACGCCGAACATGACCGCCAGCTCGTGCCAGCCCAGGGGCGCGTCGGATGCCTCGGCGAGGAAGACGAGTGCCATCGCGATGTACAGATAGGTGCCGGACAGGTTCAGCGAATACGAGAAGGGCAGCACGATGTCGGTGAGGCGGCGCGGGCAGCCGAGGCGCGCGAGCCGGTCGCTCAGCGGCGCCAGTGCCGCCAGCGTCGCGCCGGTGGAAGCGACGAGGACCAGCTCCTCGCGCAGGAACACGAGGAAGCGCAGCAGCGGCACGCGCGCCAGGCGCGCGACGGCGCCGTACACGAGGAAGACGAACAGGACGCTGGCGAGGTTGATGGCGCCCACGAAGCGCAGCAGCGGCAGCAGCGCGGGCAGGCCCGAACGGCCGATGGCGGACGCCATGGCGCCGAACGCCGCCGCCGGCGCCAGCCACAGCACCATCCTCACCGCCGCCAGCAGG
Source organism: uncultured Massilia sp. (assembly GCA_963529995.1). Taxonomy (GTDB): domain Bacteria; phylum Pseudomonadota; class Gammaproteobacteria; order Burkholderiales; family Burkholderiaceae_D; genus Telluria. The sequence goes on along the minus strand of CAUSCY010000001.1, from coordinate 406,224 downwards.
CCTGCGCGGACGTTGGCGATCGCGCCGAGCACGCGCAGTTGCGGCTTCAGCGTGGCGGCCAGGCCGAGCGGCACGGCCAGCGCCAGCACGCCCAGGTTGTTCGGCTGCAGCGCCGGCAGGTAGGTCATCCAGTCGGGCAGCGCGTGCGGCGCGAGCGTGCCGTCGCGCGCCAGCGCCATGCCGCTTTCCGCGCCGGCGGTCATCCCGATCCCCGGCTCGAGGATCACCCCGGCCGCCAGGCCCGCCAGCATCGACAGCAGCGACATCGCGCCGAAGTACAGCAGCATGGACAGGCCGATGCGGCCGACGCCACGGTTCCTGCCCAACGCGGCGGCGCCGTCGACGAGCATGCAGAAGACCAGCGGGCACATGATCCAGCCGAGCAGCCGGATGAAGATTTCGCTCAGTACGTGCGTGTGCACGGCCGCTGCCGGCGCGGCGACGCCGAGCGCGAGTCCGGCCGCGATGGCGAGGGCCAGCGGCAGGATCGATGCCGGGCGCGGCGCGCGCCGGATCGTCGCGGTGTCGGCCACCCCGGACCCGTCAGAGCCGTCCGATGCGCATGTTCAGCGGCCAGCGTACCGTGCGCGCGGCCTCGGGAGCGCCCCAGGCGGCCGCCACGTCCTGCGCGAACGCGGTCAACAGCGCCTCGCGGCCCGCTTCGCGGGCGCTGCGCACGGCCGACCACGTGGTGAGGTAGCCAAGGAACTGCGGCAGCGACCAGTCGCAGCGGATTTCCAGCGCGGGCGGCGCGAGTTCCGCGAACGGGAAGTCGATGGTGGCGTAGCCCGTGTCGACGAGCTGCCGCTGCGGCGGCCAGTACGGGCCGATCTCGTCGCGGTAGAACGCCTGGAAGCGGGCGTCGAGCGCGGCATCCATGCGCAGCACGCCGTAACTCGCCAGCGCCAGGATGGCGCCGGGACGGCCGATGCGCCGCACCTCGCGGTAGAAGGCCGGCAGGTCGAACCAGTGCGCGGCCTGCGCCGCCGTCACCAGGTCCGCGCTGCCGTCCGCGACGGGCATGCATTCCGCCGGCGCGCAGCGGTAGTCGATGCGGGAGTCGGGCGCCGCGTTCGCGATCTGGTCGGCGCTGGGGTCGACGCCGACCACGCGTTCGAAGCACGCCGCCAGCAGCTGGGTCAACTGGCCGTTGCCGCAGCCGGCATCGACGGCCAGGGTCCGGGCCGGGGCCGTCGCCGCCAGGAAGGCGGCGAGTTCGGGCGGATACTCGGGGCGGAAGCGCGCATAGGCGCTGCCGCCCTGGTCGAACCAGTTGCGGGCGGCGGCGGGGGAAGCGGAGGTGGAAGCGGAAGTCGGCATGGTCGTGGTCTCGCAATCGTCGCCGTCATCATACCCGCCGCCGGGCCGGCGCGTCAGGTGCGCGCCTTGACGATGCCGCGGTAGATCAGGAACGTGGCCAGCAGGCTGATCGCGCCGGCGCCCGCCATCCAGTAGCCGGGGGCGGCCTTGTCGCCGGTAGTCTCGATCAGCCACGTCGACAGCAGCGGGGTCATGCCGCCGAACAGCGCCGTCGCCAGGCTGTAGGCCAGCGAGAAGCCGGTGGTGCGGATCTGGACCGGGATGATCTCGGTGAGCGCCACGATGGTCGCGCCGTTGTAGCTGCCGTACAGGAAGGACAGCCAGAGCTCGATCATCACCATATTGCCGAAGCTCGGGTTGGCGATCAGCCAGGACAGCGCCGGGTAGGCGGTAATGGCCGTCAACGCGGCGCACGTGGCCATCACGGGCCAGCGGCCGATGCGGTCCGATACGGCGCCCATCACGGGCAGCCAGAAGAAGTTCGACACGCCCACGCACAGCGTCACGAGCAGGCTTTCCTCGGTGGTCAGCTTCAGGACGCTCTTGCCGAAGGTCGGGGTGTACACGGTGATCAGGTAGAACGCGACGGTGGTCAGCACGATCAGCATGGTGCCGACGGTGACGAGCAGCCAGTTCGCGCCGATCGTGCGCATCATCTGGCCGAAGGTCGGGCGGGTCTTCTGCGCGAGATAGGCTTCCGTTTCCTGCAGCGACTTGCGGATGTAGAACACGATCGGGATGATCGAGCAGCCGATGAAGAACGGGATGCGCCAGCCCCAGTCGGCGATGAGCTCCTTCGGCATCATCTGGTTCAGGCCATAGCCCAGCGCAGCCGAGCAGATCACGGCAAGCTGCTGGCTGGCCGACTGCCAGCTGACGTAGAAGCCCTTGTTGCCGGGCGTCGCCATCTCGGACAGGTAGACGGACACGCCGCCCAGTTCCACGCCCGCGGAAAAGCCCTGCAGCAGCCGGCCGATCAGCACGAGCAGCGGCGCGAGCATGCCGATCGTGGCGTAGCCTGGCACGAAGGCGATCAGCGCCGTGCCGGAGGCCATGATGGCCAGCGTCAGCACGAGGCCCTTGCGGCGTCCGATGCGGTCGATGTAGCTACCCAGGAAGATCGCACCCAGCGGACGCATGAAGAAGCCGGCGCCGAAGGTCGCGAAGGTCATCATCAGCGCGGCGTACTCGCTCGTGGCCGGGAAGAACGCGGCGGCGATGTGGCTCGCGTAGAACCCGAACAGGAAGAAGTCGTACATCTCGATGAAGTTACCGCTCGTCACGCGGATGACGGTCGCCAGCTTCGATTGCGCGCGCGCTGGCTGGGCGTTCGCATGCGCCGCCGGCGCGGCGGGGGCGGCAGGGGTAGCGTGGTGCGCCCCGGTGGTGGAATGGATGGACATGGTGGCCTCTCGAAAAAATGGGTGACGGCGCATGGCCGGCGCGGGGGTGGCGTTCAGCGTGCAGCGCTCATCGGCGTGACCGGATCGAGGCCGGTCGCCTCGATGGCGCGGGCGTTGGCCGGCGCCGCGAGGAAGCGCAGCAGCGCCTGTGCCTCGTCCCGGTGGCGGCTGCCGCGCACGACGGCGCCGGAGAATTCGCTCTTCATCTGCACTTCCTGCGGCAACAGGCCGACGATGTCGATGCCCTTGACCGGCTGCAGTTCGCTGCGCTGCTGGCAGCCGAAGTCGGCGTCGCCGTGGGCGACGATCTCGCCGACCGGCGTGGCGGGGATCTGGGCGGCCTTGCCTTCCATCTGCTGGCGGATGCCCAGCTTGTCCATCAGCTCGCGCTTGATGTATTCGCCGCTGGCGCTGTCCGAATAGGCGACGTGCTGCGCCTGCAGGAAGGCCTTGCGAAGGCCGTCGACGGTATGGATGTCCGGCTTCGGCGCGCCGTGGCGCACGGCGCAGGCGATCGGCGACGTCGCCAGCACCACCTTGCTGCCCGGTTCCAGCTTGCCTTCGGCCATCAGCTTGTCGAGCGCGTCGCCGACCATGATCACGACGTCGATCGGCTCGCCGCGCGCCAGGCGTGCGGGAATGGCGTTCTTCGTCGCGCCCATCGACGGGCCCCATTCGGAAACCAGGTGGTCGCCGTTGGATTGTTCATAGGGGCCGGACAGGTCCTTGTAGGCCTGGGCGAATCCGCCCGAGCTGACGACGCGCAGGTCGGTGGCGTGGGCGGCGGCGGCGCTGAACGCGAGGGTCGTGAGGGTCGCAATTGCCGCGGCGGTGCGGCGCAGGGTGTGGTGTGGTCGCATAGTGTCGTCTCCTTAGAATTTTTGCATGAGGCCCAGCGTCAGGCCGGCGCCGTGGCGGTCGTTGGCGACGGAACCCGTCGTCCCGGCGGCGTCGCCGCGCCACGTCGTGTAGTCGGCTTCGACGTAGGCGGTGGTGCGCGGGGCCAGCGATTTTTCGATGAACAGGAATTCGCGGTCGAAGCCGTCGTCGACATGGCCGGTGGCGTCGCGGCGCACGCCGTACCATGCAGCGGTGAGCAGGAGGCCCGGCCCGATGGTGCGGCTCACGCCGGCGGACAGGATGCGTTGGCGGACGTTCTCGCCCGGTCCCGTCTCGGCCTTGTTGCGGGCGGCGTTGGCCTTGAACTGCCAGGCCGCCACGCGCACGGCCGCGCCGAGCGACCAGGCGTCCAGCGGCAGGCCGTCGCGATTGCGCAGGCGCATCGTCGCACCGGACACCGTCCAGTCGCGTTGCTGGTAAGCGAGCGCCACGCCCTGGGCCGACGACGCATCGGCGTCGCCCGCTACTTCGCCGGCCGAGTAGGCGGCGCGCGCCAGCCACGGTCCGACGGTCGCCGTGTACTTGATCGTATTGTCGAGGCGGTAGAAGTTGTCGGCGTAGCCGCTGGGGCCGTACTGCTCGCCGAACGCATGGGTACCGAACTTGGTGTTGCTCAGGCCGGCGACGTTGATGTTCGGGTTGAACGAGGCGAAGCGCTTGCCGATCGGGTCGACCGGGATTAGCGCGTCCGACAGCAGGTTCGGCTGGCGTCCCAGCGCCACCGTGCCGTAGGGCGTTTCGAGTCCGGCCCAGGCCTGGCGGTCGAACAGGCGGTCGTTCTTGGCCTGCGTGCCGTTGTCCGCGTTGATGCCGCCTTCGAGCCGGATCAGCGCATTCCAGCCGCCGCCGAGTGCTTCCTGGCCGCGGATGCCCCAGCGGCTGGTGTTGTTGACGCCGCTGGCGACCGAGTTCACGGTGCCGGACGGAAGCGGGGTATTGTTGGCGCCCAGCCCGTTCAGCGAGCGCAGGCCGACATCGACGATGCCGTAGAGGTTGACGCTCGTCTGTGCGAGGCAAGGGGCGCTCGCGACGAGCAATGCCGTCAGTACGCTTGGATGGCGCATGGTGTCTCCATGAATGGCCTTCTTGTCGAGGCTATAAGTTTTATGGAGCCAATGATCCGCCAGATTCACTGATTTGATAATTGCAATTTTCTGGCGTATTCTTGTGCTATGCGCATCAATTACGACATACTCGACTTGCAGGCCTTCGTCGCCGTCGCCGAACGGGCCAGCTTCCGCCAGGCCGCGGCCGACCTGTTCCTGTCGCAGTCGGCCCTGAGCCGGCGCATCGACAAGCTGGAGGAAAGCCTGGGCGTGAAGCTGTTCGAGCGCACGACGCGGCGCGTGCAGCTGACCAATGTGGGGGAGACCTTCCTCGTCAACGTGCGCACGGCGCTCGACGGCCTGGAAGACGCGGTACTAGGCATCGCCGACCTGGCCGCGCACCGGACGGGCACGGTGACGCTGGCGTGCGTGCCGTCGGCAGTCTGGCATTTCCTGCCGGAGGTGCTGGGACGCTTTTCCGCGCGCTATCCGCGCATCCGCGTGCGCGTGCACGACGAAAGCGCCCAGGACGTGCTGAACCTCGTGCTGAGCGGGGAAGCGGACTTCGGCATCAACTTCGCGGGCGCGGAAAACCCGGAGATCGTGTTCGAGCCGATCCACGTCGAAAGCTATGTGCTGGCAATGCGGCGCGACCATCCGCTGGCGAAGCGGAAGGTGCTGAACTGGAAGGATACAGTGGACGAGCGCTACATCTCGGTCGCCAAGTCGAGCGGCAACCGCACCGTGATCGATGCCGCGCTGGCCGGCATCGAGAAACACCCCGTGATCCTGTGCGAGGTAAACCACGTGTCCGGCGTGCTGGCCCTCGTCGAGGCGGGCCTGGGTGTGGCGGCGGTGCCCGGCCTGTCGGTGCTGCCGGGGCGGCAGGACGGCATCGTCGGCGTGCCGCTGGCGAACCCGGAGATCAAGCGCACGCTCGGCCTGATCGTGCGCCGCGGCCACAGCATCGCGCCGGCGGCGCGCACGCTGTACGACATGCTGGTGGAATCGTTGCGGCTGACGGCGCCGGCGCCGGCGTAATACGTTCCGCCGTCACGCGCCATGCGGCGGGTGCCGCATCAGCGACTGGCCGCAGCCCGCGCTTGCGCGATCCAGCCGTCGAACACCTGCTGGTGGAACTTGATCCACCCGGCCGTATGACGGGCGATATCGGCCTGCGTATTTTCTCCGCTGCGCATGCGCTCGTTCTGCGCATTGATGTCGGCGATCGGCAGGCGCATGACCTCGAACAGCTTGACGGCCGCCGGGTTCCGGTCGGCCCAGGCGCGGTTCACGACGATGCGCGTCGTGTTGACGGAGAAGCCGTAGTCGCTGCCGTCGGCGAGACGGGTGTTCGCATGCTGCGGGTTCGCCGAGAACGGCACCTGCAGCCACACGACGTCCTTGCCCGGCACCAGCACGCCGCTGACCCAGTAGGGCGTCCACGTGTAGTACAGGATCGGTTCGCCGCGCTGGTAGCGGCCGATGGTGTCGGCGATCAGCGCGGTATAGCTGCCCTGCACGTGCTGCACCGTGGCGCGCAGCTTGTAGGCGTCCATGTGCTGCTCGATCATCGCCTCGCAGCCCCAGCCCGGATTGCAGCCGGTGAGGTCGGCCTTGCCGTCGCCGTCATGGTCGAACAGCGTGGCCAGTTTCGGGTCGCGCAGCTGGTCGATATTCGTGATGTGATATTTGTCGGCCGTCGCCTTGTCGATCAGGTAGCCCTGTGCGGCAGGACCGGCATAGGCGCCCGTGCGGAGCAGCTTGGCGTCGCCGCCCGCATGGTCGTAGTAATCCTGGTGCAAGGGGTCCCAATGCACGGCAAGGAACGTCGCGTCGCCGTTGGCGATGGCGATGTGGGCGGTGGGGTAGTCGACCTCCTTGATCGGCTGCGGCTCGTAGCCCAGCTGTTCGAGGGCGCGGTCGACCAGCATGGTCTGGAACGTTTCCTCGCCGATGGGGCTTTGCAGGGCCTGCACCTTGACGCCCTTGCCGGGCAGGTCGGCATCCGGCGTTTGCGCCATGGCCACGCTGGTGGTCAGCACGAGCGCGATGAGCGCCAGCACCGAGCCGAACTTGAAGTTGCGTTGTGCTTTATGGGTGATGTTGTAATGGTCGAGTCGATGCATGAAGATCCTTTTCCTTGATTATTCGGTAACGGGCGTGGTGGGCGTAGAGGCGTCGCCGCGTGCCGGAGCGCTGCGCACGAGGCGCAGGATGAAGCCGGCCGGACCCGTCTGATACCAGTGGCGCGCGCCGCGGCGCGGCTGGCCCATCGCCTGCGTCAGGCGGTCCAGCGTGATGGCGAGCAGCACGATGCCCAGGCCGCCCACGGTGGCCAGGCCCATGTCCAGGCGGCCGATGCCGCGCAATACCATCTGGCCCAGGCCGCCGACGGCGATCATCGAGGCGATCACGACCATCGACAGCGACAGCATCAGCGACTGGTTGATGCCGGTCATGATGGACGGCATCGCCAGCGGAAGCTGCACGCGGGTCAGCAACTGCCAGGGCGAAGCGCCATACGCGCGCGCCGCTTCGATCAGGTCGGGGCGGACCTGGCGGATGCCGAGGTTGGTCAGGCGCACCAGCGGCGGCAGGGCGAAGATGATGGTGACGATCACGCCCGGCGCATTGCCGATGCCGAACAGCATGACCACCGGCACCAGGTACACGAAGGCCGGCGTGGTCTGCATGGCGTCCAGCAGCGGACGCAACATGTTCTGCGTGCGGTCGCTGCTGGCCAGGACGATCCCCAGCGGCAGGCCGATCGCCAGGCAGAACGCCAGCGAGGTCAGTACCAGCGACAAGGTGACCATCGCTTCCGGCCAGACGCCCAGCATGGCCACGGCGAGCAGCGCCACCACGGTCCCGATGGCGAGCGCACGGCTCGTGAATTGCCAGGCCAGCAGGCCGATGATGGCGATCACGACCAGCGACGGCGCCGCCTGCAGCACGTCGGCGACGCCATTCAGGGTCGCATCGATCGGCGCGCGCACGGCCTGGAAGAACGGGCGGCAATGCGCGACGACCCAGCCCAGGCCATCGTTGATCCACGATTGCAGCGGCAAGGCGCCGTCGAAGATGCGCGTCAGGTCGACGCCGCCGGCGTGCGCGGGCGTGGCGGCAGGCGCCGCCGCGTCGAGCCAGGACGTGTCGGACGGCGGGGTCGGCAGCCATGGATTGGCCTGGGCGGCTTGTTCGGCGACCGGTGCTGTCGGCGTTGCGGTGATGGCGGTACTTGGATTCATGCTTGTCCTTTCTGGGTGTGTTGCTCGGCAATGGCAGGCGTGTCGCGGTCGAGGAACTTCAGCAAGGTGGTCTTGCTGATGGCGCCGCGGAAGCTGCCGTCGTTGTCCACCACCGGGACCGCATACGGCAGTTGCGCCACCTGGCCGAACAGGCCGGCAACGGGTTCGTCGGCATTGATCGTCTGCACGTCCGGCAGGTAGGCGTGCGCCAGGCCCAGCGGACCCGTATGGCCTTCCAGCGCCGTGCGCAGCGAATCGACCGATACGAGGCCGAGGAACCGATTGGCGGGATTGACGACATAGGCGTACGCGCGATCCTGCTCTTCCAGCATCGACAGCGCCGCGCGCGAACCACGGGTCGGCGATTCCGACACCACGATCTGGCTCTTGCGGGCGATGTCGCTGGCCTTGAAGACGGCCGCCGTATCGACGCCGCGCACGAAGTTGCGCACGTAATCGTTGGCAGGCTTGCGCAGGATGTCTTCCGGCGTGCCCACCTGCACCACGTGGCCGTCCTTCATGATGGCGATGCGGTCGCCGATGCGCATCGCTTCATCGAGGTCGTGCGAAATGAAGACGATGGTACGGCGCTTGATCTGCTGCAGCCGCAGCAGCTCCGATTGCATTTCCTTGCGCATGATGGGGTCGAGCGCGGAAAACGCCTCGTCCATCAGCAGGATCGACGGGTCGCAGGCCAGCGCCCGCGCCAGTCCCACGCGTTGCTGCATGCCGCCGGACAGTTCGTCCGGATAACTGGCGGCATACGCCGCAAGGCCCACCTGTTCCAGTGCCTGGCGGGACAAGGCATGGCGCTCGGCCTTCGGAATGCCGGCCAGTTCCATGCCGAACGCCGTGTTGTCGAGCACGGTCACATGGGGCAGCAGTGCGAACGACTGGAACACCATGCTGATGTCCTTGCGGCGCAGGGCACGCAACTGCGCGTCGGGGAGGGTATTGATGTCGTTCCCGTCCACGAGGATGCGGCCGGCGGTCGGCTCGATGAGGCGGTTCAGCATGCGGACCAGCGTCGACTTGCCCGAGCCGGACAAGCCCATGATGACGAAGATTTCTCCCGCTTCGATGGTGAAGCTGGCGTCGTACACGCCGATCGTGCATTCGGTGCTGGCCAGGATCTCCTGCTTGCTGGCGCCCTGGCGGACGAGTTGCAGCGCTTCGTCCGGCTGGTCGCCGAATACCTTGAAGACTTGGTCGATCACGATTTGTTTTGCCACGGTGTGGTTCTCCTTCGTTGGACGACGCGATGGCGCAGCGGCGCATGCGAGCGGCCAAAAGGGGGCGGATCGCGCGCTTTCGGCGGGCGCATGGCGGAGCCAGGGCGTCATGTGCGCGTTAAAAGAGGCTGGGTTCAGGACTTTTAACCACGCAGGCGCCATGCATTGCATGGCACCGAGGTGCCTGACGAAGCATTCGGTGAACGCGTCGTCGGGCGATTAACGGTATGGGCGCAGGGCCCGAGAATGATTTCCCATCCACTGCAAGGGTAGTCGTGCACGGACGCCGTCCGTGGTACGGAGGCGCGGCGTGCATCCCTTGCTGGAGGTCTGGCGGCGTGCCGACCTCGGGTGGGTTGCTATTATAAAACAAATATCTACATTTGTGCAAATTATTGTTAGCCGTTAGAATGTTCGCCGTGGCCGCCAGGCCACAACGCCGCAAGCCCAAACCGACGTGGCGCCACCAATGCCGCGCATTTGACGGCGCATTCGACTGTGCATCGCACACCGTAGGGCGCATCTCGCCCGACTTCATTCAGCCCCATGCCGGCACTGCCCGGCAGGCGCTCGCCATTGCCCAATGCCGGCCGCTGCGCCAGGACTTTCACTGTTACCAAGGAAAACCCGATTTGAATTTGCACGCCCGTCTCCATCCCCGTCTCCGTCCCTTGTTTCCTGTTTCGACCGCCAAGCACATGAGATCCCTGTGCGCCGCCCTGGCAGCGGTCGGCACGCTGCTCGCCAACCCCGTCCGTGCGGAATCGACGCCCGCATCGCCGCTGACGGTGGGCGGGGCAATCCGCTTCAACTATGTCCACAAGAGCTGGCAGGACGATTACCGGAGCGGCTTCTTCGGCCTGGATACGGCGCGCCTCGATGTGAACTACGACGACGGCAGGCTGCTCGGATCGGCCCAGTACCGGTACAACCATTTTCCGAAGGGGCAGGGCGGGTACTGGCAGCATTTCCTGCACCATGGCTGGGTCGGCATGCGCTTTGCGGACAACAGCGAAGTGCACGTCGGCGTCGACCAGAATCCGTTCGGCCTCCAGCCGCTCGCGTCGAATAATTTTTACGAATCGATCGCCTTCTACGCCGGTTTCGAAGACAAGTACGACCTCGGCGTGACCTACAAGAGCCGCCCCGGTCCCTTCGAATGGCAGGTCGGCTTCTATCCGCGCGACGGCGGTTCCTATGGCGGCGGCAGCAATACGGCCGGCGCATCGAACCGCTATTCCTACAACATCGTTCCCGACGACGACGAGCAGGGCTACGGCACGGGCCAGCACGACCGCGAGCGCGACACGCTGATCGCGCGTTCCGCGTGGCATGTCGGCCCGGGCGGCGGGCACGAGATCGGCATTTCCGGCCTGACAGGAAAGATCGACAACGGCGCCGGCACGGATACCAGGCGTCATGCCGTGGCCGTCCACTACCGGGGAAGCTACGGCCCGATCAAGCTGATGCTGGAATCGCTGCGCTATCGCTACCGGACCGCCCACGGCGCGGCCCAGACCTACGGCGGTCTGGACCCCAACAGCTTCGTCATGCTGGGCGGATTCGGCTATCCGTATCCGGTGGCGTCGAGCGGCGACATCCATATCGCCAACATCAGCTACGACATCCCGGGCCGCCTGGGTCCCTTCAGCGGATTCAGGGTCTACAACGACTACAGCGTGCTGCACAAGCGGAACACTGCGTACAAGGATTCCGTGCAAAACGTGACGGGCATGAGCTTTTCGTCCGGGAAGTGGTCGTTCTACTTCGACCTCATGTTCGGCAAGCACCACCCGTACTTGTCGCCGGACGGCGGCGGGCTGGCATCGACGTCGGCCGCGCATGACGGGTTCACGCGCCGGATCAATCTGCAGGCCGGCTATTATTTCTGAAGCCGGGCCGTCGACCTGGCAGCGCTCGCCGCCTGCGTGCTGCCGGCCAGGCCCGCCACCAGCGCCCGCATGTTCCTGAGCCGCTGCGCATCGAGCAGGAACGCATTCCCCGCCGCCCCTTGCGCCACCAGCTTCTCGTGCAGCCTGAGCCCGGCGCGCGGATCCATGCCGAGCCGGAGCATATTGTCGAACGCCCACTTGTCCGCCTGGTCGAACACCCCCGCCGCGACGCCGCTGACGCCGGACAGGGCTGCCCTGTTCGCCGCCGACTGCGCCATCAGCGACATGGCCTGTCCGGCCAGCTGGGTAGCGGCCACCTGGCCCGTCGCCGACGTTCCCGCGGCGCCGGCCGCTGCGCGCGCCGAGGCCGCGGCGCTGCTGGCGGCGATGCCGATGCCCACCACCGAGAGCCACTTGACGCTGCCCACCACGAAGGCATAGGTCTTCATGCGGGCACCGCCCTGTTCGGACAGCCCTTGCGTCCACAGCACGATCCATTGGGCTTCGTCGGCGGTCAGCGGGTGTTGGAACAGCTCGAGCGGGTGCACGGACTTGGTCCAGTGGTAGCGCTGCAGCGCGGGTTCGAGCGGCGGCGCGATCAGTACGTAGCCCCGGCACAGCCTGAGCGGGGACACGGTCACCCGCTCGCCGGAATCGAGCGTGACCTCGAAGGGTTCGCCGCGGTCGCGCGCATCGATCAGGCGTTCCACCAGCTCGAGCTTGTTGCCGCTTCCATCGCCTTCCACAGCGGTGATGATCTCGCCCGCGCGCAGGCCGGAGGCGCGGTCGGCCGCGATGACGGTCAGTTGTTCGTCCAGGCCGAGCGCCCGCAGCCAGGCGATCCGGGTATCGTCATCGTCGATGCCGTACGTGGTCATCGCATCGAAAGGCAGTTCGTACTGGTTGTCGCAGCCGCTGTCGGCCGCGAAGGCGGAGCGCACGATGGCAGGCCGCAGTGCGATGGCGGCGTCGCCGAAGGCACGCATGTCTGCCACCATCTCGGCATTCAGAGGGCGGCCGTCGTCCATCGGCGGCCTGGTAGCGCAGCCGTTCAGGAATGGCAGGCATAGCGCGAAGACGATGGCGCACTTGCTGTGGGGTCTCATGGCGATGTCTCTTTTGCCGGGACAGGACACCACGACCAGCGCGCATGAGCAATTGGACCAAGGTCGCATGAGCAAGGTCCGATAGGCCAAGGGCCAATTGTGCATCCCCTGCGGCTGTCCGAGCATTGACGACAACACTGTGCGGAGGTCGACATGAAGGAGCGTCCGATGTGGCGATGTGCGGGACTGGTGCTGGCGGCCATGCTGCCGGCGGCGAACGCGACCGCCCAGCTCGAGGGCATGCTGGGCAAGGGCAGCGGCGACCTGAAAGGATTGGCCGGCATGGCGAGTGCTCCCATGGCGTCCGGCAGCATGGGCAATGTCGCCGGGCTGCTGCAGTACTGCATTGGCAACAATTACCTGAGCGGGGCAGGGGCGACGTCGGTGCAGGACAAGCTGATGAACAAGCTGCCCGGCGGCGCCCGGACCGAGGACCGCGGCTACAGCGACGGCCAGAAGGGCTTGCTGCATGGGGCCAACGGCAACCTGCTGGACCTGGGCGGCGGGGAGGGGGGCGAAGGGGGCGGCCTGACGTCCGATCTCAAGAAAAAGGCGTGCGACACGATCCTGTCCCAGGCCAGGTCCTTCCTGTGACGACCGTGCTCCCGCCCCGCGCCGCCCGCATGTTTACGCGGCGGGTTGCTGTTCCGGCGGCTGCCCGGCCAGCCACACGCGCATCTGTGCCAGCAACTGTTCCGTGTCGACGGGCTTCGATGCATAGTCGGAGGCGCCGGCCGCCAGGCACATGGACCGGTCTTCCAGCAAGGCCTTGGCGGTCAGCGCAATGATCGGCAGGCGGGCGAAGCGCGGGTCGGCGCGGATCCGGCGCGTCGCTTCGTAGCCGTCCAGGTCGGGCATCATGATGTCCATGACGACGATGTCGATGCCTGGGTGGCTGTCGAGCTGCTCGAGGGCCGCTTGGCCCGATTCGATGGCGCTGACGTCCATGCCCGCGTTTTCGAGTACGCCGGTCAGGGCGAACAGGTTGCGGATGTCGTCGTCGACGATCAGCACGCACTTGCCGCGCAGGACGTCGTCGGCCACGGCCTGCACGGCCGGGCCGGGCGGACCCGACGACAGTACCGCCATGCCTGCCTTGACTCGCTGCAGGAACGACGCGACGGCGGCCGTTTGATCGGCCAGCGGCTTGCCGTCCTGGCCGAAGACGGCGGCATCGAGCCGGGCGACCTGCTCGAGCGTGGCGGCGTCCAGCGCGTGCTCGACGTACAGGACGGCGGGAAGGTGGGCCAGTGCCGGGTCGCCGCGGATGTCGTGCAGCAGTGCCATGCCGTCCTCGTCGGGACGCTCGAAGTCGATGACGATGCCCTGGTAGTGGTGCCGCCGCAGCGCCGCCAGCGCCTCGGCGGCCTTGGGCACGGCGTCGAATACGCGGCCGGGGCCGGCCAGCACGCGGGTGATCGCCTCGCGCTTGCCGAGGTCGGTGCCGACGAGCAGCAGGACGTGGATCGGCGGCGTCAGCCGCGTCGTCATGTCGGAGAATACCTGCGCCAGCGTGGCCAGGTCGGCGGGCTTGGTGGTGAAGCTCGCCACGCCGTGCCGTTCGCTGCGCTCGGGACGGTCGCGCACCGAAATGACGTGGACGGGGATGGCACCGGTCGCCGTATCGGACTTCAGCTGGTCAGCGATCTCCCAGCCATCCATGTCCGGCAGTTCCAGGTCGAGCGTGATCGCCGCAGGGAGGTCGCGGCGCGCGAGCCGCAGTCCCTCCTTGCCGCTGGTGGCCACCATGGTATCGAAGCCGTGGTCATGCGCCATGTCCTGGAGCGTGCGCGCGAATACGGGGTCGTCCTCGATGACCAGCAGCAGGGGCTTCGTGCCCGCAGGTCCGGCTGCGTGCACCGCGATGGGCCGGGGCGTGGCCGGCAGGACCGCTTCCGGCAGCGTCGCGGCATCCGCCACGCGCGGCCTCCCTCCCTGCATCCCCTGCGGCAGGAGGAAGGTGAAGGTGCTGCCCATGCCTTCCTCGCTCGCCACGTCCAGTTCGCCGTCCAGCAGGCGCGCGATTTCGCGGCTGATCGCCAGGCCCAGTCCCGTGCCGCCGTAGCGCCTGGACGTGCTCGCGTCGGCCTGCTGGAAGGCTTCGAAGATCAATTGGCGCTTGTCCGGCGGGATGCCGATGCCGGTGTCCGCGACACGGAAGGCAATCACCTGCGGCGCCCGTTCCAGGGCGTCCCCGTCCCGGGTCCAGCCGCCGCGGGCAATGCTTGCCGACAGCGTCACGCTGCCCCTGGTGGTGAATTTCAACGCGTTCGACAGCAGGTTCGTCAGCAGTTGCTTCACGCGCTGCACATCGGTGTGCAGTATCGGCGGCAGGTCGGATGCGAAATCGATCCGGAAACTCAGTCCCTTGACCTCGATCTGGTAGCGGAAGCTCCGGTCGAGCTCGGCAGCCAGCGCCGCCGGCGCGATGTCCGTGACGTCCAGCGCGGCGCTGCCGGCCTCGATCTTGGACAGGTCGAGGATGTCGTTGATCACGTGCAGCAGGTCGCGCCCGGCCGAGTGCATCACCTTGACCATCTCGAGCTGCTTGTCGGACAGGTTCTGTTCACGGTTCTGGCGCAGCTGTTCTGCCAGCAGCAGCAGGCTGTTCAGGGGCGACCTGAGTTCGTGCGACATGTTCGCGAGGAACTCGGACTTGTACTTCGAGGTGAGCGACAGCTGTTCGGCTTTCTGCTGCAGGTTCTTGCGCGCGTCCTCGATCTGCAGGTTCTGGCGTTCGACTTCCGTATTCTGGTCCGCCAGCTGGTGCGCCTTGCGCTCGAGTTCCGCGTTGATGTCCTGCAGCTCGGCCTGTTGCGTCTTGAATTCCCCCTCCAGCTGTTGCGCCTGCTGGCGCAGCAGCATCTCGGTGCCGGATGCCGTCTCGATGGAGTTGAACACGATCCCCAGTCCATCCGACAACTGGTCGAGAAACTTCAGGTGGATCGCCTGGAACGGCTCGAAGGCGGCGAGCTCGATGACGGCCTTGACCTGGCCTTCGAACAGGATCGGCAGCACGACGATGTTACGCGGGCTGGCCTGGCCGAGGCCGGATACGATCTGGATGTAGTCCTCCGGAGGATTGCGCACCAGGATGCGCTGCTTCTCGAAGGCGGCCTGGCCCACCAGGCCTTCGCCGAGGTGCCAGTCCTTGGACAGGGTCTTGCGCTCCTGGTAGCCGTAGCTGGCCGTCAGCGTGAGCCAGGGCTCCACGCCGGGAGCGGCCTTGCCCTGGCGCGGCAGCTGCATCAGGTACAGCACCGCATGCTGCGAGCCGACCAGGGGTGCCAGTTCCGACAGCAGCAGGCGCGACACGGTCATGATGTCGCGCTGGCCCTGCAGCATGCGGTTCAGGCGCGCGAGGTTCGTCTTGAGCCAGTCCTGTTCGGTGTTCCGCTCCGTCGTCTCCTTGAGGTTGCGGATCATCTGGTTGACGTTGTCCTTCAGGTCCGCCACCTCGCCGCGCGCCGCCACCGTGATCGAGCGCCCCAGGTCACCCTTGGTCACCGCGGTCGCCACCTCGCCGATCGCGCGCACCTGGGTCGACAGGTTGGCCGCCAGTTCGTTGACGTTGTCGACCAGGTCGCGCCAGATGCCGGCGGCGCCCGGCACCACGGCCTGGCCGCCCAGGCGCCCCTCGGCACCGACCTCGCGCGCGACCCGCGTCACCTGGTCGCTGAAGGTGGCCAGCGTGTCGACCATGTCGTTGATCGTATCCGCCAGCGCCGCCACCTCGCCCTTGGCCGGCACCACCATCTTCTGCTTCAGGTTGCCGACGGCGACGCCCGTCACCACCTTGGCCATGCCGCGCACCTGGTCGGTCAGGTTGGCGGCCATCAGGTTGACGCTGTCCGTGAGCTCCTTCCACACGCCGGACACCCCCGTCACCTGGGCCTGGCCGCCCAGCTTGCCCTCGGTACCGACCTCGCGCGCCACCCGCGTGACCTCGCCGCCGAAGGCATTCAACTGGTCGACCATGATGTTGACGGTATTCTTCAGCTCCAGGATCTCGCCGCGCACGTCGACGGTGATCTTGCGCGACAGGTCGCCGTTGGCCACGGCCGTCGTGACGGTGGCGATATTGCGCACCTGGCCCGTCAGGTTGCTGGCCATGAGGTTGACGTTGTCCGTCAGGTCCTTCCACACGCCCGCCACGGCCGGCACATAGGCCTGGCCGCCCAGCCTGCCCTCGGTGCCGACCTCGCGCGCCACGCGCGTGACCTCGCCGGCAAAGCCGCGCAGCTGGTCGACCATCGTGTTGATGGTCTGCTTGAGCAGCAGCACCTCGCCGTGCACGTCGACCGTGATGGTCTTGGATAGGTCGCCGTTGGCGACGGCCGTGGTGACGGTGGCGATATTGCGCACCTGGTCGGTGATGTTGCTGGCCATGAGGTTGACGCTGTCCGTCAGTTCCTTCCACACCCCGGACACGCCTTCGACCTCGGCCTGGCCGCCCAGGCGTCCCTCGGTGCCCACTTCGACCGCCACCCGCGTGACCTCGCCGCAGAAGCTTTTCAGCAGGTCGACCATGACGTTGATGACGTCCTTGATCTGCAGGATCTCGCCCTGTACCTCGACCGTGATCTTCTGCGCCAGGTCGCCGCTGGCGATGGCCGTGGCCACCTTCGACACGTCGCGCAGCTGCACGGTCAGGTTGCCTGCCATGGCGTTGACGCTGTCGGTCAGGTCCTTCCACACGCCGGACACGTCCTTCACCTCGGCCTGGCCGCCCAGCTTGCCCTCGGTGCCGACTTCGCGCGCCACCCGCGTCACTTCGCCGGCGAAGCTGTTCAACTGGTCGACCATGATGTTGATCGTGTTCTTCAGCTCCAGCACCTCGCCCCGGGCGTCGGCCGTGATCTTGCGCGACAAGTCGCCGCGCGCCACGGCCGTCGTCACTTCGGCGATGCTGCGCACCTGGCCCGTCACGTTGCTGGCCATGGCGTTGACGCTGTCGGTCAGGTCCTTCCACACGCCGTCGACGTCCTTGACTTCGGCCTGGCCGCCGAGGCGCCCCTCGGTGCCGACCTCGCGCGCCACCCGCGTCACTTCGCCGGCAAAGCCGTTCAGCTGGTCGACCATGATGTTGACGGTGTCCTTCAGCTGCAGGATCTCGCCGCGCACGCCCACCGTGATCTTGCGCGACAGATCGCCGCGCGCCACGGCCGTCGTCACCTCCGCGATATTGCGCACCTGACCGGTGAGGTTGTTGGCCATCAGGTTGACGTTTTCCGTCAGGTCCTTCCACACGCCGGCCACGCCGCGCACGTCCGCCTGGCCGCCCAGCTTGCCCTCGGTGCCGACTTCGCGCGCCACGCGCGTGACTTCGCCGGCGAAGCTGTTCAACTGGTCCACCATCAGGTTGATCGTATCCTTCAGGCGCTGGATCTCGCCCTGCACGTCGACCGTGATCTTGCGCGACAGATCGCCCTGCGCGACGGCGGTCGTCACCTCGGCGATATTGCGCACCTGGCCCGTGAGGTTGTTGGCCATCAGGTTGACGTTCTCGGTCAGGTCCCGCCACACGCCGGACACGCCGCGCACGTCGGCCTGGCCGCCCAGCTTGCCCTCGGTACCGACCTCGCGCGCCACCCGCGCCACCTCGCTCGAAAAGCTGTTCAGCTGGTCGAGCATGGTGTTGATGGTGTTAGCATTCTTGAGGAATTCTCCGCGCAGCGGGCGGCCCTCGATGTCGAGCGCCATGCTTTCCGTCAGGACGCCGCGCGCGACCGCGCCGATCACCCGGCCGACTTCGCGTACCGGCTGCACCAGGTTGTCGATCATGGAGTTGATGGCGTCGATCTTGCCGCCCCAGGCGCCGCCGGTCCGGTCGAACACCAGGCGCTGGCCCAGCTTGCCCTCGTTGCCGACCGCGACCGAGACCCGTTCGACCGCCTCGGCCAATTTGATGTGGGTGGCGACGATGTCGTTCACGGTATCCGCGATCTTGCCGTCGATGCCCGTCCAGTCGTGCGGCAGGCGCACGCTGAAGTCGCCGGCGCGCAGCGCCATCAGCGCATTGAGCAGCAGCGCCTTCGATACGCCGTCGGTACCGGCCCCGGACCCGGCATTGGCGCCAATGCGCGGGCCGCGCCTTTCGTAGGCATCGAGATCCAGCACGCGGCGGCCCTTCGCGCGCCGCACATGGGCGCGCCGTTCGCTTTCGGCCTGGCCTGTCGTCATGGTGTGCTCCCCGTCGTGTGCGCAATGCTGAATGGACCCCGTCGGAGCAGGGCGACCGCATCTTCGTTGGAAACCGCGGCACTGAAATAATTGCCCTGTAATTGGTCGCAGCCATGCTCGATCAGGAACGCAGCCTGCTCGGCCGTCTCCACGCCCTCCGCAATGACGACCAGATCGAGCACGTGCGCCAGGCCGATGATGGCCCGCACGATCGCCGCGTCGCTGGGGTCGGTGGCGAGGTCGCGCACGAACGAGGCATCGATCTTGAGCTTATCGATCGGAAAGCGCTTCAGGTAGGCGAGGGACGAGTAGCCCGTGCCGAAGTCGTCGATCGCGATCGTCATGCCCAGCGCGTGGATCTGGTGCAGGGTCTCGATCGCCTGGGTCGGGTTGTTCATGACGCCCGACTCGGTCAGCTCCACTTCGAGCAGGTCCGGGCGGACGTGTTTCGATGCCACCGCCGCGCTCAGGTTGCGTGCCACGTCCTCGCGCCGGAACTGCAGGGCGGAGACATTGACGGCGATGGGGATGTCGTCGAAGCCCAGCGCGGCCAGTCGCTGCAATTCCTCGGCCACCTGCTGGATCGCCCACGCGCCGATCGCGTCGATGCGTCCGGTTTCCTCGGCGATCGGGATGAACAGGCTGGGCGGGATCGGTGCGCCGTCGGCCTGCGGCCAGCGGATCAGCGCCTCGAAGCCGATGATGGCGCCGCTGGCCGCATTCACCTTCGGCTGGTAATGCATGACGAACTCGCCGTCGCGGATGGCCCGCTGCAGCGCAGTGCCCAGGGCCAGGCGGCGGCTGGCCGCTTCCTGCATCTCCGGCGCGAAGAAGCAGTAGCCGGCCCCGCCGTCGTGCTTGGCGTGGTACGTGGCGATGTCGGCGTTGCGCAGCAGCGTGTCCGGGTCGCCGCCGTTCTCGGGGAAGATGGCCATGCCGATGCTGGGCGTGACGTGCAGTTCGCTGCCCTCGATCTGGCAGGCGGAAGAGACGGTGGCGATGATCTTTTCGGCCACCAGGGCGGCGTCGGCCAGCTGGTGCAGCTCGACCAGCATGACCACGAATTCGTCGCCGCCCACGCGCGCCACCGTGTCGCCCTCGCGCACACTGGCGACGAGGCGCTCGCTGACGACCTGCAGCAGGCGGTCGCCGGCCGCATGGCCCAGCGAGTCGTTGACCTCCTTGAAGTGGTCGAGGTCGAGGAACAGTACCGCCACCTGCGCATGCAGGCGTTCCCGGTGCACGGTCGCCTGGCTCAGGCGGTCGAGCAGCAGCAGGCGGTTCGGCAGGCCCGTCAGGCTGTCGTGGAAGGACTGGTGCAGCACATAGGCTTCCATTTCCTTGCGTTCGGTGATGTCGCGCGATACCACCACCAGCTGGGTGACGGCGCCCGACGGCGCGCGCACCAGGTTGGCGTCCGACTCGAACACGCGCTCGCTGCGGCCCAGCACCCGGTATTGCAGGCGCCAGTGCGACTCTCCCGGCGGCGGATGGTCGATCAGGGTGCGCACGCGTTCGCGGTCGTCGACGTGCACGATCTCCGTGTAGCGCGCGCCCTGCAGGATGGCTGCGCCGAATTCCGTGCAGTAGCTTGGGCTGGTGTAGACGAGGGCGCCGGATGCGTCCAGCAGCGCGACGTAGTCGCCTGCGTGATCGAGAATCAGGCGCTCGACGTCCGTGGTGGTGGCGCGTGCTTCACCGTCGTCGCACGACGGCAGCCTGGCGGCAGCGCCCCCCGGCGCCCGCTCGAACTGGCGCCGGACGCGGTCGCCCTGGGGGACCAGGGACGGGATCCTGGCATCGTCGACAAAGGCCTGGATCTTCGCCTTCAGTACCTCGGGCGCCACCGGCATGAACACGTAGTCGCTGGCGCCGACCTCGAAGCCGCGGGTGCGATCGAGGTCGCTGGCGCGGTGCGAGGTCAGGAACACGATCGGCGTGTTGCGCGTCCGCGGGCGCGCACGCACGAGGCGGGCCGTCTCGAAGCCGTCGAGCCCCGACATCTTGACGTCCATGAGGATGACGCAGAAATCCTGCCTGAGGAGGCGTTGCAGCGCTTGTTCCCCGGAGCCGGCCGTGACGATTTCGGCGTCGAGATCGCCGAGGACGGCGCGCAGCGAAAACAGGGTGCCGGGATCGTCGTTGACGAGCAGGATCGCGCGTTCCCGCTGGTGCGCAGCCTGCGGCGCGATGCCGTCGAATGCGGTCATGGCCGGCACTCCGCCGGGCTGTCGAAGCAGCCTCGGGCAGCCAAGTTGCGGCGCGCACCCCCCATGCCAGATCGACGATCGGGCGCCGGACGAGGGAGCGCAATATACGTGGGCATCGTGGTCGAGGCGTCAGGGGCGGCCCATTGTACTCCTCCCGAATCCTGATTTCGATTGGGTGCGTGCGCGGCCCGCACCGCGCAGGCTGCATTCCGTCGCAATGTCCGCACCGGCACCTCGCAATGCGGTATCGTTCAATATCGACAAGGACGGAAGGGATTCGATGCAATATCGACAACACCTGGCAGCCGGCTTGCTCGTCCCGCTCCTCTGTGCCGGGTGCGCCGCGCCGGCCGCGGGCGTCGGCGACCATGATCCCGCCGCGCACATCGCGGGCGGCTTGCGGCCGCGCGTCGCGATCGCCGGGGAGCAGGTTCCCACCTTCGACATCCAGTCGCGCCTGCGCCGCTACCGCGTCGCCAGCGTCAGCGTCGCCGTCATCCGCGACGCCAGGATCGCCTGGGCCGGCGTATTCGCCGTGCCCGGCGCGCAACCGGCCGATACCGGCACGCTGTTCCAGGCGGCGTCGATCAGCAAGGGCGTCACCGGCGTGCTGGCCCAGCGCCTCGCGCGCGCGGGCAAGGTGCAGCTGGACGCGCCGGTCGACGCCTGCCTGGGCCCGTGGCGCCTGCCGGCCGGGAAGCAGGACGCCGCGTACCCGGTGACCCTGCGCGCGCTGCTCGACCACACGGCCGGCGCGACGGTGTCCGGTTTTCCCGGCTACCCGGCCGCGGTGCCCGTCGCCACCGTCACGCAGATCCTCGACGGCACGCCGCCGTCGGCCACGCCGGCCGTCGTCATCCAGACCGTGCCGGGCAGCGCCTACGCCTATTCCGGCGGCGGCTACACGATTGCCCAGTTGGCGCTCGCGCATTGCGCGGGGGACCCGTTCGCCCGGCTGATGCAGGAAGAGGTGCTGCAACCGCTCGGCATGCGCCGCAGCACCTTCGCGCAACCGTTGCCGGCCGGTGAACGCAACTGGGCCCGCGGCCACTACGCGGACGGCAGCGAGGTCGAGGGAGGCGCCCGCATCTATCCGGAGTTGGCGGCGGCGGGATTGTGGACGACGGCGAGCGATCTTGCGCGTTTCGCCATCGGCATCCGGCAATCGTGGAAGACGGGGACGGCATTCCTGGCCCAGGACGAGGCACGCGACTTCCTGCGCCCCGGCCTGGAGAATTACGCCCAGGGCGTGTTCGTGGTGGGAGAAGGGGAGCACAGGCGCTTCCAGCATTCGGGCGGCAACGCCGGCTTCAAGAGCACGTATGCGATGTACCTGGACAGCGGCGACGGCGTCGTCGTCCTGACCGACGGCGACAACGGCTCCTACCTGGGCGGCGAAATCGTCAAGGCCGTGGCGGCCGCCTACGGCTGGCCGGACTTCAAGCCAAGGATCGCCGAGCGCGGCGTGCTGGATGCGGCGGCGGCACGGCGCTACCTGGGCGCCTGGCGGCTGGACCGGTTCGAAGGGCGCTTTGCCAACCGCTATGAATTGCGCTTCGACGGCACGGCGTGGAGCCTCGTCATGCCCGACATCGGCGCCACGCCGCTGGTGCCGACGGGGAGCCGCACCCTGGTGGCGCCGGAAACGGGCGACACCGTCGAGCTGGCGACGCGCGAACAACAGGATGTGTTGCTCATCGGGGGGCGCACGGCCAGGCGCATCGATCGAGAGCGCGGTCCGGCTTTGATCCGGCGACGAGTCGTGGCATACTGGCCGGCTTTTGTATTGCAGGCGAGTGCCAACATGGAAATCAAGGTCAACTTTCTCGACAAGCTGCGTCTCGAAGCCAAGTTCGACGACTTCACGGTCATTGCCGACCAGCCGATCCGCTACAAGGGCGACGGTTCCGCGCCGGGTCCTTTCGATTACTTCCTGGCCTCGTCGGCCCTGTGCGCGGCGTATTTCGTGAAGTTGTACTGCAATACGCGCGACATCCCGACCGAGAACATCCGCCTCTCGCAGAACAATATCGTCGACCCGGAAAACCGCTACCAGCAGATCTTCAAGATCCAGGTCGAGCTGCCGCCGGACATCTCGGACAAGGACCGCCAGGGCATCCTGCGCTCGATCGAGCGCTGCACGGTCAAGAAGGTCGTGCAGGCGGGCCCCGAGTTCGTCATCGAGGAAGTGGCGAACCTGGACGCGGACGCGCAGGCGCTGCTGACCCTGCAGCCGGCCGGCGGCACGCACACCTATATCCCGGGCAAGGACCTGCCGCTGGAACAGACCATCGCCAACATGTCGGGCCTGCTGGCCAACCTGGGCATCAAGATCGAGATTGCATCCTGGCGCAATATCGTGCCGAACGTCTGGTCGCTGCACATCCGCGACGCGCATTCGCCGATGTGCTTCACCAACGGCAAGGGCGCGACCAAGGAAAGCGCGCTGGCCTCGGCCCTGGGCGAATACATCGAACGCATCAGCAACAACCACTTCTATGCGGGCGCCTACTGGGGAGAAGAGTTCGCCAATGCGCCATTCGTGCATTACCCGAACGAGCGCTGGTTCAAGCCGGGTCCGGGCGACGCGGTGCCGGAAGAGATGCTGGACGCCTACAGCATGGCGATCTACGATCCGGACGGCGAGCTACGCGGCTCGAACCTGATCGACACCAATTCCGGCAACGTGGAGCGCGGCATCGTGTCGCTGCCGTTCGTGCGCCAGTCGGACGGCGATACCGTGTACTTCCCGTCCAACCTGATCGAGAACCTGTACGCCAGTAACGGCATGAGCGCCGGTAACACGCTGGCCGAGGCCCAGGTGCAGTGCCTGTCCGAGATCTTCGAGCGTGCCGTCAAGCGCGAGATCCTGGAGGGCGAAATCGCGCTGCCGGACGTGCCGCAGGAAGTGCTGGCCAAGTACCCGGGCATCGTGGCCGGCATCCAGGGCCTGGAAGAGCAGGGCTTTCCCGTGCTGGTCAAGGACGCGTCGCTGGGCGGGCAATACCCGGTCATGTGCGTGACCCTCATGAACCCGAAGACGGGCGGCGTGTTCGCCTCGTTCGGCGCCCACCCGAGCTTCGAGGTGGCGCTGGAGCGCAGCCTGACGGAACTGATGCAGGGCCGCAGCTTCGAAGGCTTGAACGACCTGCCGCAGCCTACCTTCGAAAGCAATGCCGTCACCGAACCGTACAACTTCGTCGAACACTTCATCGATTCCAGCGGCGTCGTGTCGTGGCGCTTCTTCAGCGCCAGGGCCGACTACGACTTCGTCGAGTGGGATTTCACGGCGGAAGGCGAGAACGCGAACGCCGAGGAAGCCGCGACGCTGATGGGCATCCTGGCCGACATGGACAAGGAAGTCTATGTCGCCGTGTACGACCAGCTGGGCGCGACGGCCTGCCGCATCCTGGTGCCGGGTTACTCGGAAGTGTATCCGGTCGAGGACCTGGTCTGGGACAACACCAACAAGTCGCTGCTGTTCCGCGCAGACATCCTGAACCTGCACCGCCTGGACGACGACGCGCTCGCCGCGCTGCTCGACCGCCTCGAGAACAACGAGCTGGACGAGTACTCGGACATCGCCACGCTGATCGGCATCGAGTTCGACGAGAACACGGACTGGGGCCAGCTGACCGTGCTCGAACTGAAGCTGCTGATCAACCTGGCGCTGCAGCGCTTCGAGGATGCGCACGACCTCGTCGGCGCCTTCCTGCAGTACAACGACAACACCGTCGAGCGCAAGTTGTTCTACCAGGCGCTGAACGTGGTGCTCGAAGTCGTGCTCGACGACGAGCTGGAACTGGACGACTACGTCGTCAACTTCCGCCGCATGTTCGGCGACGCACGCATGGATGCGGCGCTGGGCTCCGTCGACGGCAGCGTGCGTTTCTTCGGCCTGACGCCGACCAGCATGCAGCTGGAAGGGCTGGACCGCCATCATCGCCTGATGGACAGCTACCGGAAGCTGCATGCGGCGCGGGCGAAGGCGGCTGCTCGCTGAAATAGCTTCGTCAGCCCGGACCTCGTCGCCCCGGCGCAGGCCGGGGCCCAATTGCGGCGTGCATCGGCTGCGCCACGACATTGGGCCCCGGCCTGCGCCGGGGCGGCGTTCTTGTGCCGCCACGGGTGCTCACGACGCCTGCCCCAGCAGCGGCAGATCATGCCTGCGCATCCCGCTCGCCTGCGCCAGCGCATTTGCCAGCGCGGCCGCCATCGGGGCTTGCGCCGCTTCCGCGACGCCGAGGAACGGCTGCCCCGGCTGGTCCATAATGTCGACATCGATGCGGTCGGGTACCCGGGAGAAGCGCAGGATCGGGTAGCTGCTCCAGTCGAAGCTCGCGACGCCTTGCGGGCCGTAGCGCAGGTGCTCGTACAGGGTCCAGCTGGACGACTGGATGATCGCCCCTTCCAGCTGGTTGCGCGCGCCGTCCGGGTTGACGACCTGGCCGCAGTCGGCCGCGCAGGAGACGCGCAGGATGCGCACGTCGTTGCGGTCCGGGTCGTATTCCAGCTCGACGGCGATGGCGACGTAGGCCATCAGGTTCTTGTACTGGCCGAAGCCGAAGCCGACGCCGCGGTTGCGCGCCAGCCGGGCGCCCGGCTGCCAGCCGAACATGTCGGCGGCGCGCTTTACTACCGCTTGCGCGCGCGGCTGGCTGCTCAGGTGGTCCAGGCGGAAGCGCACGGGATCGACGTTGGCCAGTTGCGCGAGCTGGTCGAAGGTGCTTTCGATGGCGACGATGTTCAGGTGCGCGCCCAGCGACCGCATGGCCGACGTGCGCAGCGGCGTCACCGGCAGGAAGTGGTTGACCACGTGGGCGTTCGGGATGTCGTACAGGGGCAGCGCGTTGCGGTCGCCGCCGCCTTCCGGTTGCAGCATCGGCTCGGAGCGCGACGGTGCGATCGGTTTGGCGAGCAGCCACGCCGGCACCAGCTTGCCCGCATTGCCCGGCCGCTCATTGTGCGAGCCGCTCCACAGCTCGTACTGCCACTGGTCGACGCGGCCGTTCGCATCGAGCGCGGCGCGCACGCTCGTCACCATCGCCGGCGCATACGGCTCCCACAGGTTCTCCTGGTCGCGCATGAGTTGCACGCGTACCGGTGTGCCCGGCACGGCGCAGGCCAGCAGGGCGGCATCGGCGGCGACATCGTCGGCGCCGTTCTGGCCGTAGCATCCGGAGCCCTCCGTGTGGATGCAGCGCACCCGCTCGACGGGCATGCGCACCAGTTCCGCCAGCGCCGCGCGCAGCGGGTACACGCCCTGCGTGTGCGTCCAGATGGTGAGGATGCCGTCGGCCAGGTGGCCGACGGAGCACGAGGGGCCGATCGCGCCGTGCAGCACGTATTGCTTGGTGTAGCGCGCCGCGACGCTGCGGCCGGCGCTCGGCCGGATGCGGCCGCGCTCCAGGATGACCAGGTCCTCGGCCGGCAGGTGCTGCAGGGTCGCATGGATGTCCTCGGGCTTCGGCAGTACGGCGCCGCCTTCCCAGCGGGCTTGCGCCGCCAGCGCGTTCATCGCGCTCACGGCGCGCCATTCGTCGTCCGCCAGCACGGCCAGGTAGCTGCCGTCGCGCACGACCTGGCGCACGCCGGGCATCTGCCGCACTGCCGCCAGATCGGCCGAGACCAGGCGCGCGCCGGGGCGGGGCGGGCGCACGACGCGCGCATGCAGCATGCCGGGCAGGCGCATGTCCTGCACGTAGGCGACGCCTCCGGTGACCTTGGCCGGGATATCGACCCGCGGCACCGGCTTGCCGATCAGGCGGTAGCGCGCCGGATCGCGCAGCGGCGACGTGGCGCTCGCATTGCGGTGCAGGCCGGGCGTGCGCAGCCCCTTGACCGCGTCGCCGTAGTGCATGCTGCGCCCGTCCGCGGCGACGGCGCGTCCGGCGCGCAGCGTGACGGCGTCCGCATCCACCTGCCACTGCGCGGCCGCGCCGGCGCGCAGCAGGGCCGCCACCTGGGCCGAGGCATGCAGCAGGGCGGTGCCGCTGTCGGCCACGCTGTGGCTGCCCGCCGTAAAGCCTTCGTTGGGCGTGAGCAGGGTGTCGCCGCCGATGAAGCGTATGTCGGCGGGTTCGAGCTCCAGTTGTTCGAGGGCGACCTGCATCAGGGCCGTACGCATCCCCGTACCCAGCTCCACCTTGCCGCTGCAGACGGTGACTTTGCCGTCGGGCGCCACCTGGATCCAGGCGTCCAGCAGCGGCGTATTCTTCAGGCTGCCGGGCAGGCGCGCGTCGACCAGCGGCGGCAGGCCGAGGGCACTCAGTTCCGCGCGCGCCACTGCCGGCAGCAGGGAGAATCCGACGATCAGTGCGCCGCGTTTCAGGAAGGCCCTGCGTGCGTCGTCCGGGCGGCTCATGCCTTGCCTCCGGCCACGTCGCGGATCGCCGCGAGGATGCGGTGGTGGGTGCCGCAACGGCACAGATTCGGTTGCATGTGCTTGCGGATCTCGTCGTCGGTCGGGTGCGGATTCCGGTCGAGCAGCGCCTGTGCGCGCATGATCATGCCGGCGATGCAGTAGCCGCACTGCGCCGCCTGGTGCTTGATGAAGGCGGCCTGCAGCCGGCCCGGCTGCTGTGGCGTACCGAGGCCTTCGACCGTGCGCACGGCGCGGCCTTCGAGCGCGCCCAGCGGGGTAATGCAGGAAAACACTGGCTTGCCGTCGACGATCACGGTGCAGGCGCCGCACTGGCCCATGCCGCAGCCGAACTTGGCGCCGTTCAGGCGCGTCTCGTTGCGCAGCACGTACAGCAGGGGCGTGGCGGGATCGGATTGCAGGGCCTGCGGCTTGCCGTTCAGGGTAATGCGGGTACTCATGGCTGGTTCTCCTTGCGCAGCTTGGCGCTGGTGGCGGCGACGTCGTGCCAGGCCGGCTGGGCGGCGATGCCGGTAGGGACGTAGGCCGCGAGTTGGGCGATCTGCGCGTCGTCGAGGGTGTCGGCGAACGGCGGCATATAGACTTTCGAGGAGGTGTCCCAGGGAATGCCCTGCTGGACGGTCTGCACGAAATTGGCGGGATCGGCGCCCAGGACCGCGCTGCTGCGCGCCAGGCCGGGGCGGCCCGCCAGGCGCATCATCGGGGCGGGCGCGGCGTGGCAGCCGGCGCAGGCGGCCGCGAACAGCTGGGCGCCGGCGCCATCCGGCTGTACCGCCGCCACGGACCGCAGCTGCGCCTGCGGCTGAGGCTCCGACTGTTTTTGCGGCGCGGTCTGGATCGACATCAGGTATGCGGCGATCGCCTCGACGTCCTCGCGCGGCACGCCGGCCAGGCGTTCCGTCACGGGACGCATCGGGCCCTTGGCCGCGCCGTGGCCCAGCGCCAGGCCGCCGCGCAGGTATTCGACCAGGTCGGCCTGCGTCCATGGCGCGGCGCCGGTGCCGAGGCGGGTCAATGCCGGCGCATTCCAGCCGTCGATATTCCCGCCCTGGAACGGCGGCTTGCGTTCGCCGCCCATCAGATTCAGGCCGCTGTGGCACGAGGCGCAGTGGCCCAGCGTATCGACCAGATAGCGCCCGCGTTCGATGGGCGTGTCCTGGCGGGCCGGGATGGCGGCATCGCCGGGGCGCAGGTACAGCAGGTTCCAGAACGCGAGCACGGGGCGGAAGTTCAGCGGGAACAGCAGCTCGTTGGCCGGCGCCGGCGCGTGCACGGGCGTGCGCGTCATCAGGTAGCGGTAGGCGAGCTCGATGTCGTTGTCCGACATGCGCGTGTAGTGGATATAGGGGAAGGCCGGATACAGCAGGTGGCCGTCGCGCGAGGTGCCTTCGCGCAGCGCGCGCCGGAATGCCGCCAGCGTCCAGCGTCCGATTCCCGTTTCAGGGTCGGGCGTGATGTTGGTGCTGTAGATGGTGCCGAATGGCGTTCGTAGCCCGAGCCCGCCCGCGTAGGCCGGGCCGTCGCCGGCCGTGTGGCACACCATGCAGTCGCCCAGTGCCACCACACGCGCGCCGGCGGCCAGGATGGCGGCCGAAGGCAGCGGCGGCGGTGCGGGGGCCGGTGCGAGCGGCGCCGCGCGGGTCAAGGCATACAGGCCGCCGAGGACGGCGGCAACGGCGACGGCTGCGATGGCGGCCGCGCCGGCGAAGGTTTTCCATCGCATGTTCAATCCTTCAGGCCGGGATAGTCGAGGTAGCCGCGCGCGCCGCCGCCGTAGAAGGTGAACGGATCGGGCTCGTTGTACGGCCCGCCGCGGCGGATGCGCTCCACCAGGTCGGGGTTGGCGATGAAGCGCCGTCCGAACGACACCATGTCGGCCCGCCCCGAGGCCAGCAGCGCGGCGCCGCTACCCGGGTCCAGGCCGCCGTTGGCGATGATGGCGCCGCCGAAGTTGGGACGCAGGATGTGCAGGATGCGGTCCATGTCCGGCGCGCCGCCCCAGGCATTCGTGTCGGCCGCGTGGATGTAGGCGATGCCGGCGGCGTCCAGCAAGCGGGCGACGTAGGCGTACGTGGCTTCCGTATCGGGATCGGGCGTGTTGTTGTAGGCGGCAAACGGCGACAGGCGCACGCCGACGCGGCCCGGCGGCAGCTCTTCGAGCACCGCCTGCAGCACCAGCTCCAGGAAGCGCGCGCGCTTGGCCAGGCTGCCGCCGAACGCATCGTCGCGCCGGTTCGTATGGGGCGACAGGAATTGCTGCGGCAGGTAGCCGTTGGCGGCATGGATCTCGACCCCGTCGATGCCCGCGGATGCGGCGTGGCGGGCGGCGGTGCGGTAGGCGTCGATCGCCTGGCGGATCTCCGGTTCCGTCATGGCGCGGGCGGGGGAAGCGGCAATGCGCGTGTAGTAGCCGTTGCCCAGCGCGCCGTAGGCCTGCAACAGGCGCAGGTCGTCGTTCACGGCGGACGGCGCGAGTGGCGCGCGTCCGTCCAGCAGGGCGTAGGAACTCACGCGCCCGCTATGCCACAACTGCGCGAACAGCGTGCCGCCGGCGGCGTGCACGGCTTCCATCACGCGGCGCCAGCCGTTGGTCTGCGCGGCATCGATCAGGCCGGGCGCCAATTCGAACGCGGCCGAGTCGATCGACACGTTGGTGGCCTCGCTGACGATCAGGCCCGCGCCGGCGCGCTGCGCATAATAGGCGGCGTTGTCGGACGTCGGTACGCCGTCGCGACCCGAGCGCGCGCGCGTGACGGGCGACATGGCGATGCGGTTCGGAAGGATCAGGTCGCCGAGGTGGATGGGATCGAACAGGCTCGTCATGGTCTTGCTCCTTGTGAAAGTGTGGTCGTGTCGTGGCGGTCGATGCCCATGATGCGGTCGCCCATCTGGCGACCCCAGTCGGTCATCGCGCGGCCGGCGCGCAGTTGCTCGGCTTCCCAGGCCTGCAGGCGCCGCTCGAGCGGCACCTCGGTGCGCTGCAGCGCCTGGGCCAGCGCGAGGGCGTTTGCCGCGGCCTTGGCCGCGCCGCCGGCGGTATGGGGCCGCGGTACGGAGGCGGCATCGCCGAGCAGCACGACGCGGCCGAACAGCATGCGCGGCGCGGCCAGGTCGAGGATGGCCTGGATGAAGGGTTCGGCGGTGCCGTGCACCAGGGCGCGGAACGGCGGCGCCAGGTGCGCGTCGGCGTCCGCGCGCAGCGCCTGGGCGCGCGCTTCCGGCAGGGCGCCCGGAGGCAGCGAGAACGCGTGCGTGCGGCCGTCGCGGTCGGTGAGCAGGGTGGGCAAAAGGGCCGCATCGACCTTGCGGTACCACACCCAGTTCCAGCGCCGCCGGCCCGCCTGCGTGGCGCCGTCCTCGCCCGGCACCAGGTATTCGAGCAGCATGTGGTCGTCCCCCTGCTGGAACGCGAACACGCCGTCCAGCAGGGCGCGCGCAGCCGGGTCGAGGTCCGGCTCGGGCACCAGGCCGCGCCACGCCACGTAGCCGGCGTAGGCGGGCGCCACGTGCGGCAGCAGCTGGGCACGCACGGTCGAGCGGGCGCCGTCGGCGCCGACGAGCAGGTCGCCTTCTTCGCTGCGGCCGTCCGCGAAATGGGCGCGCACCCGCTCACCCTGCTGCTCGACGTGCAGCAGCGTCGCGCCGGAATACACGCAGTCGTCGGGCAGCGCCCGGCGCATCGTCTCGTACAGCATGTTCCAGGACGTCTGCGTCTGCGGCTGCCAGGTGCGCTGCACGACATTGCCGGCGCGGTCGAGGAAGATGCGGTCGCCCGAGGCCACGCCCAGCGTGCCGTGCCTGATGCCGGCGTAGCGGAACGCGTGCAGCACATCGGCCTGCAGGACGATGCCGCCGCCGCGGCTGTCCAGCGCATGCGGCGAGCGCTCGAACACGTCGACTTGCCAGCCGATGGCGCGCAGCAGGACGGCGCTCAGCAAGCCGCCGAGCGAGCCGCCGATGATCAGCGCGCGCGGCGCAGCGGTCCCGCTCATGGTGCGCTCCGCGACAGCGCCGGCTGGCCGCGCAGTTCGCCGGCCCAGTAGAGCAGGGCGGCGGCCGGGAAGGCCATGCCGGTCAGCAGCGCGGCATGCCAGCCGTAATGGGCGTGGATCCAGGCGCCGAGCGCGGAGCCGAGCGAGCCGCCGCCGAAGAACAGCGCGAAATAGATGCCGTTCAGGCGGCTGCGCACCTCCGCGCCGAGTGTGAAGATGGCGCGCTGGCCCAGCACCAGGTTGGCGGCGACCGCCATGTCGAGCACGATCGACGCGACGACGAGCACGCCGATGGCGAGCGGGCGCGAGGCCGGCTGGAACAGCTGCAGCGCGAAGCCGGCGATGCCCAGCAGGAGCGCGGCGGCCGTCGCCGTCAGCGTATGGCCCGCATCGGCCAGGCGCCCGGCGACCGGCGAGGCGACGGCGCCCGCCATCCCGACCAGTGCGAACACCGCGATGCCCGTCTGGGACACGTGAAACTGGGGACCGGCCAGCACCAGCGGCGTGACGGTCCAGAACAGGCTGAACGCGCCGAACAGGCCGGCGTGATAGGCGGCGCGCCGGCGCAGCAGGGGCGTCGTCGCCAGCAGGTGCCACAGCGACGCGATCAGCCGGCCGTACGACAGCTGGTGCGTCGGCATCCGCGGCGGCAGCTTGGCGCGCAGGACGAACGCCAGCACGAAGATTGCCAGCGCGGCGGCGCCGAACACGACGTGCCAGCTCGCGTGGCCGGCAACGAGGCTCGCGGCCGGCCGGGCGAGCATGATCCCGAGCAGGAGGCCGCTCACGACCTTGCCGACCACATGCCCGCGGTTTTCCTCGCGCGAGAGGTGGGCGGCGAACGGCACCAGGACCTGCGCCGCCACCGAGCCCAGGCCGATGGCCAGCGACGCGGCGAGGAACAGCGCCGCGCTGTCGCTGAGCGCCGCGGCAGCCAGCGCGGCCGACGTCACGAGCAGGGAGACGAAGACGAGCCGGCGGTTCTCCACCAGGTCGCCGAGCGGCACGATGAACAGCAGGCCCAGCGCGTAGCCGACCTGCGTCAGCGTGACGATGAGGCCCGCGGCGGCGGCGGACAGACCGGTGGCGGCGCTGATCGGGCCGACCAGCGTCTGGGCGTAATACAGGTTGGCGACGATCAGGCCGGCGGATGTCGCCAGCAGTCGCACCATGCCCGGCGCGATGTCCGGGGCGTGCTTGGGAAACGCGTTCATGCAATGCTCCTCGTGGTCATGGGGCACTGCGCGAAGACCGCACGCCCCGATAGGCGTCGAATGTACGGGAGCAAGCCCTGTCGCAACACTTTCTTTGGATCTGGCAGCGCCTCCTCTCCCCGCGGCGCCGGTCATGCAGATCGGGTCGTCGCCCCTTCCGCCTGTGCAGGTTCGCGCGCCGCGCGATGTCGGCAGAATGCGCATATCGATATGCGCTCACTGTTCGAAATGAAAACAATCATGAAGCGCGGACGGGACCAACTCGTCGCAGCATTGCCTGGCCTGCTCCTGTGCGCGGGCGTGACCGGTCTCGCCTGCCTGCTCGAGCGCGGGGAAGTCCTCCTGTTCGGGCGGGCATGGCTGGAAAGCCTGGTGCTGGCGATCCTCGTCGGGACGGCCATCCGCTCCCTCTGGCGCCTCGATGCGCGCTTCGACGCCGGCATCCGCATGGGGGCGCACCTGCTGCTGGAGATCGCGGTGGTACTGCTGGGCGCCTCGGTCAGCGCGGGCGCGCTGCTGGCCGACGGACTCGCGCTGGTCGGCGGGATCGCCGCCGTCGTCGTGCTGGCCATCGTGTTCAGCTATGCGCTGGGACGCCTTGCCGGACTGCCGCGCAAGATGGCGATCCTGATTGCGTGCGGCAACGCGATCTGCGGCAACTCGGCGATCGCGGCGGTGGCGCCCGTCATCGACGCGGACAGCAACGAAGTCACCGCCTCCATCGCGTTCACGGCAGTCCTCGGCGTCGTGCTGGTGCTCGGCCTGCCCCTGCTGGTGCACGTGCTGTCGCTCACCGCCGTCGAATACGGCGTGCTCGCCGGACTGACCGTGTACGCCGTGCCGCAGGTGCTGGCGGCGACGGCGTCCGTGTCGGCCGTCAGCGTGCAGAGCGGCACCCTGGTCAAGCTGGTGCGCGTCCTCATGCTCGGGCCGGTGGTACTGGCCTTGTCGCTCCTCGGCCAGGGCAATGGACGGCCCCGGCCCGGCTTATCGCACATGGTGCCGTGGTTCATCGTGGGCTTCCTGGTGCTGCTGTCGCTGCGTTCCTTCGGCTGGATACCGCAGGCGGCGCTGGGGCCGGCGCGTGCGGCGGCGAATCTGCTGACCATCATGGCGATGGCGGCCCTCGGCCTGGGCGTCGACGTGCGCGCCGTGCTGCATGCCGGCGCACGCGTGGCGGCGGTCGTCGTCGTGTCGCTGCTGGGGCTGGGGACGGCCAGCTTTGCGCTGATCCGCCTGCTCGGCATGTAGTCCCCGTTTGTCCAACCCGTTTTCTTCGCCATAGGTGACCGATGAATCATATGTCCTTGTCCGCGCGCTGCATGACGTCCTTGCGCGCGTCCATCCTCGCTGTCCTTGTCCTTTCCCTTGCCCTTTCCCTTGTCGTTGCCGGCGCCTCCACGGCCGCCGCACAGGAGATGAAAACCATGAAACTCGCCAGTCCCTATTCCTTCGATGACACCCTGGCACGGCTGCGCACGACGCTGTCCGGCAAGGGGATGACCGTCTTCGCGACGATCGACCACCAGGCCGGCGCGCGCGCGGCGGGCTTGTCCATGCAGCCGGCCACGGTCGTCATCTTCGGCAATCCGAAAGGCGGCACCCCGCTGATGCAGGCGGCACCCGATTTCGCGCTGGAGTTGCCGCTCAAGGTGCTCGTGCGCGAGGACGAGCAGGGCACGACCTGGCTGGTGTACGAGCCGGTCTCGAGCCTGGAGGGCCGCCACGGCCTGCCGGCGGGGATGACGGAACGTCTTGCGCCTGCCGAAAAGCTGCTTGCCGCGGTGGTGCAGCCGCCGGTAAGCCATTGAAGCAGCCTTATGCATTTTTATCCCATGGAGACAATCGATGACGATCAGTGACAAGGAAAAGCAGGCGCTGCTGGGCGCCAGCGCCGTCCTCACGCGGCGCAAGTTCCTGGGCGCCGCCGGTGCCGGCATGCTGGCGGCGCCCGCATTGGCCGGAACTCTGGCCGAGACGCTGGCCGACGTGCCGCAGCGGGCGCTCGGCGCGCCGGTGGGCCCGGTGAGCGAGCGTTCGCAGTACGTGCACCTGGACCGGGTGCTGGAAGCGGCTCCCGGCAGGTTGAAGGTGGACCTGGGCCTCGCGATCAATTCCAAGACGCCGCTCGACAAGCTGTCCGGCACCATCACGCCGTCCGACATGCACTACGAGCGTAGCCATTCCGGATCGCCCGACCTGGACCCGGCCAGGCACCGCCTGCTGATCCATGGCATGACGAGCAGGGAGCTCGTGCTGTCCGTCGACGACCTGCGCGCGATGCCGTCGGTGTCGCGCATCCATTTCATGGAGTGCTCGGGCAACGGGTGGGAAAACTGGAAGAAGGCCGATCCCGGCTTGACGGTGCAGGACACGCACGGCCTGGTGAGCATGCACGAATGGACAGGCGTGAAACTGGCCTACCTGATGGACCTGGTCGGCGCCGACCCCGCGTCGACCTGGATGCTGGCCGAGGGTGGCGACGCGGCCGGGGTGGCGCGCAGCATTCCGCTCACCGACGAGATTCTCGACGAAGTGTTCGTCGCCTATGCGCAGAACGGCGAGCCGCTGCGGCCGGCCCACGGTTTCCCGATCCGGCTGTTCGTACCGGGCATGGAGGGGAACCTCAGCATCAAGTGGCTGCGCCGGCTCAAGTTCGGCGACCGGCCCACCATGACGCGCTGGGAGACGGACCGCTACACCCAGCTCCTGCCGAGCGGGAAGGCGCGCCAGTTCCAGCTCTACCAGGAAGTCAACTCGGTCATCACGGCGCCGTCGGGCACGATGCGCATCCGCCCCGGCTACAACCGCATCACGGGCCTGGCCTGGAGCGGCCGCGGCAAGATCGTCAAGGTCGAGGTGAGCACGGACGGCGGCGCCAGCTGGCGCGCGGCGGGCATCAATCCCCCCGTGCTGCACAAGGCGCAGGTGCGCTTCGACGCCGACTGGACCTGGGACGGCAAGCCGGCGCGCATCGTCAGCCGCGCCACCGACGACAAGGGCTTCGTGCAGCCGACCCGCGCGGCATTCGTCGCCTCGATGGGCGAAAACGCGCTGTTCCACTACAACGCCCAGCAGACCTGGGACATCGATACGCAAGGGAAGGTGACCAATGTCCTCGCATAAGACAATGTTCGCATGCGCCGTGCTGGTGCTCTTCGCGCAGGTCCATGCGGCCGACGGCCCGCCATCGCGGCCGCAATTCGGCCGTCCAGCCACGCCGGCGGAGGTCAAGTCGTGGAATATCGACGTGCAGCCCGACGGTACCGGCCTGCCGGAGGGGAAGGGCAGCGTCGCCCAGGGCGCGAAGCTGTTCAACGACAACTGCGCGGCATGCCATGGCGTGGGCGGCGTGGGCGGCATCAACGACCGCCTGGTGGGCGGCGTCGGCAGCCTCGCCACCGACCATCCGGTCAAGACCGTGGGCAGCTACTGGCCGTACGCCACCACGCTGTACGACTACATCCGCCGCGCCATGCCCTACCAGGCGCCCGGATCGCTGTCCGACAGCGATTACTACGCGCTCGCGGCCTACCTGTTGAACGCGAACGGCATCGTGCCCGCGAACACGGTGCTGGACCGGCAAAGCCTGCCCAAGGTCGCGATGCCGAACCGCGACGGCTTCGTGCCCGAGCCGGAGTTTCGCAAGGTCGTGAATGCGCGCATGAAGAAGTAGCAGCCGGCCCGCCGTTCCTGGCGCCTGCCTGCAATCGACCGGGCGCGCACGTTACAGGGTTTGCAGGACGCCCATCGCGCGTGCGAGCTTGTCCGACAGCGCCGACGTGCCGCTGTGCGTCATGAAGAGCTCGTGCGTGGCCCTTGTCATGGCCACGTACAGCAGGCGCGCTTCGTCCTGCACATCGCCTTCTTCCCGCGACGGCGCGCCGATTCCGGGGATGCACACCAGCGGGAATTCCAGGCCTTTGCTGCTGTGCATGGTGATCAAGGTCACGCTGTCGTGCGAGGGGGAATAGGAGTGCCCTCTGGCAGTCGGCCACTGGAAGGGGATGCCCTTGCGGGCGAGGACGTCGGCGAGTTTGTGGGCAATGCCGGCGTTCCGGTAGATGATCGCCATGTCGGCCCAGCGCAGGCCGGTCCTGTTGGCCTCCACCAAGCGGTCGGCGAGAAACGCCGCTTCGTCCCGCAGCGTCGGCAGCTTGACGAGCAGCGGTTTCGACCCGCGTCGTCCGGCACTCATCGGCAGCACCGTCGGCGCCTGGTCCTCTTCCGCGTCGGCGGGCGAGAGCAACTGGTCGGCAAATGCACGGGCCACGGCGAGGATCTCCGCCGTGTTGCGGTAGTTGAGTTTCAGGATGGTCGTGCGCCCCTTGGCCTGGATGCCGACACTGGAAAAGGAAAACCGGGATTTCTTCGCGCCACCGTAGATGGACTGGGCGTCGTCGTACAGCACCAGCAGCGAATTCGCGGCGGGACTGATCATCTGGACGACGAGCTTGAACCACTCCGGCTTGAAGTCGTGCCCTTCGTCGATCAGGATCGCGTCGTACTGCGCGGCCGGGATCAGCTTCCGGTCGACGGAGCAAATGACGCGCTCGACGCAGGCCTCGAAGAAGGCATTCATGTCGCCATTGTTGACGGGCTTGCCCGCGTGGTAGGTGTCCAGCTGCCGTACGCACCAGGCATGGAAGGTGGAGACATTGACCTTGCCCTGCAGTCCCTTCGCTTCCACCACGCTGGCCAGCTTGGTCGCCAGCGCCCTGTTGTAGCAGAGGACCAGGATGGGCCGTTGGGAAGACTTGGCCAGATGCTCGGCACGGTAGCCGAGGATGAGCGTTTTGCCGGAGCCCGCGACACCATGGATGACCCGATGACCTTCGCCCAGGCTGCGTGCCAGCTGTTCCTGTTGCAGATCCATCACCCGCAGGACGTCCGGGATCTCGACTGCCTGCTGTCCCGGCGTGTCGAACAGGTCTTGCTGAACGGCGATGCGCACTTCGGGGAACAGGTGCCAGCGGATGCGGTCGATCTGCGGGACCGACAGCAACGTCTTGAATTTGATGGGAAACATCTCCCACAGTCGCTGCTGGAACGCCTCCGTATCGACGCCCTCCGTCATCTCGTCCTGGCAGATGACCAGGTGCGAGGGCAGCACTTCACCCATATTCGTCCGGTTGAACTGCGTACGGCTGATGTGCGTGAGCACGACCCCATGGCCATAGGGGAAACGCAGCCGGCCTTGCTGGGGGCCGTCATGCACCACCAGCTGCGCATCGCGTTCGAGCTTGTTGGTGATGGCGAACATGTACTGGCGCGCCTGCTCGAGCGGGTTCAACACGTGCTTGATGCCCTCGCTCGTCAGGATTGCGACCTGCTGCTTGTCGATGGCATGGATCGTGTCGAGCCGCCAGTCCTTCACTTCCAGCACGAGCAAGCCGCGGCTGGGATGAAGGATAACAAAATCCGGATGCTGTGCGCGGTGCCCGATCGGCACGTCGTACCAGCACAGGTAGTCGTCCTCCAGCTTGTCCTCGAGGCGGGACGCGAGGCGGCGCTCCCCCGGCGTCATCCGGGAAGCGCACGCACCAATGGACGGAATCAACGTTGCCATGATCGCTCCTTGTCTCGACGTGGGGATCGCGCCCGCCAGCGGCATGGTGGTTGCCGGGCCGGCGCGATCGATGCAACTATATACTACCGGGAAACGTTCACTCAGAGTCCATGACCGCCCCGTCTCTCATCACCCTGCGATTGCGCCCGGTCGAAGCGGCCGACCAGCCCTTTGTCCTCGCCCTGTACCGCGCCACTCGCAGCGACCTGCTCGGAATGATCGCCGACCCGCGCTACATCGACGCGCTGGTCGCGATGCAGCAGCGGCAGCAGACCGAGGGCTTTCGCAGCATGTATCCCGACGCCGCCTACCACGTGCTGGAACTGGACGGCAAGCCGGTCGGACGGCTGGTCACGGCCGTCGCCGGCGATGCGCTGCGCGTGGTCGACATCGCGGTCCTGCCGCAGGCGCGCAGGCGCGGCGTCGGCAGCGAAGCGCTGCGCCGCGTTCAGGAGCAGGCAGCGCGGGAAGGGCGCGACGTGACGCTGGCAGTGCGCAAGGATAATGCGGGTGCCCGGCGCCTGTATGCGTCGCTCGGCTTTACGCTCGACCGGGAGGAAAGCATGCTGCAGCTGCGTTGGCGACGTCCGGGGAGCGCGGACTAGCCGGGTGTCCTGTCCGTGATATTTGAGGTTTCTCCAACGAAATTTGTCGTTGCCATCAAAATACTTTTATGGCAAGGTTAAATGTCACGGGTGAGGAGAACAGCCCTCTGCGTGTATTTATGCACTCGATAAAACGGAGAGAGTTCTATGCAGGGAAAACACCTGTTGCATCGCCTCGTGAGCACGACGCTCGCGGTCTGCATCGCGCCCGCGGCGCCGGCCGCGCCGAAGGCCACGGCACCCGCCTCAATTGCCGCCGCCCCCGCCAGCGTCTACAGCCAGCCGCCCAAGGAAATCCTCGACGTCATGCGCGCGCCCGCGCCGCCGACGCCGTCCCTGAGCCCGACCCGCGACCGGCTGATGCTGGTGACGATGGACGACTACCCGTCGATCGCCAAGGTGGCCGCGCCGTTCCTGCGCCTGGCCGGCGTGCGCATCGAGCCGGGCAACCGCGCCCAGCACGATACCCCGGGCGGCTACGGCATCCCGCCCTGCGTGAGCGCGATCGACCTGGTGCAGGTTGCCGACGGCAAGCAGACTTCCGTGAAACTGCCGGCCAACGCCTGCCCGCGCCGCCCGGTCTGGAGCGCCGACGGCCAGCGTTTCGCGTTCGAGAACATCGCGGCCGACGCGGTCGAGCTGTGGGTCGGCGACGCGAAGACGGGCGCCGTGCGCAAGCTGCCCGGCGTGCGCCTGAACCAGATGTTCGGCGACCAGGTGCAGTGGATGCCGGACCAGAAGACGCTGCTGGTCAAGCTGGTGGCGGCGCAGAAGGCACCGCCCGAGGCACCGCCGGGGTCGGACGGTCCGGGCATCCAGGAATCGCTGGGGACCAAGGGCCAGAGCAGCACCTACGAAAACCGCGACACGCTGCGCAACCGGCATGACGAGGAACTCTTCAATTACTACGGCACGTCGCAGCTGGCGCTGGTCGATGCGGCCAGCGGCAAGGTCGTGCCGGTGGGCAGGCCCGGCCTGTACGAGGAACTGGACGTGGCGCCGGACGGCCGCCATGCCGTGGTAAGCGAGATCCGTACGCCGTATTCCTACGTCACGACGTTCGACCGCTTCCCGAAACAGGTCGACCTGTGGGACCTGAAGGGCGCGAGCCAGAAGGGCGCCAACCCGGTCGTGCGCGAGATCGCCGCGCTGCCGCTGGCCGACCGCGTGCCGAACCGCGGCGTGCCGACGGGACCGCGCAACTTCACGTGGCGTCCGACCGAGGCGGCGACGCTCGTCTGGGCCGAGGCACTGGATGGCGGCGACCCGAACGTCAAGGCGGCAGAGCGCGACAAGCTGATGATGCTGAAAGCGCCGTTCAACGCGGCGCCCGTGGAAATCACGCGCACGGAGCAGCGCTACGCGGGCCTGATCTGGAGCGAGAAGCCGGGCGTGGCGCTGCTGGGCGACTATGACGTCAACCGCAAGTGGCGCCGCACCTGGCTGATCGACGTCGACAACGCGCAAGCCTCGCGCCGCCTGATCTGGGACATGTCGAGCGACGAGCATTATGCCAATCCGGGCACGCCGGTACGCCGCCAGCTGGCCAACGGCTTCCCCGTGATCCGCGTCGACGGCGACGCCATCTACCTGTCCGGCATGGGCGCCTCGCCCGACGGCGACCGTCCCTTCCTCGACAAGTTCAACCTGAACACGAAGCAGGGCGAGCGCCTGTTCCGCAGCGATAAGACGTCGTACGAACAGTTCATCGGCTTCGCCGGCAACGACACGGGCCGCCTGCTGACCTGGTACCAGTCGGCCACTGATACCCCGAATGCATTCGTGCGCACGGTGGGCGCGCCGACGGCGGCGGCAGCCGGCGAGCCGGCCTACGCATCGACCAGCACGGCGCTGACCCACCTGGTCGATCCGGTGCCGCAGGTACGCCAGATCAAGAAGCGTCTCGTGAAATACAAGCGCGCCGACGGCATCGACCTGTCGTTCACGCTGTACACGCCGCCGGGCTACAAGGAAGGCACGCGCCTGCCGACCATCCTGAACGCGTATCCGCTCGATTATGCGGACGCGTCCAAGGCCGGCCAGACCACCGGTTCTCAGGCGACGTTCACGCGCCTGCGCCAGTACCGCCTGCTGCTGCTGTCGGGCTATGCCATCATCGACAGCGCCGCCTTCCCGATCGTCGGCGACCCGCGCAAGGCCTACGACACGTACACCGAGCAACTCGTCGCGAACGCCAAGGCGGCCGTCGACGAAGCCGTACGCCTGGGCGTGACGGATCCGAACCGGGTAGGCGTTACGGGTCACAGCCACGGCGCGCTGATGACGGCGAACCTGCTGGCGCATTCGGACCTGTTCCGCGCCGGCGCGGCCACCAGCGGCTCGTACAACAAGTCGCTGACGCCGTTCGGCTTCCAGAACGAGCGCCGCTCGGTGTGGGAAGCGCCGGACGTCTACACCAAGGCATCGACGTTCTTCTATGCGGACAAGCTCAAGACCCCGCTGCTGATCGTGCATGGCGGCGACGACGCCAACCCGGGCACGACGCCGCTGCAGTCGGTCAAGCTGTACGAGGCGATCCGCGGCAACGGCGGCACCACGCGCCTGGTGATGCTGCCGCACGAGCCGCACTGGTACGCGGCGCGCGAGTCGAACGAACAGCTGGTATACGAAATGCTGCGCTGGTTCGACAAGTACGTGAAGAACGCGGCACCGGCCACGCTGGCTGCCCCGGCGACGGCCAGCCGCTGAGCCGCTTGCTGTCATCCCTAGGCCCGCTTCGGCGGGCTTTTTCATTAAATCCACATCATTGCGCACGAACGGCCTGCAAACCGCCCAGTCATCGCGCGTGGAGCGTCGCCATCTGCCTGCGCAAGATACCTTACCGGCGTGGCTTTTGCGCCCGTAAGACGATCGTAAGGCAACCGTGCAGCTCCCGGGACTAGAGTGTTTTCCAGGATGCAACAGCTTTCTGACAAAACATCTACAAAATGGGGGATGGATTGAACGCTCGTGTGGAATTGCCGATGAACGAGGGCGCGCCGGCGCCCACGCCGGACCTGGTCCGCCAGGAAGTGCAGTCAGTGCTGACCAGCCCGCTGTTCGCGCGGGCGCCGCGGATGCGCGATCTGTTGATCCACCTGGTCGAAAAAAAGCTCGCCGGCCAGGAAGCGGAGATCGGCGAACGCGCGATCGGCCTGGCCGTGTTCCGGCGCGACAGCCGCTCGTACGACACCTTGCTGGACCCCGTCGTCCGGGTCCAGGTCGGACGGCTGCGC
Source organism: uncultured Massilia sp. (assembly GCA_963529995.1). GTDB lineage: Bacteria > Pseudomonadota > Gammaproteobacteria > Burkholderiales > Burkholderiaceae_D > Telluria. Next base: position 364,683 of record CAUSCY010000001.1, on the reverse strand, counting down.
AGCCGCCTGGCCGACCATTACGCGGCAGCGGAGGGGCGGCATGCGGTGCGCATCGCGGTCCCGCCGGGAAGTTATGTGCCCGTCATATCGGCATGCCCGCCGTCGCCCGCGCCGGCACGCCAGGCGCGGCTCGCGCTGGCGCCGCTGCGCAACCTCAGCGCAGCGCAGCGGGGAGAAGCCTTCGTGTCAGGAGTGGACGAGGAGCTGGGCGCCAGGTTGTTCCAGGCGTTCGGCAACCGCATCGAGCTGCCCGCCACGGCCCGCGGCATCTGGTCCGCCGGTGCCAACGCGGGCGCAGCGCAGCGGCTGGAGGGCAGCATCCGCATCGAGGAGAACCATGTGCGCGCCTCAATGCGGGTCGTCGACGCTGCCGCCGGCCAGATCGCGTGGCTGTCGCAGGTCGACTGCAGCGGCGCGCTCGGCATGCAATTGCAGGAAGAACTGGCCAGGGCGATCTGCGACAGGCTGCAGGGCTACCTGGCCACGAACTGATCAGCGGACGCCGATCAACGGGGAATATTGCCTTCTTGCGGGTCGATCGAGATCTTCGCGCCGGTGATCGTGTTGCGGTAATTGATGTAGAACCTATAGGTGTCCTGGCTCGTGTGCGGATTGAAGGTCAGGATCGACAGGTTGTACGCGCCCGGGACCTGGGACAGGACGGGCGAATCGCCGCGCGGCGTGGTGTCGACGATGACCCAGCCGTTCATCGTCGATACATAATCCAGCACGAACAGCGAATACGTGGGCTGGTTGGACTCGATGTCGCAGACCGGCGCGTTGTTATAGCTGAGGCCGGTGATCGGCGACGAATAGGTGTACACGACGGACGAGCGGTCATCGGTGCCGACGACGGTAATCGATACGAGGCGTTGCGGAATAGTCTGGGCCATACGATTCCTATCAGTGAGTGGACATCAATTGGACAAATGAAGCGTCGCGGTAGCCAATGCGTTGCAACTGCCTGGCCGCCTCGTCGGCAACTGCTTTATTTTGTAGACAGACATTGATCCTCGTCCAAACGTCGAGGATTCTGTAGTCCGAGCTCGACCGCGCTTCCTTGTCGATCATGCCATAGGCGTGTGTGCATATCAACATTGTCGACGTGTAATTATTTGTCGTCGTCTGCAGCGAGGCGGACATTAACAGCGCATCGACGAGGGCCAGGCGGATGCTCTGGTCGGACGGGTTGCCGGCATACAGGTCTTGCAGCGTGCGCACGGCCGTCTCGCCCGACGCGCGTGCTGCCTGCACGTCGCCGGCCTTCAGTTGCGCCGCCGCGAGCCGGGCCAGCGACAGCGCTTCGCGCCGCGCCCACGAGGCATTCTTCGGGTCCAGCGCCAGCACGGCCTGCAAGCTGCCGTGGACTTGCGCGAGCTGGGGCAGCAGGGCGTGCGGTCTCACGCTGCGGGCAAGGATGCGCAGCCGCTCCTGCTCCAGGATCGCCAGTTCGAAGCGCCACGCGCGGTTGTCCGGATCCTGGGCTACCAGCGGCAGGAACAGCCGTTTGGCTTCGTCGTAGTCGGCCAGCGCGGATGCATCGCGGCCCAGCGCGAGCGCGATCGCGGCGCGGTGCTGGAGGGCGCGCACCTCGCGGTAGATCCACATCGACTCGGCGGGAGAGCGCTCGCGCAGGGTGCGCACCACACGCATCTCCTGCGCATACAACTGGCGCGCCTCTTCCAGCTCGCCCATCGACTCGCGCGCCGACGCCAGCCACGAATAGCTGTCCGCCAGTTCGGCGGCGACGGACGACGCGCCGGGCGTGCGGTCGAGCGCGCGCTGCTTGAGGGCGATCGATGCCGAGAACTGCGGCGCGGCCAGGTCGGGCTTGCCGCGCGTCTGCGCGAGCGCCCCCAGGTTGTTGTGCGCATACGATTGCTCGACCCACCATTCGGGATTGTCGGGGTCGAGGCGGTTGAGCAGGTCGGCATAGCGCAGGTAGTCGCGCAGCGACGTCTCGGCCGCCTGCCAGTCGTTGCGGTCCTTGTGGATCTGCGCCACCCAGTAGGCATTGGCGCCCAGGTTCTTGAGCACCTCCAGGTCGCGCGGCAGCAGTGCCGCCTGGCGCAGCAGGATGGCGCGCGCCTTGGTCAGCGCGTCGAGGGCCTGGTGCGAGTCGCCGCGCGAGCGGCTGACTTCACCGATGGTCTGCAGGCCCTTGGCGCGCAGCGTCAGGGCGGCCGGGCTCAGGTCCGCGCCGTCCGAGCCGCTCAGGTACTGCAGGGTCTTGCCGCTGACGCTTGCCAGCAGGTCCAGGCGTCCCAGCGGGCGCAGCTGGTCGCTGAAATCGCCCAGCATGAAGTCCATCAGGCCCTCGGCCTGGCTGCGGCGCGCGTCCGCCGCGCGCTTGGCCAGCACCGCACTGGTGCCCAGGCCCGCGGACAGCACGGCCAGCGCCAGGATCAGCGCGAGGGCCGACATGCGCATGCGCTCGCGCTGGCGCACGCGCCGCTCCGACGTCCGGATCAGCGCATGCTCGTGCTCCGCCAACGACCACACGCCGTCCTGCTGCAGGTCGCGCGCCTCGTCCAGCAGCTTCCCCTGCGGCAGCAGCAGGTCCACGGGGCGGGCTTCGTCGCGCCAGCGGTCCGCATGCTGGGCCAGCCGGGTGCGCGCGGCCAGCGCGTTGCGGTGCGCGCCGATCCAGCCGGTCATGCGTGGCCAACGGCGCAGGATGGCGTCGTGGGCAATGCCGAACACGGGCATGCCGCCCACGAGGTCGCTGACGAACAGGCGCGCATCGACGAGCGCCGCCACGGCGCGGCGCGCGGCGTCGTCGCGCAGCGCCGCCCAGGGCGCGCGCTGGCTGCTGACGTTGGCGCCGTCGCCGGACAGCACGATCACCAGCGACATGACGTGGGGCAGCGCGGCGCGTTCGGCGTCGCCCAGTCCGAGCACCACTTCCTCGGCGCGCTGGCCGATGGCGCCTTCGAGGTCGCCCAGCTGATGGAAGGCGTCGAAGCCCAGTTCGCCGTCCGCAGTGCGCATCCGGTACAGCTCCTGCAGGCAGTACTGCAGCAGCGGCAAGGCGTCGGGCCGGCCCACGGCGCTGGCGCACAGGATGTCGTCCAGGCCGGCGCCCGTGGCCGGATCGGTACCGAAGGTCAGCCGCGCGGCGGCGGCCGGGCGGCGGATCATCTGGGCGATGTCGGCAAAGCCCGGCGGGTCCAGGTCGACGTGTCCGCCGGCGGCCTTGCCCTCCGTGAGCAGCGGGTATTGCGCGATGTTCGGATAAAAATCGTTGCGGCAGGCGACCACCAGCAGCACGCAGCCGCTGGCGGCCAGCCGTTCGAGCACGTGCAGGAAAGCACGGCGCTGGGCTTCGTCGATGCGGCTCGCATTGAACAGCGCCTCGAAGCGGTCGATGAAGACGCAGAAACGCGCATGCCGTGCCTCGGCCGCATGCGGCGCCAGCGCCATGCGCAGCGTGTCGATGACGTCGTCGCAGTGCTGTTCCAGCCGCTCGCCGAGCGCCACGGCATTCTCGCCGGGGAAGGCCCAGCGGTCTTCCCACTGCAGGTCGAGCAGAGCGCCGGCCAGCGCCGTGAACAGCGTCTGCTCGCCCTGGTCGACGAGGTCGAAGGTGACGCCGGCGACGACCAGCAGTTCGGGCGGGTTGCGTCCTTTCGACAGGGCAGGCAGCAGCCCGGCCTGGACCACAGACGTCTTTCCGGAACCGCTGGGACCCAGGACCAGTACTAGGGCGAGCCGGCTGCGTACCCGCGCGACGGCGGCATCGACCAGCGTACGCGTCGCGTCCTCGCGCCCGAAGAACACGTCGGCGTGGGCGGCATCGAAGGCCAGCAGGCCGCGGAACGGCGAGCCTGCATCCCAGTTGCGGCGCTGGGCGCCCGGGGCGACGTTGAAGTCCAGCGGCGCCACCGCGCGGTAGCCGCGCATGCGCACCGTTTCGATGTACAGCGGTGCGCTGGCGCTGTCGCCCAGCACGCGGCGCAGCTGGGCGATCGTCTTGTGCAGCGGGCTGTCGCCGGACGCCGTGCTGCCCCAGCACTGCTCGAGCAGCGCGTCGGCGCTGAGGAGGGCGCCGCGCGCGGCGCACAGCGCCACCAGCACGTCCATCATGCGCGGCTCGAGCTGGCGCTTCTCGTGCGCCGACTCGATCGTGTTGGCGGCGGGATCGACGAGCCACTCGCCGAACCGGAAGCGCTTGCTCATGCGGGGAACGACGACGGCTGGATGGTCACGGTGGACAGCTCCATGGAGAGGTTGGACTTGTTTCCAGAAAGCCAATTTATTCTAGCATCGCTTGATGAAGAAAAGTGTGTATCTACAGCGACATTGCGGGAGCGCTGATACGGTCTCGATACTCGTGCTACGCAGGGGCCGTCCTCGGTGCCGCCCATGTGTACGTGCCGCGCGACGGCGCGTTGGCTGGATGGCAGGGCAGCAAGGGCGTCATGCTCGATGCGTTCGGCGGCGGGGACGGCGCCGGCCTGAACGCCTACCGGGAACAGCAGCAGGACGTCATCGACACACTGGGGAGCCAGGCCAAAGGCGGGCTGGCGGAACTGAACAGCAGCGCGCAAGCCAGCCAGCTGCTCGTGGTGCGCTGGACGGCCATCGAGACCGACCTGCGGCGCTACCGCCTCAAGAGCCCTCCAGGTCGCGCATGGCGCTGGAACACTTCATCGTCGCAGGCGCGTGGCCGGCGCCGTGTCCGAGCGCGACCCCGAGCAGCCTGGCCCGCGCGCCGAAGTGCGCCGAGCCGACCAGCAACTGCGCCGCATGCGCGAACTGCTGGCGCCGTTGTTCCCTGCAGAGGACGGCCAGACGGCCGGACGCGACCTGCCGGTGGGATTCAGCGCGAATAGCGCGGCCGAGACCGACGCCGACAAGATCATCGACTGGACGCTGAGCGTCGGCGGCGCCCTACCTCGGCGAGGTGGAACCGCATAGCCCCACGCCCTTCCTCATCCGCAGGGCGGCCAATTGGGGCCGCATGTCGCTGCCCGAGGTGATCGCCGAGATCATCCGCGAGGAAGGGGATGCGAGCCGCCTGTTCAACGTACTCGGTATCAAGCTGTAGCAGGGGCGAGCGGCGGTCCCAGTTCGCCCGCGATCGTCGGGACGAGCTCGGACACGGTCGGATGGATGGCCATGGTCTGCGCCAGGCGTGTCGCCGACATGCCGCCCGCCATGGCTGCCAGCACCATGTGCACGGCTTCGTCGCCGCCCGGGCCGAGGATCGCGGCGCCCAGGATCTCGTCCGTGTGCGCATCCACGACCACCTGCATCAATCCCTGCGCTTCGCCTTTCTCGACGGCGCGCGCCACGCGTTTCATGGGGCGCTTGCCGACGCGGACCGTGCGGCCCTGCGCCAGCGCGTCCTGCACGGTCATGCCGACGCGGCCGAGCGGCGGGTCGATGTACAGGGCATAGACGGGGATGCGGTCATTGACCGAGCGCTGCGCGCCGTCCAGCAGGTTGGCGGCGACGATCTCGTAGTCGTTGTAGGCGGTATGGGTGAAGGCGCCGCGGCCGTTGCAGTCGCCCAGCGCCCAGATGCCGTCGACATTGGTCGCGAGCCGGTCGTCGACCTCGATGTGGCCGTGGGGGCCGACCTTGATCCCGGCCCGGTCCAGGCCCAGGTCGTCCGTGTTCGGTACGCGCCCGGCGGCGACCAGGATATGGCTGGCGGCGACTTCTTCCTTGCCGCCATGGATGACGACGGCGCCGCCGTCAGGATGCGGGCGCAGGCGGATGCATTCCGCATCCAGCTTGAACACGACGCCTTCCTGCTCGAGGATGGCGCGGATCTCCGCCGAGACGTCGTCGTCCTCGCGCGGCATCAGGCGCGCGCCGCGCTCGACGACGGTGACCCGGGCGCCGAAGCGGCGGAACATCTGGGCGAATTCCAGTCCGATGTAGCTGCCGCCGACGATCACCAGGTGGCGCGGCACCTCGCGCAGCGCCACCATGTCGCTGCTGCTCAGCCATGCCACCTCGTCGAGTCCCGCGATGTTGGAGGCGGATGCGCGGCCGCCGACGTCGATGAAGATCTTCTCCGCTTCGAGCAGGCGGTCTCCGACCCTGACCGTGCGGGCGCTTTCGAAACGGGCATGGCCGCGCACCAGCGTGCAGCCGGGCAGGCCGGTCAGCCAGCGCTCCAGTCCCGCGCGGCTGTTGCCGACGATGGCGTCCACGCGTGCATGCACTGCAGCCATATCAACCGCCGGCGCGCCCGCAACCTGGATGCCGTATTCGCCGGCCCGCGCGGCCTGGTGCGCGACGTGGGCGCTGGCGACCATGGCCTTGGTCGGCGTGCAGCCGACGTTGACGCAGGTGCCGCCCACCTGGCGGCGTTCGATCACGGCCACGGTCATCCCGGACTGGCTCAGGCGGTTGGCCAGCGCCGGTGCGGCCTGGCCGACGCCGATGATGATGGCGTCGAATCGTTCGGTGGCATCGCTCATGCAACATCTCCTTGCGGTGCCGGTGCGGGAGCCGGCTTCTGCGCCACATTGTAGAGCGTTGTCCGGCGGCCTGCAGCGCCTCGTTTGGCAGGGGACAACATCCGGCGATGTTGTCATATTCGGTGAGCCATGCCGTGTCCGGGACGTGCTACCTTGCTTCGGAATAATGTCCTATCGTCCACACCCACCGTCCGGCAAGGAGGCAAGTCGTGAAAACCGTCCGTTCCCAGGGCCCGACTCAGTACATCACTCATTGCTCATTGATCGTGCGCGCAGCCTTAGTCCTCACCGTGGCGCTGCTGGCCGCCTGCAGCAGCGACGATTCTCGCGACGAACCTTCCCATGCGCCCGATATCGCTCTGACGGCTGCAGGAACTGTGCGGGCCGTCGACCGTGTCGGCATGCGCAGCTACTTCGCCATTCCGTTCGCGGCGCCTCCCGTCGGCGTCCTGCGCTGGGCGCCGCCGGCGCCGCCGCAGGCATGGACGGCGCCGCTGGCCCGGACCGCTTCCGCGGCGCCCTGCCTGCAGACCAGCGAGAGTCCGTACCGCCTGGCCGGCGACAGCGAGGACTGCCTCTACCTGGACGTGCATGCGCCCACCGGGCAGGGGCCGTTCCCCGTCATGGTCAATATCCACGGCGGGGCGTTCAATACGGGCGGCCCCATCGCCTATATGGACCCGTCGCCGCTGGTGACGCAGGGCGCGATCGTCGTGAACGTCGCCTACCGCCTCGGTGCGATGGGCTTCCTCGCGCATCCGGCGCTGGCCGCCGGCGGCAGCGCCGGCAATTACGGCATCATGGACCAGCAGGCGGCATTGAGGTGGGTGCGCGACAACATCGCGCACTTTGGCGGGGACCGGGACAACGTGACGCTGTTCGGCGAATCGGCCGGCGGTTTCAGCGTGATGGTGCATCTCGCCGCGCCCGGTTCGAAGGGCCTGTTCCACAAGGCGATCGTCCAGAGCGGGAATTACGCCAACGACCGCCAGTTGACGGCGGCGCAGATGGGCAGCGCGAGCGCGGCGATCGTCGACGACGCGCTGCGGGCCGCGCAGGCGGCGAGCGTGCCGGGCATCGCCTGCGCTCCCGGGGCGGTGACGGCGGCATGCCTGCGCGGCCTGCCGGATGCGGTGGTGCGCACCTACCTGGAAAAGGCGATCTACGCGGCCCTGCCGGTCATGGTGCCGTCGGTGGACGGCAGCGTGCTGACGAAGTCGGTGAAGGAGGCGTTCGCCGCCGGCGAGAACCTGCGGGTGCCGCTCATCAACGGCACCAACCAGGACGAATACACGCTGTACATCGCGATCGCCGAGGCCGCGCGCAGGGCCGCCGCCGCGCCGCCGGATCTCGACCCGGCCGATACGCGCTTCGCCTTGCCGGCCGCCGCCTATGCGCCGACGGTCGCCGGCCTGACGGCGGGCGCCGGCGTACCGGCGGACGCGCTGGTCGCGACCTGGTACCCGCTGGCGGCCTACGGCAGCAATCCCGCGCTGCAGACCAGCCTGGCCGTCAGCGCACTCGGCACCGACCTCGGTTTTGCCTGCCCGGCGCTGCGCGTCACCCAGCGCATCGCGGCCCAGAAGACGCCCGTGTGGATGTACGAGTTCCGCGACCAGACGGCGATCCCGCTGGTCGGTGTCGCCCAGGGCAAGTACTACCTCAGTTTCCCCCAGGGCGCCGGCCATTCCTACGACTTCCAGTACCTGTACAAGCTGGGGCCGCTGGCGAACGACGAGCAGCGCTCGCTGCAGGCGGCGATGGCACGCTACTGGACCAATTTCGCCCGCAGCGGCGACCCGAACCGGGGCGCGCAGGTGCCGGCCGACTGGCCTTCCTTCACGGGCCCGGACCGGGTGCTGGGGCTGGACGTGGCGTCCGGCGGCGGCGTCAAGGCGCTGGCCAGCTTCGAGGCGGACCACCAGTGCGCCGGTCCCTGGCGCGGGGTAACGTTCTGAGCGTCGTCGTGGGCTTCACGCCGGCGCCGCCGTGCCGAAATTCACCAGCCCCGAGCGCGCCGCCAGGTGCATCAGCTTGAAGTCGTTGTCGGCGTTGAGCTTCTGGCGGATCGCCGTCAGGTAGTTCAATACCGTTTTCGGGCTCAGGTGCATGACGGTGGCGATGTCCTGCACCGATTCGCCCTGCACCAGCAGGCGCAGCAGTTCGAACTCGCGCGGCTTGAGCTCGTGCAGCGCCTCGCCGGCGCCGTCCGGCGCGGCATCCTGCATGTCGCGCGACAGCACGCGCCGTCCCCGTACCACGCCGCGGATGCCGTCGATGACGTCTTCCGGCTCGCTGCACTTGGTCAGGTAGCCGTGCGCGCCGGCCTTCAGCGCCTGCGCCAGGTGGCTGGCGTCGTCGTGCATCGACAGCACGAGGATGAGCAGCGGCGGCAGGCGCGCGGCCATGCCGGCGATGGCTTCGAGGCCGCTGCTGTTCTTCAGGCTCAGGTCGACCACGGCGACGTCCGGCTGCACGCGCTGCACGAGGGCGTTCGCTTCCTGCACCGTGGCGGCCTCGCCGACGACCTCGAGGTCCGGCTCGGCGGACAGCAGCCGGCGGTAACCGCTGCGCACGATGGCATGGTCGTCGACGAGGATGATGCGGATCATGGGTGGACTCCTTGGGCGGCGGCTTCGGTCTGCAGGGGGAACACGGCACGCAGGCGCAGTCCGCCGGCCGGATTCGGCAGGACGTCGAAGCGGCCGCCGACCATGGCGACACGCTCGCGCATGCCCAGCAGGCCGCCGTGGCCGACCACGCCGTCAGGCAGGCCGCGGCCGTCGTCCGCCACGTCGAGCAGCAGGCCGGGTACGGCCGCCGTCAGCCGGACGACGCAGTGGCGCGCCCCGCTGTGGCGTACGGCGTTGGTCACGGCCTCCTGCACCACCCGGTAGACGGTCAGCGCCGTCGCGTCGTCGATGTCGGGCAGCATTTCGGGGAGATCGAGGGCGAAGGCGATCTCCGTATGGCGGCCCTGCCAGCCCCGCACCAGCTCGTGCAGCGTGGGCGCCAGTCCGTCCGCGTGCAGGCCATGGGGGCGCAGCATCCTGAGCATGCCGCGCAGGTGCTCGCTGCAGCTGCGCAGGTCGCGCCGCAGGTCCGCCGCGCACTCGGCCACCGCGGCGCCCGTCAGCTGCGTCGCATTGCGCGCCAGGTAGGCGGCTGTCACGTTCAGGGCCGCCAGCGACTGCCCCATGTCGTCGTGCAGTTCGCGCGCCAGGCCGCGCCGCTCGTCTTCCTGCACGCTGATCAGGCGGTGCGCCAGCCCGCGCTGAGCGGCGCGCGCCTCGGCCAGGGCGCCGGCCAGGTGGTCGATGGCACGGGCCACGCGGCCGAATTCGCGCAGGGCGAATGCGGGCAGGGCGGGATCCGGCTCGCCCCGCGCCAGGCGGTGCAGGCTGGCTTCCAGTTCGCGCACGGGCGCCAGCGCGCGGTCGGCGCACCACCAGGTAACGAGCAGAGTTGTTCCGAAAAAGAACAACAGGGTGTTCCAGATCCGGACAGTGTCATGCAGGCGCTCGCCGATCTCGGAATGGGGGTTCGGCGCGATATACAGCACCTGGCCGCCGACGCGGATTGCCTGTTCGGGCCGTGCCGGCGGCGCCAGGCCGAGCCGGGCCAGCAGCGGATGGGGCGCGTTCGCGCCGGGAGGCTGCTCTGCCGTGCGGATGCTCAGGTGGCGCAGCCGGGCATGGGCCAGGCGCGCGTCCAGGCCCGGCTGGCCGGCGGCGGCGGCAAGCAGCACGTTCACCAGTTGCGCCGAGGCATCCACTTCGGCATCGATGTCGCTGCGTAGCGACACCAGCTGGATGACGGCGGTCACGGCCAGCAGGCAACCCAGCAGCAGGCCGACGGAGCCGGTCAGACGGCGGCGCAGATCCATGGTCTCCTCGTATCGTTGGTCTTTGAAGGGTATGAATGCAAGCCTCGTGCCACGCGTCAGCGGCGCAGGTCGGGAAATTTTCCCTAGCGGCTTTGCGGGCGTCCTTGGAATAATCGCAGGCATACCGGACCGGAGCGTCCGCAGGGTAGCCATACCGCACAATAACGAGGAGACCGCCGCCATGATGCATCGCCTGTCCGACCGCCAGCGCCCGACCGCCATCGCCGCCGCCGTCGCCGCCATCGTCGCCTGCTGGTGCTGCGCCCCGGCCTGGGCGCTGGAAGACCCGGCGGACGTCCCGGCGTCCATCGCGGCTGCGCCGCACGTCGTCGAGATCGTCGGCCTGACGCCCTTGCCGGGCCTGGGCGTGGCGCGCGAAAAGATTCCCGCCAACGTGCAGTCGCTGGACGCCGGCGCCGCCGTGGGCATGGACAGCGCCAACCTGCCGGACGCGCTGAACCGCCGGCTGGGCAGCGTGTTCGTCAACGACATCCAGGGCAATGCCCTGCAGCCGGACGTGAGCTTCCGCGGCTTTACCGCGTCGCCGCTGCTCGGCACGCCGCAAGGGCTGTCCGTGTACCTCGACGGGGTGCGCGTGAACCAGCCGTTCGGCGACGTCGTGAGCTGGGACCTGATCCCGCGCGCGGCGATCCGCTCGCTGGACCTGATGCCGGGGTCGAACCCGCTGTTCGGCCTCAACACGCTGGGCGGCGCGATCTCGATCCGGACCAAGGACGGCTTGCACGACCCCGGTTCGGCGGTGCAGGTGCTGGCCGGCCGCGACGGCCGCAAGGAGGTCGAGGTCGAACACGGCGGCAGCAACGCGGGCGGGTGGCACTGGTATGTGGCAGGCACGGGTTACCGCGACGATGGCTGGCGCGACGCATCGCCGTCGCGGCTCGGCCAGCTGTTCGCCAAGGTCGGCTGGCAGGACGGCCGCAGCGACGTCGCGCTGAGCGCCGCTTACGCACGCTCGAAGCTGACCGGCAACGGCCTGCAGGATGGCCGCCTGCTGGAACGCGACTACGACAGCATCTATACGTCGCCGGACCAGACCCGCAACCGCTCGCTGCTGCTCAACCTGGCCGGCAGCCACCGGGCGGGAAACGACCTCCAGTTGAGCGGCAACCTCTATTACCGCAGGATCCGCACCGCAACGCTGAACGGCGACATGAACGACGATGCCTTCGACCAGTCCGTCTACCAGCCGAGCGCCGCCGAACAGGCGGCACTGGCCGAGGCCGGCTATACGGGCTTTCCCATGAGCGGCGCGAATGCCGCGAACACGCCGTTCCCTTACTGGCGCTGCATCGCCAACGTGCTGCTCGAGGACGAACCGGCCGAGAAATGCAACGGCATGCTGAATCGCAGCGACAGCCGCCAGCAGCACTATGGCGCGAGCGTGCAGGCGAGCTTGTCGCGACCGCTGGCCGGGCGGCCCAACCAGTTCGTGCTCGGCGCCGCCCACGACGCGAGCCGCGTCGACTTCCTGCAGTCGGCGCAATTCGGCTACCTGAACCCGGACCGCAGCGTCACGCCGGTCGATTTCTTCGCCGACGGCACCTCCTTCGACGACGACGACGGCCCGATCGACGCCCGCGTCGACCTGCGCGGGCGCACCCGCACGGCCAGCGTGTTCGCGAGCGACACGGTGAGCATCGGCGCGCTGGACCTGACGCTGTCCGGCCGCTACAACCGGACGACGGTCCACAACCGCGACCGCATCCAGCCCGGCGGCGGGCCCGGCTCGCTCGACGGCGACCACCGCTTCAGCCGCTTCAATCCAGCCGTCGGCGCCACCTGGGCGGTGACGCGCGCGCTGAACCTGTACGCCGGCTACAACGAAGGCAGCCGCACGCCCACGGCCATCGAACTGGGTTGCGCCGACCCGGACAACCCGTGCAAGCTGCCGAATGCGATGGCAGGCGATCCGCCGCTGCGCCAGGTGGTGACCAAGACCTGGGAAGGGGGCGTGCGCGGCACGCTGGCGGGCCGCACGCACTGGAGCGCCGGGCTGTTCCGCGCCGATAACGTCGACGACATCCTGTTCGTGGCTGACAATGCGGCCGGTTTCGGCTACTTCCGCAACGTCGGCAAGACGCGTCGCCAGGGTGTCGAGCTGGGGCTGGACGGCAGCAGCGGCGCGCTGTCCTTTTCCGCCCACTACACCTGGCTGGACGCGACCTTCAGGAGCGCCGAACTGCTGAACGGCGCCGCCAACAGCAGCGCCGACGAGGACGGCAACATCGCCGTGCAGCCGGGCGACCGCATGCCCCTGGTGCCGCGCCACGTGTTCAAGGCGCGCGCCGACTGGCACGTCACGCCCGCCTGGTCGGTGGAAGGGGGCGTGCTGGCCGTGTCCGGCGCCACGGCGCGCGGCAACGAGAACGGCGGCCACCAGCCCGACGGCACCTATTTCGTCGGCAGCGGCAGCACCGGCGGGTACGCCGTGTTCGACCTCGGCACGACGTACGAGGCGACGCCGCGGCTGCGCTTCTTCGCCCAGGTGAGCAATCTGTTCGACCGGCGCTACGCGACGGCCGCCCAGCTGAACGCCACCGGCCTCACGGCCGAGGGCAACTTCATCGCGCGGCCGTTCTCGGCCAGTGGCGACAACGCGACGGTGGTCAACGCGACGTTCTTCGCCCCCGGCGCGCCGCGCACCTTCTGGGCCGGCGTGCGCTACGCCTTCCAGTGAGCGCTTACAACAGCAAGGGCCGGGCGCCATCCGCGACCGTGGCCGTGTCGCCCGCGCTGCCCGTCTCGTCCTTCAGCGCGACGCCCGTCAGCCCGCGCTTGCGCGCCTCGTTCATCAGGTAGTGCAGCTTCGCGGCCGCCTCGTCGTAACTGAGTCCCGCCGCGTGGATGTTCGAGATGCAGTTGCGGCGCTCGTCCGTGAGTCCGCGGCGCGGCGCCCACGTGATGTACAGGCCCATGCTGTCGGGCGAACTGAGGCCTGGCCGCTCGCCGATCAGCACGACGACCATCTTCACGCCGAGCAGTTCGCCGATCTCGTCGCCGATCGCCACGCGTCCCTGGCGGACGACGACGGCCGGCGCGCACGTCCAGCGTTCCGATGCGAGACGCTGGCGCAACGCTCCCAGGAAGGGCACCGCGTGGTGCGCGATGGCCGGGGCGGACAAGCCGTCCACGACGACGATGCCCAGGACGAAGCCGCCGTCCACGGAGCGCGCGGATGCCAGTGCGGCGCGCGACGCGTCGTCGAGGCGGCGCCCGAGGTCGGGCCGCTGCAGGTAGACGTCGCGGCTCGCCGCGGCGCTGTGAAGCAACAGGGGCGGCGGTCCCGGCCAGGCCGCCGCCAGCGCGTCCCGCACGGCCTCGGCATCGAGTGCCACGTGGACGGCGTCGCGGGCGCGCGCATGCGCGAGCTGGAACGCGAGCTGGCTTGCGGTGCGCTGGCTGATGCCCGCGTGTCCCAGCGCGATGCGGGCCGGCGTGAAGCGGCGCAGCGCTTCCCAGGGACTCGCCGGTGGGCTGACTGCGGCAGCAGGCGTATCGTCCATGCGTTCTCCTCAGGGTGCCAGCAGGTGGCGGAAGGGCGCGGGCACCGACCGGCCCAGCGTGGTGCGCTCGTCGTCCGTGAAGATGCCCAGCCCGCGCAGCCAGGCGAGGAATTCCGGCGCCGGCTGCAGGCCCAGCGCGCGGCGCGCGTACAGGGCATCGTGGAACGACGTCGTCTGGTAGTTCAGCATGACGTCGTCCGCGCCGGGCACGCCCATCACGAAGGTGACGCCGGCCGCGCCCAGCATCGTCAGCAGCACGTCCATGTCGTCCTGGTCCGCTTCCGCATGGTTGGTGTAGCACACGTCGCAGCCCATCGGCAGGCCGAGCAGTTTGGCGCAGAAATGGTCTTCCAGGCCGGCGCGGATGATCTGCTTGCCGTCGTACAGGTATTCCGGCCCCATGAAGCCCACCACGCTATTGACCAGCAGCGGCTGGAACGCCCGCGCCACGCCGTAGGCGCGCGCCTCGCACGTCTGCTGGTCGACGCCGTGGTTGGCGTTGGCGGACAGCGCGCTGCCCTGGCCCGTCTCGAAATACATGACGTTGTTGCCGACGGTGCCGCGCGCTAGCGACAGCGCGGCGGCGCGCGCCTCGCGCAGCAAGGCGAGGTCGATGCCGAAGCTGGCGTTGGCGGCCTGGGTGCCCGCGATCGACTGGAACACGAGGTCCACGGGCGCACCCCGTTCGATCGCGGCGATGGTATTTGTCACATGGGTGAGCACGCAGGATTGCGTGGGAATCGCATGGCGCGCGATGATGTCGCCGAGCATGCCGACCAGTTTCACGACCTGCTGCACATTGTCGGTGGCGGGATTGACGCCGATGACGGCGTCGCCGCTGCCGTACATCAGGCCGTCGAACAGGCTGGCCGCGATGCCGGAGGCATCGTCGAACGGGTGGTTCGGCTGCAGGCGCGTGGACAGCGTGCCGGGCAGGCCGATCGTATTGCGAAAGCGGGTCACGACGCGGCACTTGCGCGCCACCAGCACGAGGTCCTGGATGCGCATGATCTTCGAGACGGCGGCCGCCATCTCCGGCGTGACCCCCGGCGCGATGCGCGCGAGCATGGCTTCGTCGGCCGCGTCGCCCAGCAGCCAGTCGCGCAGGCCGCCGACGGTCAGCGAGCGGATCGGCGCGAAGGCGGCGGTATCGTGGGTATCGACGATCAGCCGGGTGACCTCGTCCGTCTCGTAGGGCACGACGGTGTCGTTCAGGAAGGCCGTCAGCGGCAGGTCGGCCAGCGCCATCTGCGCGGCCACGCGCTCCTCGCTGCTCGCGGCGGCGACCCCGGCCAGGTAGTCGCCGGAGCGGGCCGGGGTCGCCTTGGCCAGCAGGTCGCGCAAGTCCGTGAAGGTGTAGGTACGGCTGCCGACGAGGTGGGTGATCTGGCCCATGGCGTTCTCCGATGCGCGCGCGTATTGACTACACTGGATGGCTACACTGAATGGCTGCGTTGTGTTGCCGATCATACCGCATCCCGTCACGCGAAAGTTACCCGTCAACGTGGGGCACTTAACAAACGCCGCGTGCCCGGTCTGCCAAGCTTCGGAGGTGGCGGACATCCGGCCGTGCCGGGCATGCCGGCGTGTTTCGCAAAATCTCTGGCGCAAATGCAATTCCAGCGCCGACCACCCCCTCACAGGAGAACGCAATGACGACGACGGCTGACGAGAACCTGAACGACTGGCTGCGCGACGCGCACGCCATGGAGCAGCAAGCGGAAAAGATGCTCAAGGCCCAGGCTGAGCGGCTGGAGCACTATCCGGCGTTGCGCGAGCGCATCGTGCAGCACATCGAGGAAACCCGCTGGCAGCAAGGCCAGCTGGACGAGATCCTGGGCCGCCGCAATATCAGCAATTCGGTCGTGAAAGACCTCGGCGGCAAACTGATGGCGATGGGCCAGGCCATCGGCGGCATGACGGCCAGCGACGAGGTCGTCAAGGGTGCGATGGCCGGCTACGTGTTCGAGAACATCGAGATCGCCACGTACACGACCCTGATCGTGGCGGCCCAGGCCGTCGGCGACACGGCGACCCAGGCCGCGTGCGAGCAGATCATCGTGCAGGAAAAGGCGATGGCGGCCTGGCTGCTGGAGCATATGCCGGAAGTCACGCAAGCCTTCCTGGCACGTTCGGCAACGCCGGGCGCGACGGCCAAGGTCTGACGCGGCATCCGTGTGCCGAAGGGCGGGCCGCCGGCGATCCGGCGCGCCCGCTTCTGCCGTACGACGACCTGAAGAAAAGCCGCCGCCCGTTCTTGCGAAGGGGCGGCGGCTTTTTCATGGGGGCCGGCTCAGCAGGCGCTCGGCTTCACGCGCTCGACTTCGAGCCCGAACAGCGGACGCAGGCGCGTGCCGAAGACGTTGCCCGCGAAGGCCGCGACCAGCCACAGCCAGCCGTGCAGGCTGCCCGAGACGATGCCGCTGAAGTAGGCGCCGATATTGCAGCCGTAGGCCAGGCGCGCGCCATAACCCAGCAGCAAGCCGCCGACGACGGCCGCGATCAGCGAGCGCAGCGGGATGCGCCACACGGGCGCATAGCGGCCGGCCAGCGCGGCCGCCAGCATGGCGCCCAGCACGATGCCGATGTCCATCACCGAGGTGACGTCCTGCGAGATCGGGGCGGCCAGCGCGGCGGCGTTGGCCTTGGTCGACCAGTAGGCCCAGCTCGGGGTATCGATGCCGATCGCCGCGGCGGCCTTCGCGCCCCACAGCGCGAACGCCGAGGTCACGCCCCACGGGCGGCCCGACAGTGCCAGGGTGGCGAAGTTCAGCACGACGAGGGCGAGGGCGCCCGCCGCCAGCGGCCACGGGCCGTGCAGCCAGGGCGATGTATGCTTGGGTTGCACGTGCGATGCGACCAGGCGGCCGTGGCGGCGCTTTTCGACGACGACGGTCACGGCCACGATCAGCGCGAACACGGCCCAGTTGAGCAGCAGTGCCGGCGCCAGGCCGAGCGTCGCGACGAGCGACACCGGTTTCAGTTGCGGCAGCGAGGTCCAGAACGGCATGTGCGCCGTACCGATCAGCGAGCCGGCGATGAAGCCGGCGAGGGTGACGATCATGCGGGTGCTTCCACCGCCGACCGTGTACAGCGTGCCGGAGGCGCAGCCGCCGCCCAGCTGCATGCCGATGCCGAAGATGAAGGCGCCGACGATCACCGAGGTGCCGGCCGGTTGCACGAGGCCGGTGACGGGATTGCCGAACAGCGTACCGGCCGACAACGCGGGGAAGAATAGCGCGACACCGACGGCCAGCATCAGCATCTGCGCGCGCAGGCCGGCGCCGCGGCCGTCGGCAATGAAGACGCGCCAGGCGGACGTGAAGCCGAACGCGGCATGGTACAGGGTCACGCCCAGCAGGGCGCCCACGACGTACAGGGCGGCCTGGCGCGGGCTCACGGCCTGGGCCAGGTACCAGGCGCCGAGCACGATCAGCAGGAGCGATACGCCCAGCGGCTTCGGCGTGACGTCGACGCGCGGACGCAGGGAGGAAGATGCAGAATTAGACATGAGGAAATGGAGCAAAAATAACGTAACCAGTTATTTTCGCGCGTTTTTTCCTTTTCTGCTGGCGGCGGTCCGAAACGGCCTTACTGGGCTCTGCGGCTTACCATCACGGCATCGAGTTCGCCGCGCAGCCACAGGATGCCGGAGTCATCCTCGCTGCGCGGATGCCAGGCCGTGCACAGCGCATAGGTCGACATCGGGAAGGAGAGCGGCGCCAGTTCGAGGTCGACCTGCAGCGCCGCCACCAGCCGCGCGGGCAGCGTGCACACGAGGTCCGTCGAATTGAGCAGGGCGGCGACGAAGCTGAAGTCGCGCACGGCCATCGACACGTGGCGCGTATGACCCTGGCGGTACAACTGTTCGTCGATGTAGCCGTGCAGGCTGCTGTCGCGCGAGACGTTGATGTGGTCGAGCTCGCGGCTGTACTCCGCGAGGCCGACGGGGCCGGCTCCGCGCGGGTGGCCATGGCGCTGGACCAGCACGTGCGGGGTCTCCATCAGGTCGCTGACGCACAGGCCCGGCGGCAGCAGGCAGGCCGGGCCGAGGCACAGGTCGACCTCGCCTTTCTCCAGCTGGCCGGCGAGCTTGCCGAATTCCGGTTCCACCGTCACGAATTTCAGGCCGCGGTTGCCCAGCGCCTGCATCTTCGCCATCAGTTCCGGAACCACGATGGCCGCCGCCGTATTCGTGGCGGCGATCGTGAAGCAGCGAGTGCTCGTTTCCGGATGGAAGGCGTCGGCATTGACCTGGATGGCGGCCGACAGCGTCGCCAGCGCTGGTTTCAGGCGCCGGTGCAGGTTCATCGCGAATTGCGATGGCACCAGCCCACGGCCGTTGCCGGATGGAACCAGCAGTGGGTCGTCGAACAGCAGTCGCAGGCGCGACAGCTGGGCCGACAAGGCCGGCTGGCTCAGGTGCAGGCGCGCCGCCGCCCGCGTCACATTGCATTCTTCCAGCAGCACGTCCAGCGAGACGAGCAGCGGGAGGTCGGCGCCGCGCAGCGGAATCTGTCCACGCGCGGCGGCGGCAGCGGCGGCGTGGTCGACGAAGGAATTCATTGGATTGGCAATCAATCTCAAAAGATGGCGGTCAGTCTAGCACTGTCGGCCGAGTACGTGCTTGGCCGCCATGGTTTTTCGGGGACGGGCGGCGGGCCGCGGCGGCGGCGCCGCATCGGCGTCCTCCACGAGGTAATCGCCCAGGCGTGCCATGCCGCGCCGCAGCCAGCTCTTGACCGTGCCGAGCGGCACGTTCAAGTGCTCGGACAGCTCGGCATGCGCCATGCCGCGGTGATAGGTCAGGCAGATGCTCTGGCGCTGGGCCGGGTCCAGACGCGCCAGCGCGGCCGGCAGGCGCTCGCGCAGCGTGGCATAGAAGGCCTGGCGAATCGGATCGGCATCGTCCTGGGCCAGCAGGTCGTCCAGCGCGCCGGGATCGTCGGCCAGCGACACGCTGTGCCGTTCCAGGCGCTGGCTGCGCAGCGCGCTGACGGAATGGTTGCGCACGATCGTCATCAGCCACGTCATCGCGCTGCCCAGTTCGGGTTGGAAGCGGCGCGCCTGCTGCCACACGGTGACGTAGGCCTCCTGCAACACCTCTTCCGCATGTGGAGGGGAGCCCAGGACGCGCAGCGCCACGTGATACAGATAGTGATGGGTCAGTCCGTGCAGTTCGGCAAAGGCCTTTTCGCAGCCCTCGGCCACGGCGCCGAGGAGCGTTGCCAGGTGAGCCCGTCGTTCGTTGATCAGTTCCATGACACCCATCATCCAGCAGGCGCGCAGCGCGATCCAATCGAACGATTGTATGGCTGACTATCGTTTACACAAATACTATAGATGCAAGCTATCAAGATGATAATCTTCATTTCAACGCTGTCATGCAAGTTGTGCGCATGCAATTTGTCACCAATTGTCTGCATCCGATCTCCGTCGTGCCGCGTATGTGGTGGGGCCGACACGATCGTCGGCGCCCGTTCATCTCCGGTTCCCGCATGAACCGCCATTCCATGCCCATCCCTTCCCCTTGCCAATGAGCGTCCAACTTCCAGTCCTGCCGATCCTGGCCGAGGTATGCGGGCGCAGCGATACCGGCGCCGTGCGCCGCCACAACGAGGACCGCTTCCTCGTCGACGACAGCATCGGCCTGGCGGCGGTCGCCGACGGCATGGGCGGCCACCGTCTCGGCGCGGTCGCCAGCGCCGACGCGCTGGCCGTGCTGCGCGATGCGATCGCTTCGGCGCCGGTATCGATGGACGCCGCGCCGGCCGACGCCGATCCGGACAGCACGGCCATCGACGGCCGCTGGGGCCAGGCCGCCGTGCTGCAGCGCGCCGTCGAACAAGCCAATGCCGCGCTGTACCGCGACAACCGCGCGCGCGGCCATGGGGACGGGCAGGGCATGGGCACGACGCTGACCGGCTGGCAGTGGCTGCCGGCACTGGCGTCGATCGTCGTCTTCCACGTCGGCGACAGCCGCCTGTACCGCTACCGCGACGGCGCGCTGGTCCAGCTCACGCGCGACCAGACGGCTTACCAGCTCGCGCTGGAACGGGGCGGCGACGGCGCGCTGCCGCCGCAGAACGTGCTGCTGCAGGCGGTCGGTCCCACGGCGCACATCGCGCCCGATATCGCGTTGCACGACGTGTGTGCCGGTGACCTGCTGCTGTTGTGCAGCGACGGCCTGCACGGCTGGGTGCCGCATGCGGAACTGCAGGCGCAACTGGCCGCGGCTCACGCGGCGCCGGGCGAGCTCGAGGCGCTGTGCGCGGACCTCGTCGCGCTGGCGGCGCGCTACGGCAGCCGCGACAACGTCACTGCCGTGGCGGCGCGTTTCGCATCCCCCGCCTGATTTTTTTTGGGTGGGGCTGCGTCCAGCCGGGCCACCCCCGCGTATGTCGAGGTGAACGATACGCCGCGCGACGACGCGCGATCGAGTCTTCCCCTAAGCCACCGCATACAGATGACCGACACCACGCTTTCCATCGCCGACCTGGTCGCGCCACTGGACGCAGCGCTACCCAGCGGCGAGAACCTGGAATACGACCCGCAGTTCCTGGCGCTGGACGCCGCGCTGCGCGGCACGCCCGAGGTCGAGTACGGGAACATGATCACGCCCGCCATGCCGTCCGATTGGCAGGCGGCGCGCGCGCTGGCGCTGCAGTTGTTCGAACGTACCCGCGACCTGCGCGTGGCCGTCGGCCTGGCACGGTCGCTGCTCGCGCTGGATGGCGTGCCTGGCCTCGCGCAAGGATTGGCCCTCGTGGAACGCTTGCTGGCGCAGCAGTGGGACACCGTCCACCCGCAACTGGAGGCGGAGGACGATTTCGATCCGCTGCTCCGCGTCAATGTGCTGGCCGCGCTGGTCGCGCCGGGCGAAGTGTTGCGCGAACTGCGCGACGCGCCGCTCGTGCGGGTGCGCGCGCTGGGCAACTTCTCGCTGCGCGATGTCGAACGCGCACGCGAGGAAGAGGGAACGGAAGAGGGCAGAGAAGAAGGCAGGCAGGCGCGCGCCGTCATCGAGGCGGCCTTCGCCGCCGCCGGCCAGGACGAACTGGCCTCTACCGACCTCGCGCTGGCGAGCGTGCTCGCGAGCGTGCACGGCATCGAACAGGTGCTGGCCCAGCATGTCGGCGTGGGCAGCGCGCTCGACCTGGCGCCGCTCGCCGCGCTGGCCAGGCGCGCGCAGGCCGTGCTGGCCGAGCACATGAGCAGTCCTGCATCCGCCGTCGACGATGCGGCTGCCGACATCGAAGGCGCGGCAGTTGCCGCTGCACGCCCGGTCCGCATCGACGGCGCGATCGCCACCCGTGCGGACGTCGTGCGCACCCTGGATCGGCTGTGTACCTATTACGCGGAACACGAACCGTCCAGTCCCGTGCCGCTGCTGCTGCAGCGCGCACGCCGGCTGGTCGACAAGAACTTCGTCGACCTGCTGCGCGACCTGGCGCCCGAAGGGCTGGGGCAACTGGGCAGGGCGAGCGGCGAACAATACGAGTCCTGAGCGAGTC
The DNA here is from genome assembly GCA_963529995.1 of uncultured Massilia sp. GTDB lineage: Bacteria > Pseudomonadota > Gammaproteobacteria > Burkholderiales > Burkholderiaceae_D > Telluria. Next base: position 343,322 of record CAUSCY010000001.1, on the reverse strand, counting down.
CCGAGCGAATCCTGAGCGTCATTTTTCATCGCGCTGCCACCGACCGTGCGCCGGCGCGTCATCCACACCCGAGGAGAACCACCGTGTCCAACGACAGCAGTCAGAAGTTCATTGCCCGCAACCGCGCGCCGCGGGTACAGATCGAATACGACGTCGAGATCTACGGCGCCGAGAAGACCGTGCAGCTGCCCTTCGTGATGGGCGTGTTCTCGGACCTGTCGGGCAAGCCGGCCGAGCCCTTGCCGCCCGTCGCCGACCGTAAATTCCTCGAGGTCGACGTCGACAATTTCGACGACCGCCTGAAATCGATGAAGCCGCGCGTGGCGATGCAGGTGCCGAACACGCTCATGGGTGACGGCAACCTGGCTGTCGACATCACCTTCGAGAACATGGACGACTTCACGCCGGCCGCCATCGCGCGCAAGGTCGAGCCGCTGAGGAAGCTGCTGGAAGCGCGCAGCCAGCTGTCCAACCTGCTGACCTATATGGACGGCAAGACGGGCGACGAGGAGCTGATCGCGAAGCTGCTGGCCGATCCCGCCCTGCTGCAGGCGCTGTCCGCCGCGCCCAAGCCCGAAGGCGCAACTGCCGCGCCGGCCGCACCAGCCGTCAACCCTGCCGATTGAACCAACGAGAGGATAGAACGATGTCCATCGCAACGAACCAGGCGGCCGCTCAGGAAACCGCCATCGTGGAATCCGGCAGCGCTTTCGCCGCCCTGCTGCAACAGGAATTCAAGCCCAAGACCGACAAGGCACGCGACGCCATCGAGGACGCCGTGCGCACGCTGGCGGGCCAGGCGCTCGAGGGTGCGACGCTCGTCTCGAACGACGTGCTGGCCACCGTCGAGGGCATGATCGCCCAACTCGACGCCAAGCTGTCCGAGCAAATCAACCTGATCCTTCACCACCAGGATTTCCAGGGCGTGGAAAGCGCCTGGCGTGGACTGCACTACCTGGTCACGCATACCGAGAGCGACGAGTCGCTGAAGATCCGCGTGATGAACGTGTCCAAGCAGGACATGGCGCGCACGCTGCGCAAGTACAAGGGCGTGGCCTGGGACCAGAGCCCCATCTTCAAGAAGCTGTACGAGGAAGAGTACGGCCAGTTCGGCGGCGAACCGTATGGCGCCTTCGTGGCCGACTACTATTTCGACCACAGCGCGCCGGACGTCGAGCTGATGTCGAACCTGGCGCAGATCGGCGCCGCCGCCCACGCGCCGCTGATCGCGGCGGCCGATCCCGGCGCGATGCTGATGGAATCGTGGCAGGAACTGGCGAATCCGCGCGACCTGACCAAGATCTTCCAGACCCCGGAACACGCGGCCTGGCGGTCGTTCCGCGCGTCCGACGACGCCCGCTACGTCGGCCTGGCGATGCCGCGCTTCCTGGCGCGCGCGCCGTACGGCGCCAAGTCGAACCCGGTCGAGGAATTCGATTTCGAGGAACGCACGGGCGCGGCCGGCAGCAAAGATTTCACCTGGGCCAATGCGGCATACGCGATGGCGGTGAACATCAACCGCTCGTTCAAGCACTACGGCTGGTGCTCGCAGATCCGCGGCATCGAGTCGGGCGGCGCCGTCGAGGGCCTGCCCGTGCACACCTTCCCGACCGACGATGGCGGCGTGGACATGACCTGTCCGACGGAGATCGCGATCAGCGACCGCCGCGAGGCGGAGCTGGCCAAGAACGGCTTCATGCCGCTGGTGCACAAGAAGAACAGCGACTTCGCCGCCTTCATCGGCGCCCAGTCGATGCACAAGCCGGCCGAGTACGACGATCCGGATGCCACCGCCAACGCCAACCTGGGGGCGCGCCTGCCTTACCTGTTCGCGACCTGCCGCTTCGCCCACTACCTGAAGTGCATCGTGCGCGACAAGATCGGCTCGTTCAAGGAGCGCAGCGACATGCAGGTCTGGCTGAACAACTGGATCGGCCGCTACGTCGAGCACAACCCGGCCACCGCCACCGAGGCCGACAAGGCGCGCAAGCCGCTGGCGGGCGCCGAGGTCGTCGTCGAGGAAGTCGAGGGTAACCCCGGCTACTACGGCGCCAAGTTCTACCTGCGTCCCCATTACCAGCTGGAAGGCCTGACCGTGTCGCTGCGGCTCGTGTCCAAGCTGCCGTCGGCCAAGGCCTGACCGATCCATCGAACCCAATCGCATTTAACCTTCGCTAAGGAATATCCACCATGATCCTGCTGAAATTCGCCACCCAGATCAAGGGCACGTCCACCGTTTCCGGCCACACCGACTGGATTACCATCGACGCGCTGCAGATGGGCGTCGGCCGTGCCATCTCCGTCAGCGGCGGCGGCAAGGACCGCGACACGAGCAACCCGTCGTTCTCGGAAATCACGCTGACCAAGGCCACCGACATCGCCTCGGCCGACCTGTTCATGCAGGCCGTCGGCGGCAAGAGCCTGGGCAAGGCCGAGATCCACTTCATCCAGACCGGCGGCACCGACAAGAAGCAGCAGGTGTTCCTGACGCTGGAACTAGACGGCGCCATCATCAGCTCCTATTCGGCCAGCAGCAACGGCGAGCGTCCCAGCGAGACGTTCACGATCAACTTCACCAAGATCAGCTACAAGTACGACTCCTTCACCGGCGACTCCGTCGTCACCGGCACGCCGAAGAAGTGGGACCTGGAAGCGAACGCCACCTACTGATGCAATGAGGACGCACCGAGCATGGCTGAGCTGACCAGCAAGGAACGCCTGCAGCCCTCGCTGCTGGACCGCCTGACCGACGAGGACAGCGCGGCCCGGCAGGAGTCGCGCGACAAGCGCGTGCTGTCGATGCGCGGGCTGCGCCGCGCCGTGCTGCGCGACCTCGGCTGGCTGCTCAACACCACGGGGCTGGGCGCACTGCAGGACCTGGGCGCCACCCCGCGGGCGGCGCGCTCGGTGCTCAATTACGGACTGCCGGACCTGACCGGCAGGACGGCGTCGAGCCTGGACCGCGAGCTGCTGGCGCGCGGCATCCGCCAGGCCATCTGGGATTTCGAACCGCGCATCCTGCGCGAGACCGTCGAGGTGCGCGCAGTGGCGCATGCCGATGCGGAAGGGGGCAGCGGCGCGCCGAACCAGGTCGCCTTCGAGATCCGCGGCGAGCTGTGGGCGCAGCCGCTGCCCGAACGGCTGTACCTGAAGACGGAGCTCGACCTGGAACTGGGCGAGATCCGCTTGTACGACATCGAAACGAAGGCCGCGCCGTGAATCCGAAGCTGCTGCGCTACTACGAGAAGGAACTGCAGCACCTGCGCGAGACCGGCGGGGAGTTCGCGCGCGACTTCCCCAAGATCGCGGGCCGCCTGGGCCTGGAGACGCATGCCGTCGCCGATCCCTACGTGGAGCGCCTGCTGGAGGGCTTCGCCTTCCTGGCCGCGCGCGTGCAGCTCAAGATCGACGCGGAATTCCCGCGCTTTACGAACCATTTGCTGGAACTCGTCTATCCGCAGTACCTGATGCCCACGCCGTCGATGGCCGTGGTCCAGCTGCAGCCGGACATGAGCGAAGGCAGCCTGGCCACCGGCTTCACGGTGGCGCGGGGCACGGCGCTGCACAGCCAGCTGGGCAAGGGCGACCAGACGGCGTGCGAATTCCGCACCGCCCACGACGTCACGCTGTGGCCCGTGGCGCTGGAAGAAGCCCGCTACTTCGCCTGCCCGGGCCAGCTGGACGGCATCGACGTCGGCCGCTTCGGTCCCGTCAAGGCGGCGCTGCGCCTGCGCCTGCGGGCGGGAGCCGGCCTGACGTTTGCCGATCTGGCGCTGGACCGGCTGCCGTTGTTCCTGCGCGGCGCCGATGCCTTGCCGGCGCGGCTGCTCGAGCAATTGCTGGCCCAGGCGGCCGGCATGGTCGTGCTGTCCGTGGGCGAGGAACGGCGCTGGCACGAATTCGTCGGACGCGAGCACGTGCGCGGCCTCGGTGGCGAGGACGAGGAAGCGCTGCTGCCGGCCGGACCCCGTACCTTCCAGGGCTACCGCCTGCTGCAGGAATACTTCGCGATGCCGCAGCGCTTCCAGTTCGTCGAACTGGGCGGCCTCGCCCCGGCCGTGCGCCGCTGCGAGGGAGAGCTGCTCGACGTGGTCGTGCTGCTCCGGACGCTGGAGCCGGCGCTGGAGCAGGGCGTGGGCGCCGCCAACTTCGGCCTGTACTGCACGCCGGCCATCAATCTGTTCCCCAAGCGCGCCGACCGCATCCACCTGAGCGACCAGCAGTCCGACTATCACCTGCTGCCGGACCGCACCCGGCCGCTGGACTTCGAGGTATGCCAGGTGCTGGGCGTGACGGGTTACGGCAGCGGCGCCGACGCCGAGCAGGTATTCCGCTCCTTCTACGGCGCCAACCACCGCCATGCAGATGCGAGCGCGGCGTATTACCAGGTGCGGCGCGAACCGCGCCTGCTGTCGGAACGGCAGCGCCGCAACGGGCCGCGCTCGAGCTACGTCGGCAGCGAAGTCTTCCTGTCGCTGGTCGATGCGAGCGAAGCGCCGTTCCGCAGCAGCTTGCGCCAGCTCGGCGTCGACACGCTGTGCAGCAACCGCGACCTGGTGCTGGGCATGCCGGTCGGCGCCGGCCGCACGGACTTCACGCTGGAGTCGAGCGCGCCCGTCGCGGCGGCGCGCTGCGTTGCCGGTCCGACCGTGCCGCAAGCCTCGCATGCGGAGGGCGACACGGCCTGGCGCCTGGCCAGCCACCTGTCGCTGAACTACCTGTCGCTGCTCGACCAGAACCAGAACCAGAACAAGAACCAGAACCAGAACCAGAACCAGGGCGAAGGGGCGGCGGCGTTGCGCGACCTGCTGCGCCTGTATTGCGGCGCCAGCACGGCCGCGCTGCGCCAGGTGGACGGGCTGCGCGCCGTGACCGCCGAGCCGATCGTGCGGCGCCTGCCGGTGCCGGGTCCGATCGCCTACGGGCGCGGCCTGCAAGTGGCCGTCACGCTCGACGAGGCGGCGTTCGAGGGCAGCGGCGCCTTCGTGCTGGGCCTCGTGCTGGAACGTTTCTTTGCCAAGTATGTGTCGCTCAACAGCTTCACGGAGACGGTGGTGCACAGCAGCGAACGGGGACGGATCGCCGCATGGCCGGCGCGGGTGGGACGATGCGAGATCCTGTGACCCTGTGGCGGCGCCTGGAAACGGCGCCGGCCGCGTTCGACTTCTATGCCGCCATGCGCCTGATCGATTGCGCGCATCCGGCGGCGCCGCGCATCGGACAGGCCGGCAGCCCGCGCGAGGAGGCGGCCCGATTCGGCCAGCACACGTCGCTCGCCTTCGAAGGGGCAATGCTGGCCGGCGTGGAGCGCGACGGCGCCGGCGTCCCGCGCCTGCTCGTGAACTTCTTCGGCCTGCTGGGCGCCTCCGGTCCGCTGCCCGTGCACCTGACGGAATACGTGCGCGACCGCCAGCGCAATGCCCTCGATCCGACCATGGCGCGCTTCCTGGACGTCTTCCACCATCGCATGATCGCGCTGTTCTACCGCGCCTGGGCGACCGCGCAGCCGGCCGTGAGCCTGGACCGCGGCGCGCACGGGGGCGACGAGGACCGCTTCGGCGCCTACGTCGCGTCCCTGGTCGGCCTGGGCATGCCCACGCTGCGCGGCCGCGACGCCGTGCCGGACCACGCCAAGCTGCACTATGCCGGCCGCCTGGCGCCCCACGCGAAGAACGCCGACGGCCTGGCCGCCGTGCTGTCCGACGACCTCGGCGTGCCCGTCCGGGTACAGGAATTCGTCGGTCACTGGATGACGCTGCCGGCCGATGCCCTGTGCCTGCTCAAGAGCGGCGCGCGTGCCGAACGGCTCGGCGTCGGCACCGTCATCGGCAAGCGCGTGTGGAACGCGCAGCACCGCTTCCGCCTCGTGATCGGCCCCGTGGAAATGGCCAAGGCCCGCGACCTGATGCCGGACGGCCCAGGCATGGTGCGCATCCGCGACTGGGTGCGCAATTACGCCGGCCTGGCATTCGACTGGGACGTGAACCTGGTCATCGAGAAGGAGGCCGTACCGCGCCTGCGCATGGGCGAGGCGCGTCTGGGCTGGAGCAGCTGGCTCGCGAGCCGCGCACCGGAACAGGACGACCGCCAGCTGCGCTTTTCGCCCCGCCGTGCTCCACGACGGACGGCCGCCACCCCAATTCATTCATCGGAAGGAGCAGCCCATGGCTGAAATCAGTCGTGTCGCCTTGTTCGGAAAACTCAACAGCCTGTGCTACCGGGCGATCGAAAGCAGTACCGTGTTCTGCAAGCTGCGCGGCAATCCCCACGTGGAGCTGGCGCACTGGATGCACCAACTGGTGCAGCTGCCGGATTCGGACCTGGCGCGCATCGTGCGCCATTACGAGCTCGATGCAGCCGTGCTGGCGCGCGACCTGACCGCGGCGCTGGACCGGTTGCCGCGCGGTGCCGGCAGCGTCACCGACCTCGCGCCGCAGCTCGAGGAAGCGGTGGAGCGGGCCTGGGTGTATGCCACGCTGATGTTCGGCGAAACGCAAGTGCGTTCCGGCCACCTGGTTATCGCCATGCTCAAGACGCCGGGCCTGCGCCATGCGCTGCACGGCATGTCGCGCCAGTTCGAGAAGGTCAAGGCGGAAGACCTGGGCGACCGCTTCGCCGCGCTCCTGGCGGAGTCGCCGGAGGCCGGCATGGCGCCCAGCGACGGCTTCGATGCCGTGCCCGGTGAAGCGTCGGGAGCGCTGGCGCCGGCCGCGATGGGCCGGCAGGAAGCGCTGGCCAGGTTCACCAGCGACCTGACGGAGCAGGCGCGCAGCGGCGCGATGGATCCGATCGTCGGCCGCGACGACGAGATCCGCCAGGTGATCGACATCCTGATGCGCCGGCGCCAGAACAACCCGATCCTGGTCGGCGAGGCCGGCGTCGGCAAGACCGCCGTGGTCGAAGGACTGGCGCAGCGCATCGCGCGCGGCGACGTGCCGCCCTCGCTGCGCGACGTGCGCCTGCTGGCGCTGGACGTGGGCCTGCTGCAGGCCGGCGCCAGCATGAAGGGCGAATTCGAGCAGCGCCTGCGCGCCGTGATCGACGAGGTGCAGGCCAGCGAACGGCCGATCGTGCTGTTCGTCGACGAGACCCACACGCTGGTCGGCGCCGGCGGCGCGGCCGGCACGGGCGACGCCGCCAACCTGCTCAAGCCGGCGCTGGCGCGCGGCACGCTGCGCACCGTCGGCGCGACCACCTTCGCCGAGTACAAGCGCCACATCGAGAAGGATCCGGCGCTGACCCGGCGCTTCCAGACCGTGCAGGTGGAGGAGCCGGACCAGGACCGGGCCGTGCTCATGATGCGCGGCGTCGCCGCCGCCATGGAGCGTCACCACGGGGTGCAGATCCTCGACGAGGCGCTGGAAGCGGCCGTGCGCCTGGCGCAGCGCTACATCCCGGCGCGCCAGCTGCCGGACAAGTCGGTGAGCCTGCTGGACACGGCCAGCGCGCGCGTCGCGATCGGCCTGCACGCCACCCCGGCCGAGGTGGACGACAGCCGCAAGCGCATCGAGGCGCTGCAGACCGAACTGGCCATCGTCGCGCGCGAGGCCGCCGTCGGCATCGAGACGGGCGAGCGCGCCGTGCGTGCGGAGGCCGCGCTGGCCGCCGAGCAGGAACGCCTGGCCGCGCTGGAACAGCGCTGGTGGGCCGAGCGCGAGCTGGTCGGAAGGATTCTGGCCCTGCGCGCACGCCTGCACGGCAGCGACATCGACGCCGCCGAACGGGTGGGGGCGCTCGACGAGTTGCGCCGCCTGCAGCAGGAACTGGGCGAACGCCAGGGCGAAACGCCGCTGGTCCTGCCCACGGTCGACGCCCAGGCGGTGGCCGCCGTGGTGCAGGACTGGACCGGCATCCCCGTCGGCCGCATGGTGAAGAACGAGATCGAGAACGTGCTGAACCTGCCCGCGCTGCTGGCGCGCCGCATCGTCGGCCAGGACCACGCGCTGCAGATGATCGCGCGCCGCATCCAGACCTCGCGCGCGGGCCTCACGCATCCGGACAAGCCCGTCGGCGTGTTCCTGCTCGCCGGCACCTCGGGCGTCGGCAAGACGGAGACGGCGCTGGCGCTGGCGGAACTGCTGTACGGCGGCGAGCAGAACCTCATCATCATCAATATGAGCGAGTACCAGGAGGCGCACACGGTGTCCACGCTCAAGGGCGCGCCGCCGGGCTACGTCGGCTACGGCGAGGGCGGCGTGCTGACCGAGGCGGTGCGCCGCCGCCCGTATTCCGTCGTGCTGCTCGATGAGGTGGAAAAGGCGCACCCGGACGTGCACGAGCTGTTCTTCCAGGTGTTCGACAAGGGCTGGATGGAAGACGGGGAAGGGCGCGTGATCGACTTCAAGCACACGCTGATCCTGCTGACCACCAACGCCGGCACCGATACCATCGCCGCCTTGTGCCGCCGGCGCGACGCCATGCCGGCGCCGGACGACATCGCCGCCGCGCTGCGTGCGCCGCTGCTGGACGTGTTCCCGCCGGCGCTGCTGGGACGCCTGGTGACGATTCCCTACTACCCGCTGTCGGACGAGATGCTCGGCGCGATCATCCGCCTGCAGCTGGACCGCGTGGCCCGGCGCCTGCGCGAGGGGCGCGGCATCCCGTTCGACTACGACGACGCGGTGGTCGGCCTGATCGCCGCCCGCTGCACGGAACTGGAGAGCGGCGGCCGCATGATCGACGCCATCCTCACCAACTCCGTGCTGCCGGCGGTCAGCAACGAGCTGCTGCGCCGCACGATGACGGGGAAGGGTGTCGCCCGGGTCGAGGTCGGCGTGCGCGACGGCGAATTCACGTATGCGTTCGACGACGATGCGCCTACCGGGAGCGGACATGACGGCGCTGACTGAGTTCCTGAATGACCCGCCGGCCTTCTTGCGCACCAATTACGTGCGCTTTCGCGGCGCGTGCAGCCTGGCGCCGGGCGCCATGGGCGACTTCATGCTGATCGACCTGAACGGCCGTACCCCCGCCCGCGGACCCCGGCTCGTCTTTGGCGTGGAGGTGGGGCGCACCGATGCCCGCGCGTTCGAGATCCGCCAGGCCGATGCGGCGAACGTCGGCTACGGCAGCACGGAGGTAGGCACCTTCCAGGCCGTGTGGAGCGGCTACCAGTCCGGTGCCGCCGTACGGTGCACGCTCGGCACCGGCGGGCCCGACATCATGCTGACGCAAGACCTGAGCGGCTGCACGATCGTGAGCAGTGCCGCCCCGTCGGGCCCCGCGTCCTTCAGCCACTACAACCTGCAGCAGCCCGCCGATCCGGCAAGGCCGGCCGGGCCGCGCCATACGCTGGGGGCGGAAGCTATGCGTTCCTACGCCGCTGGGCAGCACTCCGGGCCGCATTCCGTGGTGACCAAGGAAGACTACTACGACAAGGCAAAGCGCGGCGGTGCCGGCCGCGCGACCGCCATCGGCTGGCGCAGGGACGGCACCTGGGAATTCTGGGTGCAGTACGTCGAGGAGCACGACGGCGTCGTCCGCATCCGCGACGTCAGCCGGATGCAGGCGGGCACGCGGTTCGGTTGACTACGGGCGCAAGAGCAATGAAAGGAAACGCATGAAAGTCCAGATCGACCTGAGCGGCAGGCGCTACGCCTACGAGGATTCGCTGCGCCAGTTGCGCAGCGTGCTGGCGCTCGGCAGCGAGCGTACCGTCGTCGACGGCCAGGTCCGCAGCCGGCGCGGCGCCGGCTACATCCAGCTCGACGTCCTGCTGCCGGACGACGATGCGCCATCGGTACACCTGCTGATGCGCAAGCAGAACCTGTACATCGACGGTTTCAAGGGGGCGAACGGTACCTGGTACCACTTCAAGGATGCGCCGCGGCCCGAGGATACGACGCTCGGCATCGGCGTCGGGGTCAGGGTGCTCGCGCTGCACACGGGCGGGCGGCATGAAGACCTCGGCACCCATCGCGACGACGTCGCGTTCGACCAGGCGAGCTGCTACCAGCTGCGCGTCCTGAGCGCTTTCGCGGGCGGCAACGACAACGCGATCAAGCCGGCGCTGCGCTTTGCCGCCGTGGTCTGCGCGGAAGCGCTGCGCTTCCTGCCCGTGGAAGAAAGGATCGTCGCGCTCCTGGAGGGCGACACGGCGGCGTACCGGCCGGCGGCCGACTGGCGCACGTACTTCACGAGATGGCAGCAGCGGACCGGCGACGAAGCGCGTCCCGGCGCCGCGGACAGGACGGTGGTCGTGGGCTACCAGGAACCGCCCGCGCTGCCGGTCAACATCGGCAGGCGCCGCTGAGGGACGACGATGACCACGACCCAAGCCCGCCGCGAGCTGTCCGTCTCCTGCGTCCTCGGCGCCGACGTGCTGCTGCTGCGCCGCATGCGCGCCGCGGAGGCGCTGTCGACGCTCAGCGAATACGAGCTGGAGCTCTACAGCGAGCGCGCCGACCTGAAGATCGAGGCGCTGCTCGCCACGCCCGTGTCGATCGCCGTCGAGCTGCCGCGCGGCGGCAAGCGCCATTTCCACGGCATCGTCACGCGGTTCCAGGTGACGGCGCGCCAGGGTCGCTACGCGACCTACCGCGCCACCGTGCGGCCGTGGCTATGGTTCCTGACGCGCAGCGCGGACTGCCGCATCTTCCAGGACCAGGACGTGCTGCAGATCGTGAAGGCCGTGTTCGCGGAGTATGCGATCGCCGATTTCGACACGTCCGGCGTCGGTGGCAGCTACCGCCCGTATCCGTATTGCGTGCAATACCGCGAGAGCGACTTCGACTTCGTCAGCCGCTTGCTGGAACGGGAAGGCATCTATTACTTCTTCCGTAGCGAGGCGGGGCGCCACACGATGGTGCTGGCCGACTCGCATGCCGCCCATGTGGCCGTGCCCGGCTATGCGTCGGTGCGCTATATGCCGGCCGAGCACGAGGCGATGCGCGAGAGCGAGGTCGTGTACGAGTGGAACGTCGGCGGCGAGGTCGAAGCGGGCGCGCAGGTGCTGCAGGACTTCGATTTCGAGAAGCCGGCCGCCAGCCTGCTGGTGCGCTCCACGGTGGTGCGCGGCTATGCCCAGTCGCGCCACGAGCGCTACGACTACCCGGGCGGCTACGTGGAGCGCGCGGCTGGCGAGGCGTATGCGCGCAACCGCGTCACGGCGCCGCAGTCCAGCTGGCTGCGGGCGCAGGGCGCGACGCGGGCGCGCGGCCTGTATCCCGGCGCGCTGTTCGCGCTGACCGAACACCCTCGCAGCGACCAGAACGGCCAGTTCCTCGTGGTGGCGGCGCGCTACGCGCTGTCGTCGGACAGCTACGAACCGGTGCGGATCGAGGATCCGGAGCCGGTGCTGACGTGCGCGTTCGAGGCGATTCCGCGCCAGGAAGACTTCCGCCCGGCGTCCGTCACGCCGCGGCCCGTGGTGCAGGGGCCGCAGACCGCGATCGTGGTTGGCAAGGCGGGGGAGGAGATCTGGACCGACAAATATGGCCGCATCAAGGTGCAGTTCCACTGGGACCGCATCGGCAGCGACGACGAGCGCAGCTCGTGCTGGGTGCGGGTGGCGCAGGGCTGGGCCGGCAGGCGCTGGGGCAGCCTGTTCATCCCGCGCGTGGGCCAGGAAGTCGTCGTCAGCTTCCTGGAAGGGGATCCGGACCGGCCGCTGGTGACGGGCAGCGTCTACAACGCCGACAACATGCCGCCCTATGCGCTGCCGGCGCAGGCGACGCGCTCGGCCATCAAGAGCAATTCCTCGAAAGGGGGCGGCGGCTGGAACGAGCTGCGGTTTGAGGACCGGAAGGGCGCCGAGCAGCTCTACCTGCGCGCCGAGCGCGACCTGGAGCAGCGCGTGCGCCGCGACCTCGTCGCGTGGATGGGACGCGACCGTCACGCCATCGTCGTGGGCGACAGCGTCGAACAGGTGGGCGGGGATGTCCACGTGCAGGTCGGCGGCGACCGCCGCGAACGCATCGGCGGCCGCCTGTCCGTCGCCGCCGCGGGCGGCCTGCTGCTGGACGGCGGGCCGAAATCCTCGCTGCACGGCGGCGCGGACGTGCACATCAAGGCGGGCATGAACGTGGTGATCGAGGCGGGCGCCAACATCACCCTCAAGGCGGGCGGTACGTTCCTGAGCATCGGGCCGGCGCTGATCGCGGCATCGACGATGCCGTTGCCCATGCCGCAGATGGCGACGGCGGTGACGGCGGCCGTCGCCGCGGCCAACGTGGAGCCGCCGGCCGCGCCGCCGGCCACGGCCCGCGAGGCGGACGACGGATCGCAGTAAAGCACGGAGCGAAAAGGACGAGACATGAGCGAGAACATGAGCGAGATTCAGCAACGCGATCTGATACTGCAGGTGCAGGCCTACCGCAACGCGCCGCTGCCGGCCGCGCTGCAGGCGCGCTTCGGCATTGCGGGCGGCATACTGGGGCGGGCGCCGGGCAACGACCTGGTGCTGGACGACCCCAGCAAGTTCATCTCGCGCGTCCATGCGCGGGTCGCCTGGCGCGACGGCGGCTACCGCCTGGCGGACGAGGGCGTGAACCCGAGCATCGTCGACGGCCGGCCGCTGGGAGCGGGCCACGATGCGCCGCTCGCGGACGGCAGCCGCATCGTGATCGGCGACTACACGCTCCTGGCCACGCTGGAAGCCCTGCCGGAGTCCGATGCGACGGCGTTGCAGCCGCCGGCGGTATCGACGCCAGCTGCACTGCCGCCATTCGAGCCGCCGCCTGCGCCCGTTCCCGCGCCGCTGCCGCCGTTCGAGCCGCCGGCACCGCCGGTCCCTGGCCGCGACGTGGGACCGACGGACGCGCTGGCTGGCGCGCGCATCCTCGACGACGCTGCGGGCGCCGCCGACGGCACCGATCCGCTGGGCCTGAACCTGTTCGCCGGCATCGCGCAGCCGCCGGCGGTCGCTCCGGGCGAATACGTGGCGCCGGCCTGGCGCGGTACGGAAGGCGACCACGCGGCGCCGCAGCTGCAGGTGTTCGCACTGCCGGCTGCCGGCGCGATCCCCGACGGCTATGATCCGCTGGCCGACCTGCTGCCCCCGGCATCGGCGCCCACACCCGCGCCCGCAGCTGTCGTGGCCGAGGCAGTGCCGGCTTCCGCCACGCCCCCGGCCCCGGTCGCGGCGGCACCCGCGCCGGCCGCCGACGCCGTGCTGGACGCGCTGCTCGACGGCCTGGGCCTGCCGCAGCTGCGCGGTATGCGTCCGCCAGAAGCGCTGGCGCGCGAGGTAGGCGCGATGCTGCGCGTGGCCGTCGGCGGCACCATCGACGTGCTGATGGCACGCACGCTGACCAAGCGCGAGAGCCGCATCGACCTGACGATGATCGCGCCGCGCGCCAACAACCCGCTGAAGTTCTTCCCGGACGCCGATACGGCGCTGGCCCAGATGCTGGGCGCGCGCCTGCCGGGCTATATGGCGCCGCTGGATGCGCTGGCAGGCGCCTTCGACGACTTGAAGGCCCACGAGCTGGCCGTGATCGCGGGCATGCGCGCGGCGCTGGCTGCCGTCGCGCAGCGCTTCGACCCGGCGCGCATCGAGGGGCGCATGGCCGATCCCGGCCGGCTGGAGCGGCTGCTGCCGGCGGCGCGCAAGGCGCGACTGTGGGACCGTCTGGCCGAGACCTATGCCGAACTGGCGCGCGACGCCGACGAAGACCTGCAGCGCCTGTTCGGTGAAAAGTTTTCCAAGGCCTACGAGGAGCAGGTCGAGCGCCTGCGCCGCGAACGCCAATGAATCCGCTGACATCAACCATCGAGGAAACCGGACCCCATGTCCTGGAACAGTAAAGTCATCTGGTGCGAAGGCATGCTGCTGCAGCCGCAGCACCTGCAGCAGCACGACCGCTACCTGCAAAGCCAGCTCGAGGCGCGCACGGCCGTGCTGCGGCCGCACGCCTGGGGCGCGGCACGCCTGGAGATCGACGCCGCGCTGCTCGCGCAGGGCAAGCTCGCGCTGCGCGCATTCGCCGCCGTGCTGCCCGACGGGACGCCCGTCGGCCTGCCGTTCGACGACGTCGTCGCGCCGCTGGAGATTCCCGCGGATGCGCGCGACGTCACGGTCGTGCTGGCGCTGCCGGCCCGACGCCACGGCGTGCCGGAGGTCGACGACCGTCCGGGACCCGAAAACTTCGCGCGCCATCGCAGCGCCGAATACGAAGCGTGGGACAGCAATGGCCTGGACAGCAGCGCCTTGCTGAGCATCGGCCAGCCGCGCCTGCGGCTGGCGTTCGAGCACGACGTCGCCGATGCCTACGTGACGCTGGGCGTCGCCCGCGTGGTCGAGCGCCGCGCCGACCGCCAGGTGGTGCTGGATGCCGCCTATTGCCCGCCTGCGCTGCGGATCGAGGCGGCCGCGCCGCTGGCCGGCTTCGTCGACGAACTGGTCGGCCTGCTGCGCCAGCGCGCCGAGTCCCTTGCCGCGCGCCTGTCGCAGCCTGGCGCCGCAGGTGCGGCCGAGGTGGCGGATTTCCTGCTGCTGCAGGTGCTCAACCGCGGCCAGGCGCTCGTCATGCACCTGGCGGCTACCGCCGGCCTGCATCCGGAAGCGCTGTACCGCGAACTCGTGCAGCTTGCCGGCGAACTGGCCACGTTTTCGCAGGCCGACCGCCTGGCGCCGCGCTATCCGGCCTATCGCCACGATGCGCTGGCCGAGTCGTTCGCACCGCTGATGCTGGACCTGCGCCGCGCGCTGGCGGCGGTGCTCGATGCGCACACGGTGGCGATACCGCTGGAAGAACGCCAGTTCGGCATCCGCGTGGCCGTGCTGCCGGACCAGGACCTGCTGCGCAGCGCCACCTTCGTGCTGGCCGTGCAGGCGCACATGCCGCCGGAAGCCATCCGCAGCACCTTCCCGCCGCAGGTCAAGCTGGGCTCCGTCGAGAAGATCCGCGACCTCGTCAACCTGCAATTGCCGGGCATCGGCCTGCGCCCGCTGCCGGTGGCGCCGCGCCAGTTGCCGTTCCTGGCCGGCTATACGTATTTCGAACTGGACCGGGGCAGCGAATGCTGGCAGCAGCTGCTGCATTCGGCCGGCTTCGCCATGCACGTGGCGGGCAATTTCCCCGGTCTGCAGATGCGGTTCTGGGCGATCCGCAAGAGCGCCTGAACGACCCGATGAGGTGATGCCGTGAATCCCGACGACGATTTCGATCCCGACCGTACCGTACTCCTGCCGACGCCCGGCGGACGACGCGCACCACCGCGCCCGGCGGAGGGTGCGACCCCTGCCGCACAACCGGACCAGGGCGCGGCGCGCCAGCAGGTGGCGCTGCACGGCCTCGGCCTGAATCCGCTGGTGCGCGCCGCGAATACGCTGCTCGACCTGGTGGTGCCGCTGCGTTTCGTGACGGCGCCGCCCGACATGGAAATGCTGCGCCAGCGCCTGGTCGCGGAAGTGCAGGCTTTCGAAGTGGCCGCGCGCGCGGCCCATGCCGACAGCGAGACGGTGGCCGCGGCCCGCTATGCGCTGTGCACCTTCCTCGACGAGACCATCTCGAGCACGCCCTGGGGCGCCGGCGTGTGGAACAGCCGCAGCCTGCTGGTGGCGTTCCACAACGAGGACTGGGGCGGCGAGAAGTTCTTCCTGGTCCTGCAGCGCCTGAGCCAGGACGCGCGCGCCAACCTGGACGTGCTCGAACTGATGTACCTGTGCCTGGCGCTG
Source organism: uncultured Massilia sp. (assembly GCA_963529995.1). Taxonomy (GTDB): domain Bacteria; phylum Pseudomonadota; class Gammaproteobacteria; order Burkholderiales; family Burkholderiaceae_D; genus Telluria. The sequence goes on along the minus strand of CAUSCY010000001.1, from coordinate 327,703 downwards.
GGGCTGGAGGGCCGCTACCGCGTGATCGACCGCGGCCACGACCAGCTGGCCGTCCTGCGCGAGCGCCTGCTGGAATTGATCCGCCAGCACCGCGGCGCCCATGAGCAGGACCTGTCGCCGCGCTGGCGCGGCGCCGAGCAGGCTCCGCCCTCGATGCTGCGGCGCGTGCCGCCATGGGTGCTGGCCGCCGTCGCCGGCGCGCTGCTGCTGGTCCTGCACCTGGCCTACGCCTGGATGCTGAACCGCGCATCGGATCCCGTGTTCGCGCGCCTGGGCGCGCTGCGCGTGTCCCCGCCGGTGCGCAACGTCGTGCCCGTGCCGGCCGCCGCGGCGCCGGCGCGGCTGGCGCGCTTCCTGGCGCCGGAGATCGCCGAAGGGCTGGTCAGCGTGACGGAGACGGCCGACCGCTCCGTCGTCACGCTGCGCGGCGACGGCGTGTTCGCCTCCGGCAGCGCGGAAGTGCCGAAGCGCCAGGAGGCCGTGCTGGTCCGCATCGGCGACGCACTCGGGACGGTGCCGGGTCGCGTGCTCGTGGTCGGCCATACGGACGACGTGCGGCCCGCGCTGTCCGCGCGCCTGCCGTCCAATTACGACTTGTCGAAGGCGCGCGCCCGCACCGTCGCCGCGCTGCTGGCCGAACGCGCCGGGCCGGCGTCGCGCTACACGGCCGAGGGCCGCGGCGAGACGGAACCGCTGGTGCCCAACGACAGCGCCGCCCACCGCGCGCGCAACCGCCGCGTGGATATCGTCGTGCTGGCCCCGCCCCAACCGCAATAATGCGCCGCAATGATGCATGAGATGAGGAAGACATGATGAGACGCTTGTCGACATGGCTGTTCAAGCCGTGGGTGCTGGCCGCCGTCGGCGTGCTGCTACTGGCCCTGCTGGTGTGGTTCGAAGGACCGCTGCTGGCCTTCGACGGCCGCGAGCCGCTGGCATCCGCGCGGGCACGCTGGATCCTGATCGCCGTCATCGCGGCCTTGCCCGTCGGCTGGTCGCTGTGGCGGCTGCTGGCGGCGCGGCGCCGCAACGACCGCCTGGCGGCCGGCGTCGTGGCGGCAGCGGCACCGGAGCCCGGCGCCGAGGAAGCGGCGGCCGAGGCGGCCGCGCTGGGCGAACGGATGCGCACGGCGCTGGCCGTTCTGCGCAAGGCCAATCCCGGCTGGCGCATGCGCGGGCAGTACCTGTACCAGCTGCCCTGGTATATGTTCGTCGGCGCGCCCGGCAGCGGCAAGACCACGGCACTGACGCATTCGGGCCTGAACTTCCCCTTGTCGGCCACGCTGGGTGCCGGCGCGATCGGCGGCATCGGCGGTACCCGCAACTGCGACTGGTGGTTTACCGACGAAGCGGTGCTGCTGGACACGGCCGGACGCTACACGACCCAGGACAGCGATGCCGCCGTCGACAAGGCGGCATGGACGGCGTTCCTCGACCTGCTGAAGAAGCACCGGCGGCGCCGTCCCGTGAACGGCGTGATCGTCGCCGTCAGCGTGGCGGACCTGCTGCAGCAGGGCGAGATGGCGCGGCAGGCCCAGGCCCAGGCGATCCGCGCCCGCATCCACGAACTGCACGAGCGCCTCGGCCAGTCCTGTCCCGTCTACGTCGTCGTCACCAAGAGCGACCTGCTGGCGGGGTTCGCCGAGTTCTTCGAACCGTTCGGCCGCGAGGAGCGCGCCCAGGTGTGGGGTGTGACCTTCCCGCTGCCGGCGGGCGGCACGCCGGCGGCGGCCCTGGCCGGCTTCCCGGCCGAATTCGACGCTCTCGAACGGCAACTGCAGGCGCGCCTGCTGGAACGCATGCAGCAGGAACGCGACCTGCAGCGGCGCGCGTTGCTGTACGGCTTCCCGCAGCAGTTCGCGGGCCTGCGCGACGTGCTGGGCCGCTTCCTGGACACCGTGTTCGCCGCCAACCGCTACGAGGAGCCGGCATTGCTGCGCGGCGTCTACTTCACCAGCGGCACGCAGGAAGGCAGTCCGATCGACCGCGTGATGGCGGCACTGGCGTCCTCGTTCGGCCTGGGACGCAAGGTGCTGGCAGCGGGCGCCGGAAGCGGTCGCAGCTACTTCATCACGCGCCTGCTGCGCGAGGTGATCTTCAAGGAAGCGGATCTGGCCGGCGTGCACCGCGATGCCGAGCGGCGCCGCCGCCTGGCCGGGTGGGGTGTGCTGGCAGGCGTCGGCGTGCTGGCGCTGCTGCTGGCGCTGGGCCTCACGGTGAGCTGGCAGCGCAACGCGCGCCTCGTCGAGCGTGCCGCCGTGGCGGCCGCCGACCTCGACAAACTGGCTGCCGCCACGCCGACCGGCGGCAGCGCGCTGTCCGTCCTGCCCTTGCTGGACGCGGCGCGCGCGCTGCCGGCCGGCTATGCGGCGCGCACGGAAGGCGTGCCGCTGCTGGACCGCATGGGCCTGTACCAGGGCGACAAGCTGGGCGACGGCGCCGTGGCCGCCTATCGCCGCCTGCTGCGCACGACGCTGCTGCCGCGCATCGTCGCCAATATGGAAGATGCGCTGCGCCGCGGCGACGCCAACAACCAGGATTTCCTGTACGAGACGCTGCGGGTCTACCTGATGCTGGGCGAACGCCGCCATTTCGACGCCGCCTCGGTGCAGGCCTGGGTCGAATTCGACTGGCGCCGCAGCCTGCCGGAAGCGAACGAGGCGCAGCGCCGCCAGCTGCTCGCCCACGTGGCGGCGCTATTGGAAGACGGCGACGAAGCCGACCCGGTGGCGCTCGACGGCGCGCTGGTCGCGCAGGTGCGCCTGCTGCTGGCGGGCATGCCGCTGCCGCAGCGGATCTACAACCGGCTGAAGCGGCAAGTGGCGAACGGGCGCCTGCCGGAGTTCAGCGTCAACGGCGCGCTCGGGCGCGATGGATCCAGCGTGTTCGCGCGCACGAGCGGCGCGCCGCTGTCGCGCGGCGTGCCCGGCGTGTACAGCGTCGCCGGTTATCGCAAGGTCGTCGACGGCAGCTGGCAGGCGGTGGCCGAGGTGGCCAAGGACAACTGGGTGCTCGACCGCCAGGAAGCGACGGCGCCGGCAGGGATGGACGCCTTGCGCGCGCAGGTGCTGCAGCTGTATTTCGCCGACTACATCCGCCAGTGGGACGCGTTCCTGGCCGACGTGCGCCTGGTGCCCCTGAGCAGCCTGGACATGGCCGCGCGCGTCACTGGCGCGCTGTCCGGCGCCGACTCGCCGCTGCGGGCGCTGGTCGTGGCGGCATCGCGCGAGACGACGCTGGAGGGCGTGCGCGCGGACGCCGCCCAGGGCGCCGTCGACCGGCTCGTCCGCGACAAGGTCAATGCCGCGCGGCGCCAGCTCGAATCCGCGTTCGGCACGGCCGAGGAGGCGCCCCAGGCCACGGCCGGCAACCCGGTTGACCAGCACTTCGCGGCGCTGCACCGCCTGGCCGCGGGTGCGGCGCCCACGCCGCTCGACGGGGCGCTGGCGCTGATGAAGGATGCGGCGCTGTATTTCGATGCGGCCGACGCCGCGCGCCGCGGCGGTGCCCCGGCCCCGTCCGGCGACGCCCTGATCCGGCTGAAACGAGGCGGCGACGGCCTGCCGCCGCCGCTGTCGACGCTCGTGCAGGGCGTCGGCAACGCCGGCAATGGCCTGGCCCAGGGCAGCGAGCGGGCGCGCCTGTCCGCCCTCTGGAACGGGGCCGGCGCGCCGTTCTGCCACGACGCGATCGCCGGGCGCTATCCGTTCGTGCGCGCCAGCGCGCGCGACGCCACGGCCGACGACTTCGGCAAGTTCTTCGGACCCGGGGGACTGATGGACGACTTCTTCGCCAAGAACCTGGCGCCGCTGGTGGACACGAGCGGCGCCCGCTGGCAATGGCGCAGCGGGGCGGCGCTGCCGCAGGAAGCGCTCGACCAGTTCCAGCGCGGCGCACGCCTGCGCGACATGTTCTTCGGCGCGGGCGGGCGCCAGCCGTCGCTGCGCTTCGACCTGAAACCCGTCGAGGCCGACCCGGCCTGGTCGCGCCTCGTGCTCGACATCGACGGCCAGGCGGTAGCGTGGCAGGCCGGCCAGCCGGCGCGCGCGGTGCCCGTGCTGCTGCCGAGCGGGAAGGGCAACGGCCAGGTACGCTTCGAGGCGACGCCGGCGCTGCGCGCGGACGTCCAGACCGAAGGGCCGTGGGCGTGGCTGCGCATGGTGGACCGTGCCGGCCTCGCGCCGCAGGGCGAGCGCTTCCGTCTCGCCTTCGAGCTGGATGGACACAAGGCCGTCTACGAGCTCACGCCGGCCAGCGTCGTCAATCCGTTCCGGCGCGACGCGCTGGAGCAGTTCCGCTGTCCTTCGCTGTGAAGACCGTCCTCTGATGGATACGGTACCCGGCTACTTCGGCAAGGTCGTCACGCACGGCGACTTCGTGCGGCGGCGCCTGCCGGCCGACTTCGTCGCTGCCTGGGACGGCTGGCTGCAGGCGGCGCTGCAGCACGGCCGGCGCGAGCTGGGGCTGGACTGGTCCGAACTGTATCTGAACAGCCCGCTGTGGCGCTTCGCGCTGGGCGCCGGCGTATGCGGCGCCGGCGCCATGTGCGGCGTGCTCGTGCCGAACGTCGACCGCGTCGGCCGCCAGTTTCCGCTGACGCTGGCGTTGCCGATGGGCGGCAGCGGCGCGCCCTGGCCCGAGCTGTTCGGGCGTGGCGCGCCGTGGTTCGACGCCATGGCGGCGCTGGCGCTGGACAGCGTGGCGCCGGGCTTCGAGCTGGCCTCGCTCGAAGAGGGACTGGTCCGGCTCGGCGGGGGTAACACGGCACCCGCCTGCGCGACGGGACTGGCCGGTCGTTTCATGGTGTGGACGGGGATGACGGCGTCCGGCGTGCCGCTGGTGCGCGTCTTCGACGGCTTGCCCACGCCGCATGCATTCTGCGCCTTGCTGCTGGAAGCGGCTCAGTCCTGATCGGCCAGCGCGGCGGCGCGCTCGACGAACCGGGCGCGCGCCGGCGCGGCATCGATCTGCGCGGCCAGGCGGTCGATGAAGGCGGTGCGTCCGCAGGGCGTGCGCAGGGCGCGCTTGACGACGATGCCGGCAATGGGGCCGATGGCCGCCGCCAGCAGGGACTGGACGGCCGCCGCGAATGCCGGGCCGACGGGAGGATCCGGCGGCGGCGGCGGTGCAGGGCCTGCTGCCCTCGTGCTGCGCGCGGCCGTGCTGCGGGTGCCGGTGCGTTCGGCCATGCTGCGCGCCGTGCGCACGGGCGGCAGGTAGATGTGGCGGATTTCCTCGACCTGCTGCTCGAACATGGCGCGCGCCTGCGGCGACGGGATGTGCGTCGCGAGTTCGCGCACCAGCGCGTCGAAGTCGGACGCGGACGCGGCCAGCTTGCGCAGCAGCAGCCTGGCCATCGGTCCGATCTGCCGGGTCAGCGCCGCCACCAGCGCGGGCGCCGATTCGTGCAGCCAGGCCGGCAGGCTGGCGCCCGTGCCCGTGCCCGTGCCTGTCCCTGTCCCGGTGCCGGTGCCATGGCGCACATGCCGTCCCGAGCGCTCGGCCCAGGCGCCGTGGGAGGACGGCGCCAGGATCGTGGCGTCGTCTTCCTGCGGCGCGCGCGCCGCGGCTCCCGCGAACACGGTCGCATCCGCTTCCGGCTGCTCCTGCAGCGCGGCGGACAAGGCGCGCTGGAAGGCGCGGGCGCTGGCATGGCGCGCGCCGGCATCCTTTGCCAGCGCCTGCATCACGACGGCGTCCATCGCCGGCGCGAGCGCCGTATTGAGTTCCGACGGCGGCGGTGGCACGTGGTTGAGCACCTGCTGCATGACGGTGGCGGCGGACCCGGAAAACGGCCGCTGGCCGGTCAGCAGCTGGTACAGCACGACGCCGGCGGAAAACAGGTCGCTGCGCGCATCAACTGTCTCGCCGCGGAACTGTTCGGGCGACATGTAGCTGGGCGTGCCGAGCATGGTGCCCGTCTGCGTGAGCGTCGACGATTCGACGCGGGCGATGCCGAAATCGCTGATCTTGACGCGGCCGTCGCGGGTGACGAGTAGGTTGGCGGGCTTGACGTCGCGATGGATCACGCCGTGCGCGTGCGCATAGTCGAGCGCGGCCAGCAGGTCGGCGAACCAGTCGAGCGCGCGCGGCAGCGGGCAGGGACGGTCCTTGATCAGGTTCGACAAGGGCGTGCCGTCGACGAATTCCATCGCGATATAGGCCAGGTCCTCGGTCTCGCCATAGTCGTGGACGGCCACGATGTTCGGGTGCATCAGGCGCCCGGCCGCCTGCGCCTCCTTGCGGAAGCGCTCGACCATCTCGCGTTCCTGGCCCGTGTCGCCAGGGTCGCGCCGTACGGTCTTCAATGCGACCGTGCGCTCGATCAGCGTGTCGCGGGCGCGGTAGACGACGCCCATCGCGCCCTGGCCCAGCAGGCCGTCCAGCCGGTAGCGGCCGATGTGGCGCGGCGTGGCGTCAGTGTCGCTCATCGGGCTGGGGCGGATCGGATTGGAATGCGTCGGCCGCCATTGCGCCCGATGGCGCATCGTCGAACGGCGATTCGTCGAGCATTCGCATGGCGCTGGCCAGGCTGGTGCGCATGCGGTCGAAGGACTGGGACAGCTGCGCCAGTTCGTCGCCGTCGCGGATGTCGAAGGCGGCCGCATCGAAGTGGCCCAGGCTGACCTGGTCGGCCGTGTGCGACAGGCGCGCGATGCGGCGCGTGACGAACAGGTGCACGGTCACGTTCAGCGCCACGAACAGGAAGGCGAACACGCCCAGCAACGACCACATATATGTGTGCAGCAGCGTGCTGGCGCGCTGCAGCGGCACCGTCATCGGCACCGATACGACCAGCGCACCGACCGTCTCGTTCATCTTCCAGCCGAAGCCGTGCTGCGTGCCGTAGATGTCCGTCATGGTCCTCGGCGCCGCCTCCGGCGTGCTGTGGCAGGCCAGGCAGGCGGCGTTCGTGATCCGGATCGGCCGCGCGATGTACAGCGCCGGGCCGCCCGGCGTGGCGCGCTCGCCGACCAGTTCCTCGGTGGCGGGGTTGGCGCGCAGCCGGTGCACGAGCGGGGTTTCCCAGTCGTTGGCGCGGTTGCGCAGGTTGATCGGGTTCAGCGTGGCCTGCTTGTAGGTGTAGTCGGGGTAGGCCTTGAGCAGTTCGTTCAGGTGCTCGATCGCGGCGAACGTGGGCACGGCCTCGGGCACGAACTCGAACTTCATGCGGTTGTCGAGCAGCGGCACGATGTGCGCCGCGGCGTACTTGCCGGCCGCGTTCGAGGCTTGTACGAGCAGGCGCGCGTTCTGCAGCGTCTCTTCGCGGGCGCTGGAGACGAGCAGGTGGTTGGTGACGACGGTGGCGGCGCAGAAGCCGAGCACCGAAACGGCCAGGAACACGAGGTTGAACTTGGCGGCGAGGGAGCGGATGGGCATGTCAGAACAGGGTATTCGGCAGGGTGTTGGACCGCTTGCGCGGCGCGGAGGCATCCTTGAGCGCCTGGCGCCATTCGGGCTGCGGCGCGAGCGCGCCGGCCGCGGCGGCGCGGAACGCGGGGTCGGCCAGGCGCGGGGCGAATCGGGTGGCGAGCTGGCGGCGCACGGGGGCGGCGGCATCGTTCCAGCGGGCGACGTCGGCGGCATTCGCCTCGCGCAGCAGCACCGGCTCGGCGGGCTTGACGCGCCCGCCCACGGCGACGAGCGGATCGAAGAAGCCGCGCGGCATGGCGGCCACGAAGGGACGCGGCGGACGTCCCGCCGGCTGCAGGCCCTGGGGCGCGCGGAACACGGCGTATTGTTCGCGTCCGACCTGGACCGGGGCGCCCGGAGCGGGGCGGTCCGGCACTGAGGCGGCGAAACTGCCCTGTTCGACGAACAGCTCCGCCGTGTCCGCCGCCACGTGCAGGATGCCGCTGCCGGCGGCGGCCACGGCGAGGGGGCCGGCAGCGACGTTCAGGCGGCCGGCGGTGACCTTGGCCCAGCCGCGCACCAGCGTCACGGCGGGAAGGGCGGCGGCGTCGTCCACCAGCAGCAGGCTGTCCGGGCCGAGCGCCAGCAGCACGCCGGCCGGCCATTCGAGCTGCACGCCCTTGGCGCCCGTACCGATCAGGTCGCCCGGATGCAGCGCGGTGCCGGCGGGCGCATCGTAGACGGCGGTCTTGCGGATCAGCTGCGCGGGTGTCTCCGCATGCGTGAGCCGGGCGCGCTGGGCGAACGCGGGCAGGGCCATGGACAGCAGCGCAGTCATGAGCGTCGTGATGAGAACCAGCGGCAGCGTGCGGCTACGTACGGGCGTCCGTACGGAAGGGTACGTACCGCATTGATTGGAATGCAACATTTCGTCGGTAGCTGGTCGAGTTTCGCGGACAACGTTCCAGATACGCGAGGGCCGGCCGATTGGATGCAGCGAACCGAACGTTACAACTTGTCCATCATTGGCGTCGACCCGGCTGCGTCGCCTACAATGGTGTTGACGTCGAGCACTATCGGGAAACCTGAACAATGCCTCACCTGCAGAACAGACGGCTGGCCGCCCTGGCGCTGGGATGCGCCAGCGTCCTGCCCGCCGCCTTCGCGGCAGCGCCGACGAGCGTGTATGTCGAAGACCTGACCTCGCCAGAACTGGCCGCGCGCATCGCCGCCGGCGCCACGACGGTGCTCGTGCCGATCGGCGGCACCGAGCAGAGCGGGCCGCACATGGCGCTGGGCAAGCACAACGTCCGCGCCCGCGTGCTGGCCGGCCGCATCGCCCAGCGCCTGGGCGATGCCGTCGTCGCGCCCGTCATCGCCTACGTGCCCGAAGGCGCAATCGCGCCGCCGCAAGGCCATATGCGCTTCGCCGGCACGATCTCGATTCCGGAGGCGGCGTTCGAAGCCGTGCTCGAAGGGACGGCGAGGAGCTTCTGCGCGCACGGCATCCGCGACGTGTTCTTCCTGGGCGACCATGGCGGCTACCAGGCCGCGGAAGACAAGGTCGCGGCGCGCCTGGCGCGCGCCCCCGGCGGCCAGGGCAATGCATGCCGCGTGCATGCGCTCGGCGCCTACTACCAGGTCACGCAGGATGGCTACGTGGCCGACCTCAGGCAGCGCGGCTACCGGGACGCCGAGATCGGCCTGCACGCCGGCCTGGCCGACACGGCGCTGTCGCTCGCCGTCGATCCGGCGCTGGTGCGCCAGGACCGCCTGGCGGCCGGCGCCGCGGCGGGACCGGCCGGCGGCGTGCGCGGCGATCCCACGCGCGCCACGGCCGCGCTCGGGCAACTGGGCGTGGCGCGCATCATCGATGCATCCGTCGCGGCGATCCGCGCCGCGCGGCAAACCAAATCATCCGAACACCCGTCCAAGCAACCGTGAACAAGCCCATCGTGTCCCTCAAGCGTATTGCCGGCGCCTGCCTGGCGCTCACCGTCATCGCCTCAGCCATCGCCGCCGGCGGCGCCGCGGCGCCCGCCGCCTCCAGGCCGGCCGCGGTCGCCACCGTGCCCGGCATGCCGGCCGTCGTCGACGCCCGCAACCTGTACAGCGAGATCGGCCCGACGCACCTGGCCGCCGCCGTGCGCGCGGACCTGGAGCGCATCTACGTGCCGAACCTGCGCACCGACGACGTCAGCGTCATCGATCCGGCCACGTTGAAGGTGGTCGACCGCTTCAAGGTCGGCGAGTCACCGCAGCACGTGATCCCGTCCTGGGACCTGCGCACGCTGTGGGTCGCCAACAATGCGGAGCGCCGCAACAGCGGCAGCCTGACGCCGATCGACCCGCGCACGGGCAAGCCGGGCCGCGCGCTCGCCGTCGACGATCCCTACAATATGTACTTCACGCCGGACGGCCGTTCGGCGATCGTGGTGGCGGAAGCGCGCCACCGCCTGGACTTCCGCGACCCGCACACGATGGCGATGCAGTACGCGATCGACGTGCCGCAGTGCGGCGGCATCAACCATGCCGAATTCTCGATCGACGGTCGCTACGCGCTGTTCACCTGCGAGTTCGATGGCGGCGTCGCCAAGATCGACATGGTGGCGCACAAGGTGGCCGGCTACCTGAAGTTGGCGATGCCGCAAACGCGCCTGCGCGAGGGCACGGCGCCCGGCATTCCCGGCGCCGACGAGATCTGCTCGGCCAGGAAGGGCATGCCGCAGGACGTGCGCATCTCCCCGGACGGCAAGCGCTTCTACGTGGCCGATATGGACGCGGACGGCGTCCACGTGATCGACGGCGCCAGTTTCCGCCAGGTCGGCTTCATCCCGGCGGGCCTGGGCACGCACGGCCTGTACCCGAGCCGCGATGGCCGCTTCCTGTACATCGCCAACCGCGGCACGCACCGCATCCACGGCAAGCGCCATGGGCCGGGCAGCGTGGCCGTGATGGACTTCGCCAGCGAGAAGATCGTCGCGCGCTGGACGATTCCCGGCGGCGGCAGTCCCGACATGGGGAACGTCAGCGCCGACGGCCGCTGGCTGTGGTTGTCGGGCCGCTTCGACGACGTCGTCTACCGCTTCGACACGCAGGATGGCAGCGTGCGCCAGGTAAAGGTGGGCGGCGAGCCGCATGGCCTGACCGTGTGGCCGCAGCCGGGCCGATATTCGCTGGGACACACGGGCAACCTGCGCTGACCGCGACTCCTCAGCGCCGTTCGGCCGCCTCGGCATCCTGCGCCGCCTGCGCGGACGCGCGCGCGACCGGCAGGTGCCAGTCGTAGCGGATCGCCGCAAGGCGCAGGCCGAAGCACAGCGCTGCACCGGCGCAGGCGCTTGCCGTGCTGGGCAATCCCAGCGCGGCACCGGCCACCACGACGCCGGCGCCGGCCAGCGCCGCCACCGCGTACACGTCCGAGCGCAGCACCGCCGGGATCTCGGACAGCAGCACGTCGCGCGCGACGCCGCCGCCCACGCCCGTCAGCATGCCGAGCAAGGCCGCCATCACGGGCTCCAGCCCGAACACGAGGGCCTTCTGGGCGCCGGCCACGCAGAACAGCGCCAGCCCGGCCGCATCGAAGAACAGCACGGGATGGCGCAGGCGCTTGATGACCGGGTACCAGAAGAAGATCAGGCCGCCGGCGAGCAGCGAGACGGCCAGGTAGCGCCAGTCGCGGATGGCGGCGGGCGGCGTGGCGCCGATCAGCAGGTCGCGCACGATGCCGCCGGAGTTGGCGGCGACGAAGGACAGCACCAGTACCCCGAACAGGTCGAGGCGGCGCCGCACGCCGGCGACGGCGCCGCTGAGCGCGAACACGAAGGTGCCCAGCAGGTCGAGCGTCAGCACGAGCGTCTTGAGGGCGGCGGCAACGTCGAGGGCGGGGACGGCGAACATCGGAGATGGGGTCGGTAAACGATGGAAACGGCGCGCAGTGTACCGCAAACGGTCCGGTATGCAGCACCGATGGTTCCTGATGCTCGGTAGAAACACATCAAATCGCAAGCTTAGTCGCAGGTTTAGGCTGGATCTGTCGAAACCATTGATGAGGAGGCTTGAAATGTTCAGGAACAAGTACGCCTTGGGACTTGCCCTGGCCGCCGCCGTCGTCGCGGCGCTGCCCGGCGTCGTCCGGGCCGCAGGGCATTCCTACAAGGTGACGGAGCTGGTGCCGTTCACGCCCGGGCAGGGCGCGGGCGTGCCGGTCGCAATCAACAACCGTGGCATGGTGTGCGGCTACCTGGCCGACAATACGGGGTTCTGCTGGTATCGCGGCACGTTGACCCCGCTCACGCCGCTGCCGGGCGACGCCTGGGGCTTGCCGAACGGTGTGAACGATCTGAACCAGGTGGTCGGCCGCTCCTACGGTCCGGCAGGCCTGGATCACGCCGTCATCTTCGTCGACGGCGCGGCACGTCCGCTGTCCGTCGCGAGTCACCTGTCCTCGACGGCGAACGATATCGACAATCTCGGACGGATTACCGGCAGCTACGGCGATGCCGCGAACGAGTCGATCGCGTTCGTGTCTTTTCATGGCATCGTGCGTCCGTTGGGCTCGCTGGGCGGACCGCTGCGCAACGATGCCGGGACCGGCATCAACGACCTGGGGCAGGTGGTCGGCCTCGCGTCGAAGCCGGGCAGCGATCCGAACACCTTTGCACGGATCGCCTTCGAGTACCGGCACGGCGTCATGCGCGCGCTGCCGCTGCCGGCCGGCTACACGGCAAGCTGGGCGGTGCGCAACAATCTGCTGGGACAGGCGGCCGGCGCCATCGAAATCACGGGTGCAGACCTGGATGCGCGCCGGCCGGCCCTGTGGAGCCGGGGCGGCGTGACGACGCTGATCGACGCGCCGGGCGATGCCCGCGACATCAACAACCTGGGACAGGTCGTCGGTGGACTCTACGGGCGCGAGGGCGGTTTCCTGTACACCCCGGGCGGGGGCGCGCGCAGCCTGAACGACTTCATCGACCCAGCCTCGGGCTACTCGATCGTCTATCCGCAGGCGATCAACGACCTTGGCCAGATCGCGGCCTTTGCGTGCAAGGCGCAGCGGTGCGGGCCAGTGCGGCTCGATCCGGCCCACCGGCTGCTCGCCGAGCCGGCCCCTGAGGAGCCGGGCATCATGCGCAGGGGCGAGGAGTAGCCGCCCCCGTCAGGCCTGCAGCGCCACCACCAGCCGGTCCAGCTGCGCCGGCGGCGTGAAGATCGCCGGCGTCACCCGCACGCAGGCGCCGGAAGCGAGGCCGTCGCGCATCACGGCGAACACGCCGTGTTCGGTCAGCAGGCGCCTGGCGAGCGCCACGTTGTCGGCGACGGACGTGCGGCCGCGCAGGCGGAACGAGGCGATGGCGCTGGTCAGGCGCGGATCGGGGGACGCCAGCACCTCGATGCCGTCGATGTCGCGCGCCGCGTCCACCCAGCGGTTGCGCAGCAGGTGCAGGCGCGCCTCCTTGTTGGCCACGCCGATGCGTTCGTGGATCTGCAGCGCGAGCGGCAGCGCCGCATAGGCGGCGAAGTTGACGGTGCCGGTGTGCACGCGGGTGCGGATGTCGTCGCCGTCCGCCTCCCCCATGTACGGATCGACGTCGCGCACGCGGCCTTTGCGGATGTAGGCGGCGCCCACGCCCACCGGCGCACCGATCCACTTGTGCAGGTTGATGCCGGCGAAGTCCGCGTCCAGGTCCGGGATGCGCATGTCGAGCTGGCCGAAGCCGTGCGCCGTGTCGACGATGGCGTCGATGCCGCGTGCGCGCGCCATGCGCACGATCTCGGCGACGGGCAGCACGACGCCGTTGCGGTGGCTGACGTGGGTCAGCAGCATGAGGCGCAGGCGCGGATACCGGTCCATCGCCTGCGCGTAGCAGTCGATCAGCGATTGCCAACTGGCCGGCTCCGGCAAGTCGATCTGCACGACCTCGACGCCGCGGCGCGCCTTCAGCCAGTGCACGGCCGCGATCGTGCTGTCGTAGTCGGCGTCGGCGCACAGCACCGTGTCGCCGGGACGCAGGCGGTTGTAGCCGCCGATGAGCGCCTGCAGCGCCTCGGTGGCGCCGCGCGTGAGCACGATCTCGTCGCGTTCCACGCCCAGCGCCCGTGCCGCAGCGCTGCGCGCCGCCTCGAACACGGGCGGGAAGGCGCGCCGGCCGTAGTAGGCGTTGCCGCTGTTCGCCTCGGCCGTGTGGCGCTGATAAGCCTCCAGCACGGGCCGGGCCATCGAACCCCAAAAGCCGTTGTCGAGCATCGCCACGTCGTCCGTGACGTCGTACAGCGCCGCGACCCGGCTCCACCATGCTTCGTCGCGTGCCAACGCCGCCGGCGCCAGGGTCGGCGAAGGCAGTTCGGACGCTTGCGCCTTGATCGACGTCAGCGGCAGCAGCGCGCCGGCGCCCAGCAGGGCGCGCCGCTTCGGGTCCGGGCCGCTCAAAACTTCACCGTCCAGTCGACGTACAGATTGCGGCCATCCGTGTCGTACGGCGCATTGCGCGAGTAGATCAGGCCGCGGCTGGCCTGGAACACGGCTTCGTCCGGATACTTGTCCAGTACGTTGTCGATGCCGAAGCGCAGCGTCTGTTTCGCCGTCAGCTTGAGGCTGGCGGCCAGGTCGAGGAAATTCATCGCGCCGAAGCGCTGGAAGATGTCGCCCGTGGCATTGCCCGTGCTGTCGGTCCAGGAGCCGTAGTGGCGCACGCGTACCAGCGCGCTCCAGGCCCCGCGCTCGTAGGTGGTGCCGAAGGTCGCCTTCTGGCGCGGCAGGCGTTCCTCGAACACGATGCGCTGGCTGTCGTTGGTGGCGATGCCGGACTTGCCGCCGTCCACCCTGGTCCGGTTGTAGTTCCAGGCCAGCGTGGAATTGATGCGGCCTTCGCCCACGCGGCGCGTGTAGTTGCCGACCAGGTCGACGCCCTGGGTGGTGGTATCGAAATCGTTCGTGAAATAGGTGACGGACGTATAGTGCAGCGGATTCGCCACGCCCGCCGGCACCGCGAACGAGGCCGAGGTGCTGAAGCGGTCGCGCACCTTGATGTCGTAGACGTCGACGGAGCCGGACAGGCCGAGCTTCGTCTTCCACGCGAGCCCCAGCGACAGGTTCTTTGACTTTTCCGGCTGCAGCGGCTTGGCGCCGAGCAGGATCGCGAGCGGGTCGTTGTTCGACAGGCGGCCGCTGGAAAATACCAGCAGGGTCTTCGTGTCCAGGCCCTGGCTGGTGCTGTTGGTGTTCAGCTGGCCGGGCGTGGGCGCACGGAAGCCCGTGGAATAGGAAGCGCGCACGGCGACGTCCGGGGTGATCTCGTAGCGGCCGGAGAGCTTGCCGTTGACGGTGTCGCCGAATTCCGAAAAGTCCTCGTAGCGCAGCGCGGCACCGAGCGTGAAGCGTTCCGTCAGCGGCGCCTCGACGTCGACGTAGGCGGCGTAGCTGTCCTGGTCCCAGCGGCCCGCCTGGGAAGCCGAGAAGCCGGGGGCGCCGTTGGCATTGGCGTCCAGGCCGAATGCGGCGCCGGGGCCGACGGCGTAGGAGGCCGGGTCGCCTGCCTTGACCGCATAGCGTTCATTGCGGTATTCCGCGCCGAAGCCGACGTTGACGGGCTGGTTCAGCGCCGCCACGTTCCAGGCGTAGTTGAAGTTGGCGTTGACGAGCTTTTCTTCCTGCGTCAGCCGGCCCAGATAGAACGCCGTGGGGCTCTGCGGACCGAGCGAGGCGTTGATGGAGTTGTGCAGGCCGTAGTCGATGGCATTGCGGCCGTACGACGCGCTGACGTCCCACGCCAGCGCCAGCGTGGCATTACCGCGCACGCCGGCGACGACCTGGGCGTCGTAGGATTTGTTGGTGTACTGCGGGCTGAAGCCGACGGGGAAGATGCTGCGCACGTCCCAGCCGGGGAATACCGACGTGGTCTTGTAGACGGAGGTCGAGGTGTCCGGGTTACGCCAATTGAAATCGGAAACGCCGTCGCTGTGCGCGAACAGGCCATAGCCGTAGGCGGTTGTGTCGCCGCCCAGGCCCGTGCTGGCATTGAAGCCGATGCGCTGGCTTTCCAGGTCGGGCTGACCCCAGCGCTGCACGGGGTTCGGCACGTCCAGCGCCGGATGCGCGGCCTGGAAGACGATGGCGTCGGGGCGCTGCCGCGTGCGCGAGGTGGGATCCGATTGCGCGGCTTCCGCGAACAGGATCGCGCGGCCGCCGTCGCCGAACGCGAAGCCGTACTTGACGCGCACCTCGTTCGCCTTGCCGTCCGCCTCGCCGTATTGCGAGTGCTGGACCGTGATCTCGCCGCCCACCGCGTCGTCGAGGATGATGTTGATGACGCCGGCGATCGCATCGGAGCCGTATTGCGCGGAGGCGCCATCGCGCAGCACCTCGATGCGCTTGATGGCGCTGGTCGGGATCTGGGCGAGGTCCGGTGCCTGCGCGCCGCGCGCGCCGAGCAGGGCGCTGCGGTGCAGGCGGCGACCGTTGACGAGGACGAGGGTCTGGTCGGGCGACAGGCCGCGCAAGGTGGCCGGGCGCACGAAGACCTGGCCGTCGGCCATCGGCAGGCGCTGCACGACGTAGGAGGGGACGAGCTGGGCAAGCACGTCGTTCAGGTCCGACGATTCCACGGCCGCGATCTCGTCGCGCGTAAAGACGTCGACGGGGGCGAGCGTATCGAACTGCGTTCGGTTGCTGGCGCGGGTCCCGGTGACGATCACCGATTGTTGGCTAGCATCGGACGCGGACGCGCTGTCCTGAGCGTAGGCTGCATCGAGGGTACCGCAGGCGCACAGGACGGCGGCGGCGAGTTGGGTTCGTTTGGAATTCATCGACACTGTTCTTGGTTGAGCGGGGAGTGTCCCGACCCGGGCGCGTCCGCCGGGGTTGCGACGGACGGAAGCCTAACCGTGCAATATTGCAAGAACATGAATGCGTCGATCGTGTGCGTACGCTCCTACATCTTCCTTGCGTCCAGTCCTATTGGAAATAACGCAAGCCGCTCCGATATGTAAAGCTCACCATGCCGAGGAGATCACGATGAGCAACGACAAGCAACAGGACAACCGACAAGCGAATCAGCAGGGGGATCAGCAAGCGACTCAGCAGCAGGACCGCGGCAACCACCAGCAGGCCACGTCCGGCATCCACAGCAATTTCGCGCATGCCTCGCCGGAGAGCAATGTCAATCCGCCGGGCAAGCCGCTGAATGCCCACGGCAGTGCCGTCGAACCGGTTGCCGGCGGCACCCAGGGCGGCTTCGAGGCAAGCCGCAATGCGCAGCAGGCCACATTGGACGGCGACAGCACGAATTACGCGCCGGGCAGCCGCCAAGGCACCGAGGCAAGCGACGAGCAGACGCTGCAGCCGGCCAACGCCGACCAGGACCAGAGCCGCCGCGACAGCTGATGTGCGGGCCTGCTTTACGCGGAGTGACGCTCCGCGGGCAGGAACCAGTTCAGCAGCAGCGCGCAGATGCCGCCGGTGGCCACGCCCGACTCCAGCACGTGGCGCAACGCCGCCGGCATGTGCGCCAGGAATTCCGGCACCTGCGACACGCCCAGGCCCAGCGCCAGCGACACGGCGATGATCAGCAGCGCGCGCCGGTCCAGCGTCACGCTGGCCAGGATATTGATGCCGGCCGCCGCGACTGCGCCGAACATGACCATCGCCGCACCGCCCAGCACGGGTTCCGGTACGGCCTGGATGACGCCCGCGACGCCCGGGAACAGCCCGAGGACGACGAGGAACAGCGCGATCCACATGCCCACGTGGCGGCTGGCGATGCCCGTCAGCTGGATCACGCCGTTGTTCTGGGCGAAGATCGAACTGGGGAAGGTATTGAAGACGCCTGCCAGCAGCGAATTCGCGCCGTTTACCAGCACGCCGCCCTTGATGCGGCGCATCCAGACCGGGCCCTCGACGGGCTCGCGCGAGACCTTGCTCGTGGCCGTCACGTCGCCGATCGCTTCCAGCGAGGTGACGAGGTAGATGACGATCATCGGCACGAACAGCGACCAGGAAAACCCCAGGCCGAAGTGGAGCGGCACCGGCACCTGGAACCAGGCCGCTGCGTGCATCCCCGTAAAGTCCAGCCTTCCCATCGCGGCGGCCAGCACGTAGCCGGCCAGCAGGGCGATGACGATGGCGCCACTGCGCATCCACACCACCGGCACCCGGTTCAGGACCACGATGATGGCCAGCACCACCCCGGACAACAGCAGGTTCTCGCCGTTCGCGAACGTGCCCTTGGCCATGGCGCCGTAGCCGCCGCCCATGCTGATCAGGCCGACCTTGATCAGCGTGAGGCCGATCATCAGCACGACGATCCCCGTGACGAGCGGCGTGATCATGCGTTTGACGAAGGGCAGCACGCGCGATACCGCCATCTCGATGAACGAGCCGGCCACCACGACGCCGAAGATCGCCGCCATCACGCCTTCCACGGGTGTGCCCTGCTTGACCATCAGGCTGCCGCCCGCGATCAGGGGGCCGACGAAATTGAAGCTCGTGCCCTGCACGATCAACAGGCCCGCGCCGAAGGGGCCGATGCGGCGGCATTGCACGAAGGTGGCGATCCCGGAAATCACGAGCGACATCGAAACGATCAGGTTGGTGTCGCGCGCCGGCACGCCCAGCGCCTGGCAGATCAGCAAACCCGGTGTGACGATCGGGACGATGATCGCGAGCAGGTGCTGCAGGGCGGCCAGCATGCCGACCAGGGGAGCGGGGCGGTCGTCGAGGCCGAGGACCAGTTCCGGATGCGGGGCTTGCTGCGAGGAGGAGCGCGGATTCATGGGACTCCGTTTCGGCAAAAGGCCGATTCTACCGCGCCGCCCCCTGCCGTGCGCAGGAGGCGCAGCCCGCGATGCTAGTATCGGCACCGTTCCCAATGTGCCAGAAGAGGTTCCGATGCCTTCGCGAAGGAAGCTGCTCGCCCTGTTTTCCCTGCTGTCCCTGGCCGGCGCCCGTCCGGCCCTGGCCGGGATCGGTACGGCAGGCAATGCGCAGGTCACCGTCCTGCAGGGCGGACGCATCATCGACGGCACTGGCGCCGCGCCGATCGAGAACGGAAGCATCCTTGTCAAGGGCGGACGCATCGCGTCCGTGCAGGGGGCAGGCGGCAAGCCGCCGGACGACGCGCGCATCGTCGATGTGCGCGGCAAGACGCTGATGCCGGCACTGATCGCCGGCCACGCCCATCTGGGTCTGACGAACGGCACCAGCGCCGGCGTGGGCAACATGACGGAAGCGAACGTCATGCGCCAGCTGCAGAAATACATGCGCCACGGGATCGGCACCGTTGCGGTGTTCGGCACCGACCACGATTTCATCTACACGCTGCGCGCGGCTCAGCGCAAGGGCAAGCTCGCGCTGCCGACGATCCTGACGGCGGGCCACGGCTTCGGCGTGCGTGACGGCGTGCCGCCGGTGGCGATGGGCATGGACCAGGTCTATCGGCCGACGTCGGTGGCGCAGGTGCGCGAGGACGTCGCCCAGCTCGCGGCGCACAAGGTCGACCTGATCAAGATCTGGGTCGACGATGCTGGCGACGCCAGGACAAGGAAGATGGACCCGGCACTGTACGGGGAAGTGATCCGCCAGGCGCACCGGCACGGCATCAAGGTCGTCGCCCACGTGTACTACCTGGAGGATGCCAAGCGCCTGGCGCGCGACGGCATCGACATCTTCGGCCACAGCGTGCGCGATCAGCCAATCGACGAGGAACTCGTCGCCCTCATGAAGAAGAACGACATTGCCTGTATCCCGACGCTGGACCTGGACGAATCCGCCTTCGTCTACGCGGACCGGCCGGACTGGATGCAGCAACCGTTCTTCCGCCAGTCGCTCGACCCAGGTGTGTGGGAATGGCTGCGCAGCGCGGCCTACAAGGTCAAGGAACAGTCGCGCAAGGACTTCGCCATGGCCCAGGCCAATGTGCGCGCGCTGCACGAGGCAGGCATCCGCGTCGGCCTCGGTACCGATTCCGGCGCAACGATCCCGCGCATCCAGGGCTTTGCCGAGCACCGCGAACTGGAACTGCTGACCGGCGCCGGCCTGACGCCGATGCAGGCGCTGCAGGCGGGAACGTCGGTGAACGCCGCGATCTTCGGCATCGACAAGGAGCGCGGCGTGCTGGCCCCAGGCCGCCAGGCAGACATCCTCGTGCTGGACGCCAATCCGCTGGACGATATCCGCAATACGCGCAAGATTCACGGCGTCTGGCTGCGCGGCGTGCTGGTGGCGGGCGAACGTTGATCGCAGGCGTCCTTTATACTGCGCGCTATCGCGCAATTCACAGGAGAACAAGATGCAGAACGAAGTCGGCCAGATCCCTTTTCGCCTGATGGGCGGCACCGAGTCCACGCTGTCGGCCTATCGCGGCAAGGTGGTGCTGGTGGTGAACGTGGCGTCCAAGTGCGGCCTGACCCCGCAGTACGAAGGCCTTGAGCGCCTGTTCGAGGACAAGCGCGATGCTGGCCTGGTCGTGATCGGCTTTCCCGCCAATGACTTCGGTGCCCAGGAGCCGGGCAGCAACGAGGAGATCGCCCAGTTCTGCACGATGAACTTCGGCGTCGCCTTCCCGATGGCCGAGAAGTTGTCGGTCAAGGGGGCCGACCGTCATCCGCTGTATGGCGCGCTGACCCGTGCACGTCCGCAAGCCACCGATCCGGCACAGGGCGCCTTCAAGGCCAAGCTGGCCGGCTATGGCATCCAGTCGGACGATCCGACCGACGTGCTGTGGAACTTCGAAAAATTCCTCATCGGCCGCGACGGCAATGTCGTGGCGCGCTTCAATCCGGACGTCGCGCCGAACGATCCGGTATTGGTCGATGCGATCCAGCGCGAGCTGGACAAACCCGCTGCCTGATCCTCAATGCTGCATTGGCCGCAGCAGTGCCGCCAGGCCCATGTCGGGACACTGCTGCGCCGATTGCGCGCCGTTCGTTGTGGGGACATCGCCGCTTGCCGACACGGCGAAGAAGCCGAGTCCGGCGAGGATGACTGCCAACAGTCCTTTGGTGACCATGATTGCCTCCAGCCAGTTTTATACCGCTGTTGTGGGATGAAGCCGTCAGTATCAGTCTAAGCCGTATGCATATATTGTCAATCGCGTTCGATTGCGCATCGCACAATGGGAGGAAGGATGAAACAGCGAGTGGCGCTATACGGTTTGTTGGTAGCCAGACATCCGGGGCGGCTGCAGCAGGTGCACGCGCGTGGATTGTTCGGGTAAAGGGCGCGGCGTGGTGAAGAGTCCTTTGCTCCTTGCATGGGCGCTCGCCGGTCTTGCCGCGTCGGCTGCACACGGCGCGACCTTCGACTGCCGCAAGGCGGGCACCGTCGTCGAGAAGACCATTTGCGCCGATCCCGCGCTGTCTGGCCTGGACGACCGGCTCGGTGCGGCCTACCGCGCCGCACTGAACGCCGGTACGGACCGCGCCAGCCTCGTCACGGGCCAGCGCCGCTGGATTGCCGACACGCGCGACCGATGTGCCGATGCTGCGTGCCTCGCGCGCAGCTACGAAGCGCGCATCGCCTGGCTGTCCGATCACGCACAAGGACACGCCACTGCATGCAGGGTGCAGCCGGCGGACCTGAGCGGGAGCTGGATTCAGGAGGAGGAAAACGAGGACTTCGAGGAATCGGCCATCCAAACGGTGGACGGCGCCAGGAGTTTCACGTCCTGGCGCCACCACCGACCGGAAATGGTCGGCACCTGGACGCTGAGCGGCTGTGTGCTGCACATCGACACCCGCACGGACGGCAGGATGGATGTCGATTACCGCATCATGGGATTGCGTGGCAATGTGCTGCGGCTCGAAAATCTCGAGACCGGGGACGAGGCGCTGTATCGGCGCGAGGCAGGCCGGTGAGGATTGGCGTTCAGTCGGATGGTCCCAGCAGCTCCAGGTAGAGCAGCGTCTTGCCCGCTGCCCGACAGGCAAAGCCGGGGACGACCCTGTCGGACTTGCTCATGCGGCTGCGTACGGGCCGGCAGGACGCTTCGCCGGCGATGTCGAGGTTCTTGTTCCTGCTGCGCTCCAGCCGCTCGCGAAATGCCGCAGACAGCCACGGACGCGGCGCCTCCGGCACGACGGAAGGTGGCCAGTGCGAGGGCGTATCCGCTTCGAATGCCGTGTCGTCGGCCAGATCCAGCTCCGCGACAAGCGTCATGTAGTCGGTCGGCCCGGGAACGCCGCCCGTGTATTCGGGCGTGCCGAAGATTTCCCACCGAGCGGACGTGACGCCTTCGGGAATGGCGACGACCTGGCGCAAGGCAGCGAGGTCGCTGGAGGGACCCGGCCGCTGTTCGCCCAGCGAGCAGAAGGCGATTGTCGCCGCGATGCCGATGCCCAGGAGGCCGAGCGCCGTCCGACGCAATAATCGTGAGGTGTTCATTGGCGCTTCTCCGCAGACACGCTCTGCCAGACGGCATCGAGGTGCTTCTTGTAGGCGGCCATGTCCGGCCGTGTCAGGGCGTCGTCGTGGCGGTGCTCGCCACCGAAAGGCTCCTGGCCCTTGTACTGCACCCGCGACTGTCCTCGTATCGCCAGTTTCATCGCGCCTTCGCGCAGGATCACCTTGACGGTATCGCTGTCGATGCCACCTCCGCAGAACGTGTGATAGGAAACCGTCACCTCGACGCGGCCGTCGCCGTTGAGGTCCGTGAACGTGACGGCATTCGGATAGAAGAGCGCATGCGAATCGAGATTCGGGCAATCGACGCCGTCGCGGATGTCCCATTCGCGTTTCCAGCTCCCGCCGGCGCGTCCGTAATAGCTGGCCATCAGCTGCGTCGCCTCGATACGCCCGGACCGCGGATTGTCCGGCGAGGGCCCGGTCTTGCGGGTGAGGACCAGTACGTGGTCGCCGTCGCGGTCCGCGATGCGCCAGGCGGCCACGGTCTGGTCCGGAGCAGGGATGCGTTGCTGGGTGAGCCAGGTGGCGTCGACCTCTACAGGCCCGACGACATGGCTGCCCGGGTTCTTGGGCTGAGCGGTATTCGGTGCTGCTGCGTGGGCGGAAGCCAATGCCATGGCGAGTAGGGCCATAGATGTGGGACACGTCGTGCGAAGCGGCGGTCTGCGCATTCCTTCGTTGTACATAGTGCGGCGATGAACGTAAAACATCATTCGGTGATAACAGTTCCAGATTCGCGGAGGACGATACAGGGACCCGCGATCGTCCGAAAGTGAGGAATCCAACGTATTGCACGAAAGATACAACCGTGCGCTCATGTGCATAATGCCATGATATAGTCCTGGAAACATTGTTAATTCCGTCCGCTATGTCGTCGGCATTGCTCACCCAGATCGCCACCGCGCTCGCGCGCTTTACTTCCGAAACCCGCCTGTACGAACTCACGTTCGACGACGACGACCCCGGCCTGCTGGTCGAGGCCTTCGCCGCCAACGATGCCGTGCAGACTGCGGGTGTGCGCGACATCATCGCCCTGTCCACCGACGCCCATATCGCGCTTGACGCACTGCTCGGGCGCCAGGCGACTCTCGAGGTCACCCTGGCGGATGGCACGCGCTCCCGTTTCAATGGCGACGTGATCCAGGCGGCACTGCTCGGGAGCGAAGGTGGCTTTGCGCGCTACCGATTGCGCCTCGCGCCGTGGATGTGGCGCCTGACGCAGGTACGCAACAGCCGCGTGTGGCAGGACAGGAGTGTCATCGAGATCGTCGACGAGGTGTTCGGCACGTATGGTTCGATCGCCCAGTGGCGTTGGAGCGACGAGGCGCCGGCATTCATGTCGACGGTCGCGCCACGCAGCTATTGCTGCCAGTATCGAGAATCCGACCATGACTTCGTCCAGCGCCTGCTGGCCGAGGAAGGCCTGGGCTGGCGCGTCGAACAGGTCGAGGATGGCCACCGTGTCGTGCTGTTCGCCGACACGACGCAGGACAGCGCGATTCCCGAGGATGCCAGCAGCGTCGCCGGTGGCGGCATCCGCTTCCACGGTGCACGCGCCGGCGAGCAGCAGGACACGATCCAGGCGCTGCAGCGTCGCCGCGCGCTGACTGCAAGCCTCATCACCGTGCTGAGTTACGACTACAAGGCGAAAAAGGCCGTCGGCGCCAGCGTGCCGTCCAGCCGCAGCCATCCGAAGCTGCCGTCGTTGGAACAGTACGACACGCCCGGCCAGTACGCGTGGACCAATGCGGCCGAGGCCCAGCATTACGCGCGCCTGCGCATGGAAGCGCGCGAGGCGGAAAGCGTCGGCTGGCACGGCCGCTCGACGGTGCGTACCTTTGCCGCCGGCACCCGTGTTGCCGTGACCCAGGGGCCGCTGGCCGAGACATCCGATGGCAGCACGCCGGCGCTGACGCTGTTGAAAGTGACGAGCGTCGGCGTGAACAACCTGCCGTCCGCCGCGGCGCATGGTCTCGCAGAACTCTTCGGACCGATCCCCGAGTTGCTGGAGCAGCTACTGCGCGAGGCCGACACGGCCATCCCCGATACGCAGCTCGTGGTCGCGCAGGCGCGCGATGCCGGCTATGCCAGTGCCTTCGAGGCGATCGATGCTGACGTGCCGTGGCGCCCCGCGCCGCGCGACACGGGCGCGAAGCCGACGGCGGCAGGCGCGCAAAGCGCCATCGTGATCGGCGCCGACGGCCAGGATCAGCCGGGTGGCGCCGACGAACTGTACTGCGATGCACTGGGCCGCGTGCGCATCCGCTTCCACTGGCAGGACGAGAGCAACGCGTCGTGCTGGGTACGCGTTGCGCAGCGCACGGCCGGCGGCGGCATGGGCAGCCAGTTCCTGCCGCGTATCGGTCAGGAAGTGCTCGTGCAGTTCATCGAGAACGATATCGACCGCCCCATCGTCGTGGGTGCGCTCTATAACGGCCAGGGGGAGGGCGGTACCGCCCCGACGCCGGGCGGCGCCAGCGATGCGGACGACGCGGCCGACATGTTTAGCCAGGCCGCCGACCATGCGTCGTCAGCGCAAGGCAACCTCGCCGCCGGCAACAGCCCTGTATGGCACGGTGCGGCCGCTGGCAGTGATGGCCACAACAACGCGGCGTCGCAATGGGGCGTGCGCAGCAAGGAATTCGGCGGACAGGGCTACAACCAGCTGCTGTTCGACGATACCGACGCGCAGGGGCGCGTTCAACTGCGCTCGACGCATGCGATGTCCGAACTCACGCTGGGCCACCTGGTCCACGCCGCCGACAACTACCGCGGCAGCTTGCGCGGCCAGGGCGGAGAGTTGCGTACCGATGCTTATGGCGCCGTACGCGCGGGCGCCGGCCTGCTCGTCTCCAGCTATGGGATCGACCATGGGGTCGATGCGCGCGAGCCGGCCGGCGACAACACGGCGGGTATTGCGCTGCTCAAGCAGGCCGTCACGCTGGGCGAGACGTTCGACCAGGCTGCCAAGACGCACCAGACCGTGGGGCTGGCCGTGCACGAAGGCGCCCATAAGGCGAATGCGAGTGCGCTGGATGGGAAGGCGGCGCCGTTGCAGGCGATGCTGACGGCGGTCTCCGGAATGGTCGACGCGCAAGGCGTGCCGGAAGCGCGTGCCGACGCGAGCGGCAAGAGTACCCCCCCTGACACGGGAAAACTCCCGCATGCGACTGACCCTGTCGTCGCAATCAGCGCCCGGGCAGGGCTGTCGGCGACGGCCGGGCAAGCCATGCAGTTCTCGAACGGCGAGGCGATCGTGCTGATGAGCGGTGCCGACAGCCAGTTCATCGGCGGTGCCGCCACGCGCATGCAAGCGGGACAGGCGATCGGCGTGCTGGGTGGCGCTGTCGGCGCCGGAGTGGACGGCATCGGGATGCAGGCGATTGCCGCCCAGGATGCGATCGAAGTCCAGGCACAAGCGGACATCATGTCCGTGCAGGCTCGCGACGACCTGGCGGTCGTCAGCGCGAATGCGTCGGCCGAGTGGGCCGCCGCGAAGAGTATTTCGCTGTCCACGGCGGGCGGCGCCAACATCACGATTGAGGGCGGCAACATCACCGTCCAGTGTCCCGGCAAGCTGACCGTGCATGCGGGTAAGAAGAGCTTCATCGGACCTGAACGGATGGACTTCCGCATGCCTTACCTGCCGGTGTCGAATCCTCCAGCGGCCTTCAGCCAGCGGCTCGACGTACACGACCTTTTCGTCCAGCACGAATTCGGCGCGATCTCCTATGCAGCGAAGGTCGGCGACAAGAAAGTCATGCGCGGCACGCTCGACGAACATGGGCGATCGCCGCAGATCTACGCGGAGCAGGGCCAGGAGATGGAAATCCTGACAGGCCGGAGTCTCGACGAGTGGGACCTGATCGTCGACTACGACGATCTGGAAAAGGGAGAAGGCAGTCCCGCCTGATGCGGGACCGCGGCAGATACGTCAGAGTTTCTTGAACTTGCCGGTGTCGAGCAGCTGGAAGCGCTTCTTGCCGTCCTCGCCGACGCAGGCATAGGTGTCGTCGATGGTGCAGCCTTCATTCAACTGGTCGATGACCTTGCCGTCGCGGATGGCAAGGTAGGCGCCGGACATCGTGTCGCGCTGACCCTGGCCGCCTTCGAAGTCATCTACCCGCACGACCAGCACGTCCTTCAGCGGCGGAAGGATGGCGAAGGTCGGGTGCAGCTTGCTGGCGAAAGGCGATGCATAGTCGTCCGCATGGCTCGCACCGCCTTTCTTGTAGTCGTGTGTGCCGATCAGCTTTGCCAGCGCATCGGTGTCCTTGTCGCTGGCGACATAGGGGTAGTACACCGGCGCACACTTATCGGTCGCTTGCGGAACGCCCTTCACGCGCGGCACCAGGCCTTCGCACAGGTTCATGTACGCGGCAACGCTGAACGGCAGCTGGCTTGGCTTGCGCCCGGCGAGCTGCAGCTTGGGATCCACCGGGCGCGCCGTTCCACCGTCGGACCGCACGTAGGCCTGGAATGCCGTACCGGCAAATGGCACCAGCAGCCGGTTGCCGCTGACGAGGAATTCTCGCAGCGGTGCATTGCAGTTGGCGTCCTCGTCTGCCTCGTAATATGCCTTGTCGCCCTTGAGCGAGAACGAGGCGTTCTTGACGAGGTACATGTCCAGCGCCGCCTCGTCGACGCCTTGCTTGAGCAGCATCTGGAACGGCGACGAATAGAGGTAGCGTGCTTTGTCGAGCTTGACGAAGCAGCTCGGCGAGAAGGCGGCCTTGCCGTTCACGATCTGGATGACGGGTGCTTTCGGCACAACCTTGATCTGGCCCGAATAATCCATTCCCTTCTCGTAACGCCAGGTGCCTGACAGGTCGGCCGCGTATGCGTGGCTGGCCAGCAGGCTGACGAGAAATACGGATGGGATCAACGTGCGCATGAATTTTCCTTTAGTGCGATGAGTCATAAATCTTATTCCTGAACATTTTCATTTCGGCCTGGCGGCGCTTGACGAGGCCTTCCGTACCGCCGTTGGTGATGTCGGCGAATTCGTCGCAGCAGCCGTTGTAATCCTTCGTATTCAACTTCGACATCAGCTTCGGGAATTTGCTGAGACCGCCTGCATTGAAGGCGAGGCTCATCAGCGCATCGTATTCGTGCTGGTACAAGGGCACCTGGATGAGCAGCGCCGTGCGGTCGGTGATCCTGCGGATGTCCTTTTTGAGGATCTTTTCCGCTTCCTCTTGCGTGACACCTTCCTTATATGCTTCGTAGTCCGGATGCTTGTTCGCCTTCATCGTGGCGCACCGCTGCTTGGCCAACAGGTGGCCGAAGCCGACCGTGCAGTATCCCTCGGAATCGTCGTAAGGCTTCTCTCCGAATTTTTCCCAGCCCTTGATGAACTCGATGCCTTCCTTCGACAGCGACAGCGAGGACACTTCGAGGCGATCCGTCTTTTCCTCGGCCGTTGCCGGCGCTTTCGGGATGCCGGCGCAATTGACCAACTTGAGACGGTTTTCCTGCTTCGCCAACTCCATCAAGGGCAGGCCGTCGACCATCTCCTGGGAGGTCGCGTAATAGCGGTCGGCCTTCAGCGCCGGCTCGAATTCGCGTACGTCCATATGGACCCAGCTCTTGGCGCCTTGATCCGCCGTTTCCAGCGACAGCTTGTTCTTGTTCGGCCACGACAATTGAGCGCCCATGCGCGCGACAAAGATCTTGCTCCGCAAATTATTGACGTCCGCGCCTTCACAGCGGGTCTTGACGGAACCCTTGGTAAATTGGAGATCGAGTGCATTGCCCATGTGGTTGGTCGTGCGGCGGTTCTTGTGAGCCTTGTTATCCATCCAGCAGCGGTAGGCAGAGGAGACCTTCAGAAAGTGGTAGCCCAGAGCCGCGTCCTTGACGGCAACATAGAAGAGCGCGGCGCGCATCCCCCAGAGCAGGGCCCGGTGCATGCCGGGGTATTCCTTGCCTGCGATCCAGCCCTTGCCGGAAGCGTGTTTGATACCCACCGTTTCGGACGTCGTATAGCCATTGCCGAAGCCCTTGCAGTTCTTGCACTGGCACAGCATGGAGTTGAAATTGACCCGGTACTTCAGCCGGAACTCGTCCAGCGCAGCCAAGACTGCGCCACAGACTTTGCCGGTCCCCGCGACGCCCATATAGTCTTGCTGGAAGCGCTTGACTGCGGCTTCCGTCTTGGCCGTGAATTCTTCGAACGGTTTCCCGTCGGTTGCAGTGCCGCCGAAGCCCATCAGGCGAATATTGATCTCCTCGATCAGCGGCCCCTTGTCGCCTAACTTGATACAGCCGGTCTTGTCGCAGACAAGATCGACCGTCTTCTTGGGCGTGCCGTTCTCGCCCCTTGCATCGTCCTTCTTGGTCTCGACCGGCTGACCTGCTCCAGTCGGAGGCGTCTGAGCTGGCTTCTTCTCTGGAATCGGCGGGTGCGGCGGCGGCGGCGGCGGTTGTTCCGACTTGGGCTCCGGGGTTGCGTCATCGTGGTGCGACGCGGGCGCAGCATGGGGCGGCGTGGCAGGGGCGGCTGGTGCGGGCGCTGGCGTGGGGGCGGGCGCCGGCGTTGGCGCGGTCGGCGGCGTCGCATCCGGCGCGGTACCATCCTTGGGCAGTGGCAGCTTCAGGATCTGGCCCGGGTGGATCATACTGTTGACCTTGATGCCGTTCAGCTTGGCGATCTCGGCCGGCGACGTGCTGTTTTCCTTGGCAATCTTCCACAGCGAGTCTTTGGGCATGACCTCATAGGTCTTGCGCTTGTACGGGCCGGGCGCAGCTTTGGCCGGCTCGGCAGGCGCTTTCTCCTTGACTTTGCCGCTCAGCAGTTTAATCGAGAACTGGTCGGCCCAGGGCACCAGCGTCTTGATCATCTTCATTTCATCGCTGGCGAAGCGCTTGACGTGCAACGTCAACTCCTTGCCGATCGCCGACATGAAGCCTTGGATGTTGCCTTGCGCATCTGTCACTCCCTTGGCGACGACGCGGCCCTGGTCTTTGATTTCGTAAACGAGATTGGTAATGGCATTGCCGAGAGGGTCGAGTAATTGGACCTTAACTTGGCTATCTTGATTCGTCGTAGCGTCTTTTTGAGTATTTTGCATAAAAATACGGGTGTACAAAGAGGAGAACTATATGCCGACGCAAACAATAGCGTGTTACCCGTCAGCCAGTACCCACCTTACTTCGCGTTCATCATGAAGCGGCAGCTTTCATCCCTTGTTTAGTAGCACTGATACGTTCAGGACCGATTCCACTAGCAGTTGTCCAGCGCTAGGCGCAAAGGTACCGCTTTCCGCCTAGATGATTGATTGTGCGGTCCGGCCAGAATCGACTTTTGCCGCTGCTTCCCGATCCCGGAACTGATATTCAGCCTCCTCCCCTGGAATTGATCCGTCGTTATAACGGTCGTCGCGCCATAGGAGGCGCCACGTCGTATTTAGGCTAACCTCATCATCCTCAAGATCCACAGCGACCTTGGGAGTTTTGGATCCCACATGCAGATAGTTCATCGCCCCCATGATCTTGAAAGGCGCTTGCGGCTTCGGTGCTTTCGATAAGAAACTAAACAAAGAACGTTTCGGTGCATCGACGACGATTGGTTCCCATATGCCTGAATATGGTGTGTAATCATTTGTACGTATAAACACCTCGTCCTGCGGCTCAGGAATGGCCTGTAATGCCCGGGGGAAATGTAATTTTTCCAGATACGTCATCGTCCACTCATTGTATATTGTACGAGCGGGCTCGTACAAGTAACGTGGCTCGAGAATCTGGAAAGCACATTCTTGCCAACACATGTGTGCCCGTTCTAACGCATCAGCGAACTCTAACCATAATGGGGTACGCATCTCATTGATGCCGTTTTCGCCATCGTCAATTCTCGTTTTCATCTGTGCCCAGTGAGAGAGGATGCGTCCTGCCATGATAAATTCGCCGTTCCCATCGAATTTGAAAACACGCTTATCGCCCTTGCTTAAACCCAATACCCCTTTCTCGCAATGTTCTAGTCCACGCAAAATAAGAGCATAATCAGACTCGGGCAATGAAGTTTTGTCGCTCCATCCCAATTCGACTGCTGTTCGCAAGCTTTCCTCTGTAACATCTGCCCAAGCTTTGTAGATTTCAAAAATGCGGCGCCAAGCAGTCAATGAACTGATTTTCTTCAGCCAATAGAATATTTTTTGCCGTTCATCTTCGTTTGGTGATGGAGCGACGGGAATATTCATATTTCGACTCATGGCTGTACTATTACCCCGCAATTTTGTTTCGTGACATACTCTCGGCTATGGACTCGCTCCGTTCTCATGGCAAGAACTCTAGGGTGTGAGAATATCCCTGAACTGCGTTTGCGTCCTACTACTCGGTTTTGTTAAAGGTTAATTCCATGCTTGAAATCGGATCAATGATCTTAATCGGTCCCGGTCCATTAATGAAGTTTTGCCCAGTTGCGTCTAATAAGTCAGCAAATTTCCTGCCTACGTAGGAGAAGGCTTGTGTAGCTCGTTTAAGAAACTCAACTATGTCTTGACATCGTGGGTCTGCGTACGCTCTGGTTCCACGACACGCGCAGCTTCGAGAGGAGCGCTGCACTTTGCAAAACAGAGAAACAACAACAGCACCCGTGTCGTTGATTAGGAACGGGGCACTATTTTATCGCCGCGTCTTATCGCATGTTCCTCGAGAGTCCTTATTTTCGATTCTGTCTGTTTTTGCTCTGCTTTATATCGTTCAGTACTGTGCCAGCCTGCGGCATCGCCTTTTTTTAGTTCAGAAGCTAATCTTTCGCGCTCCCGCCTTTCCTTGATGGCGGCGTCACTGAATGTCAGTCTGATCATATAATCCGGTTTGGAAGGCGATCCGAGGCTGGCTATGTTAAGCACAGCGTGAATGCCGTCACCTATCCATTCAAACGACGGGTTGGCCTGCAGGACAATGCGCCACTCTTGCTCGGTCATGTTGTATTCGGGGTCGAGCGGACATTCAATGGCTGAGTCGACTTCTCCGTGTGCGTCCAGTATTACCGAACGCCCAGCGACGGCCGGGCAATGTCCTGGAATGAATCTTTTCCATCTTCCTCTATTGAACTGCGCTACTATCTCACCGATGAGCGACAAAGCGGCCTTATCTGATGCAAATTTATTTGCTATCTGAATATCGATTTGCTCGACGGCGAGACTGTCATGATTTGCTTCGTCCGCATACAAAGTAAGAGCAAATATTGGCGAAATTTTCACTTCGAAGCCGGGACGAGTGTAATGCGCGACAACGTTTGGCGCCAAGCCGGCCACATTGTAAAGGTGCGCTCCAGCCACGCTCGTAATTTGAAATTTCGGCGCGCCGGACTTTCTCGCAGTCTGTTCGATGTTGCTTTTTAAATCGAAAGTAATTTCTGGCATGTAATTTTCACCGAGTTTTTGACATGCAACGAGTGTAAACAGCAGGGTCGCGAGAAAAACGATGGCTTTTCTGTTCATGCTTGTAGCCATTGTCGTATTTCTTTCAGTTGCTGTTCCATATATTGAGTCTTGTTCTTCATCAGTGCGTCGAACTGTCTTGCAATGTTTCGCACGAACTCCGTTCGATCATCCTGTATGGGAAGGCTATTTCTTTTTCCAAAAAATTGTTCGTACTTATTTTTTGGTTGATCGAATACCGTTTCCAGGCTCGGGTCTGTGGTAGAGGGTTGCGAACTATAAACGACTTTGAATGGAGGAGCGATCCAGCCACCCGACAGTCGTGCGGAAAAGTGATTGAGATCCAATGTCTCCTTCAACTTTGTGTCTTCGTAGATAAGTGGCTGCAGGATATTAATCTGTTCCTGTTGAGCGATTGTCACAAGCTCGAGGAATTTGGAACTTGCCTTACTGGCGCTCCGATATTGAGTGACCAGATGGGAAAATGCTGTTCTCGTCTCGTTTGTTGCACGAAAATTCTTTAGCTTTTGTAACCTTGCCAGAGCAGTTTTATCATCGCAAACTCGATTAAGCTCTAGCTGTTCCGATTCCATGACATAAAAGGCTTCCTTGTACGCGCGCCAGAACTTCGGTGGAGGCATCCTGTACCCGTCGTCGCTTATCTTGATATTAGTGCGGCAATACTGGTGTGCACGAGAGGCCGCCAAGGTGTGCGTGTCGTATCCCTCTCCGGCAATCCATGATGGAGCTTGGTTAAAAAAACCCTTCGCTTGCTTGTACACTTCATCATTCTCTAAGCGGGTTTTCAACCTCCTTAGCCAGTTTTCTTCGAAGGGCAATTCCTCCACAGCCCGTTTGCTCTCGTCCTGGAAGGTACTCCAATCTCTCGCGTCCAGGCATTTATTGAGTCTGTCGGTATGCAGCGTGCCGTCTGCACCGATACCGTATTGGAGGAAGAACCATAATGGCGGGTAGATATCCATGAATAGCCATAGATTCCCTTTCGCTAAAGCCGCGTAGGTACGTATAGCGTGCTGATACGGGGAGTCATTGGTAGTCGCATAGCTTCCCAATTCACCAATTATCGATCCGCGTACTAGTTTGACCAAACTGTCGCTATCATGTGGAAGAATATCTTGCCGAACGAAGCGGAAAGCCTCGACAATATCTTTCACAACGAAAGCAGCTAACGCCACCCAATAAAATTGGACTTTCCCCCTCGACTTTTCCGCACTCCGGAAATAGAGGTCAGCATAATGTGCGGCGATCCGCTTGGCCCGGCGCTCGGGATCCTTGATCAGGCGATATCGGCCGTCGGAATGTCTTTCGCTGACGGCAATCAATGCCGCCTGCTGGGCGTAGGACCACAGGTGAGGGTAGGTGACTTTTGCGTCGTGAGTTGACTCAGCAGTCGTGTTAGTCGGACATGTGCCGATGACTTCCACAGCTTCTTCTTTTGTACAACGAGCATTCGCCATCGTTGTTGCCTCTACTCGTCAAATTTGAAGGATGCATAGCGCAGCGCGTATTCCAGAGGCTGCGCGGTGGTGGTACGAATACGCCGCACGCCATCCACGGTCGTGTCATCGACGATGGTCGCAGGCTCTACGTTGTTCATCACCTTCATAGGAAGGGTATCGATCGGCTGCCCGTGCGGATCCTTGTAAATGATCTTCTCGTCAAAAACCTCTACAAGACTTTCCGGGTTGGGCGGCCGAGCAGCGTAAGAGAGCAGGGAAGGAAGCGGGGCAAGATCAGGCGACGCTGCGTTCCCCCCATCAAACACATGCTGCGCCCCTTTCACCGTAAACTCCCCCGGACACGCAAACGTAATATCCTCGCCATCCAGCGTGATGGACGCCTGCCCTGCCTGCAGCACGATCTTCTTGCTCGCCTTCACCTCGATCGCATCTGACACCGAGATCACCGTCACCGACTGATCCGCCAGGATCTCCAACTGGTCTGTATGCGCCTGCAGGGACACCGGCCCGTTCGCCGCAATCGCCTGGATCCCGCCCGCATGGCTGAAGAACGTCGCCGCGTTCGCCGCGACCGACGATACGGTCGCCCCGGCCGCCATGTGCACGTCGCCCCGCGTCGTCCACTGCAGCTGCTTGCCGGCGAACAGCACCGTCGATGCCGGCGTCGCCCAGTTCATCGTTGACGGCGTGTCCAGCGCCACCACTGGCGCACCCAGCTTTTCAACCGGCTTCGATGCGTCCAGGGCGCGCGATCCCGCCTGCGGCTTTGACGCTTCCTGTCCGTTGACGTTGCCGTCGTACTTACCTTTTGCGGCAGGATCGATCAGGTCAGCTATGTCCGCCTGCGCCTGCAATGCGTCCTTGCTCGCCAGCGCATGCTGCTGCGTCGCCGCGTCCGTGATCTTCGTCGCCAGTTCGTGCCCGGCGCGCAGTGCCTGCAGCGCTTCGGCCGCATCCATCTGCGTCGAGACGCCATTGCTGCGCGCCGTCGTCGTCAACAGCACGCCTTCGCCGCCGCGCATGACGGCCCAGGCGTCGGTACGCAGTTCGAAGCCGCTGCCGCGCCACGCTCCACGCTGGGCCGAGCCGGGCGGCTGCTGCACCAGGTAGCCCAGGTTCAGCTGCGTGGCGGCCGTGCTGGTCGCGAGGCGCATGCGTACCTGGCCCGGCGTGTCGTCCAGCTGCCACTGGTTCCAGCCGGCGCCGTCGAACGCGTTGCTGTGGATGCCGGATAGCGTGCCGGCGTGGTTCGCTCCGGAGTCGACGCCGGCCGAGAACGGGGGCAGGTCGCTGCCCGTGTACAGCTGGGCGACGACGAGCGGACGGTCGATGTCGCCTTCGATGAAGTCGACCAGCACTTCGGTGCCGATGCGCGGCGTGAATTGCGAGCCCCAGTTCGGGCCGGCCAGCGCTTCGGCCACGCGTACCCAGGTGCCGGAGCGTTCGTCGCCGGGGGCGTTACCCGTGTCGTCCGTGTCGTGGGCATTGCCGCCGGCGTTCGGCGCCTGTCCGCGTTGCCACGCGAACTGGATCTTGACCTGGTGGTCGCGGTTGGTCGTGGCGACGGCGTCCGCCAGGCCGACGACGAGGGCGGTCTGCGGTCCCGGCGCCGTCACGGGAGAGGGGGCGGCGACGGCGCGCGGGACGATGGCGACCGTGTCGCGTACGCACGCGAAGCGGTTCCGGTAGGTGCCGTTCTGGACGCCGTCGCGGGCGCCCTTGATCTGCGCCGTGACGTTGTTGCGGGCGTCGTGTTCGGCCCACAGCACGACGAAGCCGTTGTCGCCGGCTGGATAACGCTCGTGCTGGGTCAGCTGGAAGGCGTGGCCGGCGGCCAGGCGGCGCACGGCGCCGGCCCCTTCGAACAGCTTGTTGTCCAGTTCCAGCGCCTGCAGCATCAGGCGGCTGTGCGGGTCCGCCGCGCCGCCGTGTTCCGCGCTGCTGGCAATGCGTTCGCCGCTGCCGTCATACACTGCCAGCGGCGGCAGTTCGCCGGCGTCCAGGCTCGTCTGCTGCTCGGCGGAGGGTGCTACCAGCTGCGCCGGGTCCCAGCTGCCGATGCTGACGGCGTTGGCCTGGATTCGGCGGCGCGCGCCGAAGCGGTCGATGGCGTCGTCGGTGTCGGTGGCGCGCATGCCGTGAAAGCGCAGCTCCGCGCCGCCTGCCGTCTCGGGCGCCGGCGCCTGGCTGTCGAAGATCACGAGCTTGTGACGCGCCTGGCCGTCCTGCGGGTTGTCGTTTGCATCGTCGTGTTCGAAGCGCCACGACAGGCCTTCCGATGCCAGGATGCGGGCCAGGAAATCGAGGTCGCTCTCGCGGTACTGGGTGCAGATGGCGCGCGGCGTCAATTCCTGCGTCACGTCGAATTCGAAGCGCACTTGCGGGTAGTCGGACAGCAGTTCGGTGACGATCTCGCGGACGTCCTTGTCCTGGAAGATGTAGCTGTCGCGGCGCAGCCGCAACAGCGCCAGCGCAGGTTCCAGGCGCAGGCGGTAGCGCGCCACGCCGCCGTCGGCACCGAGCCATGCGGCCTGCGTGCACAGGCCATGCCACGCACGCCGGCTGCCGTCCGGCTGCAGCAGCGTGACAGTCAGTTCCTCGCCGATGAACTGGTCCAGATCGAGGTCCGTCGATGGGCTCAGCGCGTCGACGTCGAAGGCATACAGCTCGTTGATGCCTTCGCGGCCCGTGAAGCGCTCGGCCATCAGCGCTTCGGGCAGCGTGCCGTCCTGTGCGCTGGCCAGCGTGAGCAGGCGCGCGTGTTGCGAAAGACCGGTGCCGAACAGCGCCGACAACGACGGAATGTCAGGTAGGTCGAACGGCAGATCCATTTACGGCAAGGTGATGGTCAGGTTGGCCTGGCGCGGCGCCATCTTGACGACGTCGCTGTAGGCGTTCATGCGTTCTTCGCTGGTGTGGCCGAGCGACGTGCGCAGTCCCACGTAGCCGAGCACGCAGATCAGTCCGAACACCGAATACAGCACCCACATCGGCAGGTCGCTGCGCAGCTTGTGCGCGATCTGGTCGGGCCGGTCCGCATGCGGTGCGAAGCCGCCGCGTTTGCCCTTCATGTGCGCGATCTCGTCGCCCAGGCGCGAGGTGAGGTAGTTCAGCTTTTCCGTGCCTTCGATGATGTAGCGGCCCTGGAAGCCGAGCAGCAGGCACATATGGAAGACTTCGAGGGCCTGCACGTGAGCGCTGCCGCGCGCGCGCAACTGTTCCAGGCGGTTGAAGAAGTTCTCGCCCGCGAGCTGGTCGCCGAACAGCTGCAGTTGCAGCGGCTTGCGTTCCCAGGCGTCGCGGATGGGGAAGGGCGAGCGCAGGATGATCTCGTCGACGGCCGCGCAGAACGCGTATTTCGCGGCCTCGACGTCGTCCGGCGACGCGTTGTGCTTGCGCGCGTTGCGGCCGAAGTCGTCGAGGAACTGCGTCATCTTGCGCGCGAACGCCGCGTCGTCCTGCGGACGGTTGCCGTTCTTGAGCATGAACAGGGCGTAGAAGCCGTCGTACATCAGGTCGAGCAGCGTCTGCGGGGTGGTCGGTGCCGCCATCGGTGCGGCGTTGCCCATCAGGGAAGGTGCGGTTGCGGTACTCATGGATATCTTCCTCGCTTCAGGATGTCACGGCCACCAGGTCCATCTGGGCGTCCGACATGCTGCCCGGGACATAGATCGAAATCGACTGCGCCTGCAGCATGCGCTCGTACATCTGGCCTTTGGCCTCGACGGCGAAATACACGGCGTCCGGGCGCACCGGCACTGCCGCGGGCACCTGCGGCGCATGCACCAGGCGCACGCCCGGCATCGCCGACAGCACGAACTTCTCGACGTCGTCCGGCGCGCCGATCTTGAAGCGCAGCGGCACCACGTCCACCAGTTCGCTGGCCGGCATGCTGCTCGATACGGCCAGGAAGAAGGTGGTCTTGTCGTCGATCTTCTGCGAATCCAGCATGCCGTGCCAGTACGAGGGCTTCACTTCGCGCAGCGCGATCGCGAAGTACTTCGCCGAAATCACGGTGTCCAGCAGCTCGCGGATGATCTGGTGCAGCGTGGCGAAGGCGGGGCCCGGATCCTGGTGCTGGTAGGGCGGCAGGTCGGCCAGCGTCCAGCTCTTCGAGAACGTCATCAGGCTGCCGGCCAGCGACAGCAGCTGTTCGTACAGGCGCTCCGGGTGCAGCGACGGATGGTGGAAGTAATGCGACAGCGACGCGCACGCCGTGCTGGCCGTATGCAGCAGCCAGAACGAGGACATGTCGCCGGAGCGGAATTCGATCACGTGCTTGCTCGGCTCGCGGTGGTGGCCGTACAGCGCGCTGACCTTGGCCTGCAGCGCGTCGAGCAGGCGGCGCAGCTGCAGGAACAGCTGCGGCGCACTCTTGATCGTGAGGCTGGGCGGCACGAAGCCGGTATCCAGCTCGAAGCCGCCGGTGGCCGCACGGCGCAGGCGCAGCAGCGGGAAGTGGACGTAGGCGTCGAGCGGCTCGGCGTCCGACACCAGCCGCACGGTCTTGCGCAGGTAGGACAGTTGCGCGCCGGCCGCCTGCGTGTACAGGTCCGGCGTCTCGCGTTCCAGCTGGCGGAAGCGCACGGCGTTGCCGGCGTCGCCGCCCTGGCCGCCGAAGTTGCCGCCGAAGGGCTTGAAGCCAGGCAGGGCGACGTGGTAGGTGACCACCTGTACCGACTGCGGCAACTGGCTCAGGTCGACCGTTTCCGGCAGCTCGTCGCCGCCCGGCGCCGAATACAGCTCGCCGTCCTGGAAGCGCAGCGACAGCTCGAGCAGGCGCAGCGCATTGTTGGCGAGCGCGTCGCGGTCGACCTGGAGCGTGCCCACGCCCCATGCGTATGGGTGCAGCAGGCCGGCCGTGCGGTGCAGGCGCTCCTCGTGGTACTGGTCCTGTTGCTGGAAATGCTGGGGGCGGAGGAACAGGCCCTCGCCCCACAAGATCTTGCCGCTCATGCTATGCGCATCCCTTGTTGCTGATGATGAAAGTGGCTGAACAGTAACATTTCTTTGACTTTCGTTGCGCCCGATTGAAGACACAAAATTTCTTTTGCGCAAATGGTGAATAATCACGCGGGAATTGCGGTCGCCATGCCATAGGCATTGGATTGACGGGGTTTATGTGAGAATTGGTGAGAATTACGTGTTTAATGATTCCCGCGCACGATTGAAAATTAATTGAGTGACGTCAATAAAAAGCCTCTGGTATTATGCCCATCGTTTCACAAAATTACCAATAAAGCATTGTCTATTCATAGTTGCGAGGAAAGCATGACCGCTGCAATGCCATTCGGACGCATTGGCCGAACCAGCCGCCTTCTCGGCGCCATCGCTTGTGCGATCGCGCTCTCTGCCTGCGGCACGACCCAACCCGTGGTGGCCCAGAAGCCCGCCGTGCCGTCGATGGACGCGATGCTGGCCAAGGCCAGCCAGGCCAGCAGCGCCGGCCAGAAGGAGCAGGCCGTGTCGCTGTGGAAGGAGGCCGCGGCCGCCTACCCGGCCGACAAGACCCCGTGGGCGAATATCGCCCAGACGCGTTACGACGCCGGCCAGTACGGCGATGCGATCGTCAGCGCCCAGGAAGTGCTGGTGCGCGACCCCAACGACCGGCTTGCCAACAGCATCATCGCGATCAGCGGCCTGCGTCTGTCGACCCGTGCGCTGGCGGATCTCTCGCGCCAGAACAACCTGTCCGGCTCCATCCGCACCGAGTCGCAGGACCTGGCCAAGCTGCTGCGCGAAAGCCTGGGCGAGCAGGTGCTCGTGCCGCCGGCCGCGCCGCCGGCAACGCCGCAGAAGGCCGTCGCCTCCAAGGGCCGCAAGGCCAAGGCCAAAGCGGACGACGGCGGCGGCAGCGCCAACCCGTTCGGCGCACTGAAGTAAATCCGAACCAATCAGCCAGGGGAACGCCATGTCCAGAAATTCGAGTGTGCAGAAGAAGCTGCAGAAGATCCGCCCGCCGCGCGTGCAGATGACGTATGACGTCGAGATCGGCGACGCGATCGAGAACAAGGAATTGCCGATGGTCGTCGGCGTCGTCGGCGACTTCGGCGGAAACTCGGAAGTGCCGCAGAAACGCCTGAAGGAGCGCAGCTTCGTCGGCATCGACCGCGACAACTTCGACGAAGTCATGAAGGGCGTCGAGCCGCGCGCCGCGTTCCGCGTGCCGAACGAACTGTCGGACGAGGGTGGCCAGTTCGGCGTCGACCTGAAGTTCCGCTCGATGGACGATTTCCGTCCGGAGGCCGTCGTGCAGCAGGTCGAGCCGCTGCGCAAGCTGCTGGAGGCGCGCACCAAGCTGGCTGACCTGCGCAACAAGCTGGCCGGCAACGACAAGCTCGAAGACCTGCTCAACGACGTGTTGAACAGCACCGAAAAAATGGCCGAACTGGGCCGCCAGAATCCGAAGGAATGACCATGTCCGCGCAATCGAACGCCGCCGGGAGTGCGGCAGCACCGGCCGCCCTGGCGCCAGAGGCCGACCTGCTCGACCAGATCGTCGAGCAAAGCAAGGTGGCCAAGTCCGACGCCGAGCATGCCCGTGCCAAGGACCTGATCGGGGAACTGGTCAACCAGGTCATGGAGGGCACGGTGGTCGTCTCCGACAATCTGGCCGCCACCATCGACGCGCGCGTCGCGGAACTGGATCGCCTGATCTCGGCCCAGCTGTCGGCCGTCATGCACGCCCCCGAATTCCAGAAGCTGGAAAGCAGCTGGACGGGCCTGAACTACCTGGTGCGCAATACCGCGACGGGCCCGAATCTGAAGGTCAAGATGTTCAACGCGACCAAGCGCGAACTGGTGAAGGACTTCCAGAGCGCCATCGAGTTCGACCAGAGCACCATGTTCCGCAAGGTCTACGAGGAAGAATTCGGCACCTTCGGCGGCGCGCCGTTCGGTGCGCTGCTGGGCGACTTCGAGATCACCCGCCAGCCCGAGGACATGTACTTCATCGAGCAGATGTCGCACGTGGCCGCGGCCGCGCACGCGCCGTTCATCTCGTCCGCGTCGCCCGAGCTGTTCGGCCTGGAGAGCTATGCCGAACTGGGCAAGCCGCGCGACTTGTCGAAGGTGTTCGACACCGTCGAATACGCCAAGTGGAAGTCGTTCCGCGAATCGGAAGACTCGCGCTACGTCGGCCTGACGCTGCCACGCTTCCTGGGCCGCTTGCCGTACAACCCGGCCGACGGCGCCACCACCGAAGGCTTCAACTTCGTCGAGGACGTCGACGGTACCGACCACCACAAGTACTTGTGGTGCAATGCGGCCTACGCGTTCGGCACCAAGCTGACCGCCGCGTTCGAGGACTACGGCTGGTGCGCGGCGATCCGCGGCGTCGAAGGCGGCGGCCTGGTCGAGGACCTGCCGACCCACACCTTCAAGACCGACGAAGGCGAAGTGGCGCTCAAGTGCCCGACCGAGATCGCGATCACCGACCGCCGCGAGAAAGAGCTGTCGGACCTGGGCTTCATTTCGCTGGTTCATTGCAAGAACACCGACTACGCCGCGTTCTTCGGCGCCCAGTCGGCGCAGAAGGCACGCAAGTACAACAGCGACGCGGCCAACGCGAATGCCGTGCTGTCGGCGCAGCTGCAGTACATCTTCGCCGTGTCGCGCATCGCCCACTACATGAAGGCCATGATGCGCGACAAGATCGGCAGCTTCGCCGCTGCCTCGAACGTCGAGGACTTCCTGAACCGCTGGCTGACGCAGTACGTGCTGCTGGACGATAACGCGAGCCAGGAGCAGAAGGCACAGTTCCCGCTGCGCGAGGCCAGCGTGCAGGTGTCTGAAGTGCCGGGCCGTCCCGGCGTGTACCGCGCGGTGTCGTTCCTGCGCCCGCATTTCCAGCTCGACGAGCTCTCCGTTTCCCTCCGTCTGGTCGCGGAGCTCCCGGCATCGACCAAAAACTGATGCCTCCCCGGTTTCATCCACCACACTGAAAGGAAGAGAACAACATGGCAATCGACGTCTACCTGCAAATCGACGGCATCAAGGGCGAATCCGCCGATACCGCGCACAAGGACTGGATCGAGGTGAAGAGCGTGCAGTGGGAAGTGCTGCAGCCGAAATCGGCCACCGCGTCGACCGGCGGCGGCCATACCGCCGAGCGCACCGAGCACAAGGACATCGTCGTGTCCAAGCTGGCCGACCTGGCCACCCCGATCCTGCTGCAGACCTGCTCGTCCGGCAAGACCATCCCGAAGGCGAAGTTCGAGTTCCTGCGCGCCGACGGCCAGGGCGACCGCGTCAAGTACTTCGAGATCGAACTGGAAAACGTCCTGATCAGCAGCGTGTCGCCGTCCGTCGAACCGGGCAACATCCTGACCGAAGACGTGTCGCTGAAATACTCGAAGGTCAAGTGGAAGTACACGCAGCAGAAGGTCGGCGGCGGCTCGGGCGGTAACACCTCGGGCGGCTGGGACCTGTCGGCCAACAAGATCGCAGCCTGATAGACGGGCCACGCCATGCCTGCAAAGGGATTCACGCCGGGGCTGTTCGACCGGCTGATGGAGCGTTCCGCCCACCATGGGGCAGGCAGCGGCGGGCCTGGCGCCGGCCCGGCAGGCACGGTGTCGCGCGTGTCGCTGGAGGAGATGAAGGATTCGGTGGCGCGCGACCTGGAAGCGCTGCTGAATACGCGCACCGTGGTGCCTGACGAGACCTTGCGCCGTTTTCCCGAGTGCGCGCGCTCGATCGTCACCTACGGCCTGCACGATTTCGCCGGCCTGTCGCTGTCCAGCACGGACGACCGCGCGTTCATCTGCCGCCAGCTCGAGCAGGCGATCGCGCGCCACGAGCCGCGTCTGCGCAACGTCCAGGCCCGGCTCGAACTACGCGAAGATGCCGTCAATCGCCTGAATTTCGCCATCACGGCGCTGATGGTCGTGAGCACGGCGCACGAACCGGTCAACTTCGACGCCGTACTCCAGCCATCCAGCCTGCAATACACGATCAGCAAGGCGCGCCGCGTGGCGCAGCCGGGAGCCTAGGTTGGAGCAGTTACTACCGTATTACGAGCAGGAGCTCGGCTTCCTGCGCCGCCACGCGCGCGAGTTTTCCGAACGTTACCCCAAGATCGCCGGCAAGCTGCTGATCGGCGGAGAAG
Organism: uncultured Massilia sp.; assembly: GCA_963529995.1. Taxonomy (GTDB): domain Bacteria; phylum Pseudomonadota; class Gammaproteobacteria; order Burkholderiales; family Burkholderiaceae_D; genus Telluria. The sequence continues at coordinate 285,976 of CAUSCY010000001.1, read as the reverse complement.
TGTGCGAAGACCCGCACATCGAGCGCATGATCGAGTCGTTCGCGCTGCTCAATTCGCGCATCGCCAAGCGGCTCGACGACGATTATCCCGAATTCACCGAAGCGCTGTTCGAGGTGCTGTATCCGCACTACCTGCGGCCGTTCCCTTCGTGCTCGATCGCGCGCATGGACTTCGGCGGCGCTGCTGCCCAGATGACGGCGGCCGCCGAGATCCCGCGCGGCACGCAGCTGAACACGCGGCCCGTGCGCGGCGCCGCCTGCACCTTCCGCACCGCCTATCCCGTCACGGTGGCGCCGCTGGCCCTGTCCGCGGCACGCTTCGACGCCATCATCGACGCACCCGACGCCGTCCGCGCGCCGCCCCAGGCCACGTCGTCGATCTCGATCACGCTGTCCGCCACGGCGGCCCAGGTGACGATCGCCCAGCTCAAGCTGCCCTCGCTGCGCGTCTTCATCGACGGCGAGCCCTCGTTCTGCGCCGCGCTGCGCGACGCGCTGTTCATGCGCGGCGTGTGCGCCTATGCGGAAGCGGACGGCAACGACCGCTGGCTCGCGCTGCCGGCGATTCCCGTCAAGCCGGCCGGTTTCGACGAGGACGAGTCGCTGATCGATTTCTCGGCCCGTTCGCACGCGGCCTACCGCCTGCTCACCGAATACTTCTGCTTCCCCGAGAAGTTCAACTTCTTCGACATCGACCTGGCCGCGCTGGCGAAGGTGCTGCCGGCAGGCGCGCGTACGATCACGCTGCACCTGGCGCTGTCCGGACTGCGCACCGATTCGAACACGGCCCGCATGCTCGGCACGCTGTCGGCCAACAACCTGCTGCTGGGCTGCACGCCCGTGGTGAACCTGTTCCGCCAGCGCGGCGAGCCGATCCGCCTGACGCACACGACGGCCAGCTATCCGGTGCTCGCCGATGCGCGCCGCGCCTATGCCTTCGAGGTGCAGTCGATCGACGCCGTGCGCCTGCTGCGCCAGACCCCGCAGGGCGAATCGCTGGTCGAATTCCAGCCGTTCTATTCGCTGCGCCACGGCCAGGCGCCGGAGAAGAGCGGCCATTACTGGATCGTGCGGCGCGACGAGGTGCTGGCCGAGCGCAGCCCGGGCTTCGAAACCCAGATCTCGCTGGTCGACATCGACTTCGACCCGGCCGAGGTGGAGACCGATACGCTGAGCCTGGAGCTGACCTGCACCAACCGCGACCTGCCGGCGCAACTGTCGTACGGCGTGCGCGGCGGCGACCTGTTCCTCGAAGGCGGATCGAGCGTGCGCTCGATCGCGTTCCTGCGCAAGCCGACGCCTTCCTACCGCTTCGAGCGCGGCCGCGGCGCCCACTGGCGCCTCATCTCGCACCTGTCGCTGAACCACCTGTCGCTGTCCGGCGGGGGCATCGACGCGTTCCGCGAGATGCTGGCGCTGTACGACTTGCCGCGCTCTCCCGCCTCGCAGCGCCAGATCGGCGGCATCGTCGGCGTCTCGCACCAGGCGGCGACGACCTGGATGGCCGGGAACCCGTTCGCCTGCATGGTGCGCGGCATCGAGGTGCGCCTGACGGTCGACGAGGAAGCCTTCGTCGGCAGCGGCATCGATGCGTTCGCCCACATCGTCGAGCGCTTCCTGGGCCTGTACGTGCATGCCAACAGCTTCACCCAACTGGTGATCGTTTCGAACAAGACCGGAGGAGAGCTGCTGCGATGCCAGCCCCGAAGCGGCGATTTGAGCCTGCTGTAATCGAGCGCCTGTTCGCCGCGCCGTACCGCTTCCAGTATTTCCAGGCGGTGCGGACGATCGAACTGTGGTTGCGCAAGCGCGGGCGTTCGGAAGAGGGCGCCCTTGCCAACTTCCTGCGCTTCCAGAATTCCACCTCGCTGTCCTTCCCGGCCAGCGAGATCGAGACGCTGCAGCCGGAGCCGCGCGCCGTCGCGCCGGACCGCGCCGCGCTGGCGGCCGCGCTGCAGTCGCAGGAGCTGAAGTACGTGCGCCTGACGCCGACCTTCATGGGCCTGCTGGGCAGCAGCGGCGCGCTGCCGGCCCACTACACGGAACGCATTGCCGCCCACGTGCTGTACGAACGCGACGAGGGGCCGCGCGCCTTCCTCGACACGTTTTCGAACCGCACGCTGGCGCTGTTCTACGAAGCCTGGCGCAAGTACCGGCTCGAACTCAAATATCACGGCATGGCGCGCAAGGACGGTTTCCTGCCGCTGCTGCTGTCGCTCGCCGGCATGGGACACGAATCGTTGCGGCGGCGCCTGTCCGACCACGGCGACGGCGTGCTGGACGAGTCGATCGCCTATTTCGCGACGGCGATGCGCCAGCGGCCCGCGTCGAGCGTGCAGATCGCCCGGGTATTGTCCGAGTACTTCGGCCAGCCCGTGCGCGCCGAGCAGTTCGTCGGGCGCTGGTACGACGTGCCGGCCGCGCAGCAGACGGCGCTGGGCATGGGCAACGCCACGCTGGGCGCGGGCGCGCTGGCGGGCACGCGGGTGTGGCAGCGCGACCTGCGCCTGCGCCTCGTCGTCGGCCCGCTCGACCTCGCGGCCTACGAATCCTTCCTGCCCGGCGGACGGGCGGCGCGTGCCCTCGAAAGCATGCTGACCATGTTCACGGGCCTGTCGCTCGAATACGAAGTGCAGCTGGTGCTGCGCGCGCAGGACGTGCGCGGCGTCGCGCTCGGCGACGCGGGCAATGGCGGCCGGCTGGGCTGGGATGGCTTCATGGTCGACGGACCGCAACAACAAGACCGCGCCGACGTGCGCTACGAGATCCACGCCGCCTGAGCGGCGACCGAAGAGATTGACGCCGCGCGCGCGGCGATCCTTAACCTGGAGAGAAGGCATGAGCATCAACCTGAAGACGCTGATCGGCAAGCTGGACGACACGAGCCGCACCGCCGCGACCCGCGCGGCAAGCCTGTGCGTGTCGATGGGACAGTACGAGGTCGACATCGAACACCTGTTGCTGGCGCTGCTGGAGCAGCCGGACAGCGACGTGTCCGTGATCGCGCGCCGCTGCGGCATCGCGGTGTCGCGCCTGGAATCGGACCTGCAGGCGGAGGTGGCGCAGTTCAGGAGCGGCAATACGCGCACTCCGGTGTTCTCCGAACGGCTGCCCAAGCTGTTCGAGCACGCCTGGCTGATCGCCTCGCTCGACCTGCGTGCCGGCCAGCAGGCACAGATCCGCAGCGGCCACCTGCTGCAAGCGCTGCTGAGCTCTCCCGAGCTGTCGCAACTGGCGCACCGCGCATCGAAGCTGTTCGCGGAGTTCGACGTCGACCGCATCAAGCACCATTTCGACGAGATGACCGACGGCTCCGGCGAAGCGCCGGCCGTCGCGGCGGCCAACGAGCCGGCGGCGCAAGGGGGCGACCCGGTCGGCGAGCTGCAGCGCCAGGCGGCATCGAAGACGCCGGCGCTGGACCAGTTCACCACGGACCTCACCCAGCGCGCCCGCGACGGCCACGTCGACCCCGTGATCGGGCGAGACGCCGAGATCCGCCAAGTGATCGACATCCTGATGCGCCGGCGCCAGAACAACCCGATCCTGACCGGCGAGGCGGGCGTCGGCAAGACGGCCGTCGTCGAAGGGTTGGCGCTACGCGTGGCCCAGGGCGACGTGCCGGAAGTGCTGCGCGGCGTCGCCATCCGCGTGCTCGACATGGGCCTGCTGCAGGCCGGCGCCAGCGTCAAGGGCGAGTTCGAGAACCGCCTCAAGAACACGATCGACGAGGTCAAGAAAAGCCCGCAGCCGATCATCCTGTTCATCGACGAGGCGCACACGATGATCGGCGCCGGCGGCCAGGCGGGCCAGAACGACGCCGCCAACCTGCTCAAGCCGGCGCTGGCGCGGGGAGAGCTGCGCACGATCGCGGCAACCACGTGGAGCGAATACAAGAAGTACTTCGAAAAGGATCCGGCGCTGGCGCGCAGGTTCCAGGTAGTGAAGGTCGAGGAGCCGAGCGAGGAAATCGCCTGCGCCATGCTGCGCGCGATGGCGCCGTTGATGGAGAAGCATTTCGGCGTGCGCGTGCACGACGAAGCGGTGACGGAGGCGGTACGCCTGTCGCACCGCTACATCAGCGGCCGCCAGTTGCCGGACAAGGCGATCAGCGTGCTCGATACGGCCTGCGCCAAGGTCGCGCTGGGGCGCGCCGCCACGCCGGCGCGCATCGAGGACCTGGTACGCAAGCTGGAGCGCATGGACGCCGAACGCACGGCACTGGAGCGCGAGCAGGCGACCGGCAACCCGGCCCACGCCGCGCGGCTGGAAGAGCTGGCCGCGGCGCGCGGCGCGCTGGACGACGAGCTGGCGCAGCTGCGCGCGCGCTGGGAAGCCGAGCAGGGACTGGCCGGCCGCATCGAGGCGGCGCGCACGCAGCTGGAAGCGGGCGGAGACGCCGAGGACGTCGGTGCCTTGCAGGCCGAACTGCGCGAGTTGCAGGGCGAGGCGCCGCTGGTGCCGCTGCAGGTCGACGGCCATGCGGTGGCGGCGATCGTGTCCAACTGGACCGGCATCCCGCTCGGCAAGATGGTCACGGACGAGATCCGCACGGTGCTGAACCTGCGCGAGCTGCTGGAGCAGCGCGTGCTGGGCCAGCCGCATGCGATCGAGGCCGTGGCGCAGCGCGTGCGCACGGCAAGGGCCAACCTCGACGATCCCAACAAGCCCAAGGGCGTATTCCTGTTCGTCGGCCCGTCCGGCGTGGGCAAGACCGAGACGGCGCTGGCGCTGGCCGACGTGCTGTACGGCGGCGAGAAGAAGCTCGTCACGATCAATATGAGCGAATACCAGGAAGCGTACAGCGTCTCCGGCCTGAAAGGCTCGCCGCCGGGTTACGTCGGCTACGGCGAGGGCGGCGTGCTGACGGAAGCGGTGCGCCGCAATCCGTACAGCGTCGTGCTGCTGGACGAAGTGGAAAAGGCGCACCCGGACGTGCTGGAGCTGTTCTTCCAGGTATTCGACAAGGGCGTGCTCGACGATGCGGAAGGGCGCGAAGTCGACTTCCGCAACACCATCATCATCCTGACGTCGAATGTGGCGTCGAGCACCCTGATGCAGGCCTGCCTGAACAAGACGTCCGAGGAGCTGCCGTCGGTGGACGAGCTGGAGGCGCTGATCCGTCCCGCCCTCGTGAAGCAGTTCAAGCCGGCGTTCCTGGGACGCCTGAAGGTCGTGCCCTACTACCCGATCCCCGACGACGTGCTGGCCGAGATCATCGAACTGAAGCTGGGCCGCATCGGCAAGCGCGTGCAGGCCAACCACAAGGCAGCGTTCTTCTACGACGAGGCGCTGGTCGAGGCGGTGCTGGCACGCTGCACGGAAGTCGATTCCGGCGCGCGCAACGTCGACAACATCCTGAACGGCACGCTGCTGCCGGAGATCGCGGAGACGGTGCTGGCCAGGATGGCGGAAGGGCAGGCGATCGAGCGGATCGGGGTGGGGGCGGACGAGCAGGGCAACTTCACCTACACAATCGGCTAACTCGTCGCCCCTGCGCAGGCAGGGGCCGAATTTTGCGTGTATCGCGATGACGCAAGATTGGGTCCCTGCCTGCGCAGGGACGACGGTATCGCTGCGTTCAGTTGGAGGGCGGTACGCCCAGCAGCTCTTCGATATGGGCGAGCGAGCCCTGGTCCTTGATCACGGAACGCAGCCAGGTATGCAGGTCCTGTTCGCCCGCGCTCGCCGCTTTTTCCGCGAAATAGGAGACGGGGCTGTGCGGCTCCGTCTCGCGGAAGAACTTCGCCACGGCGCGCAGCTGGGCGATCGCGTCGGCGCGGCTGCGGATCTGGCCCGGCACCATCGGTGCCGCCGGCGCAGCGGCGGCGGTCGGCGCGGCCTGGGTCTCGGCGGCTTCCGGTTGCGGATCGACGTCGACGGTGGCTGGCGCCGGCATCGCATGCAGCATCGCCTGGATGGCTTCGCGCGCGGCCGAAAATCCCGGGCTGTCCTGGCCCAGGCGCGCGTCGGCCGTCCGTTCCAGCGTGTTCAAGGCATCCAGGCAGTACTGCGCGTCGTCGCGGAAGGCGGCGACGAAGGCCAGCGAATTGGCGCGCTTGGCCACTTCCATGTCGGCCAGGCGCGGCGGCGTCTCGGTGTCGCCCGCAGACGCGCGGCGGCGTGCGCCCTCGAAGTCGACGGTCGACCAGGCGCTGCCGCGGCCTTCGGTCAGCGGCACCTCGCGCACGAGCGAGCGGATGCGCGACAGTATCCATGCCAGGTTGCCGACGCGCTGTTCCTGGTCGCCGCCATCGGCTTCCGGATACAGGCCCAGGTCCCAGAAACGTTCGCACAGGCCGGCCAGCAGCAGCAAGCCTTCGCCCAGGCCGCGCAAGCCGTATTCCTTCGTGGCCGCCTCGGCCAGCCAGACGGCCAGGCGCAGGTCCTTGGTCTGTTCGCGCAGCAGCAGCGTGCAGCGTTTCACGACGAATTCCCAGTCGGCTTCCTTCAGGTCCGTCACCCACTCGCCTTGGGCGAGCGACGGGTCGTCGAAGCGGCGCGCCTGGGCGATCGCATCGAGGTCGCTGGAGAAGGCCGTGTCGATGCCGGCCGGCTGGCTGGCGCTGATGGGGTGCAGTAGTTCTTCTGCAGTAAACATGGTTTCCTTTATTCGATGTTACTGGGCCAGGCGGAACTCGATGCGGCGGTTGCGCGCGCGGCCCTCGGCGGTGTCGTTGCTGGCGATCGGCCGGTCCGGTCCCTGGCCGCTGGCGCTGAGCAGTTCCTCGGCAATGCCGTGGCTGGCCAGGTAGGCCTTGACCGTGGCGGCGCGGGCCTGGCTCAGGCTGACGTTGCTGGCGCGCAGGCCGGCGCTGTCGGTATGGCCGATGATCTCGATCTTGCGGCCTTTCAGCTTCATCATCGCGGCGACCATCTCGTCGAGGATGGCGCGGCCTTTCGGCGTCAGCGTCGCCTGGCCGCTCTCGAACTCGATGGTGCGGTTGGCCAGCGTATCGTCCAGGATGGCCTGCTCGTTGCTCGAGACGCGCAGGCCGTTGTTGACCGTGTAGGTCGGGTTCAGGTTCGTCGCCACGCTGCTGGCGATGCGCTGGCGCAGCGATTCGTTGGCGACTTCGCCGCGCAGGCTCACCGTGCTGCCGTCGATCTTCAACTGGCCGCGGCTGATCTGGCGCAGGTCGGGATTGATCAGCTTCTGGACGTAGCCGTTCCAGTTGGCCGGCATGGCCACGGGGCCGATGGCGATCTGGTCGATCACGCGGTCGGCGCCGTAGACTTCGCGCAGCTTGGCCAGCACGGCCGCCTTGGTCGCTTCGTCGGGGACGGTGCCGCTGGCCGTGACCTGGCCCGGCTGGGCCGCGGCCGGTGCCGGCGCCACGTTCTGGGCAAGCGCGGCGCCGTGCAGGGACGCGGCGAGGGAAGCCGCCAGGGAAGCCGAAAGCAGGCATTGTTGGATGATTCGCATGGTCAGGTTCCGATGAATGCCGTGCCGACCGATTCCAGCGCGGACTTGAGAGACAGGCTGCCTTGGGCCAGGTAGGTGGACAGCTTCTTGATCGCATAGTCGCTGTCGACCTGGTCCTCGACCCAGTCCAGCTCCTCGAAGGCGATGTTGTGGTCCAGGCCCGCCTGCGGATCGATGATGGTGCGCAGCGTCTGCGCCGACGCGCCGGAAAAACCGAGGATCAGCGCGGGACGGCCGTCCAGGCGGGTGACGAACAGCGCCAGTTCGAAATCGGCGCGTACCAGGAACGGCGTGATCACGTGCATCCAGAACGCGGCGACCAGATTGCGGTACATCGGGTCTTCCGGCAGCGGCAGCACGAGGCTCTTTTCCAGGCGGCTGGAACTGCTGGCCAGCACCGGCTGCAGCAGCATGCCCAGCGCCAGCAGGATCTGGCGTGCGGAGCCGCGGAAGCCCGCCTGCGCCAGCAGGGCGTCGAGCGCACCCACTGTCTGCAGCTCGAGGAAGTCGTCGAACGCGGCATCGTAGGCGGCCGTGCGCAGGTCCAGCTCGACCGGCTGGCTGCTGGCGGCCTGCAGCGGGACCGCGGGATCGGTGGCGGCGCGCACGCCGGCGGTCAGGGCTTCGAGGCGGCTCCACAGGCGCGAGAACACGAGCGGTGTGTCGGCCACGAAGGAGGCCGGCTCGGCGATCTCCATCGCGCCGGCCATCAGGAACGGGTAGCGGCGGCTGGACGCATCGCTGCTGGCGACGATGTGGCCGCCGATCGCGTGGCGGCGGCGCGGCCCGACGAAGGCGAAGTGCAGTGGCGCGACGGCGTCGTAGGCGAGCTTCCAGCGCGCGTTGGCGCTCATCAGGTCCATCGCCTCGGACAGCCAGTCGTCCAGGATCTTCAGCAGCGCCGGACTGGTGCTGCCCTTGATGAAGTCGCCGCGGCTGGGCAGCTTGCCGAAATAGCCGACGCTGACGGGGGTAACGACACGGCTCATCGTACATCTCCCGCAGCGGTCATGGCCGTGCGCACCGGGGCCGCCGGCGCCGGCGCGGCCGGTGCTGCCGGTGCCGCCGGTGCGGCAGCAGGCTGCGGAGCGGGCGCCGTGATGACGTCCGGCAGGCGCAGGCGCTTGAAGCCCTGGGCCGGTTGCGCGGCCTGGGCCGGCGCCGGTGCGCTCGGCAGTACCTTCAGGTTGGCGGTGACGATCACGCTGCCGTTCTGCCAGTTCAGTTCGAACACGCCGCCGTCCTTGCGCTTGCGCTGGGCGGCGTCGATCATCTTCTTCAGGCCGAAGTGGCCCGGTTCGTCCAGCAGCACGACGTTGCGGCCTTCCGGCGTCAGCGCCGTGATCTTCGCACCCGGCACGCCGGACGGGTTCGGCCACGCCATGTGCACCCAGGGCTGCGGCTGGCCGCGCCAGCGCAGCGACTGGCCGTCGATCTCCAGCGTGAATTCGGTGGCGCCCGTGGCGCCCAGCGCCTGCACGTCGAACTTCGTCTGTGCCTCGCCGCCGCTGGATGCGGCGGCATTGGCGACGCCGCCCGCGGCCAGCGGTGCCACCCAGTTCGGGAAGTTCGCGACCACGTTCGGTGCCAGCGTCAACCCCATGTTCGCCCAGGTGCGGCTGCTGAGCGAGTCGCCGCGGCGCACGACCAGCGGTCCCATCGTATTGGTGAAGAACTTGGCGATGGCGCCGTCCGGCCCGAAGATCTCGCCGATTTCCGCATTGCTGGCTTCCGCCTTCGACTCGGTGGCGAACGGGTACTTCAATGCCAGGTTCTTGTTGAAGGGCTGGACGACCTCGGCGGCCCAGACCTTGTTGACCTCGGCCTCGGCCGGCTGCACGATCACGGCGAAGGTCTGCATCAGCGGACGCACGAGCACGGGGCGCAGCGCCTGGCGCTGGGCGTCCGTCATCCCGACCAGCATCTGCTCGTCGACGTATTTCAGCGCGTCGGCCAGCTCGGAGCCGTTGCCGTCCAGCGTCTGCTGCATCAGCTGCTTGGCGCCGGGGCCCGGGTCGCCCTGGTTCTTGATCTGGTTGAAGCGGGCGCGCAGCTTCGACAGATTGTCGACGTAGCCGCGCATCAGCGAGGCGTCCTTGTCGCGTGCCACGACGAGGCGCGCCACGCCGGAGAACTCGCGTCCCACGGGACCGAGGGGCAGGGCGGCGTTCTGCACGTTCGCGGCCGGCAGGTTGACGTTCACGGCGGCCGGCTTCTGGCGCAGCACCGTTTCGCGGAACCAGCCGGCCAGGCCGTTCTGGGCGCGCTGCAGGCCGGTGCCGATCAGCGACGGGTTGTCCCAGGAGGTCTGTTCGTAGACGGCGGCCACGAGCTTGTTCAGCGGGGAGTTCTGCGGGTCGCCCAGGCGGTCCATGGCGCTCGCCGCGGCGTCGAATCCGCCCAGGTCGCGCACCGTCACGCCCTGCATGAACTTCTGCCATTCGCGCGCGTACTCGTTCTTGTACAGGTCGACGAGCGACTTCTGGATCTGTTCCGGGCTGCCTTCCAGCGTCAGGTCGTCCTTCGACGCCGTCTTGAGCACCCAGTCGGCGCTCTGCAGCTCGCGGTTGGCGGCGTCGCGGAACGCGTCCTGCACGAAGCCTTCCCAGGCGGCGCGGGTGAAGGCGCCGGAGATCGCATAGCTGCCCAGCACCAGCTCCTTGTCCTGGTCGCCGACGATGCGGGCCACCGTCACGGACGGATAGCGGGTGGCGGCACGCGCCTTGACGTCGGCGTATACGCGCTCGCGCGCCGGCATGCCGCGCACGACGCGGCGCAGGTTGTCGCGGGTCTGGTCGACCAGTGCGCGGCGTTCCTCGATCACCGGCCAGGACGGATCGTTGACCTGGGCCAGGTAGAACGAGATCATGCGCTCGCCGCTGCGGATCATCTGCTCGCGCGGCATGGCGCCGCGGTTCCCTTCCAGCCACACGCGCCAGAAGCGGGTCAGCTGGTCGTTCAGGTGGGCGCTCTCGGCGCGCGACTTATCGGCCAGCATCAGGTAGGTCTTCAGCGCGTTGTAGGCGTCCTCGGCGTCGGTCGGCGAGGCGTCCTTGAACTGCTGGGCGCCGTTGTTGACGGTGGCGGCATCGGCGGTGGCCGGCGCCGCCGTCGCGGTCGTGCCGACCGGCTTGTTCATCGGCTGCAGCTGGCCGGCATTGCCGTTCACCTCGGACAGGAAGGTCTCGAGCGACTGCGCGACGGGCTTGAGCATCACCTCGCGCACGCCGTTGAAGTACTCTTCCTTCAGCTTGCGGTTCAGGATGTCGCCCTGGTACAGGCCCAGGCTGAGCGACAGCGGGCGGTGCTCGGCGTAGCGGTCGAGCTGCTCGATGCGGTCCTGCAGGATCTCCAGCGCCTGGAAGCGCGACTGCAGGTCCAGGCTCTTCGCCTGCACCTTCGTGGCCTGGTCGAGGTCCGCCTGCACGTTGGCGACGAGCTGGCGGTTGTTCATGTAGGACCAGCTCCATCCACCGAGCGCCAGGCCGACGATGGCCATGGCGCCGAAGAAGGCGGCATAGCGCAGGCGCGTCTTGGCCGGGCTGGCGTACTGCGCCACCAGGTCCTTGTCGGCGAAGATCACCTTGCGGAACAGGTTGAGCAGGAAGTAACCCTGCTGCTGGTGCTGGTCGTCGTGCTGCAGCGGCTGCAATTGCAGGTCGAAGCGCTGGGCCACGCGCGCCGACGAAGCGGATACGGTCTCGCCTTCCTGCAGCGCGCTGGTGAAGTAGAAGCCGCGGAACACGGGCTTGAACTGGAACGGGTTGTCCTCGAACAGCGTGGCGATGAAGGCGCGCAGCGCCGGCTTGATCGACGAGAATTCGAGCGGGAACGTGAACACGCCCGGCGGCATGCGCTCGCGCCACTGCAGCGCCATGTTCGCCAGGCTCAGGTCCTTCAGGCCGTCGTACAGTTCGTCGAAGCGGGTATCGAACAGGTCGAGCAGCTGCTCGCTGGTGGCGTCCTGGTTATAGGGCAGCGTGGCGCCCCAGACCTTTTCGCGTTCGCCCCGTTCGCTGTCCTGGAAGAATTCGTTGAAGCCGTTGATCAGGTCGGCCTTGGTGAACACGACGTAGACGGGCGCGTGCACTTCGAGGCGCTCCGTCAGCTCCTGCACGCGCTGGCGCAGGTTCTTCGCCAGGTCGATGGCGAACTCCGGCCGGTTGCGGGTCAGTTCCGCAATGCTCACGGCGATGACGATGCCGTTGATCGGGGCCTTGCGGCGGTATTTCTTGAGCAGGTCGAGGAAGCCGAACCACTCGGCGCGGTCGTCGTCGACCACCGAATAGCGGCCCGCCGTGTCCAGCAGGATGCCCTCGGTGGTGAAGAACCAGTCGCAGTTGCGGGTGCCGCCGACGCCTTGCACGACCTTGCTGTCGGCGAAGGGGAATTGCAGGCCCGAGCTGGCGATCGCCGTGCTCTTGCCGGCAGCCGGGTTACCAATGATCATGTACCACGGCAGTTCGTACAGCGCCGCGTTGCCCGACAACTGACCCAGCTTGGATCCCTTGATCGTGGCGATGGCTTCCAGCAGGCGCTTACGGATGACTTCCGTTTCCTGGCGCTGGGCCGCATCGGGTGCGACGGCCGTCTGCTGTTCGATCATGTCGCCCAGTTGGCCGGCCTTGCGGGCATGGCCGCGGCGGCGCCAGTACCACAGGCCGGCCCCGAACAGCAGTGCGATACCGAAGATCGTCAGGGGGACGGCGATGGGCCACTGCAGCAGCTGCGCGGCGACCAGCAGCAGGGCGGCGAATGCCACCCAGCCGATCACGGTCAGGCTGGTGCGGGAGGTCAGGAATTGCCAGGTTTTTTGCATGGTGACGGTGTGGTTAATGCATGAAATCGGCCGGCGCGACGACGGCGACGTCGCGGCGGAAGGGATCGAGGTTGCCGATGCATAGCACCGGCGCCTGGCGTTCGAGCGCGCCCTCGGCGCCGACGGCCAGCGCGGCCAGCCAGGCCACGGGCGCGCAGGCACCAATGGCGCCGCCGGTGCGCAGCAGGTCGGCCGCGGTATCGAGTTGCGGGAGCTTGTCGGTGGCGACGGCCATCAGTTCCATTACACGGCCGGCGCGTGCGTCCGCATCGGCCGCAACCAGGGCCACGGCGTCGGGTGCGCAGCCGGCGTCGTGCAACGCCCGCTCGCACAGCGCCTGCAGCGGCGCGGCGTCGACGCGCCGGGCGTCGTCGGCGGAAGTGCCCAAGCGCGCCGCGGCCAGCGTCCGCAGCGCGGGCAGATCGGTGGCGGGTGCCAGCAGCGCCGCCTGGGTCGCATCCGCGAGCAGCAGGGCGCAGGCGCCTTCGCCCGGTACGCGGCCCTGCGGCTGGCGCGCGGTCAGCAGCACGTCGTGCATGGCCATCGCGTCGACGGTGGCGCTGCCCAGTTGCGAGCCGCAGGCCAGCACCACGGCCAGCAGCGGTTGGCCGGCGCGTTCCAGCAAGCCTGGCGGCAGCGCATCCGGTCGGGTCTCGACCGTTTCCGATGCGACGGCGATGCGATCGAGCGGCCAGCCGCCGGTGGCCAGCAGCTCGCGGAACCAGGCGGCGCCGGCCGCGCGCTGCGCCGGCGTAAATTCTTGTGGCCAGGCGACGTGCAGTTCCAGCGGCGGCAGCGGGGACGGAGTGCGCGTATCGACGCGCGCGGCGTGCTGCTCGATGCCTGGGTGGGCGGCCAGCCAGCCGGCCAGTTCGGCGGCGACGGCGCCGCCCAGGGCCATGGCGCGCCAGTGTTCTTCGCTGAAGCCCGCCGCGGCGTCCGATGCCGCCAGGGCGGCGCGCGCGCCGTCCACGTCGACGTCGTCCACGCGGGCGGTCAGGATCGGGTAGCCATAGTCGTCGACCAGCTCCGCGTCCAGCGCGGGACGCGCGTCGCCGGACGCCAGCGCCGCGGCCAGTTCGGCTGCGGACGCGCCGTGCGGTACCCGCAGCGCGCTGGCGACGACGGCCAGCGCGGGGACATCGGCGCGCGGCGCAGCTGCCGGCGCAGTGTCGGGCGCGGCCGCAGCGGCCACGGCCGGCGCGGTCTTGGCGCGCCGGTACAGCGCGCGGCCGCCCCAGGCGGCGAGCAGCAGGACGAGCGGCAGCACCACGAGCCAGAGCACGATGTCGGCCGTATCCGGCATGCGATTGCTTGTGCGCCAGCGCCACACGGCGCCGCTCCAGCTCGCGCCGAAGGCGATGCCGGTATAGGTAAGATTCCTCAGCCAGGACAGCATGTCAGACCGTGTCGATGCTGTTTTGCTGGCTGGCGATCAGGGTCGCGCCGCACGAGGTCTTGTCGCCGTCGCGCGCCGCCGGGCGGCCATCCACCAGCATGGTCGCGTCGCCGGTGGCGATGGTGACGTTGCTGTGGCGCGGGCAGTCGACCTTGTCGCCGACGCGCGCGATACCTTTGCCGCCGCTGTCGGTGAACGGCGATGCTTCGACTACGGTGCCGCCGTGGGAAGTGCGGTCGCCCAGGCGGATCAAGGGTGCTGCCATCGTTGCGCTCCTATCGCTTCATCGTACCGGGCACGCGCAATTCCGTATGCCCGAAGTCCATCATCTTCCAGCGCCCGCCCCAGGTAAGGCCGAGCGATTCGGCCACCTGGCCGTACAACTGGTAGCCGCGCATGGCCCACGGATCCTTCTCCGAGATCACCAGCTTGCCGTCGCGGACGAAGGCACAGTCGGCCGCGAGGCCGTACTGGTGCCAGCTCTGCCACGCCTTCGCGTTCGTGACGGAAGGACCCAGCGCCGACAAGGCTTGCTGGCGCGCCGGGCTGCGGTAGCCCTCCAGGATGGCCATGTCGTAGCCGTGCTGCTCCTTCATGATCTTGAAGACCATCAGCAGGCGCTGCGTGTACGCCGCGTTCATCAGCGCCCAGTCGCGGCTCGCCGATGCCAGCAGCGGGCGTTCCTGCGCCGCTTCCGCCTGCGCGAACACCAGCGGCGGCAGCGCCGGCGGGGGCACCAGCTGTTCGCCCTGCAGCAGCTCGGCCACCTGCGTATTCATCTCGCGGCTGGACGGCTCGTAGCCGCTCAGCGCCGGCTGCCCCGCCAGCAGCAGCGCGGCCAGCGGCGGCAGGCAGACCAGCGCAGCGCCGGCGCCGCAGGCAAGCGCATGGCGGCGCACGAAGCCGGACAGTGCCGCCATCGTGCCGCCGGCGGCGCGCGCATTCTCGCGCAGCGCCGGCCGCAGGCTGGCTAGCATCCCGGCGCGCCGCTGCAGCCGCTCGCTGGCACCGGCCAGCGCATTCATGACGACGTCCCGGCCGGACGGAAACAGGATCATCCAGCTGACCGCGCAGGCGATGAGGAAGTACATAGCGACGGCCAGCAGAAACACGGGCTCCCCCCCAAGGACACGTTTATGTCACAAAAAATATTTCTTGAGAGTATAACTTACCGATATGACAATGACGCGCACGATTGAAATGTGATTCATCATTAAATGTGGTATCGCGCACGATTTAAACGCAAACTCGCGGCACATTTTTCTTGATTCTTGTAAAGTACTGCAATATTAATAAGGAGGCACCTTGCAAGAAGAAGGCGATCGTCCGGCCCGACCAGGCCGGCCCAGTCTGCTGTCGACCGGACCGCAAGCCGAGCCGGAGCGTCAGCGCATCCTCAGTTCGCTGGACGGCAGCGGCGCCAAGCCAGCCGCCAAGCCAGCGGCAAAGCCCGCTGCGGCGGCATCGCAGCCCACGCAGGGCAGGTCGCGCGGCCTGGTCTGGGGCGCGCTCGGCCTCGGCGCGCTCGTCGTCGGCGCCGTGGTGTTTGCACTGACGAGCGCCGGCGGCGATGCCGAACCGGTGCTCGCGTCGGCGCCGGCCCAGCATGCGCCGGACCACGCTGCCGTCGCTGCTGCGACCGCGCCGCCGGCGCCGGTGGCCCCTGTCGCCGCCCAAGCGGATGCGGCCGGCGCGAACGATGCGGCGCCGCTCGCCGCGCTCACGGCCAGCGCCGGCGCCACCCAGGAGCCGTCGACGGCCGCCATCCTGAACGACGTTGCGGAAGCGCCCGCGAACCCCTTGGCCGACATGGCGCCGCCTCCGCGGCCCGCCGTTGCGAAGAAGGGGGATGCGAAGGAGAAGCCGAGCAGGAAGGCCGAAGCGAAGGCCGAGCCGCCCCGCCTGGCGCAGCAGAAGGCAAAGGAAAAGAGCCAGTCCAGGCCGACAAGGAGCGCGGCCGACAGCGACGTCGTGCTGCTGTCGGCGCTGATGGCGCACATCCAGCCGGTGAACCGGAAAGCCACGCCGGCGGAGCAGCTCCAGGTGTGCAAGCAGTACAATGCGGCCGGCGAGGCGCAGTGCCGCGTGCGCGTGTGCGAAGCGGCCGGGCGCAAGGAGCCGGCCTGCAAGGACGTACCGATGGCGAAGCTGGCACCGGAGACCTGACGGGAGCAGCGCTTCGATGCATCGCACATTGCTTGTATAGTCCATTGCTATTTCTTTGATGTAACATCCTGCTGTACACTCACGGCAAGTCACATCAGTGACGCGCCGCGCCCGGCACGCGCGGCGCATCGAGCCGACTCCCAGCCCCGAGTCTCCCGCGGCAAGCCGCAGGCGCGTTGGCGCCGTCTTTCCGATTTCTCCGTATGGTCACGCGCCTGTCCGCCGAACACTCCGATCCGATGTACCGCCTGCTCGTCGAGAAAATCGTCGACTATGCGATCTACATGCTCACCCCCGACGGCATCGTCTCGAACTGGAACGCGGGCGCGCAGCGCGCTAAGGGCTACGTGGCAGCGGAGATCGTGGGCCAGCATTACTCGAAGTTCTACCGGCCCGACGACGTCGCCGCCGGCCTCCCGGACATCAACCTGTCGATCGCGCGCGAACATGGACGCTTCGAGGACGAGGGCTGGCGCCTGCGCAAGGATGGCACGGCGTTGTGGGCCCACGTCGTCATCGACGCGATTCACGACGACGACGGTCGCCTCGTCGGCTTCGCCAAGATCACGCGCGACCGCACCGAGCAGCGCCGCGCGCAGGATGCGCAGCGCGAGCAGGAACAGCGTTTCCGCCACCTGATCCAGGGCGTGACCGACTATGCTATCTACATGCTCGACGGCGACGGCCACGTGGTGAGCTGGAACGCGGGCGCCGAGCGTGCCAAGGGCTACAAGGCCGGCGAGATCGTCGGCCGTCATTTCTCCGTGTTCTACCGCGACGAGGACCGCGCCGCCGGCTTGCCGCACCGGGCGCTGGAGACGGCGCGCAGCAACGGGCGCTTCGAGGCCGAAGGCTGGCGCGTGCGCAAGGACGGCAGCGAATTCTGGACCAGCGTCGTGATCGACGCGGTGCGCGACGATGCCGGCTAGCTGATCGGCTTCGCCAAGATCACGCGCGACATCACCGAGCGCCGCCAGCAGGAATTGAAGCTGGTCGAGGCGAAGGAGCTGGCCGAGAAGTACAGCCAGCAGATGGCGTCGCTGTCGCGCTTCCTGGATTCCGTGATCTCGAACATTCCCGCCAGCGTCCTGGCCCAGGATTGCTCGGGCGAGGTCATCCTGCTCGCCAACCAGCAGGCGCAGCGCCTGTTCAACGGCGGCCATGCCGACCTTGCAGGCAAGAGCGTACGAGATTGCCTGAGTCCCGCCGTTGCCGACTACATCGCGCGCCAGGTCGCGGGCGTCGGCCAGGACGCCGCCGTCCAGACCAGCGAGAGCAGCGTCGACACGCCGCTCGGTACGCGCACGCTGCGCAGCCGCTCGATGCGCGGCACGCGCCCGGAGGGCGAGGGCGACTACATCCTTACCATTACCGAGGACGTCACCGAGGAACTGGCCGCCTATGCCCAGATCCATCACATGGCCCAGCACGACGGCCTGACGGACCTGCCGAACCGCGCCTTCTTCCACGACCGCCTGGACAGGGCGATCGAGGAGGATGCGGCCAGCCGCAGCATCACGGCGATCCTGTGCCTGGACCTCGACAACTTCAAGAACGTCAACGACGCCGTCGGCCACGCCTACGGCGACAAGCTGCTGCTGGCGCTGGCCCAGCGCCTCAGGAAGCAGCTGCGCGACGAGGACACGCTGGCACGCCTGGGCGGCGATGAATTCGCGGTGGTGCTGCCGAACCTGAAACGCCTGGACGAAGCGAAGAGCGCGGCCCAGCGCCTGATCGACGTCACCGCCCAGCCTTTCCTGATCGACGAGCACAGTTTCGCGGTGGGGCTGTCGGTGGGTATCGCCTCGACCAATTCGGGCAGCACGGCGGAAGAGATGCTGCGCTTCGGCGACATGGCGCTGTACGAGGCCAAGCGCAATGGCCGCAACCGCTACGAGGTGTTCCGTCCCGAGCTGGAAGAGGCGGCACGCGTGCGACGCCAGATGGAAACCGACCTGCGCCGCGCGCTGCACCTGGGCCAGATCGAGATGGTGTACCAGCCGATCATCCGGAAGGACGGCCTCAGCATCGCCGGCTACGAGGCGCTGATGCGCTGGAACCACCCCGTCCATGGCCAGATCGCCCCGGTCAACTTCATCCCGCTGGCGGAGGAGACGGGCCTGATCCACGACCTCGGCACGCGCGCCCTGAACCTGGCCTGCCAGGAGGCGATCACGTGGAGCAATGGCGAATCCGTCGCCGTCAACCTCTCCCCGGTGCAGTTCAAGAGCCCGGACCTGGTCGCGACGGTGGCGCTGGCGCTGGCCGACTCCGGCCTCGACCCGGCGCGCCTGGAACTGGAGATCACGGAGTCGGTCCTGCTCGACGACAGCGACGGCAATATCCGCACGCTGCGCGCGCTGAAGGACCTGGGCGTGGCGATCTCGCTGGACGACTTCGGCACCGGCTATTCCTCGCTCAGCTACCTGCGCTCCTTCCCCTTCGACAAGATCAAGATCGACAAGTCCTTCGTCCAGGACATCGGCGAGAGCCGCGAGGCTCTGGCGATCATCCGGGCCATCACGGGCCTGTCCAACAGCCTGCTGATCGACACGACGGCCGAGGGCGTCGAGACCCACGAGCAGTTCCTGCGCCTGCAGGCCGAAGGCTGCTCGCACTTCCAGGGCTACCTGTTCGGGCGCCCGCAGTCCTCGGACAAGCGTCTGCAGGAAGTGGGCGGCATCGGGCCCTGATCAGTCCACTGGCGAAGCCGGGTCATCCGGCAAACGGCGCTGAGCAGTGCTCCGCGTCTTGCGCGACGCCGCTACACTGGTTCCTCGCACGTCAAGGAGATGAACCATGAGCAAGCAAGAACGCATCGCCATCGTCACCGGCGCGGCCGGCGGCATCGGGCTGGCCGCGGCAAGGCGCCTGCTGGAGGCGGGCGGCGGCGTGACGCTGGTCGGCCGCCACCAGGACAGCCTGGACGAGGCGCGCGCCAAGCTGGCGCAGGATGGTGCAAAGGACCGCGCCGCGGAGCGCATCCTCACCGCCGTCTGCGACGTCGCGCAGGAGGAGCAGGTCAAGGCCGCCGTCGACGCCACCATCGCGCATTTCGGCCGCTGGGATGCGGTCGTCAACAACGCCGGCCTGATGACCTTCAAGCCGCTCGAGGAACAAACCGCGGACGACTGGCGCGGCACCCTCGACGTCGACCTGATGGGCGCCTTCTTCTTCATCAAGCAGGCTTTCCTGCGGATGGAGCGGGGCGGCGCCGTGGTCAACGTCGCCAGCGTGCATGCCTACGCCACCGAGGCGCTGGTCGCGCCCTACGCGGCGGCGAAGGCGGCGCTGTTGTCGCTGACGCGGTCGGCGTCGATCGAGGGCAAGGCGAAAGGCATCCGCGTGAATGCCGTGGTGCCGGGCGCGATCGACACGCCGATGTTGTGGGACAACCCGAACGTCAAGTCGGGCGCCGAGAAGATCGACAAGGACGACGTGGGCTCGCCCGACGAAGTCGCCGCCGCCATCGCCTTCCTGGTTGGCGCCGACGCGGGCTTCGTCAACGGCGCGGCGCTGCTGGCGGACGGCGGACGCCTGGCCCGGCTCTAGGACCGCGTCTCGGCTAACGCAGGTGCTGGTCGCGCGTCGAGCCGCGCATGATCAGCCGCGGGGCGATCCGCGTGCATTGCTCGACCGCCTCGCCGCGGACCAGGGCGAGCAGCTTGTCCATCGCCGTCTCGCCCATGTGCCGGCTCTGCAGGTCGACGGTGGTCAGTCCCGGCGTCGTGTACTTCCCGTACGCGATATTGTCGAAGCCGACGACGGAGATGTCGCGCGGGACGGCCAGGCCCAGGTTCCCCGCTTCCTTCATGAAACCGAGCGCCAGCAGGTCGTTGTGGCAGATCACGGCGTCGAGTCGGCGGTTGCCCAGCACGATGCCGGAGCACAGGCGTTCGCCCTCCGCCAGCGTCGGGCGGGCGGCGTCGAATACGGCCAGCTCCATGCCGGCCGCGTCGAGGCATTCGCGGATGCCGCCGATGCGTTCGGCGTCGCGGCGCGACGCCGAACAGCCGAGATAGGCGATGCGCCGGTGCCCGAGCATGTGCAGATGCCGTGCCAGCATGCCGCCGCCGGCATGGTCGTCGGCCGCCACGGCCGGCAGCGTAGGCATCCCGGCGGGGCTGCCGAGCAGCACGAGCGGCTTGCCGATGGCAGCCAGCCAGCCCATCCCATCGCCGTCCGGGCGCGGGCACACGATGAGGCCATCCACGCGGCCGCTCAGCGTCTCCAGCATGCGCCGCTCGCGATCGGCGCCGTCCGCGCCCTCGGCCAGCAGCACCGCGTAGCCGCGTTCGGCCGCGACCTTGCCGGCGCCCTGCAGGATGCTGGCGACATGGGGATTCGTGACGTCCGGCAGGCACAGGCCGATGGTGTCGGTGCGCCCCGTGATCATCGACTTGGCCAGCGGATTGGACCGGTAGCCGAGGCTGCCGATGGCCGCGTCGATCGCCGTCTCCACCTTCGCCGAAAAGCGCTGCGCGCCGTTGATGTACTTGGACACCGTGGCGGTGGATACCTGGGCGGCGGCGGCGACGTCGCGGATGGTCGGTGCGTGCTTTTTCATCGCGGGAGGGAGGGTGCTCGACAGGGCATCTTAGCACGCGGCCCGGGCCGGCTCGTGCGCGGTCCGGCCGCAGGCATCGTCAGGATTTCCCGAAGCTTCCCGCCAACGGCTTCGGCTAGACTGCCTGTATCGACGACGGGAGAGCGAGCATGCATATCGAGCGGATCCACATCGAGCGCGTCTTCGACGCCCAGGCGAGCGGTACGTTCAGTTTCGAGAGCGGGGGCGCCACGTTCTACGGTGCGCGGCTGCCCGGACGCGTCGTGCCGCGCGCCGGGACGACGCTGCTGCTGGCCTTGGCCCGGCCCGGAAAGTGGTCGTCGATGCTGGGCTGGCGCGATGCGGCGGACGGCCGCATCGTGCTGAATCATCCGTGGTGGAACCTGCTGTGCCTGGAGCTGGAGCTGACCTGGTGGGTTGCGCCCTTGCTGCTGGTCGGCGGCATGGTGCTGGGCGGTGCGACCGGTATCCTGATCGCGCTGGCGCTCGTCGCTGCCGCCGCCGTCACGCTGGTCGTATGGACCTGGCGGCGCACACGGCACGTGCGGGCCGCGCTTGCCGGTGCCGGATAGACGCGTCAGAAGCCGCGCCCGCCGCCGTTGAAACCGCCGCCGCCGCCGTCGTTGCCGAAGCCGCCGCCGTTGTAGCCGGCACCATCGCCGCGGCCGTTCCCCTGCGGCCCGCGCAACATGCCGGCACGGCCGCCGTTGCGGACGCGGTCGTCGCCCGTCACACCGCCCCACTGGTAGCGCAGGCCGATCGTGAACACGCGCTGCTGCGGCGTGCTGAGCGTGTGCAGGCGCAGCACCTCGTTCTCGACGACGCTCTCGTTGTTCCCGGTCCTGAACACGTTGTTGACGTTGACGTTCAGCGAGAACTGCGGCGAGAAGCGGTGCATCCAGGTGAAGTTGGTGATGGTGACGGCACCGTTCACGCCCTGGCCGTTCAGCGTGCGGCCGTTGCGGTTGACGGAGAGCTGCAGCGACTCCTGCAGGAACTGGTAGGCCAGGCGCAGTTTGGCGTTCTCGCGGTGGTTCTTCTGTTCCTCGCCCGTGTCGCCGGCGCCGAAATTCGAGATGCGCATGCGCTTCTCGTTGGCCAGCGTCACGCCGAGGTTGGCGGACAGGCCGCGCAGGAACAGTTGGCGCACGTTGAAGTTCATGTCCATGCCGACCGAATCGTTGGCGCCGAAATTGATCGGCGAGGTCACGATCACGTTCGGGTCGTTCGCCAGTGCATAGCTGCGGTTGCCGATCACCGGCGACTCGCGCCGCTTGAACGCTGTGAAGCTGGACTCGACGCCGAAGAAGCGGTCGCGGTAGGCCAGTTCCAGCAGGTCGTTGTCGACCGGTTCCAGGTCCGGATTGCCCTGGCGCGCGCTGAAATCGCTCAGGTAGACGAGGTTCGGGTTCAGGTCGCGCTCGTTGGGACGGGCGATGCGCCGGCTGGCGCGCAGCTGCAGCTGCGCCGTCGCGCCCATGTCCTTGGTGGCGTAGAAGCTGGGCAGCCAGTTCATGTAGTGGTAGCGATCGCGCTCCGCAAGCAGCGGCTGGCGCACGTCCAGGTCCGTGTATTCGCCGCGCAGGCCGGCCAGCACCTGTACGTCGGAGAAGAACTTGGTGGACAGCGTGCCGTAGACGGCGCCGTTGCGGTCGTTCGATGCGAACTGGCTGATGCGGCTCGGCACCGGCACGTAGGCACCGCTGGCCGGATCCAGGGCGCGATAGTCGGTGCCGTTGTCGCTCCGGTTGTCGGCATACTTGGCGCCGGCCTTCAGCTGCCAGCTGCCCCACAGCACGCGCTGGTAGTCGATGGAGACGTCGAGGATGCGCGTGCGGCGGTCGGTGATGCGGACGCTGTCGGTCGTATAGCGGTCGGGGCGCTGCCGGTAGTCGTACCAGACGTCGTTGCGCGAATCGTTCTCCTGGCCCGTGTAGCGCAGGTCGAACTTCAGTTCCTCGCCCGGTTCGCCGCTCTTGTGGATGTATGAGGCGCCCAGGCCGAAGTTCTCGGCCGGCGAGTCCGTGTGCGAGCGGCTGGAGAAGTCGGCGGTCGGCACCATGGCCGGGCCGAAGCGCAGGGTATTGCCGGTATTGTCGCTATCGTTCTTCAGCTTCGAATAGCTGACCGTGGCGCCGGCCTGGTCGCGTTCCTCGACGTTATAGGTCAGCGTGGACGCCAGCGTGACGGACGTCGAGCCGAACCGGCCATCGCCGCTGGACTCGTTGCCGCCGATGACGTCGCCCGTCTGCGGATCGAGGTCCTGGCGCTGGCTGGCGCGCTGCGTGCTACGCTCGTTCTTGCGCACCCCCACGTTGCCGCTGATCGAATAGGGGCCGGCCGCATACTCGCCGTTCAGGTAACTGTTGTAGCGGTCTTCGGTGCCCTTGTTCACGCTCAAGGTCGCGCGCGAGCCGGGCTTGCGGTTGCGCTTCAGGACCAGATTGATGATCGGGCCGCTGCCGCCCTCGTTGCCGAATTCCGCGCCCGGCACGTTGATCACCTCGATCGACTCGATCGCCTCGGCCGGGAACGAGTTCAGGGCGTCGCCGCGGTTCTGGCCCTGGAACTGGGCATCGCGTTTGCCGTTGACCATGATCTGCACGTTCGGATTGCCGCGCAGGACCACCGATCCGTCCTGGTCGACCGTCACCGAAGGGACGTTGTTGAGGACATCGGACGCCGAGGCGTTGCTGACGCTGATGTCGTTCTTCAGGTCGTAGACGTCGCGGTCGACCTTGTTGGTGGGGCGCGATGCGACCACTTCGACGGTGGCCATGTCGTCGGCGCCGGACTGGGGCGCGGGCTGCGCGCCGGCAGTGCCGCTCGTGTTCCGGGCTGGCGCGGCGGCGGGGGTAGCGGTGTTCGTCGTCGCCGACGCGGCCTTGGCCGGCGCTTGCTGGACAGGTGCCGGGAGAGCGGTCTGGGCGCAGGCCGGCTGGATGGCGAAGCAGCCCAGCATCAGCGCGGGCAAGGCCTTCAGGGCAGGGAAGACGCCACCGGTACGGCCGGCGACGCGGGAAGGGTTGTGCATGGGCGGTTCGCGATGGTGTCGTTATGCGATAGGGCCGCGCTTGACGCGCCGGCGCGCGACAGGATGACAGCAAGCGCGGCTAATCGCAAGCCCGGGCGCGAGCAGGCAGGCGTGTCAATACGGCGTGGCGCGCTGCAATTCCCTGTCGTTTGGCTACCCGTCCGTTCAGCGCCTGAAGAATTCGCGCTGCAGCACTTCGGTAGCGTCGACGTACGCACCCTTCGAACGCTGCTTGCGCATGTGATTGAACATCGGGATCTCGTCGCTGTCGTTGAATACCTCGACCTCGATGTCGAACGGGGTCTTGCGCGGTCCGTTCCGATCCGCAGCCGCGCCGATCTTGGTGGCGCGCACGGCGTACAAGCGCTTGTCCTCGACGTAGAACCCGACCGCTTCCAGCGTGGCATCGCCGGATTCGGCGTCGTGGAAGTTGTAGCCGATGTCGCGGTCGGCCGCCGTCACGACATGGACCCAATCGTCGTCGGGCGCGGTGCGTACCACGTACACGGTATAGGTCGCGAAGCTGGTCGCTGTGCCGTTGCTGAAGTAGCCCTTGACGATGCGCAGCGACATGTCACGCAATGTGACTTCGTTGACGCCGGTCTTGAGCGCGATAGGCGCCGGCGGGGATGTACGGGGCGACGCAGCGAGCGCGTGGTGCGCATGTAGACAGATGCATAGTACGCCACCGAAGACGATGTGAAGGAACTGCCACGTGGACAGCCGTCCGTTATTGAAGATAGCCGTGATTAGTGCAATATCGCTGCAAGTGCCGCCTTGGCCCCCCTGATATCGCGCGTTGCCCCTGACTTGTTGATCGTTTCGGACAGCCTTTTTTCGGAAGCGATCTTGCCGTCCTTGTCGACCGATGTAACCGTCACCAGGTATTTGCCGTCGTCGGACTTGAACATCGCCAGGTAATACGTCGTTCCAGCGCGCTCCAGTCGCGTGGATGCCAGAGCGCTTGTGCAGCGAGCGTCGGCGACGATGTCTGTCAAGTGTGCGGACACTGGCGCTGCCCCCGCTTCAGCGACCAGATGACACTGCCGAGATTTTTTTTCTTCGAAAATAGCGAACGACGAATTTTTGTCCGATATGAAGTCGCGCTCGTGCAACTGCCACTGGGCGAACGCATTCTTCAAAGCCGCAATGCGGGCCAGTTTGATCGCTGTTTCGCCCGATCCAGCGGACTCGCCCTTTCCTTCTTCATCAGGTAGCACGCTGGTCAAGCTTTCGTCCAACGTAAAACCCCCGGCGCTATTTTCGTACACATAGCTGAAGTTTCGTGCCACGTCTTCCCGTGTTTCGCGAGCGAGGTACTCGACTGCGACGTACTGCCGGTTTTGCAGCTTGAACGCCGCCATCGACCGGATGTTCAGGCACTGAGGAAAATTGGCACCGGGGTCGGCACCGACGAGTTCAATATAGTCTTGCGCGCCGGACTGTCGTGCAGCGTAGATGATTCCGCAGCTCGGAACCGCCCCGTCCTTATCGATGAATACGACTGGAGCGATGTCCGGCCGAGGCGACGCGGCGACGTGCTTGTAACCGGCATCGTGGGCGCCGCGCGCGGCAAGGAATCTCGCAACATTCGGTTCTTGCGCCATGCAGTCGACGTGGATCGATAGCGTGCAGCCGACAATGATCGACATGAACGTTGACTTCATTTTAATCCTTCTTCGTCGACGCTTAGCATGACACTTGGCGCTCTTGATCGATTACCGGCATCGACGCGCTATTGCATTGCTGAAGAATCATCGTACCTTCCACTCAGCTTGTGATACCGCTGTTGATTGACCGGAACTGCCGATATGGAATCAAAAGTGATCTCAGCGTTGGCGATTCTGAACAATAGCCGAGCGTGGACTGTCTTGGTTTGTATCCGTGAGCTCCAACGTGTTACGAATTCGGGAGGAAACGCCATACTGTTAGCCCGTACGGCGAACCCAGATCGGCCATCGGCATGTCTCGCTCGTAGTGCCGCCTTTGGACAGGCGTTCCCAGAGACTCCCACTGACCGCTGACCAGACAGGGCTCGCCGGCTTTCGCCCGGATATCGGATACATCGGCAGATTCTGGACGCCCAAGCTCCTGCGAACCGCTCGCCATGGCAAACGCGGCTAAATCTCGTGGGTAAAATTCGAGCTCGCGATATGAACTATCGTCCATCCTCAGTGCAACAGTGATGGCTGCGGCTTCCCACGACCAGTAACCGCGAAACTCACCGCTACGTGTATGTGATTCGAAATAGGGCTCTCGCCGGCTCGCCGCGTACCAGTCCGTTAGATATTCCCGCATAAACCGCGGTCGCTCAGTGACCGGCGCGGAAAACACCGGTAATGTTTTGAAATAGGGCAGGTGACGCGTACATTCCACCGGCACCTCACCCCGCGTTGGCACATATGTGGCGACCAGCCGCTCAAGCATCCCGTCTTTTTGCATATTTTTATAATCGATCAGACGCATGATGCGAGGAATGAACTGCTGCCATCCCAGCAAAATCGCGAAGCAAAGTAAACGATTTGCGCGGTCGAACTCGACATCCTTCAGGTAGAAGAGGGGGATTTCCGGCTCAGTTGTTTTTCGCTGTTTGTTGAAAGCTTCTACGTAAAGTCCATACTCTTCGAAGTATTCCAGAGTGGATATGTAAAATTCCCTCAGTTCTTCTAATTTGAGCCCTGCAGAATAACTCAGCGTAAGAAGGTCCAAGGCATAGTCGCTACGTGCGCGGGTCAGGCGAATCAGCGCGCCCATGGTTTTGCCTGTGAGCCAACCCGAATCTCCCAGCCTTTTCGCTGCGTTCGGGATCCGCGACAGCAGATCCGTCGACTCAGCATTGTAAAGATCATAATCGAGTAGGGGCTCGCGTTTCAGGATCTTGAACTCTTCTTTTGAAATGATATTCAGCATCTTATTCTTCGAGAATGTTGTCAGGCAGATTTAAAACGGTTTGTACCTGATGGATTGAACCGCCGGACTGTCGATGCCTATAAAGCTGACGACCGGTAACCAGGGAGATCCAACGGTTGTAGGGGCAGTCGATCTCCCCATCTTGCCAATCTCGTATCAAGGTGATCAGTTGCCGTCCCTGCGGTGTCAGGAGTTCACCGGATAATCGTCGCTGAATCCATCGGTGGCTCATCTGAGTTGGAAGTCCTGTCGCCTCGTCTGGCTTGTTCAAACCCTTACGAATTTCCGCTTCGCTGTTCTCGTCGCCTTGTATCGCAACACGACGGTCCGCGTGAGTGTCACGATCTTCATTCTGGAAAATATTCGGCTGCTTACCTTTGGTCGGATTAAGTGCCTCTTGTTCACGCAGGGCGTCGAAAGCGGTTCTTAGCTCGGAAGGCAATGCTGCCATTAGTTTGAACGAATCGAAGATACTGGATTTAGTTTCGCCCACGACGAATCTTCTTCCACCGGCAAGGTTTCGCCAAAGATGATCGAGCCCTTGGTGTGGTGTGCTATGTTCTTCGATCAATTTACCGTTGTTGTTCGCTTTTCGAAAGTGCGTATGCTTATGTCTGACGAAATAGTCAGTAATGTGCTCCGCGGGTACACCGCTCGTCCATTTCCGCCCCTTGGGCTCGCCTTTTTTCTTGGTTGCGGAGTTCGTGGAATTTGATGAAACGTTGTTCTTCTTTTCCCGCAATGCAGCTTTTTCCGACAATGTCCGTTCGGTGCGAAGCCTCCGGGCTTCTTGGCGCGGATCTCGCACATGTTGAACCGAGTGAATTGGCCTTGAGGAAGCCATGCTTGGCACGACAGCAGCCGTGTTTCTCGGCAGCGCATCCGATAGCATCTTGCCGTGTAGCATCTTGAGTTCTGCCAACGCCGCGTCGATCATCTCCGGGCCGCGACGTTGTATTGCGCGTAATTCAGCAATAACTTCGTCAACTTCCCGACGCCCAGCCATCAACTTTATAACCCATGTGTCGAGCCCGTGGGCGAAGGCATCCATGGCGCTGGAAAATATAGATTTCGACTGGACGCCGATCGTTGTCCAGTCGACGCGTCTCATAAATTGTTCGACATTCCCTCGGAGTTTCGGCGAAACCGCTTCTAGTACGCGACCGAACGAATGCCCTTGTTTCATCAGCTTGAAACCGACTTTCAATGCGTCGCCAACAGCCGGGATGCATCCTATTAAGGTAATGACAAGGTCGACCCATCCAGAAACATTGGAAGGAGATTTCGCAATCACGATGATCCCGAGAACGAGATCCCGCGCATCCATCGCCTGGCCGACGCCCGGAATAACGCCAAGCACACCGGTGATGATAATGTGTGACGGTGAAGAGCCGGTGCCACTGATCAAATCGCCGAGCCATGTGGCGATCCCATCATCAGCCTGTTTGATAGCTAAGCGAGCTGGACTGGAACTGGTCATGCGTCATCTTCTCCGGCGAGCTGACTCAGGTCAGGATTCGCGTCGTGTAATTCCCGATAGGTGCGTTCAGTCGTCGACTGGTCTTCATCGATTTCGTCGTTGTAGCGATAGTCCCCATAATGAAATTCGTAGAGTAATTCGGAGTCTTCCTCTACGGATGCTGCAATATCACGAATTTCATCAGGAAAATAATTTTCCTTGTAATGAACGTCTTCTTGAGTCAGAAATTTTTCAAGGAGCTCTGCTGCATCGTCGGCATCCACCGCTCGGCTGCCAAAGAGTGCATTGGGTCTCGGCACCTTCCGCTGGACTGCGTCGCGTTCATCTTCTCCGAAACTTGCCTTTGCGGCGCCAGCAGGGATATTTCCCAGTCGTGAGAATCCGCGCGCGTCGAGCTTGCCAGTGACAGTAACACCAGTGTCGAACACGACTGAATAAGGCGCACCGACCATGGGCTGCATATCGTCCCAGCGATAATTCAGCTCCATGTAGTTTTCCAAGGTGCTGGCTTTGGGCAGATTAGGCAAGGTCAGCACATCTTGTCTGGGGCCGGTGAATTCCTTTACGCTGGCCTTGAACGCCATCGTTCCGGGGCCATGCACCTCGATATTGCCCCCTTCGAGCTTGATGTACGCACCCTGTGCGGTGAGCAGTACGTGGTCCTTGGCCGCCACGTTGACGTTGGCGTTCACGCTCGCCACCGTCACCAGCTTGTCGGCCGTCAGGCGGGTGGGGCCGCTCTGGCTCTGGGTGCTCAACTTGCCGCTGGCCGCGTGCAGGCGCAGGCCCGTTTCCTGGTTCGGACTGGCGGCGTCCGCCTCCTTCCCGTAGGTGAACAGCCCGATGCCGGCCTTGGCCAGGTGCAGGCTGTTGCCTTGTGCGGCTGCATTGATGTGCTGGCCCGCCGTGATGCTGCTCGTGGTTCCGGCCGCGAACACGGCCGATGCCGGCGTCAGCGCGGCGATGCCGGCGGGGGCCGACAGCTGCAATTGCGTCTCGCTGTATGCGGTGGCCAGGCGGCCGTCGGCGCCGCCGCTCGAGGTGGCGCGCAGCACCTCGGCGGCATGTCCGGTCGCCGCGATGGCAGGCAGCTCGTCCGTCGAGGACTCGCCGGGCAGGCGGGCATTGTGCTGGCCCGCGGCCTTCTCCAGGTCGGCCTGCACGGTGTGGCTTTGCTCGACCTGGGCGGCGGCGGGATCGGAATCGAGTGCGGGGTCCGTATCCGCGGCGCGGTCCGCCGTCAGCAACATGCCGCGTCCCGCGCGCAGTGCCAGGCCATGCTCCGTCTTCAGCTCCGCCCCGAACCCGGTCGTGCCCAGCCTGCGGTTGTCGCTCTGGTGCTGCAGATGCCCCAGGTTCAGCTCCGCCGCTCCGGTATGCGCCTTGGCGTGGTGTTGCAGCGCGACCCGGGCCTGCTGCGGCGTGTCGTCGAACACGAGCTGGCTGTAGGCGCCGCTGCCATCGCCGCTCGCGCCCATCGCCTGGCTTTTCAGGCCGGACAGCACGGCGGCATGCGCATGCGCACCGGCTTCGCCGGGGAACCAGGCGCCGGCGTTGCCGGTGGCCGCCCCTGCGCCGCCCGCGACGCGGTTGTGCTGGGCGTCCGGCGCGCCGGCGCCGTTGTAGACGGCGCCGATGACGACCGGACGGTCGATGTTCCCGTCCATGAAGTCGACCAGCACCTCCTGGCCCACGCGCGGCAGCGCGTTGCTGCCCCAGTTGGCGCCGGCGACAGGGGCCAGCGGCGTGGCGACCCGCACCCAGGTGCCGGCGCGGTCGTCGGCCGGCGCGCCCGCGTGGCCGTCCGGGGCGGGATGGGCGAGGCGGTTGTGGGCGGCATCGCCGCGCTGCCAGTGGAACTGGACCTTGATGCGGTGGTCGCGGTCGGTGTGGATCGGCGCGCCGGCGGGACCGACGACGATCGCCGTCTGCTGGCCGGAGACCATCGGACGTGGATGCAGCAGGTGGCCGTGGCCGTCCGTGCGGCGGCTGCGGTAGGGACGTGCGGCCGGCATCGCGTCGAAGCGGTTGCGGTAGACGGGGCGTTCGGCGATGCGCCGGCCGACGGCGTGCAGGCTGTCCGCGAGCTCGGCCGCGCCCAGGGTTGCAACGGGGTCCGCGCCCAGGTGCTCGTGCAGCGCCGACGTGATGTCGGCGTCGAGGTTGTTATGGGCCAGGTGGCGCATGCGCACGATCAGGTAGTCGCCGTCGGCGCTCGCGTGGCCCTCGAGGGCGAACGTGGTGCCGGGCACGAAGCTGCGTACGGTGCCGGCGCCGGTGTGGATCTCCTTGTCCGCTTCCAGCGCCTGCAACTGGCGCTCGGCGATGCGTTCGCCGTGCTCGCGCGACGTATAGGCATAGGCGCCGGGAACGTCGCTGCTGCGCAGTTCCACGGCGCTGGACGCCGAGGTGCCGACCGGGCGCGCGCTGCGCGAGCGGTAGTCCCAGCTGCGCAGCTCGACGGCATTGGTACCCATGCGCATGTCGGTGCGCCAGCGATCGATGCTGTCTTCGCGCATGACGGCGCCGGCCTGCGTGAAGCGCGCGGCGGGCTGCGGGTTCGGCTTGAACGCGTCGTTGCTGTCGGCGATGACGAGGGTGTGCGTGCCAAGCGTGGCGCTCTCCGGATCGCCGCCGTGCTCGAAAAAGGCGAACAGGCCTTCCTCGCTCATCAGGCGCTGCACGAAGGCCAGGTCGCTTTCCTGGTATTGCGTGCACAGGCTGCGTTGCGGGTACAGCGTACGGTCCGCATCGATGCGCCAGGAGGGCGCAAGCTGGCCGCGGCCCGGCCAGGCTTTGAAGACGGCCTCGATGATGTCGATGACGGACTTGTCCTGGAATACCCGGCTGTCGCGGCCCAGGGCCAGGAAGGCGGTCCACGGTTCGATGGTCAGGCGGTAGCGCGCCAGCCCCCCGTTCGCGCCGACAAGTTCGGCCGCCGTCACGTGGCCGTGGAAGGAACGTGGCGCCATGCCGGGGCTTGCCTGCAGCTCCAGCAGCACGGGCTGGCCCAGCAGCGACTTCAGCGCGAGCGACGCATTCACGGAGAGCGCCGACAGCTGGAGCCGGAAGCCCGTGTCGATGCCCTCGTCGCCATGCAGCGATTCGGCCAGCACGACGTCGGGCCCCAATCGCGTATGCAGTTGCAGCAGGCGGGTGGATTGGCTAAATCGCGCCAGCGACGTCAGTACGTCCTGCACGGAAGGGAGATCGGAAGTCGCAAACATGCTCGCATCAGCTGCCTGGTCAATGGAATGTTACATATTTTTATGAGACAAGCAACATTACATCTTAGATGCTGATTTTGGGCAAGAGCGGTTCGATTGAATCGTGACGGGCACCGGTCGGGGCGTCGGGACAGCTCGCTCGAATCGCGCAGCTCATTGCCATTCCGTAAGGAAAAAACAACACTATAAAAAAGTTTCGAAAGCTTTCGAAAGTTTGTTGTGTTTTCGTTTTGGTTTTATTACCATTTCATAACAACGAAATACAACACCCAGGAGATTGCCATGCGTAGCAGATTCGAAACGGGGTTCCGGCGCAGCCTGATGGCTGCGGCGGTGGAGATGGCGCTGTGCGGCACGGCGTTCGCACAGACGCAGGCGGAGCCGCCGAACGCGGCGCCCGTGGCGACGGCGGCGGCGGGCGCGGAGCCTTCCGTGGTGGTGGTGACCGGCGCGCGCGCCGCGCTGGCCAAGTCGCTCGACCTGAAACGCAATGCGGACGTGATCCAGGACTCGATCTCCGCGACGGAGCTGGGCCGCTTTCCGGACGATAACGTGGCCGACTCGCTCACGCACATCTCCGGCATCTCGGTATCGCGCACCCGCGGCGGCGAAGGGCAGTACATCAATGTGCGCGGCCTGGGTTCCGGCTACAACATCGTCACCCTGAACAAGCGCATCCTGGCGACCGACGGCGATGGACGCGACTTCGCCTTCGACGTGCTGCCGTCCGAGGTGATCAGCGGCGCCGACGTCATGAAGTCGGCTGAGGCGGCGCAGCTCGAAGGCAGCATCGGCGGGTCCGTCAACCTGCGTTCGGCGCGGCCGATGGACAATCCGGGCCAGCACGGCTCGATCCGCTTCGAGGGCGAACGCAACGACCTGTCGAAGAAGAACGGCGGCAAGCTCTCTGGCGTGTACAGCAATACGTTCAACAACAATACGATGGGCGTGATCGTCGGCGCCGTCTTCTCCAAGCGCAAGGTACGCACCGATTCGCTCGGCTACCAGACCTACAACGCCGATTCGCCCGGCAGCTTCGACGTCAATGGCGACGGCGCCATCGGCCCGGACGAAAGCAATCTGCTGGCGCCATGTTGTATCTCCTTCGGCTCGATCTTCGAGGAGAAGAAGCGCACGGCGCTGTCCGGCGCCTTCGAATGGAAGGTCTCGCCGCAATTCAAGATGACGGTCGACGGGCTGGCCACGCGCCTGGATTCGCCCCAGGTCGGCTACCAGCAATCGTATTACGTCGAACATGCGCCGGACCGCTGGTCGGACGTCGTCGTCAAGGACCACCTGATCACCAGCATGACGGTGAAGGACCTGGTGCCGGAGATGTCCAACGTGACCACCGACCGCGTGGTCGACACGATGCAGTTCGGCTGGCGCGGCGAATGGAAGCCGACCAGCCGCCTGAAGCTGACGGGCGACGTCTACCGCTCGACCTCGAAGCGCGATTCGGGCGGCAAGGACACCTTCGTCGTCGCCGGCATCGCCGGCCACAACACGGGCTATTACCGCGCCACCAACGGCGGCTTCCCGGACATCCGCGTGCAGCTGGAAGACGGCCGCGACCTGGCCACCGAGCTGGCGGCAGGGCGCCTGGGCAACAAGGATTACGGCATCCACTTCACGGGTCTCACCGGCGTGGACATCAAGGACACCATCGACGGCGCGTCGCTCGATGGCCGCCTCGCGCTGGACGGCAAGTGGCATGTCGACGGCTTCCAGTTCGGCGCCAGCGGCACCAGCCGCAAGAAGGATCGCAACTCGATCGGCAACGAGAAGAGCGGCGGCGCCTGCCAGTACTGCGACATGTACACGACCACGTTCGCGTCGCTGGGCGCCGACGTCGTGCATCCGATGACGCTGCCGAACTATATGCGCAACGCCGGCGGCAGCTTCCCGGGCAGCTTCATCCAGTTCGACGTGCCGGCCTACCTGGCCGCGCTGGCAAGCCTGAACGGCAAGCCGGTGCTCGATTCCAGCGGCAATCCGACGGGCGAGACCTTCGACGTCGCCAAGACCCAGCCCGTGTTCGTGCCGACCGATTCCTACTCGGTGCGCGAGAAGACAGCCACGCTGTACGGCCAGTTCGAACTCTCGGGCGAGAACTGGAACGGCAATATCGGTGCGCGCGTGGTGCGGACCAAGACCACGTCCAAGAGCGCGATCGACGAGATCGTGGCGATCGACGACCCGACCCCGAACATTCCGACCAGCAGCCCGACCGTCACCTACAGCCCCGCCGTGCCGGTGTCCGAGGACGGCAAGTACACGAAGTTCCTGCCGTCGGCGAACTTCAGCTGGTGGGCGCGCGAGGACTTCGTCGTGCGCGCCGCCGCCGCCAAGGTCATGGCCCGGCCGTCGCTGGACAAGCTGGCGCCGACCCGTACCGACAACACGCTCGACCGCACCTATATCATCAATATCGTGGGCGACCCGAAGCTCAAGCCCACCGAGGCCGTGCAGCAGGACCTGTCCGTCGAGTGGTACTACCGTCCGAAGTCGGCGATCACGGCGGCGATCTTCGCCAAGCAGATCAAGAACTTCGTCACCTACCAGACCGACGAGCACGTGGACATCGGCCTGCCCGGCTACCTGTACACGGTGACGCATCCGGTCAACGGCGACAAGGCGCGCGTGCGCGGCATCGAGGTCGGCGTGCAGCACCTGTTCGACAACGGCTTCGGCATCAACGCCAAGTTCGCCAAGACGCTGACCAAGGCCTACCAGAACGGCCAGTACGTCGGCCAGCTGGAAGGCGTGGCGCCGACCGCGTCCTCGCTCGGCTTCCTGTACGAGCGCAACGGCATCAACGCCTCGATCTCGTTCGACTATACGGGCGAGTACACGCAGAGCACGAACGTCATCGCGGGCTACCCGAGCAAGGTCGATTCGCTGACGTGGGTGACGGCGTCCGCATCCTGGGACGTGACGCGCAACGTGACGCTGTTCGTCGAAGGGAAGAACCTGAGCGACGCGTCGATGCGCTCGAACCTGGGCCGCAGCGATGCGCTGTACGGATTCGAGACCTGGGGCCGCACCTACGTGGCCGGCATGAGCATGAAATTCTGACGGGCGCCGGATGGATACGATGACGACGATGGACGAGGGCGCCGCAGCGCCGGGTACGGCGCGCAAGGCGGCATGGCTCGGCTTCGCGCTGACCACCACGCTGCTGTGGGGAGTCTGGGGCGCGTTCGCCGGCCTGCCCAGCCAGTACGGCTTTCCCGAGACGCTGATCTACGTGGTGTGGGCATTGACGATGGTGCCGCCGGCGCTGTTCGTGCTGGCCCGTGCCGGCTGGCGCGTACGCCGCGACGCCCGCGCGGTCGCCTATGGCCTGGCGATCGGCCTGCTCGGCGCGGGCGGGCAGATGATCCTGTTCTACGCGGTCAAGGCCGGGCCCACCTACCTGATCTTCCCGCTGATCTCGCTGTCGCCGGTGATCACGATCGCGCTGTCCTTTGCCTTCCTGCGCGAAAGGACGGGCGCGATCGGCGCGGCGGGCATCGTGCTGGCCATCTGTGCGCTGCCGTTGTTCGACTACGCGCCGGGCCAGGAGGCCCGCTCCTACGGGCTGTGGTTCGTGCTGGCGCTCGGCGTGCTCGTCGCCTGGGGCCTGCAGGCCTACTTCATCAAGCTGGCCAACGCCAGCATGGATGCGGAAAGCATCTTCTTCTACATGACGGCGAGCGCGCTGCTGTTCATTCCCGTGGCGCTGGCGATGACGGACTTTTCGCAGCCGATCAACTACGGCCCGTCGGGCCCATTGCTGGCGGCCGTCACCCAGGTGCTGAACGCCGTCGGCGCGCTGACGCTCGTGTATGCCTTCCGCCATGGCAAGGCCCTCGTCGTGTCGCCGCTGGTGAATGCCGGCGCGCCGCTGCTGACCACCGTCATCGCGGTGGCACTGGCCGGCACGCTCCCCGGCGGCACCAAGCTGGCCGGCATCGGACTGTCGCTGGCGGCGGCGCTGCTGCTCGCGCTGCAGCCGGACGACGGCGCCGCACCCCCCATCGATTCCCGGAGCTGACATGGACTATCTGTTGAATCTCGTACGCCGCCACAAGGCCGGCGCATCCGTCGGCATCCATTCCGTGTGCTCGGCCCATCCGCTCGTCATCGAGGCGGCGATGGAACTGGCGCTGCAGCGCGGCGTGCCCGTGCTGGTGGAAGCCACGTCGAACCAGGTGAACCAGGACGGCGGCTATACCGGCATGACCCCGGCCGCGTTCCGCGACTTCGTGCACGGCATCGCCGACCGCGTGGGCCTGGCGCGCTCCGCCGTGCTGCTGGGCGGCGACCACCTGGGCCCGAATGCCTGGCAGGACCAACCCGCCGACGCGGCCATGGCCAAGGCCGACGTGCTGATCGACCAGTACGTGGCGGCGGGTTTCCGCAAGATCCACCTGGATTGCTCGATGTCCTGCGGCGGCGACCCGGTGCCGTTGCCGGATGCCGTCGTCGCGGCGCGGGCGGCCAGGCTGTGCGCCGTCGCCGAGCGCGCCTGGCGCGCGGCCGGCGGCGAGGCCCCCGTCTACGTGGTCGGCACCGAGGTGCCCGTGCCCGGCGGCGCCCACGAAGACCTGGACACCCTCAGCGTGACGACGCCGCAGGCCGCTGCCGCCACCATCGCCGCCCACCGCCACGCGTTCGCGCAGGCAGGCCTGGACGGCGCCTGGCCGCGCGTCGTCGGCCTGGTCGTGCAGCCGGGCGTGGAGTTCGACCACCACAAGGTCATCGACTACCGGCCGGAGCAGGCCGTGGCGCTCAGCCGCTTCATCGAGGCCGAGCCGACGCTGGTCTACGAGGCGCATTCGACGGATTACCAGACCGAGGCCAATCTGGCGGCGCTCGTGCGCGACCATTTCGCCATCCTGAAGGTCGGGCCGGGCCTGACGTTCGCGCTGCGCGAGACGCTGTGGGCGCTGGCCGACATCGAGCACGAGATGCTGGGTGCGGAGCGTGGTTCGGACTTCAAGAACGTCGTGCTGGCGACGATGCGCGCGGAGCCGGAGTACTGGCGCAAGTACTACCACGACCCGGCCCGTGCGCACTTCGACCAGCAGTACAGCCTGAGCGACCGGATCCGCTACTACTGGCCGCACCCGGCCATCCGCAAGGCCCAGGAGCAGCTGCTGGCGAACCTGGAACGCGAGGCGCCGCCGCTGACGCTGCTGAGCCAGTACCTGCCGGCCCAGTACGAGGCCGTGCGCGAAGGGCGCCTGCGCAACGTGCCGGCCGAACTGTTGAAGGAAGGCGTGGCCCGCGTGCTGCGCCAGTACATGAACGCGTGCGCCGCCGGCGCCGCAAGGAAGGAGCTGGAAACATGCTAGTAGCAAACAGGGACATTCTCGGACTCGCCGGGGAGCGCCTGGACGAATTGGGCGCCGGGCTGACGGCGCGCGAAATCGCGCAGCAGGGCGCGGTCTGGCCGCAGATCGCGGCACTGGTCGAGGAGCGGCGCGCCGGGCTCGACGCCTTCCTGGCCCCGCTGCTGGCGCGGCGCGACCTGCGCATCGTGCTGGCCGGCGCCGGCACCTCGGCCTTCATCGGCGAGTGCCTGGCGCCCGCCATCTTGCGCCAGGGCCGCCGCGTCGAGGCCGTGCCCACCACGGACATCGTGTCCGGACCGGGACGCTTCCTGCAGGCCGGGGTGCCGACGCTCGTCGTCTCGTTCGCGCGCTCCGGCAGCAGCCCGGAAAGCCTGGCCGCCGTCGCCCTGGCCGACCAGCTGGTGGCCGACGTCCACCACCTCGTCATCACTTGCAACGCGGACGGGGAGTTGTACCGGATGGCGCAGGAGAGAACGAACGCCTACGCGATCCTGCTGCCGGATGCGACCCACGACCGCGGCTTCGCCATGACCACGAGCTTCACCTCGATGCTGCTGGCGGCGGCGCTGGCCTTCGGCGTATTGCCCGCTGCCGCGGTGGCCGCGCCGTCACGGAGCGCGCCGGACCTGCTGGCCGGCGTGCTGCCGGTGCTGCAGGAACTCGTCGCGCGCCGGTTCAAGCGCGTGGTCTACCTGGGCAGCAACGAGTTGCGCGGTCTGGCGCGCGAAGCGGCGCTGAAGTTGCTGGAACTGACCGACGGCCAGGTCGTCGCGCTGTTCGATTCGCCGCTGGGCTTCCGTCACGGTCCGAAGACGATCGTGGATGGCGACACCCTCGTCGTGGTGCTGCTGTCGAACGACCCGTACGCGCGCCGCTACGACCTCGACCTGCTGCGCGAGCTGCGCGGCGACGCCCGCGCGGGCCGGGTGCTGGCGCTGAGCGGGCAGGCGATCCCCGAGCTGGGCGCGGACTGCGTGACGGCCGGCGGCATGGAAGGCGCGGCCGAGCTGGCGCTGGCGCTGCCGTACATCGTGTTCTGCCAGGCGTTCGCGCTGCTGCAGTCGCTGGCGCTGGGCCTGCGGCCGGACACGCCGAGCGTCTCGGGCACGGTCAACCGCGTCGTGCGCGGCGTGACGATCCATCCGTTCGCGGGAGAGCGCGATGTTCCTCGGGGTTGACGGCGGCGGCACCAAGACGGCGTTCGCCCTCGTCGACGCGGGCGGCACCGTGCTGGCGCGGCACGAGGCGAGCAGCGCCTATTACATCGAGGTCGGCATGGACGGCGCCGCCGCCATGCTGGCGCGCGGCTGCGCGGCCGTGTTCGCGCATGCCGGCATCGGGCCGGACGACCTGGCGTTCGCCTTCTTCGGCCTGCCGGCCTATGGCGAGGACCGCGCGGCCCAGACGCAGCTCGATGCCTTGCCGCGGGCGATCCTGGGCCACGAGCGCTACCTGTGCGGCAACGACATGGTGTGCAGCTGGTCCGGCTCGCTCGCCTGCGCCGACGGCATCAGCGTGATCGCCGGCACCGGGTCGATGGCCTACGGCGAATACGCGGGCCGCAAGGCCCGTGCCGGCGGCTGGGGAGAGCTGTTCAGCGACGAAGGCTCCGCGCACTGGATGGCGCGCGCCGGCCTGGCGCTGTTCTCGCGCATGAGCGACGGGCGCGCGCCGCGCGGTCCGCTGTATGCGCTGGTGCGGTCGCGGCTGGCGCTGCAGGAAGACCTGGACTTGTGCGGCGTCGTCTACGGCGAACTGAAGGCCGAGCGCAGCCGCGTGGCGGCCCTGGCCCACCTGGTGTCCGATGCCGCGGCGCAGGGCGACCTGCTGGCGCAGGCGATCGTCGACCAGGCCGCGACCGAACTGGCCGACATGGTCGATGCCGTGCGCGCCGCGCTCGACGTGCCCGCCGGTACGGCACTGGCGGTATCCCATACGGGCGGCCTGTTCGGCGCCCAGGGGCCGCTGCGCGCGCCGTTCGCCCGGGCGCTCGCCGCGCGCACATTGCCGTACCGGCTGCAGGAACCGCTGCTGGCCCCCAGCCTGGGCGCCGCCCTGTACGCCGCGCGCAGCAACGGTACGCCGCTGGACGCGGCCGCGCTGGCGCGCCTGTCGGCCACACGCTGAATGACAACATGGAGGAGACACCATGCGCAGCATACTAATTACACTCGCTTTCGCAGCATTGGCCGCCACGGCCGCAGTGCCGGCGCTGGCGGCCGATACCGCGAACGGTTACACGATGGCCGACTTCGAGAAGGTCCCGAAGATCGACGCCCACCTGCACCTGCACGGAGAAAGCCAGGACGCCTACCTGGCGCTGGCCCGCAAGGACAATTTCCGGGCCCTGACGATCAACGTCGACTATCCGGACTTTCCGCCGCTGGACCGGCAGCGCCGCGTCGCCAGTGCGGCCGCCCACGCCCATCCGGGGCAGATCGCGTGGGCCGCGACCTTCGCGACGACCGGTTTCGAGCGTCCCGGCTGGACCGAGGCCACGCTGGCGGACCTGGACGGCGCGCTGGCCGACGGCGCCGTCGGCGTCAAGGTATGGAAGAACATCGGCATGGACTTGCGCGACAGCGCCGGCAAGCTCGTGATGGTCGACGACCAGCGCCTGGACGGCGTGTTCGCGGGGCTGGAGCGGCGCGGCACGATGGTGCTGGGCCACCAGGGGGAGCCGCACAACTGCTGGCTGCCCGTCGAGCAGATGACGGTGAATAACGACCGCGAATACTTCGCGAACCATCCGGCCTACCATATGTACAAGCATCCGGAGATGCCCAGCTACGAACAGCAGATGGCGGCCCGCGACCGCCTGCTGGCCAGCCACCCGCGGCTGCGCTTCACGGGCGTGCACATGGCCTCGCTGGAGTGGGATGTCGGCCGGCTGGGACGCTGGCTCGACGCCCATCCCGGCGTGAACGTCGACGTGGCGGCGCGCATCGGCCAGATCCAGTACCAGTCGCAGCGCGACCCGAAGCGGGTGCGGGACTTCTTCGTCAAGTACCAGGACCGGCTGATGTACGGCACCGACCTGGCGCAAGCGGATGCGCAGCCGGACGCGGAGTTCGTGCGCGACCTGGACACGGTCTGGCGGCGCGACTGGCGCTACTTCACGGGCGCGGACAGCATCGTGGTCCCGGAACTCGACGCTCCGGTGCGCGGACTGGCGCTGCCGCGCCAGGTGGTGGACAAGCTGTACCGGCTGAATGCGGAAAAAGCCTATCCGAAGGCGTGGAAGGGCCCGAAAGCATAAGCTTAGATCGATCTTTCGTTTCATTTCGCGTTGTCACTCCTGTATCATCGCTTCACCAGGATGGTGCAACCAGGAGCCCGAAAGATCGGCAATGAAGCAAACAAATAAAACGGAAACGAAAGCTGCGATCGCAGGTAGCGCCGGCGATGCCGACCTGTTGGTCGAGGAGCGTCGCCGCCATATCCGCGAACTGGTCGGCGAGCGCGGACGCATCACGGTGGCCGAGCTGGCGGCGATGTTCGACATCTCGCAGGTGACGGCGCGCAACGACCTCAATGCGCTGGCCGAGATCGGCGCCGTGGTGCGTACACGCGGCGGGGCGCTGGCCCAGCGTGCCGACGAGGACCTGCCGATCGGCGTCAAGCAAAGCCTGCGCCGCGCCGAAAAGATGCGCATCGCCGAGGCGGCCGTGCAGCTGATCGGGGAAGGGCAGACCATCGTGCTCGATTCGGGCACGACGACGGCGGAAATCGCCAAGCAGATCCGCGGCCTGAAGCTGCAGTCGGTGAACGTGATCACCAATGCGCTGAACATTGCCGTGCTGCTGGCGGGGGCGCCGCACGTCACGCTGATCATGCTGGGCGGCGTGCTCAGGCCCAGTTCGTATTCGCTGGGCGGGCCGCAGGCGGAGGCCGCCCTGCAGGGACTGCACGCCGACATCCTGTTCCTGGGCTTCGACGGCCTGGATCCGGAGATCGGCGTGATGACGCCGCACCTGCTGGAGGCGCGGCTGAACACGCGCATGCTGGAGATCGCGCGCAGCGTGGTGGCAGTAGGCGACTCGTCCAAGCTCGGACGGCGCAGCCTGTCCGTCATCGCGAAGATCGAACAGATCGACCGCATCATCACGGACGCCGGGGCGGCGCCGGAAACGGTCGAGGCGCTGCGCGCGCGCGGCGCGCAAGTCGAGCTGGTGTAGGGGCGGCCGCGGGCCGGCCCGGCGCCGGCGCCCGCAACAACCCTACACGAGGAGACATATGAAGGGATCGCACGACGAACGCCGCCGCAGCCTGCTGCAGTGGCTGGCCGGGACGGCCGTGGCAACGACGGTGGGCCCGGCCGCGGCGGCTGCCGCGCAGGGCGGCAAGGGCAGGGACGTGGCGCGCATCGGCGACGCCGCGATGGCCCTGGAATTCGACGCTCGCCTGCAATGCCGGGTCGTCTCGAAGCTGGGCCCGCGGCCGGCGGCCGTCACCGGCTTCGCGCCGAGCGAGCGGCTGCGGCTGCCGAACGGCCGCTGGATCGAGCGCTTCGACCTGACGGGCCAGGCGCTCGACCGCGTCGACGGCACCCACGGGCCCGGCGCGCGCCATCGCCTGACGGGCATGGCGCCGGAAGGGATCGAAAAGACGGTCTCCGTCACCTTCTACGATCGCCATCCGGGCTTCGCCGTCATCCGCACCAGCTACCGCAACACGGGCGACAAGCCGCTGCTGGTGGCCGCCTGGGCCAACAGCGCACACACGCTGCGCCCGGGCGCGGGCGGCAAGCGCGCATTCTGGACCTATTCCGGCGCCACCCACCCGGACCGGCGCGACTGGGTGCAGCCGCTGGTGCACGGCTTCGACCAGCGCAACTTCATGGGCATGAACGGCTCCGACTACGGCGGCGGCACGCCGGCGGCCGACGTCTGGCAGCGCGACTGCGGTCTGGCCGTCGGCCACCTGGACACGGTGCCGCGCCTGGTGGCGCTGCCCGTGCGCGCCGTCGACGACGGGGCCGCGCTGGCCGTCGAGTTCGAGCTCGAGGATGGAACCACTGTCGCGCCGGGGACGTCGCTCGACACGCTGGAAACCTTCCTGGCCGTCCACAAGGGCGACTATTTCGCCGCGCTGGACCGCTACCGCCAGGTGATGGCCGAGCGAGGCCTGCGCGCGCCGGACGCGCCGGCCGACTGCTACGAGCCGATCTGGTGCGCCTGGGGCTACGAGCGCGATTTCACGGTGCCGCTGATGGTCGGCACGCTGCAGAAGGCGAAGGAGCTGGGCCTCGAATGGGCCGTGCTGGACGACGGCTGGCAGAACAACGAGGGCGACTGGAAGCTCGACGCGCACAAGTTCCCGAACGGCGAAGCGGACATGCGCGGCCTGGTCGGCGCCATCAAGGACGCGGGCCTGAAGGCGCGCCTGTGGATCACGCCGCTGGCCGTCGATCCGGGTTCGGACCTGCTGCACGACCATACGGACATGCTGTTGCTGGACAAGGAAGGCGCGCCGCAGCTGATCAGCTGGTGGAACAGTTTTTATCTGTGCCCGGCCTACGAACCCACGCGCGAGATGACGCGCGCCTGGATCCGCAAGATCTTCGGCGAGTGGGGCTACCAGGGCATCAAGATCGACGGCCAGCACTTGAACGGCGTGGCGCCGTGCCATAACCCGGCTCACAAGCACGCACGGCCGGAAGAGTCGTTCGAGCGGCTGCAGGACTTCTGGAAGATGGTGTACGACACGGCGCGCGAGGTCAACCCGAACGCCGTCGTCGAGCTGTGCCCCTGCGGCACGTCCTACGCCTTCTACAACTTCCCGTACATGAACCAGGCACCGGCCTCCGATCCCCTGTCGTCGTGGCAGGTGCGCCACAAGGGCAAGACCATCAAGGCCTTGATGGGACCCTCGGCGCCGTATGCGGGCGACCACGTGGAGCTGAGCGACGGCCGCGACGATTTCGCGTCGACCGTCGGCATCGGCGCCGTGCTGTCGACCAAGTTCACCTGGCCCGTCGACCCGAAGCCGAAGGACAGCTTCCTGCTGACGCCCGAAAAGGAAGTCGTCTGGCGCAAGTGGATCGGCGTCTATCGCGAGAAGATGCTGCCGCAGGGCGTCTATCGCGGCGAGTTGTACGACATCGGCTTCGACAAGCCCGAAGGCCACGCGATCGAGAAGGACGGCCGCATGTATTTCGCCTTCTATGCGCCGCACTGGGATGGTCCCGTCGCGCTGCGCGGGCTGGGACCCGGGCGCTGGCGCCTGCGCGACTACGTCGACGGCCGCGAGCTGGGTGAAGTCGAGGGCAAG
Organism: uncultured Massilia sp.; assembly: GCA_963529995.1. GTDB lineage: Bacteria > Pseudomonadota > Gammaproteobacteria > Burkholderiales > Burkholderiaceae_D > Telluria. The sequence continues at coordinate 243,337 of CAUSCY010000001.1, read as the reverse complement.
GACGCGCGGACCATGCTGCGCTTCACCCGTGCGCTGCTGATCGAAGCGGTGCCGGCGTGAGGGCGCGCCTCGGGCTCGTCGCCGCGGCCGTGCTGGCCGCATCCGTCTCCACACTCGCCGCCGCCCAGTCTCCCGCCGCGACGCCGCCGATGGGCTGGAATCCGTGGAATGCCTTCCATACGGAGGTCGACGAGGCAAAGATCATGGCGGTTGCCGACAAGCTGGCCAGCAGCGGCCTGCGCGACGCCGGCTACCGCTACGTGAACATGGACGACGGCTGGTGGCGCAAGCGCCGCGCCGACGGCCGCATCGAAGTGCGCACGAGCATGTTCCCCAGCGGCGCGCTGGCCGACGGCGGCACGAGCATGCGCCCGTTCGTCGACGCGCTGCACGCGCGCGGCCTGAAGGCGGGCATCTACACGGACATCGGCCGCAACGCCTGCTCGCAGGCCTGGGACCGCCATTCGCCGAACCTGCCCGAGGGCACGCAGGCCGAGCGCGAGATCGGCACCTACGGCCACCAGCCGCAGGACATGCGCCTGCTGTTCGGCGAATGGGGCTTCGACTACGTCAAGGTGGATGCCTGCGGCCTGGCCGACTTCGGACCGGAGCAGCCGTGGGTGCGCGACGGCACGCACCGCGCCGTGGATCCCTGGATCGTGCGCGGCCGGCCCGACGCGGCCGGCGCCGCCCGGGTCGAGGCGCTGTACGCGGGCCTGAAGGACGCGCTGCATGCGGCGCGGCCGCAGGACGACGCCGTGCTGTCGATCTGCGCCTGGGGCGAGGCGCGGGTCGGCAACTGGGCCGGCAAGTACGGCAACCTGTGGCGCACGAGCGCCGACATCGAGCCGACCTGGACCTCGATGCTGCACAACTTCGACAGCGCCGCCGCGCGCCCGCTGTATGCGGGACCGGGCGGCTGGAACGATCCGGACATGCTGGAACTGGGCCACGGCGAATTCGACGCGGGCCACCTCGTGCAGGCCCGTGCCCATATGTCGCTGTGGGCGATCGCGGCGGCGCCGCTGATCCTCGGTGCCGACCTGACGCGCATGCCGCAGGCCTTGATCGACATCGCCGGCCGGCGCGAGGTCATCGCCGTCGACCAGGACCCGGCCGGCCACCAGGGCGTGACCGTCGTGCGCGACGGCGACATCCAGGTGCTGGCGAAGACCTTGTCCGCGTCCGGGCAGAAGGCCGTCGCCGTCGTCAACCGCGGCGCGCGGCCGCGCCGCGTGACCCTGCCGCTGGCGCAACTCCACATGGCGCCCGGCGCGACGGTGCGCGACCTGTGGACGGGCCGCGAGCGCACGCTGGACGGTGTGCTCGCGGTGGCGCTGGCGCCGCGCGAGACGGTGCTGCTGCGCGTGCATGGCGCCGCGGCGGAACCGGGCAAGGTGTACCTGAGCGAGATTCCGGCACGCGTGCGCGTGCTGGAGGACGGCGGCGCCGGTTTGCCGACGCTGCTGGCGGCGTCGTGGATCCCGGCGCAGGTGAATGCCGCGCCGTCGGGCGGGCCGCTGTCGCTGGCCGGCGTGCGGGCCGCCGACGGCCTTGGCGTGCTGGCCGGCGCGCGCCTGGCCTTGCGCCTGGACGGGGAATTCGCGCGCTTTCGCAGCCGGGTCGGCATCAACGACGGCGGCGTGGCCGTGCCGGGTGGCCTGACCTGGCGCGTCGTCGGCGACGGCAGGGTGCTGTTCGAACGGCACGGCGCAGACCCGATCGACGTGGACGTGGACGTGAGCGGCGTGCGCACGCTGGAACTGGTGACGGTCGAGGCGGGAGGGCTGCCGGTGGAAGTGGCCTGGGCCGGCGCCTACCTGCAGCGCTGAGCGGGGCGCCCCGGACGTGGCCGAGAGCCTGTCCCGTAGGGTGGGCACCACGTGCCCACCGGCGCCGACGGGACGCGCACGCATGGTGGGCACATGGTGCCCACCCTACGGTCCGAGCGTGAGGCCGTGGACGTGGCTAGACGTGGCCCGTCCAGGTGGCGATCAGCGCGCGGTAGGCGTCCCCGACGGGACGGACGCGCCGCTCCAGGTCGACGAGGCCGCGCGGGTTGACCTTGCCGCGCTGCTCGCGCAGGTGGATGTCCCAGTCGACCTGGTCGGCGATCGCGTACCAGGTAAAGCCCAGCATCGGCACGCCGCAGTGCATCAGGCTGCGCACCAGCATCCATTGGTGGCGCAGCCAGGAACTGGCCTCGTCGCCGCCATCTCCCTGGTCGCGGTTCGTTTCCGTGTGCATCAAGGGCACGCCGTAGCGCTGCCAGTATTCGTGGGCGATGGCGGCGTAGCCGAGCAGGCCGTCGGGCAGGCCCATCTCGCCGTTTTCCTGGACGTGGTGCTCGTTGCTCTCGTAGTAGTCGGTGCCGAGGATGCAGCAGTCGCGCAGCGCGTGCTCCTTGAAAAAGCGCAGGTCCTCGTCGCGCATGCCGTTGTCGAGCACGTACTCGCGCAGCGCGCCTTCCAGCGGGCGCCCGTAGTTGAGGTCCAGCGACCGGAAGCGCCGTTCGTTGCGGTCGTTGGACAGCGTGACGGCGCCCGGCACGGCCGCATGGAAGTATTCGGTCGATTCGCTCTGGACGAACAGGGCGTCGGGGCGGTGGCGCAGGATCTCGTGCATGGCCAGCACGTTGGCGCGGGCCAGGTGGTGCAGGGCGCGCACGTAGGCGGCGGGGCTTTGTTCCTGCTCGTTCCACCAGCCGTACAGCGCCGACGAGCGCGCACAGATATAGATCTCGTTGACGGGCGTGTACAGGCGTACCCACGGATAACGCTGGGCGAAGGCGGCCGCGTAGTCCTTGAACAGCGTCGGAAAATCGGGGTTCTGGAAGTTGCCGATCCAGTCCGGGACGCTGAAATGGCACAGGTCGGCGATGGGTTCGATGCCCAGGCGGCGCAGTTCGGCGAACGCGAGGTCGGCGAATTCCCAGTCGTAGCGGCCCGGACCCAGCCAGGTGCGGTACAGCGGCACGCCGTAGCGCAGCCAGCGAACGCCCAGCTCCGCGGTACGGGCGAAGTCCGTCTTCCAGTGTTCGTAATGGCCGCACTCGGCCATCAAGTCGCGGCGCAGCTTGCCGTTCTCGATCGTCGGGGCACTGTTCTCCACGCCGGTGGCGAACATGAAGGGGAGCGCTTCGCGGTGGCAGCCGGCGCTCTCCCGGCGTTGATTCGGCATCGCTGATCCATGAATGTTGTCGAATGGTCAGCTTAGCACCGGCGCCCGCAGCGCCGCGCCCGATTCGCCCCTGCGCTCCGGCTGGACATTTTGTCCTCCCCCGGACAGCGGAGCGGCACGCGATGACGGTTTGGCTATAATGACGCCATGGGTACCTCACTGAGACGCCGGCTCGCTACCGCCTGGATCGCCATGCTGGCCATCCTGTTCGGTGCGTTCGCGCCCTCGGTCTCGCATGCGCTGGCGGCGGCCCAGGCCGTGCCCGATTATGTCGAGGTCTGTACGGTACACGGTGTCCAGGTGCTGCAGGTGGATGCGGGCATTCCCGGCGACGACGATGCGCTGGCCAAGCATGCCGGCCATTGCGGCCACTGCCTCACCCACGCCAATCCGGTGGCGATGACGCCGCCGACGCCTTTCGTGCTCGCCACCCTGCGCGGCCACGACGACTACCCGCCGCTCTACTATCGTTCCCCGCGTCCGCTGGCAGCCTGGATCGCCGCGAATCCGCGCGCGCCGCCCGCGGTCCTCGCCTGACCGCAACGCAGCGCCGGTTTTCCGCGTGCACGCCCCTACGCTCGTCCGCAACGCGCCCGCGCCTGCGTCCGGCCGTCGTGCGCGCCGCGCAGGCCGCTCCCGTCCGCGCCTGCTGCTGCATCCATGCAGCAGGCCACGGACCCGACCACGATAGAAGAACAATCCATGCACTCCACGCGCGCTTTCAATGCCACTCCATCGTCCTTGCCGCGCAAGGCCCTGTATTTATCCTGCCTGCTGGCCTGGGGCAGCGCCCAGCCGGCACTCGCCGCCGGCGCTGTCCTCGACGACGAGCCCGGTCCCGTCGCCCGGGTCGTCGTCACCGGCAGTGCCCAGGACGGCACGCTGCAGGACCGTACCGCGACCGGCTCCTATCTCGACCTGTCGCGCCTCGAGACGCCGGCCAGCGTCGACGTCGTCACCCGCAAGCAGCTCGAAGAGCGCGGCGACGTCAACCTGACGGAGGCGATCGTGCGCGCCCCCGGCATCAGCAGCCTGCCGCATCCGGGCAATTCCTCGTCCTCGCTGGCCGCGCGCGGCTTCACGGATACGACCTCCGTGATGCGCCTGTACGACGGCCTGCGCCAGTACGGCGGCGCCGGCCTGTCCTTCCCCTTCGATACCTGGGCCGTCGAACGCATCGAGGTGCTGCGCGGGCCCGCGTCCGTCATCTATGGCGAGGGCGCCATCGGCGGCGTCGTCAACGTGGTGCCGAAGCAGCCCACGCGCGGCCCGGTGCGCAACGAGATCCAGGCCGCCGTCGGCAACGAGGACACGCGCCGCATCGCGTTCGGGAGCGGCGGAGCGATCGACGAGCGCTGGTCCTACCGCGTGGACGCCAGCGCCGACCGCTCGAGCGGTTGGGTCGACATGGGCGATTCGCGCAACCGCGCCTTCTCGGGCGCGCTGCGCTTCGACGTGTCGCCCGAGCTGTGGTTCAAGCTCTCGATGGCCTACGGTTACCAGAAGCCGATGCGCTACTTCGGCACGCCGCTGGTCGACGGCCGGCAGCTCGAGGCGACGCGCGATAGGAACTACAACGTGGCCGACAGCGTCATCACCTACAAGGACCGCTGGTTCGGCCTGGACGCCAACTGGCAGCCGAATGCGGCGACGACGGTGCGCTCGCGCTTTTACCGCGTCGACAGCGACCGCCATTGGCGCAATGCCGAATCCTACGTCTACAACCCGGACACGCGCCTGGTCGACCGTTCGGACGATACGGAGATCCTGCACGACCAGGCCCAGAACGGCAACACGACGACGGCCACGTTCAAGGGCACCCTGTTCGGCATGAAGAACGACGTGTCGGCCGGCTTCGACGTCAATGCGACCTCGTTCACCCACACTAATAATACGTACGCGGGCTCGCCGGGACCGGTCGACCTCTACGACCCCGTTCCCGGCCTGTTCGTCAGCAGCGTGCCGACGATCCCGCGCTACCGCATCCGCGCGCGCCAGTACGCGCTGTTCATGGAAGACCGCCTGGCGCTGAATGCGCGCTGGTCGCTGCTGGGCGGCCTGCGCTACGACCATGCGAAGCTGGAGCGCACGGACCTGGTGGCGGGCCGGCTCGCCTACGACAAGGTGTTCGCCGATACGGGCTGGCGCGTCGGCACCGTCTACGAGGCGGCACCGGGACTCGCCCTGTATGCGCAGCTTGCGCGCGCGGCCGATCCGGTCGGCTCGCAGCTGTTCCTGTCGCCCGCGAACAGCAATTTCAAGAACGCGACGGGGCGCCAGTTCGAAGCGGGCGTCAAGCAATCCTTGCCCGACAAGCGCGGCGAATGGACGCTGGCCGTCTACGATATCCGCAAGGACAATCTGCTGACCCGCGATCCGGCCAATCCGTCGCAAAGCATCCAGGTCGGGCGCCGCTCGTCGCGCGGTGTCGAGGGTACGCTGGACCTGCTGCTGGCCCCTGGCTGGACGCTGGAGGCCAACGCGTCGCTGCTGCGCGCGCGATACGACGACTTCAGCGAGACGGTGGACGGCGTGCCCGTCTCGCGTGCCGGCAAGCTGCCGCCCGACGTGCCGCGCCGCCTGGCCAACCTGTGGCTGCACTGGCAGCCGCTGCCCGACTGGAGCGCCAGCGCGGGCCTGCGTCATGTAGGGGAGCGCTATGCCGACAATGCCGACACGCTGCGCATGCCCTCGTACACGACCACCGACCTGTCGCTGCGCTGGAAGGTGGCGAGCCAGACCAGCCTGACGCTGCACGGCACCAATGTGTTCGACAAGCGGTATTACCAGACGGCGTACTACACACCGACGCAGTGGCTGGTCGGCCCGGATCGGCGCGTCGAGCTGGTGCTCGACCACCGGTTCTGATCGGGGAAGCCGAGATGACAATCGGTTTCAAGCGCGCCGCCTTCCTCGTCCACCGCTGGACGGGCGTCGCGATGTGCGTGCTGATGGTGCTGTGGTTCGCCAGCGGCATGGTGATGCTGTTCGCGGGCTATCCGAAGCTGACCCCGTGGGAGCGCCTGGGCGGCCTGCCGCCGCTGGCGGCCCGGGCCTGCTGCGTCGACCCGGCCGTGCTGCCCGGCGTGCAGGATGCGCAGCGCCTCGTGCTGACGTCGATCCGCGGCACGCCGCATTACGTGGTGACGGGGCAAGGCGGCGCGATCGCGTCGTTCGACGCGGCGACGGGCCGCAAGGAGGGACCGGTCGGTCGCGACGGCGCGCTGCAGGCCGCGCTATCCTTCCTGCCCGGCGCCGGCGCCACCTACGCCGGCACCGTCGGCGAGGACCGGTGGACGCATTCGCGCGCGCTCGACGCCCACCGGCCGCTGCACGTGGTCGACCTGGGCGACGCCGCCGCCACGCGCCTGTACGTGTCGTCGCGCACGGGGCAGGTGGTGCTCGACGCGCCGCGCGCCCAGCGCCTGTGGAACTTCGCCGGCGCCTGGTTGCACTGGCTGTACATGTTCCGCAACCAGCCGTCCGATCCCGTCTGGACGTGGCTCGTGATCGTGCTGTCCGGCGTCGGCACCGCGTCGGCCCTCACGGGCGCCTTGAACGGCATCTGGCGCTGGCGCTTCGCGGGTCGCTACAAGTCCGGGGCGAAGACGCCGTTCCGGGAGACGGCGATGCGCTGGCACCACGTGCTGGGACTCGTGTTCGGCGCGATGGTGCTGGCCTGGATCTTCAGCGGCCTGATGTCGATGAACCCGCTGGGCGTGTTCGACGCCAGGGGCCCGGAGCCCGATACGGCAGCCTTCGCCGGCGGCACGCCGGGCGCGCGGCGGCTGGACATTCCCGTGGCGCGGGCGCTGGCGCTGCTGCGCGAGGCCGGATTCGCGCCGCGCGAGCTGGAGTGGCGCGTGCTGGGCGGCGAGCCTTTCCTGCTGGCGCGCGACGGCGCCGACCGCACGCGGATCGTGGTGGTCGACGCTGCGGATCGTGCCGGCTTCGCGGTGCTGGAGCGCTGGCCCGATGCGCCCCTGCTTGCCGCCGCCCGCCGGCTGATGCAGGGTCGGCCGCCGGCCGCGGAACGCATCGACCGCTACGACGCGTATTACTACGCGCGCCAGGAACAGTCGATGTACGGCGCCGACGAGCGCCGCCTGCCGGTGCTGCGGCTCGTCTACGAGGATACCGGCGCGACCTGGGTCCACCTCGATCCGTACACGGGCGAGGTCGCGTCGAGCCTGGACCGCGCGCAGCGGCTCGGACGCTGGCTGTTCAACCTGTTGCACAGCTGGGACTTGCCGGCGATGCTCGATGCGGGCTGGCTGCGCGAGGCGGTGCTGCTCGTGCTGGGCGCCGGCGGGCTGCTGTTCAGCGCCACCGCCGTCGTGATCGGGGCGCGGCGCCTGCGCAAGCGCACGGCCGCCGCGCGGGCCGGCGTCAAGCGTCCGGATGGGGTGCAGGGGCCGCGATCCTCTGGAACTGGTGCAGGGTGATCCCGCGCGCGGGCATCTGGGCCGCGAGCCTGGCCATGTCCGCCTCCAGGCGCTTGCGCATGGCGGCCGGCAGCGCGCGCACGAACGGCGACGCCGGCTGGTCCGGCGGCCACACGGTCAATGCCGTGAATTCCAGCCGTTCGGAAAAGGGTCGGAACACGAGTCCCGTGCCCAGGTAGTCGCAGGCCGTGACGGGGTTGACGATGGCGATGCCGATCCCGCTCCTTACCAGTTCGCACAGGCTGATCGTGTAGGTGCTCTCGATGGCCGTCTGCAGTTGCACGCCGTGGGCGCGGCAGATGGCGTCTAGGCGCACGCTCACCGTGTCGCCGGGGTTCAGCGAGACGAACGGGTAGCGCGCCAGCTGGCGCGGCGTGACCACGTCCTGGGCCGCCAGCGGATGGCCGGCGGGCAGGGCGACGACGCCGAAGTAGTGGGCGAACAGCGCGTGTTCGAGGCCGCTGACGGAGACGTCGTCCGCCACCAGCCCGAATTCCGCGTCGCCGCGCAGCACGCCGTTGCGCACGTCCTGCGAACCCATCACCTGCAGCGACACCAGGCTGCGTTCGCGCTGCGGCCCCAGGTCGGCCAGTACGCGCGGCATGAAGCCGATGCCCAGGCCCGGGAAGCTGGCGATGCGCACGCGGCCGGCGCCGAACTGGCTCAGCGAACGGATGCGGTGTTCGATCAGGTCCATGCCGACGTAATGGCGCTGCACCTCGGCCAGCAGCGCATGCGCCTCCTGGTTCGGCCGCAGCTTGCCGCCGGCGCGCTGGAACAGTTCGAGCCCCGCGTGCTTCTCGAGCCGGCGCAGCGCCAGGCTGACGGCCGGCTGCGACAGGCCGAGCAGCCGCGCCGCCTTGGTGGCGGAACCGGAAGTCATCACGGTGCGGAAGATGTCGATGTCGCGCTCAAACATGGTGGACGCATTATGGCCCAGCCGGGCGGCCGGTGGAAGCACCGGGCATAAGCGCGGCTGATGGGGCCATCACCGGGCGCCTTGCCCGGGGGAGGCCGGCTGCGCGATACTGAACGGCACATCCACTGCCGAGGCCACCCATGACTACACCGAACTTGAACCGCAGGACCCTGCTGTGCGGCGCCGCCGGCCTCGCGCTGGGCGCCCATGGCGCCGCCGATGCCGCGGCCACGACGGCCGCCGGGACGGGCGCCGCCGCTGCCGTCGACTGGGACGCGCTGGCGCGCAACTACGACGTCGCCACGGAATTCGTCAACCTGGAGAATGCCTATCTCGGCGTGATGGCGCGTCCCGTACTCGAGGCCTACCGGCGCAATATCGACGTGCTGAACCGCGGCAGCTCGCAGTACCTGCGCACGCGCTTCGACAGCGTCGAGCGCGAGGTGATCCGCGCGCGCCTGGCGGCGCATACGGGCGTGGCGCCCGGCGAACTGGCGTTGACGCGCAATGCCTGCGAGTCGCTGCAGAACCTGATCTGCAACTACCGCCTGCTGCGCCCGGGCGACGTGCTGATGATGGGAGACCTCGACTACGACGTGGTGCAGGATGCGATGGCGGCGACGGCGCGCCGCGGCGGCCACCAGCTCGTGACGGTGCAGACGCCCGAGCCGGCCACGCGCCAGGGCGTCATCGACGCCTACGAGCAGGCCTTGCGCCAGCATCCGCGCACCCGCCTGCTGCTGCTCACGCACGTCAACAACCGTACGGGACTCGTGACGCCGGTGGCCGAGATCGTGCGCATGGCGAAGCGCCGCGATGTCGACGTCGTCGTCGACATCGCCCAGTCCTGGGGCCAGCTGGACTACGCGATCCCCGACCTGGGGGCGGACTTCGTCGGCGCCAACCTGCACAAGTGGATCGGCGCGCCGCCGTGCAGCGGCTTCCTGACGATCCGCGCATCGCGCCTGCAGGACATCGCGCCGCATGCCGGCAACACGCTGTATCCGGACACCGACGTGCGCGCCCGCGTGCACGCGGGGACCATGGACGTGCCGGCCGTGATGACGATTCCCGCGGCGCTCGACTTCCACGGCCGCGTCAAGCTCGCCGACCGCGCGGCGCGCCTGCGCCAGCTGCGCGACCGCTGGGTGCACCAGGTGCGCGAGCTGCCCGGCGTGCAGGTGCTCACGCCCGAGGACCCCACGATGTACGGGGCGCTGACCTCGTTCCGCCTGCGCGGCAAGACGAGCTACGAGGACAACGTGGCGCTGGCGCGGCGGCTGGCCGACGAATACGGCATCTTCACCGTCGCGCGCAAGGGGCCGGCGGGCGGCGCCTGCATCCGCGTCACGCCGTCCTGGTTTACCCGCAACGAAGACCTCGACCGGCTGGCGGCGGCCATCAAGGCGCTGGCTGGTTAAGGCTTATCCCTAGCGCGGCCGCTGCAGGCGCAACAGCACCCACGCGATCGCCCCTGTCACCGCCGCCGTGAAGCCCAGCACGATCCAGAACCCGTGCGCGTGCTGGGACAGCGGCACGCCGCCCACGTTCATGCCGAGCAGGCCGGCGATCAGGTTGATCGGCAGCGCCATCACGGTGACGATGGTCAGCAGGAACAGGCTGCGGTTGTTGTCCTCGTTGACGCGGGCCGCGATCTCTTCCTGCAGCAGCTTGATGCGTTCCTGCAGCGCGGCCAGGTCGCGCAGCACGACGGCGAATTCCTCGGTCGACTGGCGCAGCTCCTCGCGGTCGTCGCGTTCGACCCAGGCGGGCGGGCGCTGCAGCAGGCGGAACAGCGCCGCCGGTTCCGGCGCCAGCAGCCGCTGCAGCCGCACCAGCACGCGGCGCAGCGCGCCCAGGTCTTCGCGCCGGCGCGTCAGGCGGCCGGCCAGCAACTGGTCCTCGGCGGCGTCGACGCGTTCGACGGCTTCGCGCACGATGTTGACGAGGATGTCGGCCTGGTCGCGCAGCAGGTGCACGAGCAGCTCGGCCGGCGAGCGGATGGGCGATCCCTGCAGCACGTCCTGGCGCAGCCGCTCGATCGATTCCAGCGGCTTCCTGCGCGCGCTGATCACGCCGCGCGGCGTCACGTGCACCCACAGGGTCGAGATGTCGGCGCTGTCGAAGGAAAAATTATGCTGGACGTCGTTGACGACGGCGATCAGCGCATCGTCCGCCACCTCATGCGGGTCGAGCGCGAGCCCTGGTGCAGGATTTCGTAGAACTCGTCGGGCAGGCCGGCGTGGGCGCGCAGCCAGCGCTCGCTGGCCGCGTTCGACAGGTTGAAGTGCAGCCAGGTGAAGCGCCCGGGCTCCGGATGCGCCATCCATGCCACCGCCTCGGACGCGTCGACCTGCCGTGCCGGGACGCCGTCGCCCATCAGGAAGCCCCAGACCAGGCCCGATACGTCGGACCCGTAGCTGAACGCCGCTGTCGCCATGTGCCGCCTCATCCAAATGAAGATGCGGCATTGTAGAGCAAGAGTATGACAACCTGTTCGGGATCGCGGGGATCAGATTCCCGTACCGAGTTCCGCGTGCAGATGTTGCAGCATCAGGCTGAGGAAGACGATCAGGCCCAGGTACAAGGCGCCGTAGGTGAGCCTGTCGTCGAGCGATACGGCGTAGTAGCGCTGGTTGTCCGGCGCCTTCGGGTCGTAATGCCAGGCCGCGGCAAGCTGGGGCAGCGCGAGCATGCCGATCAGGATGAGCATCGGGCTGGGACGCCAGACGAAGACAGCCGCCAGCACCGGGACGCCCAGCAACCAGACGCGCGGGGACAGGATCGCCGTGACCCGGCCGCCGTCGAGCGGCGACAACGGGATCAGGTTGAACAGATTGAGGAAGCATCCGGCGTATGCGAGCGCCAGCAGCAGGCGGCTGTCGAATTCCCGCGCCAGGCCGTAGCAACCGAGTGCGGCGAGCGTGCCCACCAGCGGCCCGGCGACGCCGACGTAGGCCTCGGTCTCGACGTCCTTGGGCATTTCCTTCATGTCGATCCAGGCGCCGACGAAGGGAATGAAGGTCGGCACGCCGACTGGAAGCTTGCGCTGGCGCGCGGCGACGAAGTGGCCCATCTCGTGGCAGAACAGCAGGCCGACGAAGCCGACCGCATAACGCCATCCGTACACCAGCGCATAGGCGGCAACCGACAGCAGCATGGTGCCGCCGGTCGTCAGCAACTTGCCGAGCTTGCCGGCGCCCAACAGCAACAGCAGCAGCGATTTCAAGGGGCGGATGCGTCCGGCTTGCCGCGCTTGAAGAACTTGGCGACGGCTGCGAATACGCCGATCGCGGCAATGGCGAACAGCTTGGCGAATTTGAGGACGAACGCCGCGATCACGGCGAACAGCCCCAGCTTCTTGGCCACGACGCCGGTCACGAGCGCGGCGATGCCGTATTCCGCGACCTTGTCGGTGGCGGCATTGAAGTCCGCGTAGCGCTTGCCGGCATTGAAATCCGTATGCGCGAGGATGGTCTCCGCGAACGGCTTGTTGGCCGGGAGTTCGGCCAGGCCCGTGACCAGGTTCATCGACAGATAGCCTTCGCGGCCCAGCACATAGGTATTGTAGTTGGCGCCGTGCTCTCCTTCCGCAGACCCCTTGTCCTTGCTTTCGATCGCCCACGTCAGGCGGTGCGTGGATTTATCGTAGGCCGGCGTCTGGCGCCAACCCACGATCTCCATCTCCGGCAGGCCCCGGACCTGGCGTTCCTTGTTGCTTTCTTCGGTGCCTGCCTTCACGCTGTCGAGCAGCTCGTCGGCTTTCCAGTCCCTGGCTTCGTCGTCCTTGATGTAGCCTGATTCAATATAGCGCGGCACGATGAAGCTGGCGCCGTCCGGCGGCAGGATGATGCCCAGCCGGGTCGGATCGGAGCCGTTGCCCATCGCCTTGAGCATCTGGTCGGCCTGGGGCTGGGGAATGAAGGAGTACCCATCCGGCAGCTTGAGTACCGCCTGGCCGGCGAGCGGAATTTCCGCCGGCCCTGACCGGACGGCGGCCTTGGCAGCGTCCGACGCTGCCTTCATCTCCGCATCGCGGTCGATCTTCGCAGGCTGGGCGTGCGCCACGATGGGCGCGATGACGAACAATATGGCGGCAACAGCGCGTCCGAACCGGTCGGTCTTCACGTCTTCTCCTTGAAATGTGGGAAATGTCGATGAGCACGAGCGAGCGGCGGGATGCCGGCGCTGCACGTGGTGCGCGCCGCATCGCGACGGAAGAGGGGCAGGTGGGTACGCCCTCGCGCCATGCCATTCTAAGCGGCGCGAGCGGCGTACATACTCACGAATTGTTGCAAATAGGAAAATTCGTGCGAGCGGTCGCAGCGGCGGGCGCCACCGCTTTCGCGTCAGGATGCGATGGCTTCGCCGCGGCCGGCGTTGCCGTCCACTCCATCCTCGATGCCGTCCAGCCAGCCGAAGATCGCCGGCCACAGCGTCGCGTGGGCATTGCGGCCCACCAGCACGCCCACATGCTGCAGGTTGACGCCGATGTCGCCGCGGTAGTGCAGCAACAGCTTGTCGTCGCTGCCGGCCGCCTCGTGGAAGGGCAGCACGGCGTCCAGCGGGATCACCTTGCTGCGCGGGTCGGCCACGCTGGCCAGCGGCGCGCGCAGGTCGGCGGGGCCAACCGTGCGGCCCGCCACCTGCAACTGGCCGCGCGTCAGTTCGTCGTTGCGGTACAGGCGCTCGACGATGTCGGTGAACAGCCGGCCGGGCAGGGGGAATTCGTCGTGGGTCCAGCGCTCCACGCGCATGTAGTTGGCCAGCGCCTGGCGGTCCGGGTCGAGCATCGACAGCCAGCGGTCCGTCATGCGCTCCCACTGGAATGCCTGCGGCTCGGCCATCGCGCTCATCATGTTGAGGAAGACGCCGGGCACCTGGCCGAACGCGTCGGCGATCGCCTTGGCGTCCGACACGGCGCGCACCAGCGGGTTGAAGCAGCACGATGCCGGTTCGAAGTGCAGCGGCGCTTCCAGCAGGATCGTGGCGCGGACGTCATCCGGGTACAGCGCGCTGTGGATGGCCGTCAGGATGCCGCCCAGCGAATGCCCGGCAATCACGGGCGGTCCGTCGGCACCGTCGGCCGCGATGGCCTGGCGGCAGGCGGACAGCAGGCGGTCGCCGTAGTCGTCGAAGCCGAAGGCGGCGCCGTTCTCGTCGTCGACCGGTACCCACTCGGCCAGGTAGACGCGCCAGCCGCGCTCAAGCCAGCGCCGCACGACGCTGACCTCCGGCGCCAGGTCCCAGATGTAGGAGCGCTTGATGGGCGCCGGCACGATCAGCACGGCGCGCGTGCCCGTGTCGCCGTAGCGCCGCAGCTTCAGACCCGGCTCCTCGTGCAGCACGGTATGCGGCGTCTCCTGCGGGCCGTAGCCGGCCCGGTCCAGCATCTTGCCGCGGGCCTGGCGGCTGCGGTCCATGTTCTTCAATGCCTGCACCCCCAGCGGCCCGAGGGCATTCCAGTTACTCGTCGTCATGGCGTTCTCGTCTGAGTCGGGACAACGCACTCTACGCCAGCGGCGGGCAGCTTCCAAGCGTGTTCCGGTACAACGCAACACACGTTTGCGGCGCGCCAAAGCGTACCGCCATGTTGCGGTGCAGCGAAACGGGAAGCGTGCGCGCACTGGATTCCCGGCATGAACGGGGCTATATTGACAGCCAGGGGAGGGAAGACGCCATGACGAATATATTCCACGGCTTCGAATCCGACATCGCGCTGCAGGCGACGCTGCTCGTCCTCGGCTGCGCGACGTTCTTCGGCGTACTCTGGTGCAGCCGCTGTCCGGACTGCAATTGGCTGGAATGGATCAGCGGGCGCGACCAGGACTAGCGCCGAGCGAGCGGCGCCGAGCGCCGCGCCCGCTGGAGACTACCCTTACTCGACCCAGTGGAACCCGTCGCGCGCCAGCAGCGTGAACGCTTCCGCCGGGCCCCAGGAACCGGCCGCATACGTGTGCGGCTTCTCGTTCAGCGTCTGCCAGCCTTCGATGATCGGGTCGGCCCATTCCCATGCCGCTTCCAGCTCGTCGCGGCGCATGAAGTGGGTCAGGCGGCCGCGCACCACGTCCACCAGCAGGCGTTCGTAGGCTTCGGCGCGGCGCTGCTGGAAGGCCGATTGCAGGTCCAGGTTCAGCGCTACCTGCTGCATCTGCATGCCGCTGCCCGGTTCCTTGGCCATGATCTGCAGCTTGATCGCTTCTTCCGGCTGCAGCTCCATCACGAGGCGGTTGGCGACGCCGCCCGGCATGCCGGGGAACAGCGGGAACGGCGGATTCGCGAATTCGATGACGATCTTCGACGAGCGGCGCGCCATGCGCTTGCCGGTGCGCAGGTAGAACGGCACCTTGGACCAGCGCCAGGTGTCGATGAAGGTACGCAGCGCCACGAAGGTCTCGGTCTTGCTGTCCTCGGGGACGTTCTTTTCCTCGTGGTAGCCCGGCACTTCCTGGTTGCCGGACACGCCTTGCACATACTGGCCGCGCACGGTGTCGCGCGCGATGTCGGCCAGCGTCGGGCGGCGCAGCGAGCGCAGCACCTTCAGCTTCTCGTCGCGCACGGCGTCCGGCGACAGCGAGGTCGGCGGTTCCATGGCGACGATGCACAGCAGCTGCAGCAGGTGGTTCTGGACCATGTCGCGCATGGCGCCGGTGCCGTCGTAGAAGCCGGCGCGGCTGCCCACGCCCACTTCCTCGGCCACCGTGATCTGCACGCTGGAGATGTTCGGCGCGCGCCACAGCGGTTCCAGGATCGAGTTACCGAAGCGCAGCACCATCAGGTTCTGCACGGTTTCCTTGCCGAGGTAGTGGTCGATTCGGTAGATATGAGATTCTGCGAAGTGATTGCCGACCGCCTCTTTGATCTCTATGGCCGAGGCCAGGTCTTGGCCCATCGGATTTTCCAGTACCACGCGCGAGTGCTCGTCGACGAGGCCGGCAGCCGCCAGCTTCTCGCAGATGGTGGTGAACAGCGATGGCGCCGTCGACAGGTAGTAGACGCGCTGGGCGCCGGCGCGCGAGGCCTTGGCCAGGGCGCCGAAGTCGGGCGCCTGCTGGACGTCCAGGCGGACGTACTCCAGCAGATGCAGGAAGCCGTCCCAGGTCTTGTCGTCAAAATTGTCCTTCGGGATGAAGGTGCGCGAATGCTCGACCACGTGGGCCAGATACGCTTCCCGGTTGAAATCCTGGCGGCCCGTCGAGATGATCCGGGTCGATGCCGGCAGGTTGCCGTGCAGGAAGGCCGAATATAGCGCGGGAAGCAGTTTGCGCATGGCGAGGTCGCCCATGCCGCCGAAGATGACCATGTCGAGGGGAAGGCCGGTATCTTGCTCTGTCGTGGATTTCATTCTGTCTGAAGGCTCGAATAAGTGGATGGAGTCGTCCGCCGGCGGCGCGTCGATGCACTGCGCCGGGCCCATAGCTTACACCGTGGACAGTGATTAGCAAATATGGCCCTGTCTTCCGGTCCGGAGACGTGGGCGTATTGCCATGTAGAATGACGGTGGAGACTGACAGCGCAGACGGGCCGCAGAGCCCGGCGCCGCCCCACGAACCGATGTACCAGGACCCGATGTACCAGGACCATGATTACCGCCTACACCAGTCTCAGTCACGCCCAGCGCGTGCCGCTCGCCGCCGAGATCCATTCGCGCCCCTTCCTGCAGGTGGAAGCGCCGGAAGCGATCACCCACCTTGCCGTCTACCGTGCCAGCGAATCCGGTTCGCGCAGCAATAACGGCCCGGCCCAGCACGCGCTGCTGGTGCAGCTGTGCGCCCATTTCGGCGTGGCGGCGCCGAACGCCGCCGCCAACCACTTCTACCATGACTTCGGCCGTTTCCGCCTCAAGTGGGAATGCCATACGGAGTTCGCCAGTTATACCTTCACCGAGAAGATCGCCTCCAGCCTGCCGCTGGAAGAGGCCTTCGACAAGGTTCCGCTGGCCCACCTGCCGCAGACCTGGATCGAGGCGCTGCGCGGCCGGCTGATGGCGGCCGTGCACGTGGTGCTCGACCGCGGCCCGGCCGACCAGGCCGCGTTGCTGGATGCGTTCAGCACGACGACGCTGGTCGGCTCGCGCGTGATGCAGGGCGGCGAGGTGTGGACCGATTTCGCGATCCAGGCCGACGGTTTCTCGCGCTTCGTGCTGCGCGACGTCGACATGCGCGCCCAGCAGGCGCCGCGCCTCGTGCAGCGCGTGCTGGAAATCGAGACCTACCGCATGATGGCGCTGCTAGGCTTGCCGACGGCGCGCGAAGTCGGGGCCGCCCTCGACGACATCGAGGCCGAGCTGGCGCTGCTGGCCGCGCGCATGGTCGACGGCGACCACCCCGACAATGCGGACCAGGAATTGCTGGACCAGATCACGCGGCTGGCTGCGCGCCAGGAAAAGCTGTCGCTCGACCACGGCTACCGCTTCTCTGCCTCGAAGGCCTACCACCGCCTGGTCAAGGCCCGCATCGAGGAATTGCGCGAGGCCCGCATCGAAGGCGTGCCCACCGTCGGCGAATTCATGGACCGGCGCCTGTCGCCGGCCATGAGCACCTGCGAATCGACGGCCGTGCGCCTGGACGCGCTGGCGCGCCGCATCGGCAACGTCAACGACCTGCTGCGCACGCGCGTATCGATCGTCCATGAAAACCAGAACCGCCAGATCCTGCAGTCGATGGACCGGCGCGCGGCCCAGCAGCTGCGCCTGCAGCAGGCCGTCGAGGGCTTGTCGGTGGCCGCCATCTCCTATTACGTGATCGGCCTGCTGGGTTATGCCGGCAAGGCGCTCAAGGGCGTCGGCGTGCCGCTCAACCCGGAGGTGGCGACGGGCGTGCTGGTGCCGATCGTGTGCGGTGCTGTCTGGCTGGGCCTGCGCCGCATGCACCACCGGATGCAGCGCCGCGCGCACCACTGAATCCGGCCGGCGCAGGCGATGGTAAGATGCGGCCATGGCGAACCCCCAGAAAGGCAGGACCATGACCGGCCACGATCCGGACCGCAACGGTAACAAGGAATCCGCTCCTGCCGGGACGGAAGCAGCGCAGGACGCGGAAGAGCGCGCCCTCGTCGCATCGCCGCTGGGACGCTGGCGCCTGCCGCTGGCCGTGGCGGCGCTCGTCGCGATCGGCGTGTCGGTGGGGCTGCAATGGCAGGGCGGCCGGACGGATGCGCCGGCCCAGGCCGCGCCGGCGCAGGGACCGCAGCAACGCATCGCGCAGATCGAAGGACTGCTCGACGCCGGCCGCGCCGCCGAGGCGCGCGCGGCGTGGCGGGACTTCCGTCAGGCCTATCCGGACTACCCCGTGCCGCCCGCGCTGGCGCGGCGACTAGAGGCGCCGCCCGCTACCCCATAGCGCCGGGTAGGGTGGGCACCATGTGCCCACCGCGCGCACCCTACCGGGACGGGTCCTACCCCCGCAGCGGCCCGTACGTGGCCGTATAGTTCTTCGGTCCCACGAAGGGCAGCAGCAGGTTGCGCACGAAGGCCGGCAGGCGCGCCGCCTTCGACATCTTGTCCGTCATCGCCTGCACGTGGGCCACGCGTTCGCGCCGAGCCGCGTCGAAGCGGGCGCCAGCCTGCGACCAGTTGCCGCCGTCCGCCAGGATGGCGCCGAGCGCCTGCGCATCCTCGAACGCCAGCGCGCCGCCCTTCGCCCACACGGGTGCGGTGGCATGCGCCGCATCGCCGATCAGGACGATCCGCCCGCTGCTCCATGCGGGCATGCGCACTTCGGCCAGCGGGGAATGGTGGATCTGCGCCGGGTGGCGCATGAGGAAATCGACCGTCTTCGTCACGGCGGCCGGGAAGCCGGCGAAGACCGCATCCAGGCCGTCCGCGCTGCTACCGACATCCCCGCCGGACGTGTCGCTGGCCCAGCCATAGACCTCGCCGTTACCGAGCGGGATCAGGAGGAACAGCGCGCGCGGCCCGGCCCACACCTTCCAGCAGTCGACGCCCGGATCGGGCGCGATGAAGCGCCAGCTCGACGTCGACAGCACGGCCGATTGCACGGACGTGTCGGGGAAGGCGCAGGCGCGCGTGCGCGAATGCACGCCGTCGGCGCCGATCACGATGCGTCCCTGGAGCGCCTGTCCGCCCGACGTGACGACGGTGGCGCCGTCCACGCCGGCCGCGATCGATTCGACGGGACTCGCCAGGCGCAGCGTGTCCGCCGGCAGGCCCTCGCGCAGCAGCGCCATCAGGTCGCTGCGCTTGACGCAGCGGGGGCGGTGGGCTTGTCCCCAGAAGGCGTCCTCGTCGACCTCGAACAGCAGGCGGTCGCGGTGGTCCCTGTACTCGCGGCGGCGGGTCGGCGCGCCGAGGCCGGACAGCGCATCCCCCAGGCCCAGCGCGTGCAGTGCCGCGATGGCGTTGCCGGGGAGGTTGATCGCGAAGCCGTCGTCGGGAACGGCGTCGCGCCGCTCCAGGACGACGTGGCGTGCGCCGTGACGCTGCAGGGCGCGACTCATGGCGAGGCCGGCCAGGCCGCCGCCCACGACGATCGCATCATAGTCGTTGGTTGCTGTCATTCCGAATGGCTTTCCGTAGCATGATGATGAACATACCATCATGCCATAGTTTGCCTGTGGCCGGCTCCTGCCGAAAGGCTAGATGCCGTCGAGTCCCAGCTCCCGCGCATGCGCACGCAGGAAGGCCACGTGGCCGGCGCGCGTGGCCGGGCCGTCGTAGGGCAGGATCGTCCACAGTTCGTGCGCCGCCATCGCCGCGCGCGGCGCCAGCCGGCGGTAGGGCGCATGCACCTCCATCTCGAGGACGCCCTCGTCGGCCTGCCCCGGCACCACGTCGTGGTACAGCTCGACCTGGCCCTGGTCCGGGTGGATGGCGCTGCGCGGCTGGTGCGGGAACTGGATGACGAGCACCTGGCCGGCGCGGAAGCCCGCCAGCCAGCCGCCGGACGGCTGCAGGAACACCTTGCCCTTGTGCGCGGCGTCCGGGGCTTCGGGCGCAGGGACGTCGAGCGCGAACAGGCCGCGCTCCAGCGTGAAGGCGGGGACGGGGCGGTCCTTCTGCGCGGCCTCGACGCGCACGTCGCCGCGCGATGCGACCGGCACGTAGACGGCCGTGTCGGCATGGGCGCGCGTATTGAACCAGATGTCCCAGGCCACCCGGGTGTCGCGCCGGTTAATGGCGCGCACGTCCAGGCGCAGGCTGTTGGGCCGGCCCGCGACGAGGGCATAGCGCTTCTCGAGCGCGACGCCGCTCACGGGACTGGCCGGTCCGCGCAGGGCCAGCGCCGTCGGACTGTCCTCGACGACGACGGTGTTCGACAGGCCCAGCCAGGGATCGGGCGGCCAGTTCGCGGCCGCCGCCGCGCGCTGTGCGTTCACGCGCTGGTGCACCCACCACTGCTTCTGCGGACCGACCCAGACTTCGTGGCCCAGGTAGCCGATATTGTCGGCGTAGGCGTCGACGCGGGGCTCGGCCGCGCCGGCCGCGGCATCGAAGCGCAGGAAGCTGGGCCGGCCGGCGAGACCGAAAGCCACCAGACGTCCGCCGATCCGTTCGGCGACTTCGGCACGCACCGTGCCGTTGGCGAGCGCGTGGACGCGGAGGTCCCCTGTCGGTTCGGCGGCACGGGCGGCCGGGACTGCGGGAAGCAGGGCGGCGGCGAGCAGGGCGGGGATCAGTGTGGGAAGTGGCGCGGCGGTGCGAAGTCTGGGCATGGTAGGCGCGAACGGTGGCATGGGGACCACAGCATAGCGCAAAGCTCAGCTTTCCAGGCGCAGGTAGTCGGCGAAGGAGGCCGGTTGCGGGAGAAAGCCGGGGCGCGTTTCGAACAGCGCCCAGTAGTAGCGCTGGCGCCCTTCGCAGATGCGCGCCGGCGCCGTCCAGCGGTACCAGTCCTTGCCGAAGGCCGGCGAATACATGCCGTCGCCCTCGCTGAAATTGGGGATCACGACGCGCCGCTCCAGCGCCTCCAGCAGCGAAGGCGGCGCGCCGCTGTCGCGCGCCATCTCGAGGTGCGCCCCCATCGTCTGCTCGGTCTCCACGACCAGCGTCCAGCACTTGCCCTCGCGGTCCAGCATCAGGAAGCCGGCCGGATCGTGCACCAGGTAGTGCTCGACGATGCCGCAGCAGGCGATCGTCTGCTCGACCAGCATGGCGATGGCGCCGTCGTCGATGAAGCCGTAGCCGTGCAGCGGCAGCAGCTTGCGCAGCGCGTCGGCTTGCTCGAGGAAGTAGCGGCGCTGCAGCGTCGCCAGCTCGTCGTCCAGGCGGTCGAGTGCGTCGTGGTCGCTCTTGCGGATGTAACGGTCGATCAGTCCGCGGTTGAAGGCGTCGATGGCGATGCGCTCGTCGGCCGCGCCGGTGAGCAGGATGCGCCGGCAGGGCAGGGCGCGCACCGCTTCGCAGACCTGGATGCCGTTCAGGCCCGGCATCGAATAGTCGACGACGAGCACGGACGGCGTCGCGAAGCGCTGCGGGTCGCTGACGATGCGGCAGATGCGCTCGACGTGCAGCGCCACGTTGAGCGGCTGGGCGGCGAAGGTGTCGATGCCGGGCGAGAAGAAGTGCGCGGGGACGCTGGCGCGGCTGCGCTCGCGCAGCCAGGCGATGGCTGCGAGCGCGTCGCCGAAGGTACGGGCCGGCATGTGTTCGCCAAGCTGGAAGCGCACGCTGTCGAGGAAGCTGGTGTTGTCGTCGACGAGGACGACGGTGCTCGGATGCTGGTAGAGGGGGAGTGCCATGATGATGGACCGGGGAGCGTGGATCAAGGAGCGTGGATCAAGGAGCGTGGATCAAGGAGCGACCGCGCGCGGAAAGGCGACGGAGAACACGGTGTAGTTGCGCTCGCGCGAGCGGCAGCGGATGGTGCCGTGCCAGGCACGCACGATGTCCCGACACAGGGCCAGGCCGATGCCGGCGCCGGAGCCGGGCGGATTCGAATGGAAGCGCTCGAAGATCAGCGGCAACTGTCCCTCCGGGATGCCGCAGCCGCTGTCCATGACGAGCAGGCGCGGACGCACGCGGGCGCCGTCGATGACGATCCTGACCCTGCCGGCGGCGCCGCGGACGTCCGAGCGCTCGGCGCGCTGCAGCGCCTTGAGCGCATTGCGCAGCAGGTTCAGGAGCAGCACCGCGCACAGGTCGTCGCGGCCGGCGAAGCAGAAGTCGCGCCGCACCACGACTTCGACCTTGCTGCGCTGGGCGCCGCTGGCGAACGGATAGCGCTCGATGGCGGCTTGCACCACGCGCGCCATGGACAGCGCCTCGGTCGGCGCCAGCTCGCGCTCCAGTGCCGTGGCCGACTCCAGGAACAGGTCGATCAGGCGGTTCATGTGACACACGTCGTAGCGGATCCGTTCCAGCGCCGCATCGACGCCGGTATCCGGCCCGCGGGCGCCGAGGCGCTGCGCCACCCGCTCGATGCCACGCACATTCGCGGTCACGCCCATCAGCGGCGTGCGCAGTTCGTGCGCGACCAGCGCGAGGGCCTGCGCCATGCCCGCCAGCTTTTCGCGCGCCAGCACGCGCCGCCCCAGCTTGGTCACCGACACCACCGCGATCGTGAACAGGTAGATCGGCGCCTGTTCCAGCATATGGGACTGTGCCAGCGGGGTGCCGTTGCCATGGGCGGCGAACAGCCCGGCGGCGGCGAGCGTGCCGGCGGCGAACGAGGCCAGCGCCCACCACCAGTCGAAGTGGAACAGCACGATCAGCGCCGCCAGCAGCGACTGTGCCCAGACGGCCGAGCCATCGTTCATCAGGAACATATAGGTGAAGAAGAACGGCAGCACGTAGGTGACGCCGACGAATTCGTAGGTGCGCAGCAGCCTGTTGCCCTTGACCTGGTGGGCGAACAGTGCGGGCACGCACAGCGCCATGCCCAGCGCGCGCAGCAGCGGGCTTTCGTAGCGCTGGGGGAACCAGGTCGTCCAGATCAGGTAATAGGCCGGCATGCCGAGGACGCCGATCCAGGCCAGCAGGCGCAGCCTGGTAGCAACGATGGCGTGCTGTTGTTCCTGCACCAGCAGCCACTTCAGCAGCAGGTGCTTGAACCGGCCGCTACGTACTGCGCCGGCGATTCCGCTCGCGAGGGGGCTCATGGTTTTTGCATCCGTAAAATTGATCTGACGCAACTCAGGTCGATAGTGACGCAAAATGGATACGAGACGTTGATCTCGGTCAACAGTGCGCGCATGACTTATCCGTCGGTAAATAGTAATTGCAAAATGACTATTTTTTTTGGAGGAAAACATCATGATCGATCTCGCATCCCACGTCACGCCGTCCAGCGCCCGCCCGGGCCGTCCCGCCAGCCACGATCTGCCCGCCTTCGTCACGCGGCGCATGGACGAGCATTACGTCACCCGTGTCGAGCAACTGCTCGGTGGGGAACACATGCACGTCTGGAAGCGTCCCGGCCCCGGCGCCGTCATGCTGGCCGGGAACGACTACCTGTGCATCGCCAGTGACCCTGGGCTGGTGCAGGCGCAAGTCGCCTGCTTGCGGAACAATGCCGGGCAGGCGCTGATGTCCTCGGTGTTCCTGCAGGCCGGCAGTGCCCAGCACCGGCTGGAAGCCAAGTTCGCCGAGTACCTCGCGGCCGAGGACACGGTGCTCGCCCAATCCGGCTGGGCCGCCAACGTCGGCCTGCTGCAAAGCCTGGCCGAGCCCGGCGTGCCCGTCTACCTCGACATGATGGCCCACGCCTCGCTGTGGGAAGGCGTGCAGTCGGCGCAGGCGCTGGGCGTGCCGTTCCTGCACAACGACGCCGGCCACCTGGCGCGCCAGGTCGCCAAGCACGGACGCGGCGTGATCGTGATCGACGCGCTGTACAGCACCAACGGCAGCGTTGCCCCGCTGCGCGAGGTGGTCGACATCGCGGAAAAGAGCGGCAGCATCCTGGTGGTGGACGAATCGCATTCGCTCGGCACGCACGGTCCGGCGGGAGCGGGCATCGTGGTCGCCATGGGCCTGGAGGACCGCGTGCACTTCCGTACCGCCTCGCTGGCCAAGGCCTTCGCCGGACGGGCCGGATTGATCACCTGTTCGAGCCGCTTCAAGGGCTACTTCCTGTCGGCGTCGCGCCCGGCCATCTTCAGTTCCTGCCTGCTGAACCACGAGCTGGCCTTCTTCGATGCCGCCATCGACCTGGTGCGCGCCGCCGACGCCCGCCGCGACGCGCTGCGCCGCATCACCGTCGAGGTGCGCGAGCGCCTGACGCGCCTGGGCTATTGCATCGACGACGGCACCGAGCAGATCGTGGCGCTGGAAGCGGGACCGGAGCCGAAGACGCTGGTCTTGCGCAAGGCGCTCGAGGAACGCGGCATCCAGGGCGCCGTGTTCTGCGCGCCGGCGACGGCCAAGAACCGCTCGCTGGTGCGGCTGACGCTCAATTGCGGCTTGGGGAGGAGGGAGATCGACAAGCTGGTGGATGCTTGCGCGGACATGCGGGACGGGGTGGACCTGGAGGGCTGGAGCTCGTCGATGCGGCGGCGGCGGGTGCATTGATGTCCCGCCCGTGTTGAGCACTGCAACGCACGCAAGACCGTCATCCCCGCGAAGGCGGGGATCCATACTGAGCGACAGGCATCGCTACGCCGGAAGCCGCGCGGCCTTTTCGACGTACCGACTTCGGAAGCTCAGCTTGGATCCCCGCCTGCGCGGGGATGACGTTGTTTCAGGTGGAGGCTTATCGCACTCCTGCAACCGCCAGCGCCGTCATGTTGACGATACGGCGCACGGTCGCGCTCGGGCTCAGGATGTGCACCGGCTTGGCCGCGCCCAGCAGGATCGGACCGACGGTGACGCCCTTGCCCGAGGTGACCTTGAGCACGTTGAACAGGATGTTCGCGGCGTCCAGCGACGGCATCACCAAGAGGTTGGCCGCGCCGGCGAAGCCGCCTTCGGCTTCCTGCGGCTGGTACAGGCGGCGGATGTCTTCCGACAGCGCGGCGTCGCCGTGCACTTCGCCGATCACCTGCAGCTGCGGAGAGCTCGATGCCAGCAGGGCGCGCGCCTCGCGCATCTTGACGGCGGACGGACGCTCGGACGAGCCGAAGATGGAGTGCGACAGCAGCGCGGCCTTCGGCTCGACGCCGAAGTGCACCATCGCGTCGGCTGCCAGGCGGGTGATGGCTGCGAGTTCCTGTGCGTTCGGGTTGTCGTTGACGTAGGTGTCGGTGATGAACAGCGTCATCTTGTCGAGCACCAGCGCGTTCATGGCGGCCAGCGTCTCGGCGCCCGGCGCCAGGCCGATCTCGGCCTTCACGTGGTTCAGGTGCGTATCGTAGCTGCCCTTCATGCCGCAGATCAGCGCATCGGCCTGGCCGGCGGTGACCAGGCGGGCGGCCTGCAGGGTCGTGTCGACGCCCGCTTCCGGCTCGACCAGCGCGTAGTCGACTTCGCGGCGCAGGCGCAGGCCGGATGCCTTGACGGCGGCCTCGATCTCGGCGGCGGCGCCGATCAGCACCGGACGTGCCAGGCCCTGGTCGACCACGGTCTGCACGGCGCGCAGCACGCGCTGGTCGGTCGCCTCGGCGTAGGCGACGCGGCGCGGCAGCGCCTTGGCCTTGGAGAACACGGGCTTCATGAAGAAGCCGGTGTGGTAGATCATCTCGCCGAGCTTGTCGCGGTAGGCGTCCATGTCCTCGATCGGGCGGGTCGCCACGCCCGATGCGGCGGCGGCCGCGGCCACGGCCGGGGCGATCGCGGCCATCAGGCGCGGGTCGAACGGCTTCGGGATGATGTAGTCGGGGCCGAACGACAGGTCCTGGCCGGCGTAGGCGGCGGCGACGGCGTCGTTGGCTTCCGCTTCGGCCAGCGCCGCGATCGCGGTCACGCAGGCGAGCTTCATCTCGTCGGTGATGCGGGTCGCGCCGCAGTCCAGCGCGCCGCGGAAGATGTAGGGGAAGCACAGCACGTTGTTGACCTGGTTCGGATAGTCCGAACGGCCGGTCGCGACGATGCAGTCCGGACGGGCGGCCTTCGCCACTTCCGGGCGGATCTCCGGTTCCGGGTTGGCCAGCGCCAGGATGATCGGGCTGTTGGCCATGGTCTTGACCATCGGCGCCGTCAGCACGCCCGCGGTGGAGCAGCCCAGGAACACGTCCGCGCCGTCGACGATGTCGGCCAGCGTGCGCGCGTCGGTCGCCTGCGCGTAGCGCGCCTTGTTGGCTTCCATGTTCGCTTCGCGGCCCTGCCAGATCACGCCCTTGGAGTCGGTGACGTAGATGTTCTGCTGTTGCACGCCCAGGCTCACCATCATGTCCAGGCAGGCGATCGCCGCGGCGCCGGCGCCCGAGCAGACCAGCTTGACGCTGCCGATGTCCTTGCCCACGACCTTCAAGGCGTTCAGCAGGGCGGCGCTGGAGATGATCGCGGTGCCGTGCTGGTCGTCGTGGAAGACGGGGATGTTCATGCGCTCGCGCAGCTTCTTCTCGATGTAGAAGCACTCGGGCGCCTTGATGTCCTCGAGGTTGATGCCGCCCACGGTCGGCTCCAGCATGGCGATGGCGTCGACCAGCTTGTCCGGATCGTTCTCGGCCAGTTCCAGGTCGAACACGTCGACGCCGGCGAACTTCTTGAAGAGGCAGCCCTTGCCTTCCATGACGGGCTTCGACGCCAGCGGGCCGATGTTGCCCAGGCCCAGGACGGCGGTGCCGTTCGAGATCACGGCCACCAGGTTGCCGCGCGAGGTGTATTCCGCGGCCATCGCCGGGTCGGCGGCGATCTCTTCGCAGGCATAGGCCACGCCAGGCGAATAGGCCAGCGACAGGTCGCGCTGGTTGGACAGCGGCTTGGTCGCGACGACTTCGATCTTGCCGCGCACGGGGCTGCGGTGATATTCGAGCGCATCCGCGCGCAACTGGGTGTCCCTGGATTCGTCCTGACTGCTTTCGATACTCATTCTTGCTCCTATGCCGATGTGGTTGGCCGATGGTGCGGCCGATACTTGAAGTATTCTGCGAGCCCGGTCGGACGGCCGCTGCGCGGCGCTCTTGTTGTTCGTGCGCGCAGCATGCCGCGACCCGCTCGCGGGCTCGGGGCAGCCATGATACGTGATCGCGGCGTTTTTGGTGACTGAACGATCGTGCTATTAAATGGCCTTCGTAAAGACTCAGGGTTTCGCGCCGGGGCGGAACATATGAAAAAGCTGCTCCGGACCGATGGCGAAGTAGTCGGAAGGGCCGCCGCCGCGCAAGACGTGGCCGGCGTTGGCCGTGTCGTAGATGCCGTCCTTGAGCAGGGCGCGGTCGATGTGCACGCCGACGACTTCGCCCAGCACCAGCCATGCCTCGACTGCGTTCCCGTCGTGGCGCTGCAGCTGGATCAGCTGGGTGCAACGGCATTCGAAGGACACGGGACTCTCGGCCACGCGCGGGGCGGCGACGAGACGCGACGGGGCAGGCGCGAGGCCCGCCAGCGCAAACTCGTCGACATCGGGGCCGACCGCGGCGGAGGTGGCGTTCATGCGCTCGGCCAGGGGACGGGTGACGAGGTTCCAGGTGAATTCGCGCGTGGCTTCGATGTTCCTGACGCTGTCCTTCAGGCTCGTGCTGGAGAAGCCGACGATCGGCGGCACGTAGTTGAAGGCGTTGAAGAAGCTGTACGGGGCCAGGTTCGGTACGCCGTCGGCGGACAGCGAACCGATCCAGCCGATGGGGCGGGGACCGACGATGGCGTTGAACGGGTCGTGCGGCAGGCCATGGCCCAGGCGCGGTTCGTAGAAATGGATGGCGTCCGTCATTGGTGTTCCTGTCGTGGATGAGGCGGAAACGATACCGCATCCGGGCCGGCGCGTCAGTCGCCATTGTTTTGCAACTAACCGACATGCGTTGCAACACACCGGAAAAACCGGCCACCAGCGCGGCCATCGGCAACGGATGCACCGTGGCAGCTCAGCCTTCAGGCGTGCGTGGCGATCGCAAGCAAAGTGCTAAGATGGCTTTATTGCAACTGTTTAACGGCAACAAACTGTCCCGTACGCCACCATGCACGCCGCATCGCCACCATTCGCAGCAACGCTGCAATCGTATTTGTCTGGACGCGCCGTCGAGCACCCCGGCGCTGCCCTGCGCTGCCTGAACGAAGCGGGCCTGGATCGCCTGCCGCTGCCCGGCGCGGGCGCGACCCTCGCGCGCTGGCAAGCCCTGGCGGCCGTCGGCGCCCACGACCTCAGCGTCGCCAAGCTGTACGAAGGCCATACCGACGCGCTGGCCATCCTGGCAGAGGCGGGCGCCGCGGACGACGGCCGTTCCGGCATCTGGGCCACCTGGTGCGCGGAACCGCCGGATGCACGCGTGCTGCTGCGCCGCGAGGCGGGCGGCGGACACACGCTGGAGGGTCGCAAGGCCTGGTGCTCGGGCGCGCACGATGTCGACCACGCCGTCGTCAGTTGCTGGAGCGAGGCAGGCGAGGCGATGCTGGCCGCCGTCGACCTGCGCCAGCCGGGCGTGCAGCTGACGGACGACGGCTGGGACGCGATCGGCATGGCCGGCTCGCGCAGCGTCGACGTCCGCTTCGAGCGCGCCCGCGCCGTGCCGCTGGGCGGGCCCGGCTTCTATGTCGGCCGCGCCGGCTTCTGGCACGGCGGCGCGGGCGTCGCGGCGTGCTGGTTCGGCGCCACGTGCGCGCTGGCCGAGGCACTGCGCGTGCGCGTGGCCGCGCAGGCCGATCCGCACCGCCTGGCCCAGCTGGGCGAGGTGACGGTGGCCCTGCAGGGCTGCGCGGCCCTGATGCGCGAAGCCGCGGCGATCATCGACCGGGCGCCGGCAGCGGATGCGATGGCGCTGGCCCTGTCCGTGCGGCTCAGCGTGGAAGCGGCGGCGACACTGGTGCTGGCGCAGGCCGGGCGCGCACTGGGGCCGGGCCCCATGTGCAAGGACCCCCGCATCGCGCGCCTGTTCGCCGACCTGCCCGTATTCATCCGCCAGAGCCATGCGGAGCGCGACCAGGAAGCGCTCGGACGCGTCGTCGCGGCGGCAGGGGAGTCCCCATGGGCGCTGTAGACCGCTCGCGCCACATCGCCGGTCTCGGCACGCCGGCGCAGGCCTGGCTGGACGATCCGGTACTGGCGCAAGTTCCGGCTGTCGGCCTCGACGCGCTCGTGCCGGAAGGCTGCCGCGCAGTCGTGGTGGCGCCCCATCCGGACGACGAGATCCTGTCCTGCGGCGGCCTGCTGCACCTGCTGGAACGGCACGGCCGTCCCTTCGTCGTGGTCGCCGTGACGGACGGCGAGGGCAGCCACGCCGGCTCGACCGAATGGCCCGTCGAACGGCTGCGCGCGACCCGGCCGCAGGAAACGCTGGCGGCACTGGACAGCCTGGGCATCGCCGCGCCGCAACTGGTGCGCCTGGGCGTGCCCGACGGCGGCGTGACGGCAGCCGAGGCCGAACTCGGAAAGCGGCTCGACGCGTTGCTGCAGCCGGGCGACGTCGTGGTGACGACCTGGCGCTACGACGGCCATCCGGACCACGAGGCAACGGCGCGCGCCTGCGCCGCGGCGGCGCGGGCACGCGGGGCACTGCTGCTCGAAGTGCCGGTCTGGGGCTGGCACTGGAGCGCGCCGGGGGACGGGGCGATACCGCTGGACCGGGCCCACAAGCTGGTGCTGGGGCCGGAACTGGTTGAACGCAAGCGCGCGGCGCTGGCCTGTTTTCGCAGCCAGCTCACGGGCGACGCCAGCACGGGTGCCGCCCCCATCGTGTTCCCGCAGGCGCTGGAACGCCTGCTCAATCCTTACGAACTGTACTTGCATGAACCTCGACCAACCTAGCCGGCAACGGCATTTCGAAGCCCTGTACGCGGCCGACGACGATCCCTGGCACGTGCGCGACGCGTGGTACGAACGGCGCAAGCGCGCCATCCTGCTGGCGGCGCTGGGCAAGCCGCGTTACCGCAGCGCCTTCGAACCGGGCTGCGGCAACGGCGAGATGAGCGCAGCACTGGCGCAGCGCTGCGACCAGCTGCTGGCCTGCGACGGCTCCGACAGCGCCGTGGCGGCCGCGCGGCAGCGCGTCGCGCAGGCCGGCGCCGAACGGGGCCGCGTGCT
This sequence comes from uncultured Massilia sp., assembly GCA_963529995.1. Lineage (GTDB taxonomy): Bacteria > Pseudomonadota > Gammaproteobacteria > Burkholderiales > Burkholderiaceae_D > Telluria. Next base: position 213,785 of record CAUSCY010000001.1, on the reverse strand, counting down.
GGTCGAGCGGCGCAGCCTGCCCGCGCAGTGGCCGCGCGGGGCGACCTTCGACCTCGTCGTCGTCAGCGAGCTGGCCTATTATTTCGAGCCGGCCGCGCTGGTGGCGCTGCTGTCGATGGCCGCCGCCAGCCTGGAAACCGACGGGGAACTGGTGCTGTGCCACTACCTGCACGACTTCGACGACCGCGCCGCCTCGACGGAACTGGTCCATGCAACGGCGGGCCGCTTGCCCGGCCTGGTGCGCACGCTGCGCCACGCCGACGAGGATTTCCTGCTCGAGACATGGCGCAAGCGCGGAGGCAGCGCATGATCGGCGTCGCCATTCCCGCCCACAATGAAGAGGCCGCGCTGGGCGACTGCCTGGCGGCGATCCTGGCCGCGGCGAGCCACCCCGCGCTGCAGGGCGAGGCCGTCCTCGTGAGCGTCGTCCTGGACGCCTGCGATGACGGGAGCGCAGCCGTCATCCGCCGGCAGCGTCCTGCGTTTGCCGCGGCCGGCGTGACGCTGGACATGCTGGAAGTCGACGCGCGCCAGGTGGGCGTCGCAAGGGCCGCCGGTGCCCGTCACCTGCTGGCCCACGGCGCGCGCTGGCTGGCATTCACCGACGCGGACACGCGCGTGTCCCCGCAATGGCTGGCGGCGCAGCTGGCGCTGGGTGTCGACGTCGTGTGCGGCTCGGTCGCCGTCGACGACTGGTCGCCGCACGGCGCCAATGCGGGGCGCCTGCGCAAGCACTTCGCCCGCAACTACCACGACCGCGACGGCCACCGCCACATCCACGGCGCCAATCTCGGCGTGCGTGCCGACGCCTACCGCGCCGCCGGCGGCTTCCAGAGCGTGTCCTGCCACGAGGACGTGCTGCTGGTGAAGGCGCTGGAAGCCATCGGCGCGCGCTTCGCCTGGAGCGCCCGGCCGCGCGTGTTCACGAGCGCACGCACGGATGCGCGCGCCCGCGACGGCTTCGGCGACACGCTGCTCAGGATGATCGCGGCGGCCTGACGGCGTGCCCGCGGGGTGCTACAGTAAGTGCTTTTCCCATCGGAGCGGACCATGAAACGCGTAACGGGTATCGGCGGCATCTTCTTCCATGCGAAAGATCCGGTCGCGCTGCGCGGCTGGTACAAGCGCCACCTGGGCATCGACGTGCAGGACTGGGGCGGTGCCGCCTTCAATTGGGCCGACGAAGCCGGCAAGCCTGCGGGCGGCACGACGATCTGGTCCATCGGACCCGTCGGCAGCGAGCAGTTCGCGCCGGGCCTCGCGTCGTTCATGATCAACTACCGCGTCGACGACCTGGACGCGTTGCTGCAGCTGCTGCGCGCGGAAGGCTGCCATGTGCTCGACCAGACCGACGACTCCGCGTTCGGCAAGTTCGGCTGGGTGATCGACCCGGAAGGCAACAAGGTCGAGTTGTGGCAGCCGCCGGCGGGGCAGTAGCCTAGTCGCCGGGCCCTTCGCCGGGCATCGTGTCCGCCATCAGCCGCAGCTCTTCCGGCGTCAGCTCGTCCGGCTTCTTGTCCTTCAAGCCGTCGAAGTCATTCGGCTGCTGCTGTTCCTGCGCCTGCTGCTGCGCTTCGTTTTCCTTCTGCGTCTGCTGGCTGTCCTGCGCCTGCGCACTGTTCTGCTGTTCCGTACTCCGCTGTTCCGTACTCATTTGGTGCTCCCGGCAAATTCGTCGAACCAGTGTGGCACAGCGAACGCGCGGGCGGCGCGCGCCTCCGGCACCATCGGCCTCAAGCCCAGGCGAGCGATACGGAAAGATAGAAGCAGAGGGCAAGGACGCTGGCAACCGCGCAGACGCGTTGCGTCCTGCGCGTCGCATTCCGGGCTTCGTCGAGGCACTTCAAGCGGTCGATCATGGCAATCCTTTCCTGAACGGCCGGGCGCGCGGGATGCGCGCCGATGACGCCGTTCAGGAATCGTAGCGGGGGTCGCGTAAAAGCCAGGGAAAAAACGCGCCGGATCGTCTATATGAAAGGTGCTCAGTGCTGCGATGTGGATGCCGGACCCTCGGCCAGCGATTGCACGGGCGCCGTCGGCTCGGCCGCGATCATCCCGGGCGGCAGGGCGATGCGCACGGGGCGGTTGCCGGCATTGGCGGACGACAGCACGTTCTCGGTGACCCCCGGCGCCGCGTTCCACACGGGCGCGTCGATGCCCTCGAATACCGTCTTGAGTTGCTGGCCCCAGCTGTTGCGCAGCTGGCTGAAATACTGGTTCTGCTCGTCGATGGAGACGAAGCGGGTGACGGCCAGCGCGCCGTCTTCGTAGACCAGCAGGTCGAGCGGCAGGCCGACCGAGATGTTCGAGCGCAGCGTCGAGTCCATCGAGATCAGCGCGCACTTGGCGGCATCGTCGAGCGTGGTCTGCGGGGTGACGACGCGGTCGATGATCGGCTTGCCGTACTTGGCTTCGCCGATCTGGAAATAGGGGTTCTCGTCGTGCGATTCGATGAAGTTGCCGGCAGCGTAGACGTAGAACAGGCGGCAGCGTTCGCCCGCGATCTGGCCGCCGAAGATCAGGCTGACGTTGAAGTCCACACCGTATTCGGCCAGTTGCGCGGCTTCCTGCTTGTGGACGGCGCGCACGGCGTCGCCGACGATGCGGGCGGCGTCGTACATATTGGTCGCGTTCCAGATGGTCGCGCCCTCGGGGCTGATCCAGGTGGAGACCACCTGGCGGATCGCCTGCGAGATAGACAGGTTCCCGGCCGTCATCAGCACCATCATGCGGTCGCCCGGGTTCTCGAACACGCTCAGCTTGCGGAACGTGCCGACCTGGTCGACCCCCGCATTGGTGCGCGAGTCGGCCAGGAATACCAGCCCCGCGTTCAGGCGCATGCCTACACAATAAGTCATTGGCGTATTTACTGAAAATAAGTGGCGCTATTTTACTGGACCGGGACGATCACGGCCTCGACGTGCATGGTTTCCTCGCCGCCGCCGCGGCGCATGCCGCGCACCGGGGCCGCCGATTCGTAGTCCCTGCCGATCGCCAGGCGGCAGTAGGCATCCGTCATCAGGCGGTTGTGGGTGACGTCGATGCTGACCCAGCCCGTGTGGTCGTCGTCCTCGACCCAGACGTCGACCCAGGCGTGGCTGGCCGCGTGTCCCGTCGACTCCGGATCGATGTAGCCGGACACGTAGCGGGCCGGCACGCCCTGCGCATGGCAGCAGGCCAGGTAGATGTGCGCATGGTCCTGGCACACGCCGGCGCCAAGGACGAGGGCGTCGCCCGCCGTGCTGGACACGTCGGTCGCACCACTGCGGTACTCGACCGCACCGAAGATGTGCGAGGCCAGCCGCATGGCCGCGGCGGTGCTCACGCGGCCGCCCGCCGGCGGCAGGCAGCGGCCGGCGATGTCGGCCAGCAGCGGCGTGGGCTGGGTGAGCCGGGTCGGCACCGTGAAGATCAGCGGCGACAGGCTGTCGGCCGCTTCCAGCCGGCCGTCCTTCAGCAAGGTGGTGGCGACCAGGCCTTCGACGACGATGCGCACCGTGTCGTGGGGCTCGTTCAACGTCATCGTGTGCGACTGGTTGCCGTAGGCGTCGACATAGGGCGCGCTGTGGCCGGGCATCGAGATCTTCCAGGACAGGACCTGCTGCTGCGGCTCCGTGCGCGGCATCAGGTGCAGCTGCTCGATGCTGTAGGCCTGGGGCTGCGTGTAGCGGTAGGACGTTTCGTGGCGGATGGACAGGTGCATGGTCAGGCTCCGAGGGGAACGAGGAAGTCGCGGCTGATGCCGTTGCCCAGCTCATAGACGTTTTCCATGAAGCGGCTCAGGGTGTCGTCCAGCCCGGCCTCGAGAATGTCCTCGATGCGCGCGAACTGCAGCTCGGCGTGCATCTTGCCGGCCAGGCGCTCGGTGTCGCGCGAGACGTCGTTGCGCACCGTCTTCAGGTTGGCGACCACCTGTTCCATGCAGGCTAGCAGGGAACGCGGCATGTCGGCGCGCAGCATCAGCAGTTCGGCCACGCGCGCGGGCGTGATGGCGTCGCGGTAGACCTTGCGGTAGATCTCGAAGCCGGCCACGGAACGCAGCAGCGCGGCCCAGTAATAGAATTCGCGCTGGGACAGCACCTCGCGCGTGGCGTCCGGCGCGGACTTGTCCTTGGCGCCGTGGTACTTCACGTCGAGCAGGCGCGCCGTGTTGTCCGCCCGTTCCAGGAAGGTGCCCAGGCGGATGAAGACCATGGCCTCGTCGTCCAGCATGGTGCCGAAGGTGACGCCGCGCCACAGGTGGCAGCGGTACTTCACCCATTCGAAGAACTCGCCCGGGTCGCCGTCCAGCGCGGCGCGCTCGCGCAGGCCGATCCAGGTGGCGTTATGGGTTTCCCAGACTTCGGTGGTCAGCACGCCGCGCACGGCGCGGGCATTCTCGCGCGCCGCCGTCAGGCAGGACACGATCGACGACGGGTTGCCCGCGTCGTGCACCATGAAGGACAGGACGCTGCGCGCATCGAGCGCCCCGTGGCGCGCATCGTAGGCCTCGCGCAGCTCGGAAATGCTCAGCATGGCGCGCCAGGCCTGCTCCGTGTCGTGCTGCGACTGCGGCAGCATCGAGGTCTGCAGCGCCACGTCGAGCATGCGCGCCGTGTTCTCGGCGCGCTCGGTGTAGCGCGCCATCCAGTACAAGTGGTCCGCGGTGCGGCTCAGCATCATGCCTCCAGAATCCAGGTGTCCTTGGTGCCGCCGCCCTGCGACGAGTTCACCACCAGCGAGCCCTCCTGCAGCGCCACGCGCGTCAGGCCTCCCGGCACCATCGAGATGGTCTTGCCGGACAGGACGAAGGGCCGCAAGTCGATGTGGCGCGGCGCGACGCCGCTTTCCACATAGGTCGGGCAGGCCGACAGGGCCAGCGTCGGCTGGGCGATATAGCCGTCCGGCTTCGCGATCAGGCGGCGCCGGAAGTCCTCGATCTGCGCCTGCGTGGACGCGGGGCCGATCAGCATGCCGTAGCCGCCGGCGCCGTGCACTTCCTTGACCACCAGCTGGCCGAGGTTCGCCAGCACGTAGGACAGCTCGTCCGGCTTGCGGCACTGCCAGGTCGGGACGTTGTTCAGCAGCGGCTCCTCGGACAGGTAGAAGCGGATCATGTCCGGCACGTACGGGTAGATCGACTTGTCGTCGGCCACGCCGGTGCCGATGGCGTTGGCCAGCGTGACGCGGCCGGAACGGACCACGGACAACAGGCCGGGCACGCCCAGCGTGGAGTCGGAGCGGAACGCAAGCGGGTCGAGGAAGTCGTCGTCCAGGCGGCGGTAGATGACGTCGACGCGCTGGGGCCCGCGGATCGTGCGCATCCAGACGGCGTTGTCGTGCACGTACAGGTCCTTGCCCTCGACCAGTTCGACGCCCATTTGCTGGGCCAGGAAGGCGTGTTCGAAATACGCGGAGTTGTACATCCCCGGCGTCATGACGACGATGGTGGGATCGAGCACGCCGGTGGGCGCCACCGAGCGCAGGTTCTCGAGCAGCATGTCGGGATAGTGTTCGACCGGCGCGATGCGGTGGCGCGCGAACAGCTCGGGGAACAGCCGCATCATCATCTTGCGGTCTTCCAGCATGTAGGACACGCCGGACGGCACGCGCAGATTGTCTTCCAGGACGTAGAACTCGCCCTCTCCGGCGCGCACGATGTCGACGCCGGCGATGTGGGCATAGATGTCGGACGCCACGGCGATGCCCTGCATCTCGGGACGGTACTGGGCGTTCTGGTAGATCTGGCGGGCCGGGATGATGCCGGCGTTGATGATGTTCTGCTCGTGGTAGATGTCGTGCACGAACATGTTCAGCGCCTTCACGCGCTGGGCCAGGCCGGCCTGCAGCGCCGTCCACTCGTGCGCGGGGATGATGCGCGGGATCGTGTCGAACGGGATCAGGCGCTCGGTGCCGGCGCCGTCGCCATAGACGGCGAATGTGATGCCCACGCGGCGGAAGGTCAGGTCCGCCTCGGCGCGCTTGCGCTCGATGCGGTCGCGCGGCTGCTGCTGCAGCCAGCTGTCGAACTCGCGGTAGTGGTCGCGCACGGGGCCGGCGGCGCCATCCGTCATCTCGTTGTAGAAGTCCCTCATGGTTGCTGTCCTCGGTCTCGATACTTATTCATGTATCAAGAACCGTGCCAGAGGGAATGCGACTGGATTGCCCTATATTGGTGCGTACTCTGCCGACAAAGAAGGCGGACCACGTACCCGTACCAGCGTCGTCCCTACGCAGGCAGGGACCCAAGTTCTTCAAGCTTGGTCGCTGCGCAAGCAACCTTGGGCCCCTGCCTGCGCAGGGGCGACGGCATCAGCGCTTGCGCGCCGCCTGCAACTGCGCCCGGAGCTCGGCGTTCTCGGCCTCCAGCGCCGTGCGCGCCGTGGTCGCGCCCACCAGTTCCATCTCGGCGGCCAGGCGCCGGTCCGATTCGGCCGCCTGGGCGGCGACGTTGCGTTCGATCTCGGCGCGCAGGGCCGTCAATTGCGCCTCCTTGCCGTCGATGGCCAGCTGGTCCTTGGCCTTGCTGACCAGCGCGTCCATCGCCACCTGGCGGGCGTTGCGCAGCTCCGCGTTCAGGCGCTCGATGGTTTCGTCGCGCTCGGCCAGTTCGGCTTCCAGCGCGTCGCTGGCGGCCAGCAGCGCGTCGCGGTCGGCGTCGGACTGGGCCAGCGCGTCGCGCTCGGCGGCGCCGGCGTCGTGGGCGAACTGGCGCGCCCAGGCGGCCAGGTCGGCGACGAGCGCTTCCGGCAGCGTGGCCGGCGGCACCTCGGCCGGCTTGGCGTTGCTGGCGCGCCACGCCGACAGGTGCTTGTAGACGGCATTCGGCGACCCGTGACCGACGACGCCACGCACCGCCTCCAGCGTCACCGGCTGGCCCTCGTCCTGCAGGCCGGCCGCCGCTGCGGCAACTTCGTCGTAGGTGATGTCCTGGTCTGCCATGTTGTGATCCGTTACTGTGGTTGAAGTGGCGCATATGATACGCGAGGCGGGTGCGGTTGCGACAGTGTGCGCCGGCCTCGACCGCGGCTCGTTACACTATTGACATGAATGTCCAACTTCGCTCACCCGGGTCCGGTCTGCCGGTCGACGCCGCGACGCTGGCCGAAGCGCGCGCCTTCAACCGCAAGCTGGCCTATGCGCCCCGTTTTCGCCTCAGCAACGAGTTCGTGTTGAGGCTGGGGCAGGGCTTGCTGCGCCTGTCGCAGATCGGCGCCGACCGCAAGCTCGCGCGCCGCCGTCTCGCCGTGCAGGAAACCGAGGCCGTGGCCGACGGCCTGCGCGTCCCCGTCCGCATCCTGCGTCCGCCGGGTCCTCCACGTGCCGTCGTGCTCGACGTGCACGGCGGCGGCTGGGTGATCGGCAACGCGCGCATGGACGACGACCGCAACGCGGCGCTGGCGCTGGAGTGCCAGGCGCTGGTCGTCTCGGTCGATTACCGCCTCGCCACGGACGCGCCGATGCGCGACATCATGGACGACTGCCTTGCCGCCGCGCGCTGGACGCTGGACGGCGGCCTGGCGGACGGCGCCGGCCTGCCCGTGTTCCTGGTCGGCGAATCGGCCGGCGGCCACCTGGTGGCCGCGACGCTGCTGCGCCTGAAGGCCTGGCCTGCGCTGCTCGCGCGGGTGAAGGGGGCCGTGCTGTTCTATGGCGTCTACGACCTCGCCGGCACGCCCAGCGTACGCGCGGCCGGGCCGGACACCCTGTTGCTGGACGGTCCCGGCATGGTGCCGGACATGGCGCACCTGACGCGCGACGTCGACGACGCCGGCCGCCGCGCGCCGCCCTTGTCCCCGCTGTACGGCGACCTGGCCGGCATGCCGCCGGCGCTGATGTTCGCCGGCGAACTCGATCCGCTGCGCGACGACACGCGCGAGATGGCCGCGCGCTGGGCGCAGGTCGCCGAGGTCGAGGTGCACCTGCTGCCGGAAGCGCCGCACGGCTTCATCCAGTTTCCGACCCGGATGGCGCAACTGGCGCTGGCGCGGGCGCGGCAGTGGATCGCGGAGCGTATCGGCTAGCACGGCGGGGTCAGGAGGCAGCGTCGGGACAGCTGCGATAATGGCGGTCTTGATCGTGCGAGGACCACCCATGCTGCACCACATTTCTCTCGGCGTGCGCGACCTGCGCGCGGCCGCCGCCTTTTACGATGCCGTGCTCGGCGCGCTCGGGTACCGCCGGGTATTCGACGACGACGATGCGGTCGGTTACGGCATCGAGGAGGGCGAGGACCTGCTGTGCCTGAAACTGCGGCCCGAGGCAACGGCGCCGGGCGCCGGCTTCCATCTGGCATTCGCGGCGCCGCACCGTGCGGCAGTCGACCGCTGCCACGCCGCAGGCTTGCACGCCGGCGGACGCGACAATGGCGGGCCGGGTCTGCGCGAGGATTACGGCTCGGACTATTACGCCGCTTTCCTGGTCGATCCCGACGGGCACCGCATCGAAGCCGTGTCCAAGACGCCGGCATGAGCAACGCCAGAAAGTAGCGGTCGATAAAACTGCCGGATTGTCGTGGGAACACGACAATAAAGTAAGACTATTACGGCAATAAAGAAATGGAAATTGACGGAATTGCGAGCCGGGCGCATCATTTCGTCGACGTATCAGATCGACACTGCCGGCCGCCGCCGGCTTCCGGACGCACACCTCATGACCACCATTCGCACCGCCGTCCTGGCCTTGCTGCTCGGCGCAGCATTCATCGGCTCCGCCCTTGCCACGGAACCCGGGCAGCCGACCCGCGCCCAGGCGGCCCAGTCCGCGCACGTCGTCCAGGCCGGAGCGGTGAATGCCGTGAATACGGATGCGGTCGCGGATGCCGCGCTGCGCGCCGAGATGGCCGAGCGCCTGGATCCGCGCACGGTCGCTTTGATCGCGCTGGCCATCGGCGCGGTCGGGATCGTGGCGGGCATCCGCCGCCGCAGGGCGATGGAGGCGGCGCCGGAACTGGTCTGAACGGCATCGCCGCATCGAAAAAAAGCGCCCGCGGGCGCTTTTTTCATGGGCGTGTCGCGATCACGCTTCGGCTTCGGCGTTCCCCAGCTTGGTCAGGCAACGGCGCTGGAACTTGTCCAGCCCGTCCGTGACGAGGCTGTCCTCTTCTAACAGGACGTTGGCATCGATCAGCAGGCGCAGCTTGGCGATGCGGTCGCCGAGCGCCAGCGCGCGCGCCAGCGGCAGCTCGCCGGGATCGCCCGCGTGGGCGATGCTCTCGCACACCTCGGCCGGGAAATCCCAGTGGGCGGCGATGTGCGAGGACAGGCGCCGGCTGAGTGCCAGCAGTTCTTCTCCGAAGGCGCGCGAGCTCGGAATGCGGCCGTCCTCGCAGACGCCGTCCGAGACGCGGAAGGCGACCACGAGGCCGACGTTCTGCAGCAGGCCGGCGAGATAGGCCTCGAAGGCGCCGGCCGTCATGCCGGGCGCCATCAGGCTGGCCGCCAGCGCGCAGCGCTCCGACTGGTTCCAGACGTCGGGCGCGGCGCGCCGGGCGAAGCCGCCGGACTGCATCTTGATGATCGGGCGGAAGGCCAGGCGCGCCAGCAGCATGCGCAAGCCGTCGTGGCCCAGGCGCATGATCGCACCCTCGACCGTGTTGACGGGGTCGAGCGAGCGGTAATAAGCGCTGTTCGCTTCGCGGATCAGTTCCGCCACCAGCACCACGTCCTGCGATGCCTGGCGTCCCATCTCGACGTTCGAGATGGCATCGTCGCCCAGGCTGGCCAGCAGTTGCGGGATCACTTCCGGCACGCGCGGCACCAGGTGCGCGGCGGCGCCCGGGTCGTCGGCCAGGACCGTGACTTCGTCGAGGATGCGGCGCTCGACCGATGCCGGCGCGTGGTAGCCGCTGGACGCCGTCAGCCAGCGGTAGTAGGCCGCGTCGATTTCCGCCCGCGCGTCCACGCGCGCGGCGCCGGCTGCAGCGGCGGCCAGTGCGGCCGCGGCGGCGGCATCGTCATCCGCGCCGCCGAGCAAACGATTGAACCAGTTTTTCATATTTTGTCGCCTCGCAATCCCGCCACGCCGGCCGAGCGGAGCGCGTGCAGAGCAGGTATTGGGCTCTTATGCGATCCGGGTAGTTTCTATCCGGCAATACACCAGCGTAGCACGCGTTCCGGCGCAGCGCCAGCCCAACAAGCGGTCATGCTGATCCAGATACCGCCAGGCTGCCCGGTCGGGTGGAGACGCGCGACGCAAGATGCATGCCGAGGCGCTTGCCCAGGCACAGCAGGGTCAGCGTGGGCGGCAGGCCCCATGGCTCGGGAATCACGGACGCGTCGCACACGTACAGGCCCGGCGTGGCGGTGCGCAGGTCGGCATCGACGACGTCGCCGATGCGCGCGCTGCCGCCCGGGTGGGCGGCGAAGTGGTGGCTGGAGAACAGGTGGCGGGCGCCGGCTTCCTTCAGGATGGCGCGGGCGATCTCGGTGCCGTGGCAGAAGCGGGCGCGGTCGCCCTCCGTGAGCGTCTTGTCGACCCAGCGCGGGCCGATGCCGCCGCCGATGGCATCGCGGATCTTGACCATGATGGACAAGGTGCGGCCATGCGCGAACAGGCGGTCGACGCGCCCGGCCTGGGCCGCGAACGCCTGGTACATCGGGCGCGGCAGCGTCAGGTCGGCCAGTGCGATGCCGTCCGCGTGCCAGCTGGCGCCGGCCGCCATCGGCACCTCGGCGCCGCCATCTTCTCCCAGGTCGTCGACGCTGCCCATCACGGCGACCACGGGATCGCTGAAGAACGGGGCCGGCCCCTGCATGAGTCCCGACGCGCGCAGCAGGCGCGGGCTGCCGATGCCGCCCGCCGCCAGCACCACGACGGGAGCCAGGAAGCGCTGCGGCACCCCATCCACGGTCGCCTCGACGCCGGCGGCGCGGCCGTCCTGCAGCAGCACCCGCTCGACCAGGGTGCCGCTCTTCACCGAGAGGCCGGCGCGGCGCGCCTCGTCGACGAAGTCGCGCGCCGTCCACTTGGCGCCGGTCGGGCAGCCGTAGACGCAACGCCAGCAGCCGGCCTGGCAGGATTGCGGGCGGATCATCTTGTCGAGCTTGCGCCAGGGCAGTCCCAGCGTGCGCGCCGCGCCCATGATGCGCCTGGCCATCGGGCCGACCAGCGCGTCCGGCAGCGGCGCCATCGGCAGTTCCGCGCGCAGTTCGGCGAGGGCCGGTTCGAGGTCGATGCCGTGGGCGGCGAACATGGCGGCCGGCGGCGGGGCCGCGGTGGCGAAATTGACGGTCGACGTGCCGCCCAGCGTGAGCGCGCGCACCAGCAGCGAGGCGTCGCGGTGCAGGAAGGCGCCCTTGCCGGGCACCGCCGCCATGCCCGCCATCTGGCCCAGCGTGCCGGCCAGCGGCGCCTCGCCGCCCCGTTCGAGCAGCAGCACGCGGGCGCCGCGCCGCACCAGCTCACGCGCCGTCGCGGCGCCGCCGGGGCCGCTGCCGACGACGATCGCATCGAAAACACGGGACGGTTGGGCTGGCATGGGGAAGAGGGTGGTGGAAGCAGGTCTGCCATGCTACCACGGCAGGCCGCAGCCCACTCGCGGCGCCCGCCGCGGGAGCCGGTCTCGGCCAGCCCAGCCATATCGTGCAGGGCCTGATTTCGTGCCGGGCTATACTGGATGACAATGAAAACGGCACCATTGAGATGCCGTATTGACAATATCAACAACGTGTCGACCCCAAGCGTCTCTCATCGATGGCAGCACCGTTTTCCCGATCGGCCGTCCTGTACGTCAAGCTGGCCCTGCTTGCCTTGCTCGGCCTGTGCGCGGGCGGAATCGCCCTTGCGTGGTGGGTCATGACGCCGGCCTACGGGACCATGGAACCGGTCGAGCAGCCCATCCCGTTCAGCCACAAGCACCACGTCGGCGACGACGGCATCGACTGCCGCTACTGCCATACCTCGGTCGAGAAGTCGCGCTTTGCCGGCATGCCGTCGACGTCGATCTGCCTGAGCTGCCACTCGCAGCTGTTCGTCGATTCTCCCCTGCTGAAGGCCTTGCACGAGAGCGAGCGGACGGGCCGCCCGATCCGCTGGGTACGCGTGCACGACCTGCCGGACTTCGTCTATTTCGAGCACGACATCCACCTCAACAAGGGCGTCGCCTGCGTCGAGTGCCACGGCCGCGTCGACCAGATGCCGCTCACGTGGCGCACGGCGTCGCTGGAGATGCAATGGTGCCTGAACTGCCACCGCGAGGCACCGAAGCACGTCCGGCCGCTCGACAAGGTGCTGTCGATGGAACCGGCCAAGCAGCTGAGTCCCGAAGAAGTGCGCCAACTGACGCGCATTTACCGCTTGCGTGACGCGCAGACGCTCACCAATTGTTCGACCTGTCACCGATGAGCGCTCCCGGCCACCGCCCCGTGTTCCCGATCACGCGCGCCGACGACGTCGCGCGGCGCCGCTTCCTGAAACTGATGGCGGCATCGACGGCGCTGGCTGGCGCCGGGTGCAAGGGGCCGCCCAGCGAAGCCATCGTGCCCTATGTGCGCATGCCGGAGAGCGCCGTGCCGGGCCGGCCGCTGTTCTACGCCAGCGCCTTCGTGCGCCGCGGCCATGCGCACGGCGTGCTCGTGGAGACGAATATGGGCCGGCCGACCAAGGTCGAGGGCAATCCGGACCACCCGGTCGCTGCCGGCGCCACCGACGTGTTTACCCAGGCGTCGATCCTGCAGATGTGGGACCCGGACCGTTCGCAGACCGTGCAGCAGGGCGCGGAGCTTTCGACCTGGGCCGCGTTCGAAGCGGCGCTGACGGACCGCCGTGCCGGCTGGGCGCGCGATGGCGGCGCCGGCCTGCGCATCCTGTCCGGCCCCTCGACCTCGCCCACGCTGGCCCGCCAGCTGGATGCCGCGCTGGCACGCTGGCCGCAGGCACGCGTGCACTTCTGGGATCCGCTGCACGACGATGGCGCGGCGCAGGCGTCGCGGCTGGCGTTCGGCAAGGTCGTGGAGCAGGCCTACCGGCTGGACGAGGTATCGGTACTGCTGGCGCTGGACGCCGACCTGCTGGGCAGCGGCCCCGCCGGCGTGCTGCATGCGCGCGCCTGGGCCGACGGACGGCGCCTGGGCGAGCACGCCGGCAAGCAGCGGCTGTACGCGCTCGAATCGACGCCCACGCTGACGGGCGCGCATGCCGACGAGCGCCTGGCGCGCAGTCCGCGCGAGATCGCGGCGAGCCTGTGGCGCATCGCCGCAACGCTCGACATCGTGGCGGACCCCGGCCCGGCGCCGGATACGACGAGTGCACGCTGGGAAGCCGCGGTCGCGAAGGCGCTGGACGGCGCGCGCGGCCGGGCGCTGATCGTGGCCGGCCCCACGCTCGATCCGGCCAGCCGCGCGCTGGTCCACCTGCTGAACCAGCGCCTCGACGCGCCCGTCTCCCACATCGCGCCGCAGGCGCTGGGCGATGCCGCGCATGCGGCCTCGATCGCGGCACTGGCCGCGGACATGCGGGCCGGCCGCGTCGACACGCTGCTGATGCTGGACACGAACCCCGTCTACACGGCGCCGGCCGACCTCGACTTCGCGCAGGCGCTGGCGCGCGTGCCGTTCAGCGCCCACCTGGGCCTGTACCGGGACGAGACGGGCCATGCGGCGCGCTGGCACCTGCCGCTGGCCCACTGCTACGAGGCGTGGAGCGATGCCCGCGCGGCCGACGGCACGGCCTGCATTGTGCAGCCGATGATCGCGCCGCTGTACGACGGGCGCTCGCCGCACGAGCTGCTGGCGCTGCTGGATGGCGACGGCCCGCGCGACGGCCTGGCGCTGGTGCGGGCGACGTGGCGCGAGCAGGGGCTGGCGAGCGAGGATGCGTGGCGCGAGGCGCTGCGGATCGGCTTCGTCGCCGGCAGCGCGGCGGCACCGGTGGCGGTGCCCCAGGTACGCACGGTGCCGCAGCGCGCGCCAGCGGCATCCGTGCCGGCGCTGGTCGCGGTGTTCGCGGCCGATCCGTCCGTCGACGACGGCGTCTTCGCCAACAACGGCTGGCTGCAGGAATTGCCGCGGCCCCTGACGTCGATCAGCTGGGACAATGCCGCCCTGATCGGCCCTGGCAGTGCCACCCGCGCCGGCGTCGCGAGCGGCGACCGGGTGCGGCTGCGCGTGGCGGGGCGCACGGTGGAGGCACCCGTGCTGGTGCTGGCGGACCAGGCGGAAGGTGTCGTCACGCTGCCGCTGGGCTATGGACGGCGCGCCGCCGGCAGCATCGGCAACGGCGTCGGCTTCGATGCCTACCGCCTGCGCACCGTGGCGGCCTTCGCGGCGGCGCCGGCGCTGGCAATGGAGCGGCTGGGTGCGAAGCACGATTTCGCCATGCGCCAGCGCGAGTTCGACATGCACGGGCGTTCGCCCGTGCGCGTGGCCGAGCTTCGGCGCGGGAAGGCCGTGCCCACGGAGCCGCCGGAAGCGCCCGTGCCCGAGGTCTCGATGTACCCGGAGCGCAGCTACGACGGCTATAAATGGGGCATGGCGATCGACCTGAACGCCTGCATCGGCTGCGGCGTCTGCACCATTGCCTGCCAGGCCGAGAACAACATCCCCATCGTCGGCAAGGAAGAGGTGATGCGGGGCAGGGCTATGCACTGGATCCGCGTCGACCGCTATGTCGAGAAGCGCCGCACGCTGTTCCAGCCCGTGCCCTGCATGCACTGCGAGCACGCGCCGTGCGAGGAAGTCTGCCCGGTGGGCGCCACGGTGCACGATGGCGACGGCCTGAACGTCCAGGTCTACAACCGCTGCGTCGGCACGCGCTTCTGTTCGAACAACTGTCCGTACAAGGTCCGCCGTTTCAACTTCCTGCAGTATGCCAACGAGCAGTTCGAGAGCCTGAAGGCCTTGCAGAATCCCGAAGTGACGGTGCGCCGGCGCGGCGTGATGGAAAAGTGCACGTATTGCCTGCAGCGGATCACGCGCGCCCGCATCGATGCCGAACGGGCCGGGCGCCGGGTGCAGGACGGCGACGTGGTCACCGCCTGCCAGGCCGCGTGTCCCACCCGCGCGATCCGCTTCGGCGACCTGAACGATCCGGACAGCGACGTGGTGGCGGCCAAGGCGTCCGCGCACGACTACGTGCTGCTGGAAGAACTGAACACCCGCCCGCGCACCAGCTATATTGCGCGTGTCGTGAATTCCGATCCGGAGGCCGGATGAGCGCGCCGTCGTCCACCGACCGCGAGCCGCCGCGCTCGCAGGGCAGCGAGATCCTGGGCGCCGGCTGGAGCTATGCGGGCGTCAGCGACGAGATCGCGGACATCGTGCTGGCCCACCGTTTCGGCTGGAAGTGGTGGGCAGCCTTCCTGGCCGCTAGCGTCGGCGTGTTCGGCCTGCTGGTGGCGCTGGTCTGGCTGCTCGTGAAGGGCGTGGGCATCTGGGGCATCGACATGCCCGTCGCCTGGGGCTTCGCCATCGCCAACTTCGTCTGGTGGGTCGGCATCGGCCACGCGGGCACCTTCATCTCGGCCGTGCTGCTGTTGCTGCGCCAGCGCTGGCGCACGTCGATCAACCGCTTCGCCGAGGCGATGACGCTGTTCGCCGCCAGCATGGCCGGCATCTACCCGATCATCCACCTGGGCCGCCCCTGGTTCTTCTATTGGCTGGTGCCGTACCCGAACAAGATGGACCTGTGGCCGCAGTGGCGTAGCCCGCTGCTGTGGGATTTCTTCGCGATCGCCAGCTACATCCTCGTGTCCGCGCTGTTCTGGTACGTGGGCCTGATCCCGGACCTGGCCACGCTGCGCGATCGCGCCGGACGGGCCGGCCAGCGCATGCGCAAGGTCGTCTACGGCTTGCTGGCGCTGGGCTGGCGCGGCGAGGCGCGCCACTGGGAGCGCTACGAATCCGCGTACCTGCTGATGGCGGGCCTGGCGACGCCGCTGGTGGTGTCCGTGCACACGATCGTGTCCTTCGACTTCGCGGTCGGGAACACCCCCGGCTACCATTCGACGATCTTCCCGCCGTACTTCGTGGCCGGCGCGCTATTCTCCGGCTTTGCCATGGTACTGACCATCGCCATTCCGCTGCGCGCCGCCTTCGGCCTGCAGGAGTTCATCACGGGGCGCCACCTGGCCAATGCGGCCAAGGTGATGATCGCCACCAGCTGGCTGGTGGGCTACGGCTACGCGGCCGAGGCCTTCACCGCCTTCTACAGCGCCGACCGCTACGAGCAGTACATGACGGTCAACCGCTGGATCGGACCGTATGCTCCCATTTACTGGAGCATGCTGGTCTGTAATATCGTGCTACCGCAGTTATTGTGGCTGCACCGCGTGCGCCACAATGTGCTGGCGTTGTTCGTGCTCAGCCTCGTCGTCAATTGCGGCATGTGGATGGAGCGCGTCCTGATCGTCGTGTCCTCGCTGCACCGCGACTACCTGCCGTCGTCCTGGGGCATGTACTACCCGACCTTCTGGGACTGGCTGACCTTGTTCGGCACGGTCGCGCTGTTCGTCTGGCTGTTCCTGCTGTTCGTGCGCTTCCTGCCCCTGATCTCGATCGCCGAGATGCGGGAACTGGTGCGCGAGAGCGCAAAAGGTGAAGCATGAGCGGCGGGGACGAGCGTCCATGTGCCGGCCTGCTGGCCGAATTCCGCGGCGCAGAGGCCCTGTGCGCGGCCGCGCGCGCGGCGCGGGACCACGGCTATATGCGCGCGGAGGCCTATACGCCGTTTCGCATCGAGGGCCTGGCGGACATCGTCGGCATGCGCCGGCGCTGGATCGCCCCCGCGGCGCTGGCCGGCGGCCTGCTGGGCGGCAGCGCCGTCTATTTCCTGCAATGGTATGCGGCCGTGGTCGACTATCCGCTGAACTTCGGCGGACGCCCGCTGCACAGCTGGCCGGCTTTCATTCCCGCGACCTTCGAGGTGGCGATCCTCGGTGCGGCGTTCGGCGCCGCCCTCGTGATGCTGTGGCTGAACGGCTTGCCCCAGCTGTACCACCCGCTGTTCGAGGTCGAGGAATTCGAGCTGGCCAGCCGCAACCGCTTCTACCTGTACCTGCCGGCGCGCGACCCGGTGTTTTCCGGTGAGACGGCGCGCGACCTGCTGGCGGGGCTGGATCCGCTGTTCGTGTGCGAGGTGCCGGGATGAAGGCGGCGCTGGCGATCCTCTGCGGCCTGCTGCTGGCCGGCTGCGAACGGGCCAAGCAGGACATGTACGACCAGCCGCGCTACGGCACCTTTGCCGCCAGCCCGCTGTTCGCGGACGGCGCCGCGGCGCGCATGCCGCCCGCCGGCGTGCAGCCACGCGCGCGCGGCGACTTCGCCGGCAGTTCCAGCGGCCGCCAGGGAAGCGCCCGGGTCGAGGACGACCTGGCGGCAGAGCGCGCGCAGGCGAATCCGTATCCGATCGACATGCGGCTGCTGGAGCAGGGGCGCGAACGCTACACGATCTATTGCATGCCTTGCCACAGCCCAGCGGGCGATGGCGACGGCCTTGTCGTGCGGCGCGGCTTTCCCGCGCCGCCCACCTTCCACCAGGACCGCCTGCGCGCGGCGAGCGACCGCCATTTCTATGACGTGATCAAGAATGGCTACGGCGTCATGGTGCCCTATGGCGACCGGATCGAACCGCACGAACGCTGGGCCATCGTCGCCTTCATCCGCGCCCTGCAATTGAGCCAGCACGCGCCTGCCGCAGAGCTGCCGGAGCGGCTGCGTGCGCACTTGCCGGCGGGAGGGCAGCCATGAAGCTGCCGATGGCCGTCATCGCCGCCATCGCGGCTGCAGCGCTGGGCTGGGCCGGCTGGCAGCTCGACCCGCGCGGTTTGCTGGCGGCCTGGCTGGCCACGTGGTGGTTCTTGACCGGCGCGCTGCTCGGCGGCCTGGCGAATGTCTGGCTGCACCAGTTGACGGGCGGCGCCTGGGGCGAAGCGATCCGCGCACCGCTATTGCGCGCCGCGCGCTGGCTGCCGCTGGCCTGCCTGCTGTTCCTGCCCGTGCTGCTGGGGATGCATGTGCTGTATCCGTGGCTCGGCCACGCGCCGTCCGGCAAGCCGGAAGAGGCGTTCCGCGACTGGTGGCTCAGCCCCGGCTTCTTCGTGGCGCGCAGCGTCGGCTACCTGCTGTTGTGGAGCGTGCTGGCATGGATCGAGATCCGGTCGCGCCGCCGCAGCGCAGGCCGCGCCGCGGCCTGCCTGCTGCTGTACGGCGTGTCGGTCAGCTTGGCGGCCGTGGACTGGATCATGTCGCTGCAGCCGCACTGGTATTCCAGCGTCTTCGGCTGGCTGGCGGGCGCCGGGCAGATGCTGGCCGGGATGGCGCTGGCCGTCGTGCTGGCCGACCGCGAGGCGATCCGCGCGCGCCTGCCGGACCTGGGCAACCTGCTGCTGATGTACGTGCTGTTGTGGGGCTACCTGTCGTACTCGCAGTTCCTCGTCATCTGGGCGGCCGACCTGCCGCACGAGATTTCCTGGTACCTGCGGCGCAGCAGCGGCCTGTGGAAGACGGTGGCCTGGCTGCTCGCGACGACGCACCTGTTCGCGCCGCTGGCGCTCCTGCTCGCGCGGCGCGCCAAGAAGGCGCCGCAGGTCATGGGCATGCTGGCCGGGGGGCTGCTCGCCGCCCACCTGCTCGACTGCTGGTGGATCGTGCTGCCTTCGGTCGAAGGCTTGACACTGGGCGGCCTGTGGTTCGCGCCGGCATTGGCCGTAGTACCGGCGGCGCTGGCCATCGCCGCCCGCCGTCAGGCGAATGCGCAAGGGGAGGGCAGCCATGCATGAATCGACGCGACTGGACGTGCGCAAGATCGGCTGGGGAGCACTCGCCATCGTGTGCGGCATCGCCTTTGCCGTGGTGGGCGCCTGGCTGCTGCTGCGCGCGACGGGGCCGGCCGGCAATATGCCGCCGCATGCCGATACGGCGCCGCCCCCGCGCCTGCAGACGGCCCCTGTTCCCGAGCGCGTCACGTATTTCGCCGAGAAGGAAAGGCTGACGACAGCTTACGGCTGGGTCGATCGCGACGCAGGGATCGCCCGCATTCCGCTCGTCGAGGCGATGCACCTGACGGCCGCCCGCGCCGCCCGCGAGGAGGCCGAGCGATGACCCCGCGCGCCTTGATCGTCTTCGCCTGGCTGGTGCTGCTGTTGCCGCTGACCGCCGGCGCCCAGGCGCTGCAACTGCCGGCGCCGCCCGACGTCGCGTTCGACCCGCGCCCTGGAACACGGCTGCCGCTGGACGCCGTGCTGCGCGACGAGGCGGGCCGGGATGTCCGGCTGGGTGCGCGGTTCGGTCGCGTGCCCGTCGTGCTGGTGCCGGGCTATTACCGTTGCACGAGCCTGTGCGGCACGCTGTTCGAGGGCGTGCTGCAGGCGCTGGCCCTGTCCGGCCTGAAGGCGGGAGACTATGTGCTGGTGGGCGTGTCGATCGACCCGGGCGAAGACGGCGCCGCCGCGCGCGAGCGCCTGCCGCGCTATGCCGCGCTGCTGCCGGGAGGTGCCGCCGACATCGCCTTGCTGACGGGCGCGGCGCCGCAGCTGGCGCGCATCGAGCAGGCGCTCGGCTACCGCGCCGTGCCGGATGCGGGCGGCACACAGATCGCCCATGCGGCCGGCTTCGTCGTGGCGACGGCCGACGGCCGCATCGCGCGCTTCTTCCCCGGCGTGCGCTTCGACCCGGCCGGCGTGCGCGACGCCGTGCGGGCGGCGCGCGCGGACCGGATCGCTCAGGCGCCATCGCTCGGCACGCGCCTGGCGCTGCTGTGCGCCCACTTCGACCCGGCCTCCGGCCGCCACAGCGGCGCCGCGATGGCTGCCGTGCGCGGCGGTGCGCTGCTGGTGCTGGCGTTGCTGGGTGCCTGGATCTGGTGCCGCCGCCTGCGTGGAGGCCAGGCATGAGCCCGCACTTCTACCTGTTGCCCGAAGACGGCGCCGCGTCGGCCGTGCGCCTGGACAGCCTGGCGCTGGCCCTGCTGCTGCTGACGGGCGCCGTGGCCGTGATCGTGCTGGCGCTGACGATCGGCTTCGCCGTGCGCTACCGCGCCGGTTCCGATGCGGACCGCAGTAACGCCCCGACCAAGGGGCGCGGCATCGAGATCGCGTGGACGCTGACGCCGCTGCTGCTGTTCCTCGGTATCTACGCCTGGGCGGCGATCGACTACGTCAAGCTGTACCAGCCGCCGGCCGATGCGATGCCCGTGTTCGTCGTTGCGAAGCAGTGGATGTGGAAGGCGCAGCACGCCAGCGGCCGGCGCGAGGTCGGCGAGCTGCACCTGCCGCTGGGCCGGCCCGTGCGTCTCGTGATGACGTCCGAGGACGTGATCCACAGCTTCTACGTGCCGGCCTTCCGCATCAAGCAGGACGTGCTGCCGGGCCGCTACACGAGCATCTCGTTCACGCCCAGCCGCGCCGGCGAATACCACCTGTTCTGCACGGAGTTCTGCGGCACCGACCATGCGCTCATGCTGGGAAAGATCGTCGTGCAGCCGCCGGCCGACTTTGCGCGCTGGCTCACGGCGGGGCCGCGCCAGCCTGGCATGGCGCAACGGGGCTTCGCGCTGTACCGGTCCTACGGCTGCAGCGGCTGCCACGACGCCGGCTCCAGCGTGCACGCGCCGTCGCTCGCCGGCCTGCTGGGCCGCCCCGTACATCTCGCCGACGGGCGCGAACTGCGCGCCGACGGAGCCTATGTGCGGGATTCCATCCTCGTGCCGGACAAGGACGTCGTCGCCGGTTACGCCCCGATCATGCCTTCGTTCGCCGGCAAGATCGGCGAAGAAGACCTGCTGGCGATCATCGAATACATCAGGGAGACCGGCCATGCCGAGACCGCAGAACGACGCTAGCGTGATGGCGGAAACGCCGCCCGTCGGCGGCTACCTGGCCGAGGGCTTCACGCTGCGCTCCTGGCTGCTCACGCGCGACCACAAGCGCATCGCCGTGCTGTACGGCTTGTCGATCACGCTGTTCTTCTTCCTCGGCGGAATCGCCGCCGCGCTGATCCGCCTGGAGCTGGCCACGCCGCAGGGCGACCTGGTCAGCGCCGACACCTACAATAAACTGTTTACGGCGCACGGCGTGATCATGGTGTGGCTGTTCCTGATCCCGTCGATCCCCTCCGTGCTGGGCAACTTCCTGATGCCGCTGATGATCGGCGCGCGCGACCTCGCGTTCCCGCGCCTGAACCTGCTGAGCTGGTACCTGTACATGGCGGGCGGCCTGATGGTGATCTGGGCGCTGCTGGCCGGCGGCGTCGATACGGGATGGACCTTCTACACCCCGTTCTCGACGATGTTCTCGAATTCGCACGTGGTGCTGACGCTGGCCGGCATCATGGTGACGGGATTCTCGTCGATCCTGACGGGCCTGAACTTCATCGTCACCGTGCACACGATGCGCGCGCCGGGCATGACGTGGTTCCGCATGCCCCTGTTCGTGTGGGCCAACTACGCGACCTCGATCATCCTCGTGCTGGCCACGCCGATCCTGGCGATGACGCTCGTGCTGGTGGCGATCGAGCGCCTGTTCCAGCTTGGGATCTTCGACCCCGCGCTGGGCGGCGATCCGCTGCTGTTCCAGCACCTGTTCTGGTTCTATTCGCACCCGGCCGTCTACATCATGGTGCTGCCGGCGATGGGCGTGGCGAGCGAGATCATCCCGTGCTTCGCCAGGAAGCCCGTGTTCGGCTACCGTTTCATGGCGTACGCGATCCTGGCCATCGCCGTGATCGGCTTCCTCGTCTGGGGCCACCACATGTTCGTCAGCGGCCAGTCCGTGTATGCGGGACTCGTGTTCTCGCTGCTGTCCTTCCTCGTCGCCGTGCCGTCGGCGATCAAGGTGTTCAACTGGACGGCGACGCTGTACAAGGGCCGCATCCACTTCACGGCGCCCATGCTGTACGCGCTCGGCTTCGTCGGCCTGTTCACGCTGGGCGGCCTGACGGGCCTGTTCCTGGCGGCGCTGGCGCTGGACGTGCACCTGTCCGACACCTATTTCGTCGTGGCCCACTTCCACTACATCATGGTGGGCGGCTCCGTGATGGCCTACCTGGGCGGCATCCACTTCTGGTGGCCGAAGGTCACGGGCCGGATGTACTCGGAAGCCTGGGGCAGGGTGGCGGCGCTGGTGATCTTCGCGGGCTTCAACCTGACCTTCTTCCCGCAATACCTGCTCGGCTATGCCGGCATGCCGCGCCGCTACCACAGCTATCCGGAGGAATTCCAGCTGCTGCACGTGCTGTCCTCGGCCGGCGCCGTGCTGCTCGCGATCGGCTACCTGATGCCGCTCTGCTATCTCGCCTGGTCGCTGCGCTTCGGGAAGGCCGCCGAAGCGGACCCGTGGCAGGCCACCGGCCTGGAATGGCAGACGGATTCGCCGCCGCCCGTCCACAACTTCAGCCGCCAGCCGGAAGTCACGCGCGGCCCCTACGCCTACACGCCATGACGACGCGGATGCCCGAGCCGGTACTGGACGAGCAATTCTCCAGCCTGGAACAGCAGGACCTGGCCCGCAGCTTCGGCATGTGGGTGTTCGTCTCCAGCGAGCTGCTGTTCTTCGGACCGCTGCTGCTGGGCTATCTGTATTTGCGCACCCACTATCCGCAGGCCTGCGCGCTGGCGAGCCGGCACACGGATTTCTGGCTCGGTACGATCAACACCGCCGTGCTGCTCACCAGCAGCCTGGCCATCGCCCTGGCCGGCGCCGCGGCAAAGGCGGGCGACCGGCGCCGCACGGTGCGCCTGCTGGCGCTGACGATGGTCCTGGGCCTGGCCTTCCTCGCCGTGAAGGGCGTCGAATGGCACAAGGAGGTGGGTGAACACCTGTTCCCCGGCGCGGGCTTCCGGCCCGACGATGCGCCGGGCGCCGAGACCCTGCACGGCATGCTGCTGTTCTTCCTGCTGTACTTCGCGCTCACGGGCATGCACGCGCTGCACATGTGCGCGGGCCTGGGCACCTGCGCCGTGCTGGCCTGGCGGCTGGCGCGCCGGGGCGAGCAGGGACCGAGCGCGGAATCGGTCGAACTGGCGGGCCTGTACTGGCACTTCGTCGACGTGGTCTGGATCTTCCTGTACCCGTTGCTGTACCTGGTCGGACGGGCGGGAGGCTGAATGGACAAGGAAGCGAAGCCGCTGCTGCTCGCCTGGATCGCGTTGATGGCACTGCTGGCGCTGACGGCCGGCGCCGCCTTCGTGCCGATGGGCTGGTTCAACACGGCGCCGGGCCTGGCGATCGCGCTGGCCAAGGCCGCGCTGGTGGCGCTGGTATTCATGCGCCTGCGCCGCTCGCCCGCGCTGCTGCGCATCGCCGCCGTCGTGGGCGCCGCGACGATGCTGGTGCTGTTCGGCCTGTCCGCGACGGACTACGCCACCCGCAGCGTGCTGCCCGCCGTGTGGCAGCAGCCGGCGACGGTGCCGGCACGGGCCGGAGGCTAGTCGCCCATCCGGCCCTGCAGCCGCGTTGCGGCCGCCATGGCCCCGTGGCTTCAGCGCTGCGGCGCCGGCGCCGAGTCGGCCTCGGTCCTCTTCTTCGGCAGTGCCTTGCGGACCTTCGCCACCATCGACGGCGTCACCGCGGGGGCGTTGTTGCCCCAGCTGCTGCGCACGAACGTCAGCACGCTGGCCACTTCCGCATCCGACAGGCGAGTGCCGAACGCGGGCATGGCGAACTCGGTCGGCGCCGTCGTCGTGCCAGGCATCGTGCCGCCTTGCAGGACGATGCTGATCAGAGAACTCGGGTCGCTCGCGTTGACGGTCGGGCTGAGCGCCAGCGCCGGGAAGGTCTCGTGGTAACCCTTGCCGCTGGTGCGATGGCAAGCCGCGCAGTTGTTCAGGAAGTCGAGCGCCCCGGCGCTGCGGTCCGTGCCCGTGCGCAGGGCCTGGTAGGTGACGTTGCTGTAGGCGGGCGCCGCCTGTTGCGTCTGCACCGGCTTGAGCGTCTTGAGGTAGCCCGCGATCGCGGGCAGGTCGGCATCGCTCAGGTGCTGGGTGCTGTTGGCCACCACGTCGGCCATGCCGCCGAAGGCCGCCGAGTGACCGTTGCGGCCGCTCTTGAGGAATTGCACGATGTCCTGCTCGGACCAGGCGCCAAGGCCGTCGCGCAGGTCGCCGCGCAGATTGCTGGCGAGGTAGCCGTCGACGATGCCGCCGGCCAGGAAATCGCTGCTCGTGTCGCCGAGCGCTTTTTCCTGCAACGTCATCGCCCGCGGCGTGTGGCAGGCGCCGCAGTGGCCCAGGCCTTCGACCAGGTAGCGGCCGCGGGCGATCCGGTCCGTCGCTGCCGACGGCGTGGCCGCGGGCGCCGCGGGTGCCACGGAAGGTGCGAACGCGGCGCGCCAGGCGCGCAGCGGCCAGCGCATCGACAGGGGCCAGGGGATGTCGACGGCCCGGTTCGGGGTCGGCTGCGCTTGCACGCCATGCATGAAATAGGCGTACAGCGCCTGCACGTCGGCCGGCCGCAGCTGCGCATAGGACGGGTAGGGCATCGCCGGATACAGCGTGGCGCCATCCTTGCGCACGCCATGGCGCAGGGCCTGGTCGAAGTCGTCCAGCGTGTAGGCGCCGATGCCGTGCGTCCTGTCGGGTGTGATGTTGCTCGAGTAGACGGTGCCGATCGGGGTGGCCATCGGCAGCCCGCCCGCGAACGGCTTGCCGCCGACGGCGGTGTGGCACGCGACGCAGTCCCCGGCGCGGGCCAGGTAGGCACCGCGCTGGACCAGTTGCGGGTCGTTGCCGGATGGGGCGGCGGCATGGCTCGCGGCCGCGCCGCAGGCGAGCCACAGCGCCGCTGCGCTCATTGCGATACGTTTCATCGGATTCCTGTTCATCATGCCTGCACCAGCGGACCGGGGTTTTTCAGATACTGTTCGCGGATGGCTTTCGCGGACCAGTACGCCAGGGCCGCGAGCAGGCCGGTGGGGTTGTAGCCCATGTTCTGCGGGAAGGCGCAGGCGCCGTAGACGAACAGGTTCGGCACGTCCCAGCTCTGCAGGTAGCGATTGACCACGCTGTTGCTCGGGTTCGTACCCATGATCGCGCCGCCGGTGAGGTGGGTCGACTGGTAGGGACGGGTGTCGTACAGCTTGCCGCGCTTGGGCACGGACTTGAAGACTTTCTCCGCGTTCATCGCGTGGCCGACGGCTTCCATCTTGCCGCCGACGTGTTCCATCATGGCGAACTCGTTCTCGTGCCAGTTGAAGGTCATGCGCAGCAGCGGCTGGCCGTTGCTGTCGCGGTAGGTCGGGTCGAGCGACAGGTAGGCGTCGCGGTAGGCCATCACGGTGCCGGAGAGGGCGATGGTCAGGTAGCGCTGGTAGGTGTCCTGGATGGCCGCCTTCCATTCCGTGCCCCAGGTGGGGCTGCCGGGCGGGATCGGCGCCTGCTTGATCGGCCGGCCGCCCGTGCGCACGTGACGGACGCTGGCGCCGCCGACGAAGCCGAGCGGGCCATGGTCGAACTGGTCGCCGTTCAGGTCGTCCATGCCGACGCCGCCGGCGCCCGTGCCCATATAGGGATTGAGCTGCGTGCCCTTCGGCAGCAGCACGTTGATCGCGCCCTGGAACTGGTACGCCAGGTTCTTGCCGACGACGCCTTCGCCGCTGACCGGGTCGTAGGGCTTGCCGATGCCGGACAGCAGCAGCAGCCGCACGTTATGCAGCTGGAACGCCGTCAGCAGCACGAGGTCGGCGGGCTGCTCCACCTCGCGCCCCTGGGCGTCGATATAGGTCACGCCAGTGGCGCGCTTGCCCGAAGCGTCCAGGTTGACCTTGATGACCGTCGAGTGGGTGCGCAGCTCGAAGTTGGGCTTCTTCGTCAGCACCGGCAGGATCGTCGTTTGCGGCGACGCCTTGGCGTACATATAGCAGCCGAAATCCTCGCAGAAACCGCAGAAGTTACAGGGGCCGAGCCGCACGCCGTACTGGTTGGTGTAGGGTTGCGATGCGTTGGCCGCCGGCGTCGGGTAGGGGTGGTAGCCGACGTCGCGCATCGCCTTCTCGACCATCGTCGCGCCGTAGTTGTAGGCCAGCGGCGGCAGCGGGAACTCCGCACTGCGCGCGCCTTCGAGCGGATTGCCGCCCGCGACGATCTTGCCGTTGATGTTGCCGGCCTTGCCGGAGGCGCCCATCATCTTCTCGACGGTATCGTAGAACGGTTCCAGTTCGGCATAGCTCACGCCGTGGTCCTGGATCGTCATGTCCTTCGGGATGAATTTCTTGCCGTAGCGGTGCTCGTAGTGGCTGCGCATCTCCAGCTCTTCCGGCAGGTTACGGTAGATCATGCCGTTCCAGTGGAAGCCGGCGCCGCCGACGCTGTCGCCCAGCAGGAAGGAGCCATGCTGGCGGTAGGGGACGGCGACGCCGTTCAGGCCGTGACGCACGGTGACGGTCTCGCGCGAGAGATCCTGGTACAGGGCGCCGCGTATGGCGTACTTGAGCTCGTCGACGGCCTTCGGGTACGGCGTGTCGCGGTCGGTGTCGCGCGGTCCGCCGCGTTCCAGCGCCAGCACGTGCAAGCCCTGTTCGGTGAGCTCCTGCGCCAGGATCGCGCCGGTCCAGCCGAAACCGACGGTGACGACGTCGACCTTTTCTTTTTTGATTGCCATGCTCAGCCCTTCTCTCCGGAAATCGACACGGGGCCGTAGGGATACTTGACGTTGTGCTGTTCGACCCAGTCGGCGTAGTCGGCGCGCGCGCCGGGGAAGCCGAGCAGCTTCCAGCCGGCCATGCGCTGGTTGCCGCCATAGATCGGATCGGCGAAATACCCTTCTTTCGTATTGGTCAGCAGGTAGCTGAAGAAGGTCTTGGCGGGCAGCGCATCGAACGCGATGGTTGCCTGGTCCATGCCTTGCAGTACCTCGGTCCGCCTGGCCTTGTCGAGTTCGGCGAACGGCTTGCCGTACTGCTTGCGGCACCAGTCGTCGCAGGCGGCAATGCCGTGGCGGTAGATGTCGCGCGGCGCCAGGCTGAGCTGGTACCCGAGCTCCGGCACCTGGTCCGGGTGGAAGGGACCCTGCATGTACCACAGCTTGCCGAAGCCATACTCGGTCTGCATCTGGCGGTCGATGAACTCGGGCACGCCGGTCGCGATCGCACCCGCGCCGAACTGGTCGGAAGGGATCAGCAGGTCGACGGCCGCATTCAGGAAAGCCCATTCGGCCTGGTTGAAGTAAGCCGGTTCGTAATGACGCGCGCCGCCCTGGTCGGCCGGCTGGGCCGGCGCGCAGCCGCTCAGGCTGCCCGTCGAGACGGCGCTTCCCACGGCCGTGGCCGGGACGATGGAAAAGACCTGCCGCAGAAAGCGGCGGCGCGGTTCTGGTGTCGAATCTTGGGACATAAGCATTCCAATTGATGATGGCCTCCGGCAGCCGGGGCCATGGGCGCTGGCTGGCGCGACGAGGGAGGAGCAACGATACGCACAGGAGTATCCCGGCATGGCGCCGGGCCGGCGCGACGAGATGGGGCGTGCAACGGGCAGGACGCGTTGTGGGGCGTCGACTGCCGCAGGTACGAGCCGGGATGACGTGATGCTTTCAAAAAATTTCTAAAAGGCATCTACATATGATGTCGCATACGGCACGACGCGACAAGTTCAACGCTGTCGAGCAGCGTATGGACACCGTTGTTGGCATGCGTAATGACGGGATGCGGGCAGCGCTGGCAGGGCCGCCGATTGCCGTGGCGAGGACTGTGCAGACGCACTCTGCGCCGCCGTCATCCGACGGCGGTGGTGTCTATTCCGGCTTCGGCCCGCTGTCGTGCGAGTCCACGCGCATCAGCAGGCGCCGCAGGTTTTCGATGACAGCCTCCGTATCAGGACGGTGATTCGCGCCCACCTGCGGATCCGGTTCGTGTTCATCGTAGGGGCCGATGCGCTCGCGCCAATCCGTCAGCAGCTTGCGGTATTCGCAGCCGGCCTTACGGACCTGGCGGTCGAGGTCGTACAAGCCGCGCGCATTGACGTGGCCGCGGTTGAAGCGCAGGGAGTCGTCCCAGTCGACCTGGTCGGTCAGCGAATACCAGGTGAAGCCGACCATCGGCACGCCAGTGTGCATCAGGCTCAGCATCATCGACCACTGGCGCCGCAGCCAGGACGACGCTTCGTCGCCCTGCGGGCCTTCGTCGCGGTTGGTCTCCGTGTGCATCAGCGGCAGACGGTAGCGCTCGTAGTACTGGCGCGCGATGGTCGTGTAGCCCAGCAGTTCGCCGGCCGCCGTGCGCGTGCCGTCCGGCTCGATGTAGTGTTCGTTGGTGACGTAGTAGTCGGTGCCGATCACGCAATTGCGGCGCATGCCCTGCTGTTCGAAGAAGCGCAGGTCGTCTTCCGTCATGCCGCAGTCGAGCACGAAGGCGCGCGCCGACGGTTCGAGCGGGTGGCCGTAGTTCAGGTCGAGCGAGAGGAAGCGGATCTCGTTGATCGCTTCCGACAGTTCCACCGCCTGCGGCGTGCAGGGGTGGAAGTACTCGGTCGATTCGCTCTGGATGAACAGGGCGTCCGGCCGGCGGCGCGCGATTTCCTGCATCGCCATCACGCTGGCCTGGGCCAGGTGCTTGGCCGCGGTGACGTAGGCGCGCGGGCTGGTCTGCTGCTCGTTCCACCAGCCGTACAGCGCGGAAAACCGCGCGCAGACGTACATCTCGTTGACCGGCGTATAGAAGCGGATCCACGGGTAGCGCGCGGCGAAATCGGCGGCGTACTGGCGGAACAGCGTCGGGAAGTCGGGGTTCTGGAAGTTGCCGACCCAGTCCGGCACGCCGAAGTGGCACAGGTCGGCGATCGGTTCGATGCCCAGGCGCCGCAGTTCGCCAAAGGCTTCATCCGAGAATTCCCAGTCGTAGCGTCCCGGCCCGAGCCAGACCCGGTGCAGCGGGACGCCGTAGCGCAGGTAGGCGATGCCCATGTCCTTGACCAGCGAAAAGTCGAGGCGCCAGTTGCGGTAATGCCCGCATTCTTCCATCTGGTCCCGGCGCAGGCGGCCGTTCTGGATGGTCGGGTAGCTGTTCTCGATGCCGGTGGCGAACATGAATGGGATCATCGCGCTTCCTTTCTACGGTTTACTTCTTTTCGCCCGGCAGGATCGAGCTTAGTACCTGCTTGGCCACGCCCGCCAGCATCGATCCCTCGTTCGGGTCGCCCTTGGCGATGGCGCTCATGAAGGACTTGGCCTGCTCCAGCGTGATGTGCGAGGGCAGCGGCGGCACTTCCGGATCGGTCTTGAACTCGAGCACGACGGGACGGTCGGACTTCAGTGCATCGCGCCAGGCTTCGGCGACCATGTCCGGGTCGGCGCAATAGATGCCCTTCAGGCCGATCAGTTCCGCGAAGCGGTGGTAGGGGACGTCCGGAATCCGCTGCGTCGCCTCGAATTTCGGATTTCCCTCCATCACGCGCTGCTCCCAGGTCACCTGGTTCAGGTCCTCGT
Source organism: uncultured Massilia sp. (assembly GCA_963529995.1). Classification (GTDB taxonomy): domain Bacteria; phylum Pseudomonadota; class Gammaproteobacteria; order Burkholderiales; family Burkholderiaceae_D; genus Telluria. The sequence goes on along the minus strand of CAUSCY010000001.1, from coordinate 184,462 downwards.
TGTTGAAGACGCAGACGATCCAGCGCGGATTCTTCCACTGGCGCCAGTACTTGGCGACCGTGATCAGCTCGGCCATATTATTCATCTGCATGGCGCCGTCGCCGACGAGGGCGATCACGGGCCGCTCCGGATGGGCGAACTTGGCCGCGATGGCATAGGGGACGGCCGCGCCCATCGATGCCAGGCCGCCGGACAGCGAATACATCTGGCCGCGCTGCACCTTCAGGTCGCGCGCATACCAGTTGGCGCAGGAGCCGGAATCGCTGGTGACGATGGCGTCCCGCGGCAGCAGCGGCGACAGTTCCCACGCGACCCGCTGCGGGTTGACGGGCGTGGCCTTGGCCATCGCGCGCTGCTCCAGCAGGGCCCAGGAATCGCGCACGTCCTGCTCGATCTTCTTGCGCCAGCTGCCGTCCAGCTTCTTCTCCTGCAGCAGCGGCAGCAGCAGGCGCAGCGTCTCGGCGGCGTCGCCGTGCAGGTTGACCTCGGTGGGATAGCGCGCGCCGAGCATGGTCGGGTCGATGTCGATCTGGACGGCGCGCGCCTTGCCCTCCTTGGGCAGGAATTCGGCGTAGGGGAAGCCGGTGCCGATCATGAGCAGGGTGTCGCACTCGTTCATCATGTCCCAGCTGGCCTTGGTGCCGAGGATGCCGATCGAGCCCGTGCACCACGGCAGGTGGTCGGGCAGGGCGGCCTTGCCCAGCAGCGCCTTGGCCGCGCCGGCCTGCAGGCGTTCGGCCACGGCGATGACCTCGTCGGTGGCGTTCAGGGCGCCGGCGCCGACGAGGATCGCGACCTTGTCGCCGGCATTGAGCACCGCCGCGGCGCGCGCCAGGTCGGCGTCGTAGGGCACGACCTTGGGCTTGCTGTAGCCGATGCCGGAGAACACGGAACCATGCTTGCGCGGCGGGTCCTCGTACGGCAGTTCCTGCAGGTCGTTCGGCAGCACCAGCACGCTGATGCCGTTCTGGCCCAGTACCGTGCGCATCGCGCGGTCGACCAGGTGCCGCACCTGGGACGGCACCGACGCCTCCTGCACGTAGTCGGCCACGTCGGCGAACATGCGTTCCAGGTTCACTTCCTGCTGGTAGTGGGCGCCGCGGGTGGTACGCGCGGCCTGGCCGGCGATGGCGAGGACGGGCATGTGGTCCAGCTTGGCGTCGTACAGGCCGGTGATGAGGTGGGTCGCGCCGGGGCCGCCGGTGGACAGGCACACGCCCGGCTGGCCCGTGAACTTCGAGTGGGCGGACGCCATGAAGGCGGCCATTTCCTCGTGGCGCACCTGGATGAAATCGATCTTCTTGTCCGAGCGGTCCAGTGCGCCGAGCACGCCGTTGATGCCGTCGCCCGGATAGCCGAAGATGGTGCGCACGCCCCAGTCGTAAAGACGTTCGACGAAAAAGTCACCGACGGTTTTGCTCATGGTTCGTTTCCTTGCTGGTCTGGGTTGGCGGGATCCGGGGCAGTCCGCGCACGCTGCGGGCGCGCTGCGCCGTACATGAGCCAAGAGTAGCACTGCTGCAGGGTGCTGCCGGGCACGTTATGCCTGTGAAATTCTTCTTGTCGCCGTGCAGGTTTGGTGCGTCCATACGCGCGCCGGACCGCTGCGAAACGGCGCCGCGTCGTACGGCCTCGGCGAATTTCTGGCACAGTAGCGGATGCGGCGCCCGGTCCATTGCGACGATCCGGGTGCGCATCGCTTTTTACAACAACGTACAACGGACACACAGCCATGACGACTTCCACTTCCACCTATCCCGACATCCGCCTGCTGATCGCCAACGAATGGGTCGACGCCACCGGCGGCAAGACCATCCCCGTGGTGAACCCGGCCAGCGGCAAGACCATCGGCACCGTGGCCCATGCGGCCATCGCCGACCTCGACCGCGCGCTGGCCGCTGCCCAGAAGGGCTTCGAGGCCTGGCGCGCGATTCCTGCCGCCGAGCGCGCCGCCACCATGCGCCGCGCTGCCAGCCTGCTGCGCGAGCGCGCCGACGACATCGCGCGCCTGCTGACCCAGGAGCAGGGCAAGCCCCTGGCCGAGGCGCGCGTCGAAGCGATGGCCGGTGCCGAGATCATCGACTGGTTCGCCGCCGAGGGCATGCGCGTGTACGGCCGCATCGTCCCGGCCCGCAACCCGGCCGCCCAGCAACTGGTGCTGAAGGAGCCGGTCGGCCCCGTCGCCGCCTTCACGCCGTGGAACTTCCCGATCAACCAGGTCGTGCGCAAGCTGGCCGCCGCGCTGGCGACGGGCTGCTCCTTCCTGTGCAAGGCGCCGGAAGAGACCCCGGCGTCGCCCGCCGCGCTGTTCCAGTGCTTCGTCGATGCCGGCGTGCCGGCCGGCACCGTGGGCCTCGTGTTCGGCGACCCGGCCGAGATCTCGGGCTACCTGATCCCGCACCCGGTCATCCGCAAGGTCACCTTCACGGGTTCGACCCCGGTCGGCAAGCAGCTGGCCGCGCTGGCCGGCGCCCACATGAAGCGCGCGACGATGGAACTGGGCGGCCACGCTCCCGTCATCGTGGCCGAGGATGCCGACGTGGCGCTGGCCGTCAAGGCCGCCGGCGCCGCCAAGTTCCGCAACGCGGGCCAGGTGTGCATCTCGCCGACCCGCTTCCTCGTCCATAACAGCATCAAGGCCGAGTTCGTGCGCGCCATGGCGGCCCACGCCGAGGGCCTGAAACTGGGCGACGGCCTGGCCGAAGGCACGACGCTGGGCCCGCTGGCCAACGACCGCCGCCTGGCCGCCATGGCCAAGGTGGTCGAGGATGCACAAGCGGCCGGCGCCCAGCTCGTCACCGGCGGCAAGCGCGTCGGCACCGAGGGCAACTTCTTCGCGCCGACGATCCTGTCCGACGTGCCGCTGACGGCGAGCGTATTCAACGACGAGCCGTTCGGCCCGGTCGCCGCCGTGCGCGGTTTCGATACGCTGGAAGAAGCGATCACGGAGGCCAACCGCCTGCCGTACGGCCTGGCCGGCTATGCCTTCACCCGTTCGATCAAGAACGCCCAGCAGCTGATGAACCGCCTGGAAGTGGGCATGCTGTGGATGAACCAGCCGGCCACGCCGAGTGCCGAGCTGCCGTTCGGCGGCGTCAAGGATTCGGGCTACGGCTCGGAAGGCGGTCCGGAAGCGCTGGAAGCCTACCTGAACACCAAGGCTGTTTCGATGGTGGGCATCTAAGCTTCACGCGGCAGGGCGGGCATCATGTGCCGGCCCTGATGCCGTTCCGCAGCGCCGCGATGACGGCCATGTCGTTGGCGTGGACGGCGACCTCGGGCAGCAGTGCGAGCGGCACCAGGTGCACGGCCTGCGTTTCCCAGCCCATCAGCGCGGGATTGCCGCCCACGCGGCGCGCCATGTAGTAGCGCGTATAGGTCTGCGTGCGTGGCACGTCGGCGAGAAAGCCGAGCAGCGCGACGGCCAGGCCCGATTCCTCGAAAGCTTCGCGCACGGCCGTGGCCTGCAGGTCCATGCCGCCGTCGATGCGGCCTTTCGGGAACGTGGCTGCGTAGCCGCCGAAGCCGTTGGTCGGCGCCACCAGCCACACCCGGCCGTCGTCTTCCACGATAATGGCGCCGGCCGCGGCGCGCATGCCGGCCGGCAGCAGGTAGGGCGGCTCGGGGACCGGCGCGTCGACCAGCGGCAGCAGCGCGGGAGCGAAAACGATGCCGTTCAGTGCGGCGGGCATGGCGCCGCCGGGTACGACGGTCGCCATGCGGGTAGCGTCGGTCCAGGCGGCCGGATCGCCGGGCAGGCTGGGATTGGCGATGCGCACGGGCAGGCCGTGCTCGTCGGGGCAGGGATGGAACATGGCGGATGGGGTGCGGACGATGCCCAACGATATCATGCCGTGTCCGCGCGCGATGCCAATCGAACCGCTGGTTTACCCCAACCGTGTTACATTCGTCGAATTCGATAGTTTTCTATTGCGCCGGACATGTCGTCGTCGCAAACGACATGTGGCAATGAAAAAGATACTGGTGGTCGACGATCTCGGGATCGACGTGATGCTGACGCGGCTTGCGCTCGAACGCTGCGGTTTCGCCCACGAGGTGGTGATCGCGGGCGACGGCGAGCAAGCCTATCGCCTGGCGCAGCAAGACCGCTTCGACCTGCTGCTGCTGGACATCAAGATGCCGCGCGTGGACGGCTTCGAACTGCTGGAAAAACTGCGCGCCGGTGATGGCGTCCAGGTCCCTGTCATCGTCGTGTCCGGCTCCGGACTGCAGGCGGACCGCCTGCGGGCAAGCGAGCTTGGCGTCGTCGAGTACGTACAGAAGGCCGTCGACTACGGCACATTCAAGGAAGAGCTGGGCGCGGCGCTGAAACGCCACGGCTTTTCCTGGCCCGCAACGGGTCGCTCTTCAATTTCCCAAAGATAACGTACGCCGCCGAGATCACGCGCGGGTCTACACTGGGCGGATGAAGATCGTCCGCTTGTCCACCTACCGCGTCCCGCCGCGCTGGATGTTCCTCAAGGTCGAGACCGACGAAGGCATCCACGGCTGGGGCGAGCCGATCGTCGAGGGCCGTGCGCGCACCGTCGAGGCGGCCGTGCACGAGCTGGCCGACTACCTCGTCGGCCGCGACCCGTCCCACATCAACGACCTGTGGCAGACCATGTACCGGGGCGGCTTCTACCGCGGCGGCCCCGTCTTGATGAGCGCCATCGCCGGCATCGACCAGGCGCTGTGGGATATCAAGGGCAAGGCGCTGGGCGTGCCGGTCTACGAACTGCTGGGCGGCCTGGTGCGCGACCGCATGAAGACCTACAGCTGGGTCGGCGGCGACCGCCCGCACGACGTCGTCGACGGCATCACGGCACGCGTCGCCGTCGGCTTCGACACCTTCAAGATGAACGGCACCGACGACCTCGGGCTGATCGACAGCGCGCGCAAGATCGGCGAGACGGTCAAGCGCGTGGCGGGCATCCGCGAGACCTTCGGCGACGCCATCGAGTTCGGGCTCGACTTCCATGGCCGCGTCTCGCTGCCGATGGCCAAGGTGCTGCTGCGCGAGCTGGAACCGCTGCGCCCCCTGTTCGTCGAGGAGCCCGTGCTGCCCGAATATGCCGACGGCTTCCGCCAGCTCGCCGATGCCACGTCGATCCCCATCGCGGCCGGCGAGCGGCTGTTCTCGCGCTTCGACTTCCGCCGCGTGTTCGAGCAGGGCGGCCTGGCGATCGCCCAGCCGGACCTGTCGCACGCGGGCGGCATCACCGAGTGCGTGCGCATCGGCGCCATGGCGGAGGCCTACGGCATCGCGCTCGCGCCCCATTGCCCGCTCGGACCCGTCGCGCTGGCCGCCTGCCTGCAGGTCGACTTCGTGTCGCACAACGCCGTGCTGCAGGAGCAGAGCATGGGCATCCATTACAACAAGGGCGGCGAAGTGCTCGACTACGTCCTGAACAAGGAGGATTTCGCGATCGTGGACGGCTACATCAAGCCCTTGCCGAAGCCCGGCCTGGGCGTCGAGATCGACGAGGCCGCGGTGCTGGAAGCGACCAAGCGCGCGATCGATTGGCGCAACCCGGTATGGCGCCACCCGGACGGCAGCATCGCCGAATGGTGACGTCCGTGAAGCTGCTCGGCATCGACTGGGGCACGAGCAACCGCCGCGCCTACCTCGTCGGCCCGAACGGAGCGTGCCTCGACAGCCGCAGCGACGACCAGGGCATGCTGGCCGCCCGTCCCGACTTCGGCCCGTCACTGGCGGCGCTGCTGGCCGATATGGAGATCGGCGCGGACGTGCCCGTCGTCGCTTCCGGCATGATCGGCAGCGCCCAGGGCTGGAAGGAGACGCCCTACCTCGACGCCTCGGTGCCGCTGGAAGACTTGCCGCGCCACCTGGTACCCGTGCGTGACGACGCGTCCGGGCGCGCGTGCCTGCTGGTACCCGGCTATGTGGAGCGGCGCGGCGAAGGCGAGGTCGACGTCATCCGCGGCGAAGAGATGCAGCTGCTGGGCGCCGTCGCGATGGGACGGCGCGACGGTTGGTTCGTCCTGCCGGGCACGCACAGCAAATGGGTGCGGCTCGAGGACGGGGTCATCCGCCACGTCTCGACCTTCATGACGGGCGAATTCTTCGCCACGCTGGGCAAGCAGGGAACGCTGGCGCCGTTGATGGAGGGCCCCGACGACGATGCCGCCTTCGCCGCCGGCGTCGACGCGGCGCGCCGCCGCACGCTGCTGACCAATGCGCTGTTCGGCGTGCGTGCCCGCGTGGTCACCGGCGCGATGCCGGCGGCGCAGACCCGTTCCTTCGTCAGCGGCCTGCTCATCGGCGCGGAGCTGCTGGCCGCCATGGACTTGACCGGGGACGCGCCGGGTCCCGTCGTGTCCATCGCCGCGCCCCGGCTGCAGGGCTATTACGCCAACGCGGGCGCGCGATTGGGTGTCGTACTCGGCCCGCTCGATCCGGATGCCGTCTACCGCGCGGCACTCGGCCATTTCCTCGACAGGATGCCTCCGCCATGAACCTCGACCGCATCGACCTTCCCCTCGTCGCCATCCTGCGCGGGCTCGATCCCGCGGATGCGTCCGTCGTCGGCCGCACGCTGTTCGACGCCGGCTTCCGGCTGATCGAAGTGCCGCTGAACCGTCCCGGCGCGCTGCAGGCGATGGGCATCATCCGTGACCTGGCGCCGCCGGATGCGCTGGTCGGGGGCGGCACGATGCTGACGGTGGCCGACGTGGATGCCGTCGCCGATGCGGGCGGGCGCATCTTCGTCGCGCCGAATTGCGATCCGGCCGTGATCGCCCATGCGCGCGAACGGGGTCTGTTGTGCGCGCCGGGGGTGGCGACGCCCAGTGAAGCGTTCGCGGCGCTGGCCGCGGGGGCGCACATCCTGAAGTTGTTCCCCGCCGAGGTCATCGGCCCCGCCGGGCTGAAGGCGATGAAATCCGTGCTGCCGGTGGGTACCCCCTTGTGGCCCGTGGGCGGCGTCGCGCCCGAACACCTCGCGGCCTGGAAGGCGGCGGGGGCGAGCGGAGCCGGGATCGGCAGCCAGCTGTTCACGCCGGGCGTGGCGCCGGACGAACTGGCAAGGCGGGCGCAGGCGTTCGCGGCAGCCTGGCCTGGGGCGTGACACCGTGACGCGCGCGCTGCTTTCTGGACCCTTGCTTCCTGTACCCTTGCTTCTTGCATCCCTGCTGCTCGCGCCGGGCCTGGCGTCCGCCGCCGTCACCGTCAACTTTGTCGCGCCCGAACGATTCACCGACCTGCCGCGCGCGCCGGAGCTGCGCCAGCAGGCGCTGGATGATATCGCGGACCACTTCCGCCGGCTGGGCGAGGGGCTGGCGCCGCACATGGACCTCGTGGTCGATGTCCTCGATATCGACCTGGCCGGGCGCGAGCGTCCCGGCACACCGTCCTTCGACAGCCTGCGCATCATGGACGGTATCGGCGACCGTCCGCGCATGCACCTGCGCTACCTGCTGACGGACGACGGCAAGGAGGTGGCCCGCGGCGAGGCGGAGCTGTCCGACAGCGGCTATCGCGAACGCATCTCCACCTATCCGGGTGCCGAGAACCTTCGGTACGAAAAGCAGATGATCGACGATTGGTGGCGCAAGACGTTGCCGCGGCAGGGGCGCTGATGTCCCGCCGGTCGTGTCGAGCGGCGCAATCCGGCGAGGCCGCTCAGGTGATGCTGGTAGCGGCAATCTTCCCGTTGCCGTCGGCATCTGCCTCGATTCCCCATGCCTCCGTCGCCTTGTGCAGCAATGCCACTTCGGCATGGGCAAACTGGTCGTCTGCATAGGCCAGTTGCCACATGGCTGACCAGGCGCGCAGGCGGAGGTCCGGGCGGACGATTTCTGCCAGGGCTTGATCGATCATGTCGGCATCGACCTTGACCAGGCCGTCCGGCGTGGCGGGAAGATCGGCCGTCAACTCGCGCACGACTTGGTCGAAGACCTGTTCGTCGATCTGGGCATGGCTGAGGATGCCCAGTCGGTACGTCGCGGCGATTTCGGACGGTGATCCGCCGCCGTCACTGTGACGGTCAACGCCAGCAATCGCGAAATGGCTTGTGGGCTATCAGGCGGATAGGAACGCATCTGGGTGAAGCATGGCGCTGCAGGAGGGACTTACCACCAGACCCCGTAGATCGTCGCCACCAGCACGCACACGACGGCCGAGCCGAAGGCGAACGCGCCGTCGACGCGGAACAGCTGGCGGTCGACGACGAGGGCCTTGATCTTCGAGGTATCGCCCATCTTGCTGATGACGACCATGCCGGCGACGACGGCCCAGAACACGATGAACATGCGGTCCAGGAACGGGATCTCGTGGACGCCGTGGCCATTGTCGGCGGCAAAGCCGATCGGTGCCAGGAAGGACAGGTCCATCATATCTGGCAGGAACTTCAGGATGATCGAGAACACCAGGCCGCCGATGGTCGCGAACATCGCGGCGGGAGCCGTGGTCTTTTTCCAGAAGAAGCCGAGCAGGAACATGGCCAGGATGCCCGGCGAGACGAAGCCCGTGTATTCCTGGATGTACTGGAAGCCGCCTTTCTTGTCGATGCCGAGGAACGGCGCGATCAGCACGGCCAGCACCATCGCGACGACGACGGACACGCGGCCGATCCACACCACCTTGGTTTCGCCCGCGTCCTTGTTGAAGTTCTTCTTGTAGATGTCCAGCGTGAAGATGGTGGCGATGGAATTGGCCTTGCCGGCCAGCGAGGCGACGACGGCGGCCGTCAGCGCGGCGAACGCCACGCCCTTCAGGCCCGACGGCAGCATGGCCAGCAGGGTCGGGTAGGCGCGGTCCGGATTCAGTTCGCCGCCCACGCGCATCGCGTCGCCCAGCACGCCGGCGCGGTCCAGCGCGAACGCGGCAATGCCCGGCAGGACGACGATGACGGGCATCAGCAGCTTCAGGAAGGCGGCGAACAGCAGGCCCTTGCGGGCGGTCCGCAGGTCGGCGCCGAGGGCGCGCTGGGTGATGTACTGGTTGCAGCCCCAGTAGTTCAGGTTGACGATCCACATGCCGCCGATCAGCGTCGTCAGGCCCGGCAGGTCCATGTAGTTCGGGTCGTTGCGGCCCAGGACCATGTTGAAGTGGTCGCGCGTGCTGCGGAACAGTTCCGTCGCGCCGCGGATGGCACCGTTGCCCTGGCCCAGCGTGGCCACCAGGTCGAGCGCGATCCAGGTCGTCACCAGGCCGCCGATCACGAGGCACAGCACCTGGATCACGTCGGTATAACCGATCACCTTCATGCCGCCCAGCGTGATGATGGTGGCGAAGATCGCGAGGAACAGCATGCAGGGGAACACGCCGATGCCGACGATGCTGCTGATGGCCAGGGCGCCCAGGTATCGGATCGACGTCAGGTTGACGATCACGTACAGGCCGAGCCAGAACAGGGCCATCGTCGTCGCCACGGCCTTGCCGTAGCGCTGCTCGAGGAACTGCGGCATCGTGTAGATGCGGTTCCTCAGGTACACGGGCATGAAGAACACGGCCACGATGACGAGGGTGGCGGCGGCCATCAGCTCGTACACGGCGATCGCCATGCCGATGCGGTAACCGGAGCCGCTCATGCCGATGAATTGCTCGGCCGAGATGTTGGAAGCGATCAGCGAGGCGCCGATGGCCCACCAGGTCAGCGATCCCTCCGCCAGGAAGTAATCGTGGGTGGCCGACGTCGAGGCGCTTTTCTTGCGCCGGTAGACCCACAGTCCGTAGCCGGCGACGACCACGAAATAGACGAGGAAGACGAATGTGTCCAGGGAAGAAAACAGGTTCATAGATGTCTCGTATTGCGGACGGTGGATCCGCTGTTTGTTATATCGTCGGCTGCGTCCTTGCCGGCGTTCGGGCGAACTGCTGTTTGCGCAAACATTTTGCATCGTATCATGCTTGGCAACTTCTTTGAAACCGCTTTCAGGTCGCTCCACTTTGTGCAGATAAACATTCCCCAAGGTAAGGAACTGAAAGATGCTGTGCAAACGACTATACTGGTCCCATGCCTGATGTCATCTTGACAAGATGAGCGCAAGGTGGCTCAGGTTCGGAGGGTTGGCGCCAAAACGGCGTGACCCGATGTACTCACCATGCATCACGTCAGGAGGCTCATATGAAGACCAAGACCCCACTGCTTAACGGCGTCGTCGTTGCCTGTACCTTGTGCGTCGCTGCCGGTTCGGCGTTGGCGCAATCCCAGACCGCCAAGAAACCGGGCGACCCGGCCCGCTGGTATACCAAGCAGCAGACCACGACCACGCTCAAGAAGGAAATCAACGCGGCCTATGCCGAGCAGAAGTCGGCTTGCAACCGCGGCGCCAAGTCGGAACGCGCCGGCTGCCTGGCGGATGCCCGCAAGACCTACCAGACTGACATGAAGAACATGACACAACTGGCGAAGAACACGCCGGCCGGCGGCGTGAACGAGCGCGTCGTCACTACCACCGAAGCGGGCGGAACATCGGGCGGCACCAGTGCCATGGGCGGCTCGCAGGGCGGTTCGACGGCATCGGGCGGCATGGAGGCCGGCGCAGCCGCTACAGGTAGCACGGGCAGCACGGGCAGCAGCGGCAGCGGCATCACCGCGTCCGGCACCGCGCAATCGGATGCCGAGGCGGCCACCAGCGCCAGCGGCCAGCCGCAGGTACCGCAGACCCAGCCGATGCAGCCGCCGCCGGTGACCACGCCGCCGCGCAGCGAGGACACGCCGATCCAGCGCTGAACGCCTTACCCGAAGCTGCCACACGTCGTCCCTGCGCAGGCAGGGACCCAAGTCCTGCGAGCGTCGCCGCCCTGCAGGCGACATTGGGTCCCTGCCTGCGCAGGGACGACGGCGTTTTGCGCGAGTGATACACTACCGGCCTTTCCGTTTCAGCCGCACAGGATGTACCGATGACGACCCCGGCGCGCGCGCCAGAACTGCGCACCCAGGCCTTGCTCTGCCTGGTCGAGACCGATCCCGCCGCGAAGGCTGCCGGCGTGGCCGCGCTGGTTGCCGCCGCCAGGGTCGGTAGCCTCGCGATCGATGCGGCCGCCGTGCTGGTGCCGCAGGGCGACATCCCCGGCCGTCCGGCGCGCCCGGAGCTGGTGCCTCCGCGCCTCGTCGGGCGCCGCTCGATGGCGACCGTCGAAGGCCGGGCGATGCTCGTGCACGCGCTTGCCCACATCGAATTCAATGCCGTCAACCTCGCGCTGGACGCGGTCTGGCGCTTCCCCGGCATGCCCGCCTCGTACTACACCGACTGGCTGCGCGTGGCCGGCGAAGAGGCGTATCACTTCGAGCTGCTGGCCGCGCACCTGCGCACGCTGGGCTGGTCCTACGGCGACTTTGCCGGCCATGACAGCCTGTGGGAGATGGTCGCCAAGACCAGCGGCGACGTGCTGGCGCGCATGGCGCTGGTGCCGCGCACGATGGAGGCGCGCGGGCTGGACGCGATTCCGCCGCTGCGCGCCAAGCTGGCCCAGGCCGGCGACGAGGCGGCGGCACGGATCCTCGACATCCTGCTGCGCGACGAGGTCGGGCATGTCGAGATCGGCAACCGCTGGTATGTCCACCTGTGCGAACAACGCGGCCTGGAGCCCGTGTCCACCTACGACGCACTGACGGTGCGCTACAAGGCCCCCGTCCTGAAAGGGCCGTTCAACGTCGAGGCGCGGCGCCTGGCCGGCTTCACGGAAGCCGAGCTGGCGCGCTACATCGGCGACGGGCTGGCCAGCGCAGGTTGATGCCATGGATGACGCCATGAGCACGGACACGGCGGCGCAGGGCTTCCTGCTGACGCGCCACTGGCGCGACACGGACGCCGGCGTCGAGATCGGGTTCTGGCTCGCGACCGATGCCGGCCCGCGGCTCGTGCGCCTGGCGCCGCAGCAGGCCGTCGCCTTCGTGCCGGCCGAGCAGGCCGAGACGCTGCGGCGGCTGCTGGCGCGCGAGCGCGGCGTCGAGGTGCGCGAACTGGGCCTGCGCGACTTCCGCAACCGTCCCGTGGTCGGCCTGTACTGCCGCCAGTACCGCCATCTGCTGCGCCTGGAAAAGCGGCTGCGCGAGCACGGCATCGACGTTTACGAAGCCGACGTGCGTCCGCCCGAACGCTACCTGATGGAGCGCTTCATCACCGCGCCCGCCGCTTTCACGGGCACGCCCTCGGTCGACGATGCGCGCCGTTTCGCCGACGGCCACCTGAAGCCGGCGCCCGGCTACCGCCCGCGCCTGTCGACCGTCTCGCTCGACATCGAGACGACGATGCAGGGCGAGCTGCGCTCGATCGCGCTGGAAGGTTGCGGCCAGCGCCAGGTCTATATGCTGGGGCCCGCCAACGGCGACGCGTCCACGCTCGATTTCGACTACGAAGTCTGCGCCACGCGGCGCGAGCTGCTGGAACGGCTGGAAAGCTGGGTGCAGCGCCACGACCCGGACGCCATCATCGGCTGGAACGTCGTGCAGTTCGACCTGCGGGTATTGCAGGAGCATGCCGAGCGCCTGCAGCACCCGCTGCGCCTGGGCCGGGATGGCAGCGGCATGGAATGGCGCGAACACGGCAAGCAGGAGCATTATTTCGTCTGCATCGCGGGCCGGCTCGTCATCGACGGCATCGAGGCGCTGCGCTCGGCCACGTGGAGCTTTCCCTCGTTCAGCCTGGAGCACGTGTCGCAAAGCCTGCTGGGAGAAGGCAAGGCGATCGACAATCCCTACGACCGCATGGCCAGCATCGACCGCATGTTCGAGGAGGACAAGCCGGCGCTGGCGCTGTACAACCTGCGCGACTGCGAACTGGTCACGCGCATCTTCGACAAGGCCGGCCTGATGGCCTTCCTGCTGGAGCGGGCCAGCGTGACGGGCCTCGCGGCCGACCGCAGCGGCGGCTCCGTGGCCGCGTTCGAGCATTCTTACATGCCGCTGATGCACCGGCTCGGACGCGTGGCCCCGAACATCGGCGACGTGCCCGGCGCCGACAGCCCCGGCGGGTTCGTGATGGACTCCCGCTCCGGCCTGTACGACTCCGTGCTCGTGCTGGACTATAAAAGCCTGTATCCGTCCATCATCCGCACCTTCCTGATCGACCCGGTCGGCCTCGTCGCGGGCCTGGAAGAGAATGAAGAGGACACGGTGCCGGGCTTCCGCGGCGGGCGGTTCTCGCGCACGCAGCACTGCCTGCCCGGCATCGTCGCGCGCGTGTGGCAGGAGCGCGAGGCGGCCAAGCGCGAGCGCAATGCACCGCTGTCGCAGGCGCTGAAGATCATCATGAACGCCATGTACGGCGTGCTCGGCACGACGGGCTGCCGTTTCTTCGATCCGCGCCTGGCGTCGTCGATCACGATGCGCGGCCACGAGATCATGCACCGCACCCGCGAATTGATCGAGGCGCAGGGCTATCAGGTGATCTACGGCGACACCGACTCGACCTTCGTCTGGCTCGGCCGCGCGCACGAGGAAGAGGAGGCGGCGCGCATCGGCCGCGGCCTCGTGGAACACGTGAACGGCTGGTGGCGCGCCCACCTGGGCGGGGAGCTGGGCCTGGAATCGGCGCTGGAACTGGAATACGAGACGCACTTCCGGCGCTTCCTGATGCCGACCGTGCGCGGCTCGGACGAAGGCAGCAAGAAACGTTATGCGGGGCTGGTCAAGAAGGGCGACGGCAGCGAGGACATCGTCTACAAGGGCCTGGAATCCGTGCGTACCGACTGGACGCCGCTGGCGCAGGAATTCCAGCAGGCGCTGTACGGCCGGGTGTTCCGCGGCGAGCCGTACGAGGATTATGTGCGCGACTACGTGGCCAGCACCATGCGCGGCGACTTCGACGACCTGCTGGTGTACCGCAAGCGCCTGCGCCGGCCGCTGGAAGAATACCAGCGCAACGTGCCGCCCCACGTGCGCGCCGCGCGCAGCGCCGATGAATTCCACGCGCGCCAGGGGCGCCCGCCCCAGTACCGCCGCGGCGGCGGTTGGATCCGCTACGTGATGACGATGGCGGGACCGGAGCCGATGGAGGTCGTCGAGGCGGGACGCGCCGCCGCCATCGACTACGAGCACTACCTGACGCGCCAGCTGGAGCCGGTGGCGGACGGGATCCTGCCGTTCCTGGGCGACAGCTTCGGGCGGCTCACCAGCAGGCAGGGCGCCTTGTTCTGAGGATGCCGAAGCGTAGGGTGGGCACCACGTGCCCACCAACTGCTCGCGTCGCGTCAACGCCTGGTGGGCACGTGGTGCCCACCCTACGCGATGGCCGTGGTTCCCCCGAAGGTTGCCGAAGTCTGTTCTTACATCCCCGGCGCCGGCGTCACGGGAATCTGGTTGCGCAGCGACAGGTTGATGACGTTCCAGCCGCGGATCACGGCGACGGCGTAGCCCAGTTCCGCGATCTCGGTGTCGGTGAAGTGCTCGCGCAGCGCGGGCCAGGCGGCGTCCGTGTCGTCGCGGCCGGGGAGGGCGTTGACGGCATCGGCCCAGGCCAGGGCGGCGCGTTCGCGCGCATCGAAGAACGGCGACTCGCGCCAGCCGGCAACGCTGTTCAGGTGGCGCGGATCGCAACCCTGCTTGACGAGGTCGCGCCAGTGCATGTCCACGCAGACGCCGCAGCCGTTGACCTGCGACACCCGCAGGTTGACCAGCTCGACGAGCCTGTGGCCCAGCGAGCTTTGCTTGGCGGCCTGCGACAGGCCGATCATGGCCTTCAGCGGCGCGGGGGCGAGGGTGAACAGGGAAATGCGGGCGGCGTGCGACATGGTCGTTCCTTTCAGGTGGAGAAGGCTGCGGAGTGCAGCCCTCATGCCTGTTAGACGAACGGCCGGCGCCGGCTGTGACAGTCAGGTCGGATTTTCTTCGACGGCGTCAGGCGGGCAGCTTGCCGTGCAGCGTCACCGGCACTTCCTTCGGCGGCGGTTCGGGCAGCAGGTCGGCCAGCGTGTGGCGGTCCAGTTCCGCCAGATAGGCCGACGTCGCGTCCTTGAGCACGCCCTTCAGGCGGCACGCCTTGGTCAGCCCGCAAGGGTTGCCTTCGGGGTTGAAACATTCGGCCATGTAGAAGTCGCTTTCGGCCATGCGCACGACGGCGCCCACATTGATGTCCTTCGGTTCGTGGTTCAGGCGAAAACCGCCATTGCGGCCGCGCACGGTCTCGATCACGCCATTGCGGCCCAGCTCATGCACCACCTTGGTCAGGTGGTTCTTTGAGATGCCGTGCAGGTCGGCGATCTCCTGGATCGTGACGAGGCGATCGCGGTTGCTGCCGAGGTGCAGCAGGGTCCGCAGGGTGTAATCGGTGAAGGAAGTCAGGCGCATGAGGCACACAGTATACAAGATGCGCGGCCCTGGCATCGGATCGGCGCTTTGTGTCCCTGTCCGCGGCCGGAACGGTGCGATCGCACACTGTTGTCATTACATGTTTCAGGGTTGTACAAAATCCCCCCGTGTTGCAGCGCAAAATATCTAGCCATCAGTTAATTTTTCGCGCATATTACCGGCTTCGCACGGTTTGACGGCAAATGACTTGTCCTTACAGGCAGATGATGCATATTGCAGCCATCTGCAGACAGATGCCGCGCCGTGCGTTGCTGTTCAATCGCCTGGAGTTCAACAATGCTGCTTGGTCTGGTCCGCGTCGCGCTGCGCCGCCCCTATACCTTCGTCGTGCTGGCGCTTACGCTGCTGATCATCGGCCCGCTGGCCGCGATGCGCACGCCGACCGACATCTTCCCCGATATCCGCATGCCGGTGATCGCGGTCGCATGGCAATACACGGGCTTGCCGCCGGACCAGATGGCAGGCCGCATCTCGACGCTGTACCAGCGTTCGCTCACCACCACCGTCAACGACATCGAGCACATCGAGGCGAATACCTACGCCGGCGTCTCCGTCGTCAAGATCTTCTTCCAGCCGGGCGTGGACATTGCGGTGGCGAACGCGCAGGTGACGGCGATCTCGCAGGCGCTGCTCAAGCAGATGCCGGCCGGTATCACGCCTCCGCTCGTCATCAACTACAACGCGGCGACGGTGCCGATCCTGCAGCTCGCGCTGTCGGGCATCGGCATGTCGGAGCAGCAGCTGTACGACGTCGGCATGAACACGCTGCGGATTCCGCTCGTGTCGGTGCCCGGCGCGGCGATTCCGCTGCCGTACGGCGGCAAGCAGCGCCAGGTGCAGATCGACGTCAAGCCGGACGCGCTGCAGGCGCGCGGCCTGTCGGCGCAGGACATCGCCAATGCGCTGGCGTCGCAGAACATCCTGACGCCGGTCGGCACCCAGAAGATCGACTCCCTCGAATACACGATCCAGCTGAACAGCGCGCCGTCGGCCATCGAGGACCTGGCGCGCATCCCCGTCAAGGTCGTGAACGGCGCGACGATCCTGCTGTCCGACGTCGCCGACGTCCATGACGGCAATGCGCCGCAGACCAACGTCGTGCACGTCGACGGCGGCCGCTCCGTGCTGATGTCGGTGCTCAAGAACGGCACCGCGTCCACGCTGGCGATCGTCGACGGCATCCGCGCGCGCCTGGCCGGCATGAAGGGTGCGCTGCCCGACCAATTGAAAGTCGCGCCGATCAACGACCAGTCCGTGTTCGTGCGCGCCGCCATCAAGGGCGTGGCGATGGAAGGCGCGATCGCCGCGGCCCTTACCAGCGTGATGATCCTGCTGTTCCTGGGCAGCTGGCGCTCGACCGTCATCATCGCCGTGTCGATCCCGCTGTCGATCCTGGGCGCGCTGATCGCGCTGGCCGCGACGGGCGAAACGCTGAACCTGATGACGCTGGGCGGGCTGGCGCTCGCCGTCGGCATCCTCGTCGACGACGCCACGGTCACGATCGAGAACATCAACTGGCACCTGGAGCACGGCAAGGCCGTGGAACCGGCGATCCTGGACGGCGCCCAGCAGATCGTCACGCCGGCGCTGGTGTCGCTGCTGTGCATCTGCATCGTGTTCATCCCGATGTTCTTCCTCGAGGGCGTGGCCGGCTTCCTGTTCGTGCCGATGGCCAAGGCCGTGATCTTCGCGCTGGTATGTTCGTTCATCCTGTCGCGTACCCTGGTGCCGACGATGGCCAACTGGCTGCTCAAGCCGCACGCGCCGCATGGAGCTGAAGGTGAGCATGCGCCGAAACTGAACGCGGCACAGCGCTTCCAGCGCGGCTTCGAGGCGCGCTTCGAGCGCATCCGCCACGGCTACCGCGGCATGCTGGAACGCGCGATTGGACGCCGCGGCCCGTTCATCGGCGTGTTCGCCGTCGTCGTGCTGGCGTCCTTCCTGCTGGTTCCCTTCCTGGGCAGTAACTTCTTCCCGGCCGTCGATTCGGGCCAGCTGCTGATCCATGCGCGCGTCCCCGTCGGTACCCGTATCGAGGAGACGGCCGCCCGCTTCGCGAAGATCGAGCAGGCGATCCGCCGCACGATCCCGAGCAGCCAGATCGCGACCATGGTCGACAATATCGGCATGCCGGTGTCGTCCATCAACACCACCTATAACAATACGGGCACCGCCGGCGCCAACGACGGCGACTTCCAGATCGCGCTGGGCGAGCACCACGCGCCGACGGCGGACTACGTGCGCAAGCTGCGCGAAACGCTGCCGCGCGAATTCCCGGACACGACGTTCTCGTTCCCGCCGGCCGACATCGTCAGCCAGATCCTGAACTTCGGTTCGCCGGCGCCGATCGACGTTCAGGTGCGCGGCCGCGACATCGACGGCAACTTCGACTATGCCCAGAAGCTGCTGAAGCGCATCCGCGCGATCCCCGGCGTGGCCGACGCCCGCATCCAGCAGAGCAACCGCGCACCCGTGTTCAACGTCGACGTCGACCGCACCCAGGCCCAGCTCCTCGGCCTGACGACGCGCGACGTCGCCAACAGCATGGTCGTCAACCTGGCCGGCAGCAGCCAGGTCGCGCCGACCTTCTGGCTGAACCCGCAGAACGGCGTCAGCTACTCGATCGTGATGCAGACCCCGCAGCACCAGCTCGATTCGCTGGCGGCCCTGCAGGACCTCCCGATCGGCAACGGCGCCGCCGGCTCGACGGCGGCCACGCTGGGCGCGATCGCGAAGATCGAGCGCGGCAACGCCAGTGCCCTCGTCAGCCAGTACGACGTGCAGCCGATGGTGCAGATCCACGCGACCACGCAGGACCGCGACCTCGGTGGCGTCGCCGCCGACATCCGCAAGGCGATCGCCGACACCGCCGCCGACGTGCCGAAGGGCTCGAAGGTCGAGATGCTGGGCCAGGTGCGCACGATGGAGCGCGCGTTCTCGGGTCTCTTGTTCGGCCTGCTGGGCGCCGTCGTGCTGATTTACCTGCTGATCGTCGTGAACTTCCAGTCCTGGACCGACCCCGCCGTGATCGTGTCGGCGTTGCCGGCCGCGCTGGCGGGCATCGTCTGGATGCTGTTCGCCACGCACACGACGCTGTCGGTGCCGGCGCTCACGGGGGCCATCATGTGCATGGGCGTCGCCACCGCGAACAGCGTGCTGGTGATTACCTTTGCGCGCGAACGGCTGGAAGAATTGAAGGATGCCAGCGCCGCCGCGCTGGACGCGGGCTTCGTCCGCTTCCGCCCCGTCCTCATGACGGCGCTCGCGATGATCATCGGCATGCTGCCGATGGCGCTGGGCCTGGGCGAGGGCGGCGAACAGAACGCCCCGCTGGGCCGCGCCGTCATCGGCGGCCTGATCTTCTCGACCTTCGCCACCCTGGTCTTCGTTCCTGTCGTCTTCAGCCTGGTCCACGGCCGCCGCGCCCCGCGCGCCGCCGGCGGCCAGTCGCCCCAACCCGGAGTTCCCGTCCATGCAAACTAATTCCTCGTCTCCCGCCAAGTCGCCGCGCGGCCTGCTCGTGGCCGGCATCTTCGTCGTCGGTGCCGGCGCCATCGTCGCCGGCGGCCTGCTGACCCGCCACTCCCAGGCCGAAGCGCTGCAGGAAGGCGCCGCGGTCCGCTCGGTACCGACCGTCGTCCTCGTGTCGATGAAGGACGCGCCGAGCGCGCCGCTGGACCTGCCGGCCCGCATCGAAGCCTGGTCGCGCGCGCCGATCTATGCGCGCGTCAGCGGCTACCTGGGCGCCTGGAAGGAAGACATCGGCGCCCACGTCAAGGCCGGCCAGGTGCTGGCGACCATCGAGACGCCGGACCTGGACCAGGACCTGAGCCAGGCCCAGGCCCAGCTGGCCGTCGCCCGCAGCGACCTGGCGCTGTCGGAAAGCACGGCCAAGCGCTGGCAGCTGCTGGTCGCCCAGAACGCCGTCTCGAAGCAGGAGGCGGACGAGAAGCAGAGCGACTGGATCGCCAAGAAATCGACCGTCGCCGCGCTGCAGGCCAGCGTCGACCGCCAGCAGGTGCTGAAGCGCTACACGCGCCTGGTGGCGCCGTTCGACGGCGTCGTCACGGCGCGCAACACGGACGTGGGCGCCCTCGTCACGGCGGGCAGCAGCGCCAGCGGCGCCGAGCTGTTCGTCGTGTCCGACCTGCGCAAGCTGCGCGTCTACGTGCAAGTGCCGCAGCGCCAGGTCGCGCTGATCAAGCCCGGCAGCGAAGCGGCGCTGACGGTGCCCGAGCGTGCCGGCAGCACCTACAAGGCCACCGTGCAGTCCCTGTCGCAGGCGATCAATACGGGCACCGGGTCCATGCTGGTGCAACTGGCCGTGGACAATGCCGGCGGCGAACTGCTGCCCGGCGCCTATGCCAACGTGCGCTTCGACGTGCCGGCGGACGCCGGCGCCGTGGTCGTGCCGCCGGGCGCCGTCATCCTCGGCAAGGCGGGCCCGCAGGTCGCCACCATCGACGGGGGCGGCCGCGTGCTACTGAAGAAGGTCGCCATCACGCGCGATATGGGGAGCGCCATGCAGCTCGACGGCGTGAGCCGCAGCGACCGCATCATCGACAGCCCGCCGGACGGCATCGCCACCGGCGACGCCGTGCGCGTGGCCCAGGCCGCGCCGGCGCCGGCAGCCCGCAAGGCCGGTTGAGCACGCTCCCAATGGCGGCACATGCGCGCTCGTGATAAAGCGCGTATTTGCCGCATCAATCTTTTGGTAGAGTGACGGTGCCGCGGCACCGTCCGCACTCTTCGAAGGATGAACATGAAGCGTCTGCTTGCCTGGCTGTTCCTGGCGTGTCTCGTGGTGGCCTGCGGCGATCCGGATTCCGGACCGCCGTTGGGGGACTTCCCGGCCATCAGCAAGACGACGGCCGACGGGCCGTTCACATTGACGGCGCCCAGCTCGCGCAGCCCGGCCGCCTTCACCTTCACCAGCAGTAATCTCTCCGTCGCGACCATCCAGGGAGCGACCGTGACCATCGTCGGCGCGGGAACGAGCACGATTACCGCATCGCAAGAGCGTACGGGCAGTTTCGGGCCGACGTCGAAGTCGACGACGCTGACTGTTTCCGTTTCGACGTGTCCGTCGGGCCAGACCCTCGTCAACGGCACCTGCCAGGCCACCCGCAACTGCATCGCACCGGCCACATTGCAAGGCAATGACTGCAAGGCGTCGCTCACACCGACCGCCGTGTTGAACAATGCGATCTGGGCGGCGGTGACGACCACCGACGCCTTTGCCGACGCGCGCGACTTCTGCAGCAATACCGTGATCAACGACGTGACGGGCTGGCGCCAGCCGACCGTCGACGAACTCACGGCCCTGTATTCGTCGGGCGTTATCCCACGCTCCGGCTGGACGCTGGGCGAGACCTGGAGCTCGACCGCGGGCACGCAGGCATCGAATCACGCCGTCGTCGACCTGCGCAGCGGCGTCAGGGCCGACCGCGCCGATTCTGCCAACGCCTACGTCAGCTGCGTACGACCGAATTAACCACCACCGGAGCCTGCATGACGAAGTCGTCGTTGAACCGCACCGCTTGCGCGGCACTCGTATTGCCCTTGTCCTTGTCCATCAGCGCCCACGCCGCCGCAGGCGCGGATTCCGCAGCCTTCGCCAAGCCCGGCCAGCTGGTCGACATCGGTGGCCGCAAGATCAACCTGCACTGCAGCGGCACGGGCCCCGTGACCGTCGTATTCGACGCCGCCTCGGGCGAAGCTGGCTGGAACTGGCACCGCGTGCAGCCGGAAGTGGCGAAGCAGACGCGCGCCTGCACGGTCGACCGCGCGGGCATCGGCTTCAGCGATCCGGCCAAGCGTCCGAATACGGCGGAGAACGCGGTCGCGGACCTGCACAAGGCGCTGGGCGCGGCAGGCATCAAGCCGCCCTATGTGCTGGTCGGGAATTCGCTCGGCGGCGCCAACGTCCAGGTATTCGCCTACCGCTATCCGGCCGAGGTGAAAGGCCTCGTGCTGGTCGAGCCGCAGACGGAACACGAGACCGAGCGGCTGGACAAGGCATCCGGCGGCCGCATCAAGGGCGCGTATGCGATGGTCAGGCAGCAGGACCAGTACTGCCTTGCGGCCGCGAAGAAGGGGTTCAAGGCGGGCAGCGAAGAGTTCAACAATTGCGTGGGCAAGCCGCAGGATTACTACGGCCCCGTGCTGGGCGCCCGGGTGCAGGCGATGTTCATGAAGCCCGCCTACTGGGACGTGCGCGCCAGCGAATTCGTGGCGATCGACACCAGCGACGCCCAGTTGCGGGCGCTGCGCAAGCCGTTCGGCGACCTGCCGCTGGTCGTGCTCACGCGCGGCGTCAGCCCCTACGCCGTCCCCGGCCAGCCGCAGAGCGCCGTCAACAAGGCGGTCGAGGACGAGAACGAGAAGATCCACAAGGAGCTCGCCGCCTTGTCGACGAAGGGCACGCAGCGCGTCGTGCCGGGCGCCGGTCACATCATCCAGGACGAGCAGCCGGCGGCGGTGGTCAAGGCCGTGACCGACGTGCTGCGCCAGATCCCGGCCGCCGCCGCCCGCTGATCAGACCTCGCCCACGCAGATGCCGGGTACGGCCACCCGCCGGAACAGGTGCGGGTGCGCCGTCGCGCTGTCCGGATAGCCGGCGCGCAGCGGACCGAACTCCGGCTGGTCGTTGGTCGCGGCGAAGGCGGCCGTGTTTTCGAATACCGCGTAGTTGAACCACATGCGGCTGTCGCCGATGCCGCGGTGCAGTTGCGCGGAGATATAGCCGGGCTGGCGCTTGAAGAATTCCGCGTCCTGCTTCCAGGCTTTGACGAACGCGTCCGCATCGCGCGGATCGACGTCGAAGACGTTCAGCAGGATGGTGGTCTTGCCCACCGTATCCGCGTACTGTTCGCGCAGGGCAAAGCTGGGATCCAGTTCCACGTGTTTCAGCATGATCTTTTCCTTTCGATAACGTTCTAGAGATTAACCAGAAAACTCGCGTTATGTCATCGCTTGGTGACATCATGCGACTGCTATCATCATATGTCAACAGATGATGACTTACTTTTCATGACGACCATGACCACGACCCGCGTTCGTAATGCCGCCCAGACCCGCTCCGCCATCCTCGCCGCCGCGCGCCGGCTGTTCGCCAGCCACGGTTTCGACCGCACGACGGTGCGCGCCGTCGCGAGGGAGGCCGGTTGCGACGCGGTGCTCGTGTACCGTTATTTCGGCAGCAAGAAGGATTTGTTCGTCGAAGCGGTGAGCCTGGACCTGAAGCTGCCGGACCTGTCCGGCCTGCCGCGCGCGCAGGTGGTCGAGCGCCTGTTCGGCCACTTCTTCAAGGTGTGGGAAGAGGATCCGACCTTCATCGGCCTGCTGCGTGCATCGGCCGCCAGCGAGGAAGCGGCCGAGGCGATGCGGTCCTTCTTCGTGGGCAGCGTGCTGCCGCAGCTCAGCGCGGTGGTGGAGGGCGGTTCGCCGCAGCGGGCGGCGCTGGCGGGCAGCTTCGTCGTCGGGCTGGCATGGGCGCGCTACATCCTGCGCAATCCGCTGCTGGCCGAGCTGCCGCGCGAGGATTTCCTGCGCCTCGTGCGGCCGTCGTTCGAGGCGGCCATGTTCGGCACGGGCGAGGGCGACTCAGCCTGAGGCCTATGAGGCATGCGCGGCGAGTGCCTCCGCCAGCGCATCGAACGTCACCCGGCAGCGGGGGCTGTCCCGCAGATCCTCGTGCATCGTGATCCAGGTGTCGAAGGCGAGGTCGAACTCGCCCGGCAGTACGCGCACGAGCTCGGGCGCGGGCGCGGGCGCGCGGCGCGCGAGCGGCACCTGGCAGAAGCCGATGCCGGTGCCGGCGCGGATCAGGGCCAGCTGGGCGACGTCGCTGTCCGTGCGCAGGGCGAAGCTGCGCCGTTCCAGCTGCGGCCAGCGTTTCATGGCCGAGCGCACCAGCGGCGTCATGCGGTCGTAGCCGATCAGCGTGTGCCCGGCGAGTTCCGCGATCGTGGCCGGCGTGCCGTGCTGTGCGAGATAGTCCAGATGCGCATGGAGGCCGACGGCGATGGTGCCGATGCGGCGCGCCACCAGCTGGTCCTGGCTCGGCCGCACCATGCGCACGGCGATGTCGGCCTCGCGCTGCAACAGGTCCTGGACGTCGTTCGACAGCAGCAGCTCGATCTCGAGGTCGGGATGGCGCGCGCGCAGGTTCGCGACCACGGCCGGCAGCACCTCCACGCCCATCACTTCGCTGGCCGTGACGCGCACGACGCCGCGCACGCCGTCGCCGATGCTGGCCGCCGCGCGCTCCAGCGCCGCCGCGGTGCTTTCCATGGCCTGCGCATGCGGACGCAACGCCAGGGCGGCTTCCGTCGCCAGCAGGCCCGTCGGCGAGCGGGTGAACAGGACGAGGCCGAGCGCCGCTTCCAGCGCCGCGACATGGCGGCCCACCGTCGGCTGGGCGACGCCCAGCGCCCGCGCGGCGCCGGACAGCGAGCCTTCGCGCAGCACGCCCAGGAAGGAGCGGTACAGCTCCCATTCGACCCTCGATCCCATCCTGCTCCCCTCAACAAAAATGTATGGCCGCTGTATCGTCTTGTGCAATTCCATTTAGCCCGAGGATGCAGCAAGATGGCTCCATCGTCAACGAGGAGAACGTCATGAATAGCGACAGGCAGGAAACGGCATTGGTACTGGGGGCCGGCGGCGGCATCGGCGGCGAGGTCGCGCGCCAGTTGCGGCAGGCGGGGTGGCAGGTGCGTGCGCTGTCGCGCCGGGCCGCGGAGGAGGCAGGGCGGCAGCCGGACATCGCCTGGATTCAGGGCGACGCCCAGCATGCGGCCGACGTGCGCGCCGCGGCCGCCGGCTGCGCCGTGATCGTCCACGCCGTCAACCCGCCCGGCTACCGTGATTGGGACAAGCTCGTGCTGCCGATGGTGCGCAATACGATGGCAGCTGCGGAGGCAGCCGGTGCGCTGGTGGTCGTCGCCGGATCGGTCTACAACTACGCGCCGGATGTCGGCCAGCCGATCGCCGAGGACGCGCCGCAGCACCCGCATACCCGCAAGGGCGCGGTCCGGGTGCAGGTCGAGCAGGAATTGCAGGACTGGTGCCGCCGCGGCGGCCGGGCGCTGGTGGTGCGTGCCGGCGACTTCTTCGGTCCGGGCGCAGGCAACAACTGGTTCGGCCAGGGCCTCGTCAAACCGGGCCAGCCGGTGACGCGCATCGCCAACCCCGCGCGGGCCGGCGTGGGGCACCAGTGGGCCTACCTGCCGGACGTGGCGGCGACGATGATCGCGCTGATCGCGCGCCGCGCCGTGCTGGAACCCTTCGCGTGCTACCACATGGGCGGGCACTGGGATGCCGACGGCACGGCGATGGCGCAGGCGATCCGGCGCGTGGCGGTAGCCCACGGCCTGGTGGCGCGCATCAAGCCCTTCCCCTGGTGGGTGGTGCCGCTGATGGCGCCGTTCAATGTGACGATGCGCGAGTTGCGCGAGATGCGCTACCTGTGGGAGCGGCCGATCCGGCTGGACAATGCGAAGCTGGTGGCGCAACTGGGGACGGAGCCGCACACGCCGCTGGACGAGGCGGTACGCGCGACGCTGGCGGGGCTCGGCTGCCTGCCGGCCGCCGCCAGCCTGCGTCAGGCGTTGGCGTAGACGCGATGGAAGCGGCTGCCCAGGCGCGTCAGCACCTCGTAGCCGATCGTGCCCGCCTGCGCGGCCACCTCGTCCACGTGCTGGTGCGGGCCGAGCAGCTCGACGGCGAGCCCCGGGGCGATGCGTTCGCGCGCGATTGCCGTGACGTCCAGCGTGACGCTGTCCATCGACACGGTGCCGGCGATCGGCACGCGCACGCCGTCGACGAAGGCATGGCCGCGGTTCGTGAGCGCGCGCAGCCAGCCGTCCGCATAGCCGACGGCGATGGTGGCGATGCGGCGCGGACCGTCCGCCGTGTAGCGGGCGCCGTAGCCGACGATGGCGCCATCTTCCACGTCGCGCACTTGCACGACGCGGGCCTGCAGCGATGCGACCTGGCGCATGGGGTTGGCGCTGCCCGAGTGCGGATTGATGCCGTACAGCGCGGCGCCGGGGCGCACGAGATCGTAGTGGTAGGCGCTGCCCAGGAACACGCCCGAGGAATTCGCCAGGCTGCAGGGCAGGCCGGGGAACAGGGAACGCAGCTGCTCGAAGCGGGCCAGCTGCGCGCCGTTCATCGGGTGGTCGGCGATGTCGGCGCAGGCCAGGTGGCTCATCAGGAAGGTGGGTTCGATCCCGCGCAGCCACGTCGCCGGATCGCCCAGCGCATCCAGGTCGGCGGGTGACATGCCCATGCGCGACATGCCCGTGTCGACCTGGATCGCGGCCGGAAGCGGACGTCCGGCCGTGCGGCCGGCGGCGATCCATTCGCGCACCTGCGCGGCGTCGTTCAGCACGGGGCGGATGTCATGGGCGACGAAGTCGGGGGCGGTGCCCGGCATCGGGCCATGCAGCACGTAGATGGCGCGGTCGGCCGGGATCAGGGGACGCAGGCGGATCGCCTCGTCCAGGTGCGCCGTGAAGAACACGCGGCAGCCTTCCTCGGCCAGCACGGGCGCGATGCGCGCCATGCCCAGACCGTAGGCGTCGGCCTTCATGATGCCGGCGACCTGCGCGCCGCCGGCCTTCGCCCGCAGCAGGCGGTAGTTGGCGCGGACGGCATCCAGGTCGACGGTGAGCACGGCTCCCGTCCTGAGTGCCGGTTCAAGCGCGGACGCCATCGCGGTATCGGTCGAACGGTCCATGTCAGGCACGCGCGATGGCGGGATGGGCGGCGGCATCGTTGGCGCCCGCGTAGCGGAACACGGCCAGGTCGGCCGCCGGGATCGCCGGCGTGCGGCCGCCCACCAGGTCGGCGATCACGCTGGCCGAGCCGCAGGCCATGGTCCAGCCCAGCGTGCCGTGACCCGTGTTCAGGAACAGGTTGCGCAGCGGAGTGGCGCCGACGATCGGGGTGCTGTCCGGCGTCATCGGGCGCAGGCCCGTCCAGAAGGTGGCATTCTTGACGTCGCCGCCACCGGGGAACAGGTCGTTTACCACCAGCTCCAGCGTCTCGCGGCGGGCCGGGTTCAAGGCCTTGCTGTAGCCGGCGATTTCCGCCATGCCGCCCACGCGGATGCGGTCGTCGAAGCGGGTGACGGCGATCTTGTAGGTCTCGTCCAGGATCGTCGATACGGGAGCTTTGGCGGCATCGACGATGGGCACCGTCAGCGAGTAGCCCTTCAGCGGATAGACGGGGACCCGGAACTGGTCCTGCAGCAGCAGGCGCGAATAGCTGCCCAGCGCCAGCACGTAGCGCTCGGCCTCGAACGTGCCCTTGCTCGTCCGGACCGCGGCGATCTCGCCGTTGCGGATGTCGAGGTGCTGGATCTCGGTGTCGAATTCGAAGCGCACGCCCAGCTCGCGCGCCATCTGCGTCAGGCGCGACGTGAACAGCTGGCAGTCGCCGGTCTCGTCGTTCGGCAGGCGCAGGCCGCCCACCAGCTTGCCGCGCACGTGGGCCAGGGCCGGCTCGGCCTGGGCCAGATGGGCGCTGTCGAGCACCTCGAACGGCACGCCGGCGTCGCGCAGCACCTCGATGTCCTTGGCGGCGCCGTCGAACTGGGCTTGCGTGCGGAACAGCTGCAGCGTACCCTGCTGGCGGCCTTCGTAGGCGATACCCGTGTCCGCGCGCAGCTGGCGGATGCAGTCGCGGCTATACTCGGCCAGGCGTACCATGCGTTCCTTGTTGACGGCGTAGCGGGTCGCGTCGCAGTTGCGGTACATCTCCCACATCCACTGCAGCTGGAACAGGCTGCCGTCGGGGCGGATGGCCAGCGGCGCGTGGCGCTGGAACAGCCACTTGAACGCCTTCAGGGGGATGCCGGGCGCCGCCCAGGGCGACGCGTAGCCGGGCGAGATCTGGCCGGCATTGGCGAAACTGGTCTCGAGGGCCGGACCGGGCTGGCGGTCGACGACCGTCACTTCATGGCCGGCCTTCGCCAGATAATAGGCGGTGGTCACGCCGACCACACCGCTGCCCAGCACCAAAACGCGCGTCGCTCGCATAGCTCTTCCTGATTTCCCTTAAATGGGACCATATTAGTAAAGATTGCCATATTACAGCGAGTATTGCGATAATTGATTCGGTAATTACATTCCTTTTTGGTGAATATTCATGCGCGTGCAAAAGGAGTCGAGCCGCGTGCTCGACCGCATCGACCTGCATATCCTGACGATACTGCAAAACGACGGCCGGATCGTCATGAAGGACCTGGCGGAACAGGTCGGCCTGTCGCTCACGCCCTGCATCGAGCGGGTCAAGCGCATGGAGCGCGACGGCGTCATCGCCGGCTACCACGCGCGCGTGACGCCGCAGGCACTGGGCCTGCAGATCCTCGTGTTCGTCGAGATCACGCTGCGCCAGAAGTCGGAACAGGCGTTCGAACGCTTCCGCCGCGCCATGCTGGCGATTCCCGAAGTGCTCGAATGCCACCTCGTGTCCGGCGACTTCGACTACCTGATCAAGGCGCGCATCCCGGAGATGACGGAATACCGGCGCCTGCTGGGCGAGATCCTGCACGTGGCCGACGGCGGCCAGTCGAAGAGCTATGTCGTGATGGAAGAGGTGAAGGAAACGCTGGCCGTATCGATCGCCCGTTAGCGCGTCCGGCTGTCGACGTCGGCGTTCAGCCCGCGCTGGCGGAATCCGGCAGCATCGCGTCCGCGATGTCCAGCATCGCCCGCAGGCGGTCCATATGCCGCAGGTCCTGGTGGTAACCGACCCAGATGTCCCGGCCCGGCGGCTGGTCCGGCATGTCGATGCGCTGCAGCCCGGGCGTCGCGTCGCCGAGGGGCCGCGGCAGCACGGCGATGCCGATGCCGCGCACGCACATCTGCGCCTGGACGGTCCGGCTGGTGCTCGAGAAGACGCGGCGCGAGCGCGGGAACCTGTCGAGCAGCCAGGCGACGTCCGGAAAGTG
Source organism: uncultured Massilia sp. (assembly GCA_963529995.1). Taxonomy (GTDB): domain Bacteria; phylum Pseudomonadota; class Gammaproteobacteria; order Burkholderiales; family Burkholderiaceae_D; genus Telluria. The sequence goes on along the minus strand of CAUSCY010000001.1, from coordinate 156,220 downwards.
CGACTGCGCCGTATTCATGAGGATCAGTCCGATCGATGCCGGATCGTCCTGCAGCGCGGCGGCGGTGCCGGCCGCGGCGTACACGCCGTACGGCATGCGCATCAGGCGGCGCTGGACGATGTCCGGCTCGCTGAACGGCACGATGCGAAAGGCGACGTCGGCCTCCCGGCGCGACAGGTCGAGCAGGCGGTAGCTGGCGATGAGTTCCGGCACCACGGCCGGATGGCGCCGCGCCAGCTCGGCCAGCACGGGCGCCAGGACGTGGCCGGCGAACCACTCCGCCGACGAGATCCGCAGGATGCCCTCGAGGCGATCGTGGTTGCCGGCCAGGCGCCGTTCCAGGGCCAGCGCGGATTGTTCCATGGATTCCGCCAGCCCCATGACGGCGTCGCCGGCATCCGTCAGAACCAGGCCATCCGGGGTCCGGCGAAAGAGTGCCTGCTGGGCTTCCTCTTCGAGCACCTTGATGCGCCGTCCCACCGTCGGATGGCTGACGCCCAGGGTCCGGGCCGCCGCGCCGTACGAGCCGCTGCGCACTACCGCCAGGAAGATGCGGACGTCACTCCATTCCATGCGTTCAATCGTCCACGGTATACAAGGGCTGGCGCACGTGCATCGGCTTCACGTCCAGCCGCACGCGGTAGACCGAATAGGTATCGGCGCGGTTCGACTCGTAGCCTTCCGTCTCGGGCACCTTGCTGAACGTGAACTCGAAGCCGCGCTCCGGCGCCGCGCTGGCGGGGCCGCCGAAGGCGATGCCCGTCGCCTTCGGCAGCTTGCCGGCGCCCAGCTTCCACAGCACGTCGACGACGGCCTGGTTGCCCAGGATGTCCGGTGCGAACCACGACCCGCTCGCCGCCGGGCCCTCGTTCTCGATCCTTTCCTTGTCGTCGCCTGGCTTGAAGGTGGCGCTCGCCGTCTCGTAGCGGTCGCCCGCATCCATATAGCTGATGCGGGCATTGGCGATATTGAAGCCGGACCGCGCCGCGTCGACGGTTGCCTGGCCCAGGTCGAACAGGATCGCGCCCTTGTAGCCGATGACCTGGATCGCCAGGCCCGGCTTGCCGTCCGGGTGCGTGACGACGGCCGCCGTGTTCTCGTCGATCCCCAGGCCCAGGCGGTACTTCCTGGCCAGCATCGCCGGCAGCATGCGCGCGAAGCGCCCGCGCACGAGCAGGTGCTGGTCGACGAACACGTCGTCGCCGATGAAGCCCAGGCCCGGCGCGATGTCGTGCCCGTCCGTGATCCCGCTCTTGAGGGTCGGCAGCGGTGCCTGGCCCTCGTAGAACATGGTGCTGCTCATGATCGCCGCGCCGGCGCTGGTGCCGGCGATGACGCCGCCGCGCCGGTACATGGTCCACAGGGCGTCGAGCACCGCCGTATTGGCGCCGTCGGGACGGCGCAGGGCGGCCGTGATGCGGCCCTGGTCGCCGCCCGTGAAGAAGGCGCCGCCGGCGCCGGCGACCTGCGCGGCCAGTTTGGCGTCGTCGGCCGCCTTGCGCACGTCGCTGTCCTTCAGGCGCGGCGCCAGCGGCACGATGAACGGTTCCGCGCCGGCGCCGCGCAGCATCTCGGCGATGAACCTGGCCGAGCGTTCCGGATTGCCGGCCGCCGTCGCGAACACGGCGATGCGCGCGCCGCGTCCTCCGGCCAGGTCGACGATCGTCTTCCAGACCGCGGCATTGTCGGCGCGCAGGGCGCCGCCGGCGATCACCAGCGCCCCTTTGGGAACGGGCGGCGGCTCGGCGGCACTGGCGGGAACGGCGAGGGTGGCGACCAGGAATAACAGGAAATGCGGAAGGGAACTCGCGGCCAGGCGCTGGAACATGCGTACTCCGATAGTGACGGTTGAGCGGGTGCAGCGTATCATGCTTTGTTCGAGCGGTAGTAATAGTTGGAGAAAGCATGTTGATAGCCACCCACGGCGGCAAATTCCACGCGGACGACGCATGGGCCGTCGCTGTATTGAAGATCCTGTACCCGGACGCGGGCCTGGTGCGCACGCGCGATGCGGCGATCATCGACGCGGCCGATTTCGCCATCGACGTGGGCGGCGTCTGGGATCCGGCCACGGGCCGCTTCGATCACCACCAGAAGGGCTTCGACGGCGCCCGCACCAGCGGCGTGCCCTACGCGAGCGCGGGCCTGGTGTGGAGGGAATACGGCGCCCGCTGCGTGGTTGCGCTGGCACGGCAATACGCCGGCCACGTGCTGAACGGCGACACGGCGCAGCAGATCGCCTGGGCCATCGACGGCGACATCGTCCAGTACCTCGACCTGTCCGACGTGGGCGCGGCCAAGAACGCGCCGGGCGGCTACGGGCTGTCGGCCGTCATCTCCGGCTACAACCTGAACTGGATGGACGAGCAGCGCCTGGGCTATGGCGAAGCGGCGGAGGCCTATCGCACGGCGCAGTTCGAGCGCGCGATGGCCGTCCTCACGGACATCATGGTCAACGCCGTCAAGTACCGCGTGGGCGCCTTGCTGGCGCTGGAACAGGTGCGCGGCGCGGAAGCGCTGGAAGGCGGCAGGGTGCTGTTCCTGAAGAACGGGGCCATGCCCTGGTCGACCGTCGTGCGCAAGGAGATGCCGGACGTGCTGTTCGTGATCAGCCATAACCTGGCCGAGCAGCGCTACATGATCCACACGGTCTCCGTCAGCACGGAAAACTTCGACGCCCGCGCCGACCTGCCGGAAGCGTGGGCCGGCTTGCGCGACGCCGACCTGGCCGCCGTCACCGGCGTGCAGGACGCCGGTTTCTGCCATAACGGCCGCTTCATTGCCGCCGCCAAGTCCTACGAGGGGATCCGCACGATGGCGCGACTGGCGCTGGAAGAGGTCGACCGACTGGGCACGCAGGCCGGGTGATCGACTGTTCATAAAACCATTTCGGCAATTCTGTGGTTTTTTTGAGCCAGCCGGCCCGAAAATTTCACGGAATCGCTGGCGGTCTTTACACAGGAACCGTAATCGCGACTAAAATTTCCCAAAAGAATCATACTTTTGGGATGACATATGAAATCGGTTCAGCAGGAAGTCGACGAGCGCAGCAATCTGACGAGCAATAACAAATTCGAGCTGTTGCTGTTCCGCCTCGGCGGCGACGGCAATGGCGATCACAGCGAGCTGTTCGGCATCAACGTATTCAAGATCCGCGAGATCGTCGCCATGCCGGCGGTCACGAAGGTTGCGGGCGCGCCCGATCACGTGCTGGGCGTGGTCAATCTGCGCGGCCAGATCATCCAGGTGCTGGACCTGCCGGGCATCACCGGCGTCACGCCGCGCACCGGCCTGAACATCATGCTGGTGACGGAGTTTGCCCGCACCACGCAGGCGTTCGCCGTCGAGAGCGTGGAAGAGATCGTGCGCCTGGACTGGAGCCAGGTGATGTCGGCCGAGCACAGCGCCGGCAGCGGCATGGTGACGAGCATCGCGCGCCTGCCGGAAACGGACGAGCACCCGCCGCGCCTGGCCCAGGTGCTGGACGTGGAAACCATCCTGCGCCAGCTGAACCCGGAATCGTCCGACGACAATATCGCGACCTCGGTCGGCGACAAGATCCAGCTCAAGCCGGGCTCCGTGATCCTGGCGGCCGACGATTCCGTGGTGGCGCGCTCGCTGGTCGAACGCGGCCTGGAAGCGATGGGCCTGCCGTTCGTGATGACCAAGACCGGCAAGGAATGCTGGGACCAGCTGAACATGATCGCGACGGCGGCCGAAGCGGAAGGCAAGAGCGTGCACGACCGCGTGGCGCTGGTGCTGACCGACCTCGAGATGCCAGAGATGGATGGCTTCACGCTGACCCGCAACATCAAGAACAATGCCCGCTTCGGCAACATGCCGGTGGTGATCCACTCCTCGCTGTCGGGCACCACCAACGAGGAACACGTCAAGAACGTGCGCGCCGACGCCTACGTGGCCAAGTTCTCGGCCGAAGACCTGTCGCGCACGCTGCGCTCGCTGCTGCGCGCCTGACGTCGACGGCGCGGCCGTCGCGCGGCCGCGTGTCCTTGCACGGCCCGGCCCGGTTTTCCGGCCCGGGCCGTTGTCATTCCGGAAGGGGCCGTGATGTTAGCGCAACCGTGTATGTTAAGATGACAAAAACACAGCGGCGCGCCATGCGTCCGACAACACGTCACACAGGAACCCCCAAGCGATGAGCAAAGCCAAGGATGAAGCCACCCAGGACGACCTGGAGCGGCGCGGCCAACCCACGATGGCCGATGTGGCCAAGCTGGCCGGCGTCTCGGCGATGACCGTCTCGCGCGTCATGAACGGCAAGGGCCTGGTGCGCGAAAGCACGCGCCGCAAGGTGGCCGAAGCCGTCGCCGCGCTGCACTACACGCCGAACCAGGAGGCGCGCAACCTGGCGGGCTCCAAGCCGATCCGCGTCGGCTTCCTGTACAGTAATCCGAGCGCCGCCTACCTGTCCGAATTCCTCGTGGGCCTGCTGACCCAGTCGGGCCTGAACAATGTCCAGCTGTTCGTCGAGAAGTGCGAGGCGGGCGAGCAGGAGACCGAGCATGCGCGCCGCCTGATCGACAATGGCCTCGACGGCATCATCCTGCCGCCGCCGCTGTGCGACAGCGAGGCGATCGTCGGCGCCATCGCCGGCGCCGGCATTCCCGTCGTGGTGGTCGCATGCGGTTCGCCGGACGCCCGCGTGGGCGCCGTCAGCATCGACGACTACGAAGCCGCCTACCACATGACGCACCACCTGATCGCGCTGGGCCACCAGCGCATCGGCTTCGTCGTGGGCCACCCGAACCAGACCGCGAGCAGCCGCCGCCTGGCCGGCTACCGCGCCGCCGTCGCCGACAAGCATGCCGACGCGTCGAAGGAACTGGTGGTGCAGGGCATGTTCACCTACCGCTCCGGCCTGGACGCGGCCGAACAGCTGCTCGGCCTGGCCGAGCGGCCGACCGCCATCTTTGCCAGCAACGACGACATGGCCGCCGCCACGGTCGCCGTCGCGCACCGCCTGGGCCTGGACGTGCCGGGCGACCTGACCGTGACGGGCTTCGACGATACCGCGCTCGCCACCACGATCTGGCCCGAACTGACCACCGTACGCCAGCCCATCGCCGAGATGGCGCGTGAAGCCGTGCAGGCACTGGTGCGGCGCGTGCGCGCCCAGCGCGAAGGCGAAACCTTCGAGCCGGAGCAGGTGCGCATGGAGTTCGAGCTGGTGCGCCGCCAGTCCGACGCCGCGCCGCGTACCCGTCCGCCGGCGCGCCTACCGGCCGGCGGCGCGAAGCAGAACCGGGCACGCTGATAACCCACATCGCGTCACCCCTGCGCAGGCAGGGGCCCAATCTCGCCTGCGTATCCACGACGGTCGAAATTGGGTCCCTGCCTGCGCAGGGACGACGGCTCATCTTCTTTCCTAATAATTCGTTGACAACGTCTCTCCCCGCCGTATAGACTCGAATGGTTGCGGTAACATTCCTGTTATCCCGATGTTGGATGCGGCCGCGGCACATAAAAACGACAGGGAGACATTCCATGCCTGACCCGACACATCGCGACGGCGCCGCGTGCGCACGTCCGCCGTTCGTGCGTCTCCTCGCCGCTCGCCGCGATGCCGGGCGGACTGCTCCCTGCGACGACTAAAAAGAGCACGGAGACAAACGATGGCTTTCAAACGCAGGGAATTCCTGGCCTCGGTCGGCGGCATCGCCGGCCTGGCCGTCGTACCGGGCGGCGCCTTTGCCGCGCAGGCGGGGGCGACGCCCCTCTACAAGCAGTCCAGTGCACCCGTCGCGGCACGCGTCGACGACCTGTTGCGGCGCATGACGCTGGACGAAAAGATCGCGCAGATGCAATGCGTCTGGATCGGCAAGGGTGCGCTGCAGACCAGGGACACCAACTTCGATCCGGCCAAGGCCGCCACGGCCTATCCGCACGGGATCGGCATGTTCGCGCGCCCCTCCGACCGCCAGCTGGGCGAGGCCAGCGCCGCCGGCAACAGCGGCGCCACGGCCAACCGCGGGCCGAAGGAAACCGCCGACTACGTGAACGCCGTGCAGAAGTGGGCGATGGAGCGCACGCGCCTCGGCATTCCCGTCTTCATGCACGAGGAAGCGCTGCACGGCTACGTCGCGCGCGACGCGACCAGCTTCCCGCAGGCGATCGGCCTGGCGTCCAGCTTCGACCCCGACCTGGTCACCAAGGTGTTCTCAGTGGCGGCGCGCGAGATGCGCGCACGCGGCACCAACCTGGCGCTGGCGCCCGTTGTCGACGTGGCGCGCGAACCGCGCTGGGGCCGCATCGAGGAAACCTACGGCGAAGACCCGCACCTGTGCGGCGTGATGGGCAAGGCCGCCGTCATCGGCTTCTCGGGCGACACGCTGCCGCTGGCGCCGGACAAGGTGTACGCCACGCTGAAGCACATGACGGGCCATGGCCAGCCGGAGAGCGGCACCAATATCGGTCCGGCGAACGTGGGCGAACGCGTGCTGCGCGAGGATTTCTTCCCGCCGTTCGAAAAGATCGTCCGAGAGACGAAGATCGCCGCCGTCATGCCCTCGTATAACGAGATCGACGGCATCCCGTCGCACGCCAACCGCTGGCTACTGACGGACGTGCTGCGCAAGGAATGGGGCTTCGACGGCGTCACGGTGTCCGACTACATGGCCGTCGACGAACTGGTCACGCGCCACCACCTGGCGGCGGACGTCAAGGAAGCCGCGCGCCAGGCCGTCAAGGCCGGCGTCGACGTCGAGACCCCGGACCCGAAGGGCTACGCGAAACTGGCGGAACTGGTCGCCGAGGGCAAGGTGGCGGTGGCCGAGATCGATGCCGCCGTGCGTCGCATCCTGCGGCTGAAGTTCGAGGCCGGCATGTTCGAGAACCCGTACGCCGATGCCGCCCGCGCCGATGCGCTCACGGCCACGCCGGCCGACGTCGCGCTGGCGCGCCTGGCCGCCACGAAAAGCGCCGTCCTGCTCAAGAACGAGCGCAACCTGCTGCCGCTGGACGGTCGCAAGGTCGGCAAGCTGCTGCTGCTGGGCACCCACGCGAAGGACACCCCGATCGGCGGCTATTCGGACGTGCCGCGCCACGTCGTCTCTGTCTACGAAGGCTTGCAGCAGGAGGCCAAGGCGCAGGGCTTCGCGCTGTCGTACGCGGAAGGCGTGCGCATCACGGAAGGCCACGTCTGGGGCAAGGACGAGATCGAATTCACGAAGCCGGAAGTCAATGCCCGCCTGATCGCCGAGGCCGTCGAGGCGGCGAAGTCGGCCGACACCATCGTCATGGTGCTGGGCGATAACGAGCAGACCTCGCGCGAAGCGTGGGCCGACAACCACCTGGGCGACCGCACGACGCTCGACCTGATGGGCCAGCAGAATGACCTGGCAAGGGCCATCTTCGCGCTGAACAAGCCGACCGTCGTGGTGCTGCTCAACGGGCGCCCCTTGTCGGCGAACCTGCTGGCCGAGCGCGCCGGCGCGCTGCTCGAGTGCTGGTACCTGGGCCAGGAAACGGGCCATGCGGTGGCCGACCTGCTGTTCGGCCGTGCCAACCCGGGCGGCAAGCTGCCGGTGACCATTGCCCGCAACACGGGACAGCTCCCGATGTTCTACAACCGCAAGCCCAGCACGCGGCGCGGCTATATCGACGGCGTCACCACGCCCCTGTACCCGTTCGGCTACGGCCTGTCGTACACGCGCTTCGAGATTTCCGCGCCGCGCCTGGAGCAGGCGCGCATCGCCGCGAACGGCAGCACGCGCGTGCAGGTCGACGTCAAGAACGTGGGCCGCGTGGTGGGCGACGAGGTCGTGCAGATGTACATCCGCGACGACGTCAGTTCCGTTACCCGGCCGCTGCTCGAATTGAAGGGCTTTGCGCGCGTGACGCTGCAGCCGGGCGAGCAGCGCACCGTCACCTTCGACATCAAACCGGGCGACCTGGCCTTCTATGGCGCGGACATGAAACGCGCCGTCGAGCCGGGCACCTTCACCATCTTTGCCGGTCCGGACAGCGTCAACCTCAAGAAGACGACGCTGACGGTGGCATAACCAGGAGAGACGACATGACAGCACATCAAGCCAATCCGCTGCCGGACGACCTCGAGCAGGCGTTGCTGGTCGGCCGCGTCTGGCGCGGCGCGCCAACGGACGGCCCCGCCGTCGTCGCCGTGCGGCAGGGCCGCGTGGTCGACATCACGCGTCACGCCCCGACCGTGTCCGCGCTGTTCGAGCGCGAGGACCTGCTCGCCGTCGTGCGCGATGCCGACGGCGAGGACCTGGGCCTCGCCGCCGACCTCGTGAACGGGCAGGGTGGCGCCGTGCGCCTGCTGGCCCCGTGCGACCTGCAGGCGATCAAGGCGGCCGGCGTGACCTTCGCCGTCAGCCTGCTCGAGCGCGTGATCGAGGAACAGGCCAAGGGCGACCCGTCGCGCGCCGATGCGCTGCGCGCCCAGCTGCAGGCCTCGATCGGCACCGACCTTTCCGAGCTGGAGCCGGGCGGCGAAGCGGCAATGCGCCTGAAGGCCGAGCTGACCGCGCGCGGCCTGTGGTCGCAGTACATGGAAGTGGGCATCGGCCCGGATGCGGAAGTGTTCACCAAGTCGCAGCCGATGTCCTCGGTCGGCCATGGCGTGCCGGTCGGCCTGCATCCGAACTCGCACTGGAACAATCCGGAACCGGAGATCGTGCTGGCCGTGAACAGCCGCGCCGAGGCCGTCGGCGCCACGCTCGGCAACGACGTCAATCTGCGCGACATCGAGGGCCGCAGCGCACTCCTGCTGGGCAAGGCCAAGGACAACAACGGCTCCTGCGCGATCGGCCCGTTCATCCGCCTGTTCGACGGCACGTTCACCATCGACACCGTGCGCGAACTCGAAGTGCGCATGCTGATCGAAGGTGTGGACGACGGCTTCGAACTGGCAGGCGCGAGCTTCATGCGCGAGATCAGCCGCGATCCGCTCGACCTCGTCGCGCAGACCTGTGCCCGGCACCACCAGTACCCGGACGGCTTCATGCTGTTCCTGGGGACGATGTTCTCGCCGATCAAGGACCGCGACGCGAAGGGCGGCGGCTTCACCCACCACATGGGCGACCGCGTCAGCATCTCGACGCCGTCCCTTGGCACGCTCGTCAATACCGTCGAGCGCAGCGACGCCATCGAACCCTGGACCTTCGGCGTGCGCGCCCTGTACGACAACCTGGCGCGACGCGGCCTGCTGGCCGCCGCATCCTGAACTCAGCCCATTCGACACTACAACATCACATGTCCCACACCAAGCAAGAAGCATTCGTCTACGCGACCTATCCGGACCTGAAGGGCAAGCGCGTCGTGATCACCGGCGGCGGGAGCGGCATCGGCAGCGAGCTGACCGCCGCGTTCGCGGGCCAGGGCGCCCGCGTCTGGTTCCTCGACATCGCCGAGGAAGCCTCGCGCGAACTGGAACGCTCGCTGGCCGGCAGCGCCGTGCCCCCGAAGTTCGTGCGCTGCGACCTCACCGACATCGACGCCTTGAAGTCCACCTTCTCCGCGATCGAGGCGGAAGCGGGCGGCGTCGACATCCTGCTCAACAACGCGGCCAACGACGACCGCCACGAGATCGAGGCCGTGACGCCGGCCTACTGGGAAAGCCGCATGAACGTCAACCTGCGCCACCAGTTCTTCTGCAGCCAGGCCGTCATTCCCGGCATGAAGGAGCGCGGCCACGGCGTGCTGCTGAACTTCGGCTCGATCTCCTGGCACCTGCCGCACACGCAGCTCGACCTGTACATGACGGCCAAGGCCGCCATCGAGGGCATGACCCGCGGCATGGCGCGCGAGCTGGGCAAGTTCGGCATCCGCGCCAATACCATCGTCCCGGGCGCCGTGCGTACGCCGCGCCAGGAAAAGCTGTGGCACAACCCGGAAGAGGAAGCGCGCATCCTGGCCGGCCAGTGCGTGCCCGCGCGCGTCGAGATGCAGGACGTGGCCGCGCTGGCCCTGTTCCTGGCGTCCGACAATGCGCGCGCCTGCAGCGGCCGCGAGTACTTCGTCGATGCGGGATGGTACGGCGCATGACGATCGAGCCTACCTGCATCTGGGACGTCCAGGCGCTGCTGGGGGAGGGCGTGCTGTGGGATGCGCGCGGACCCTGGGTCTGGTTCGTCGACATCAAGGGCAAACGCATCCTGCGCTGCGCCCCGGACGGCGCGAACCGGCAGATCTGGCCCGCGCCGGGACAGGTCAGCTTCATCGTGCCGGAAAGCGGCGGCGGCATGGTGTGCTCGCTGGACGACGGCCTGTACCGCTTCGTGCCGGAGAGCGGGGACTTCGTGCCGCTGGCGAAGGTCGAGGCCGACCTGGATCACAACCGCTTCAACGACGGCCACGTCGATGCGCACGGCCACCTGTGGTTCGGTTCGATGCACGACGCCGAGGAAGCCGCCAGCGGTGCGCTGTACCGTTTCGACGGCGCCCACGTGCGCACGATGGACGACGGCTACGTGATCACGAACGGCCCGGCCGTCAGCCCGGACGGCCGCACGCTGTATCATACGGACACGCTCGCCAAACGCGTGTACGCGTTCGACGTGGCGCCGAACGGCACGCTGTCGAACAAGCGCGCGTTCGTCGAGATCGCCGACGGCGGCTATCCGGACGGCATGGCCGTCGACACCGAAGGCTGCCTGTGGGTGGCGACCTTCGGCGTCTGGCGCATCGACCGCTTCGACGCGCAAGGGCAGAAGGTGGGCGAGGTGCGCTTCCCGTGCGCCAACGTCACCAAGCTGGCGTTCGGCGGCGACGACCTGCGCACCGTGTACGCGTCGACGGCGCGCAAGGGCCTGTCGCCCGACGAGCTGGCCGCGCAACCGCAGGCCGGCGGATTGTTCACCTTCCGGGTCGACGTGCCCGGATTGCCGCAGCATGCGCTGCAGCTGCAGGAGTAAACCAGCATGACCCAGCAAAAGACCCCCCGACGCTTCCGCTCGCAGGACTGGTTCGACAACCAGGAGCGCATCGACATGACGGCGCTGTACCTCGAGCGCTTCATGAACTACGGTATCACGCCTGACGAGCTGCGCTCCGGCAAGCCGATCATCGGCATCGCCCAGAGCGGCAGCGACCTCACGCCGTGCAACCGCATCCACCTGGAACTGGTCAAGCGCGTGCGCGACGGCATCCGCGACGCCGGCGGCGTTCCGATGGAATTCCCGCTGCATCCGATCTTCGAGAACTGCCGCCGTCCGACCGCCGCGCTGGACCGCAACCTGGCCTATCTGGGACTGGTCGAGATCCTGCACGGCTACCCGATCGACGCCGTCGTGCTGACCACGGGCTGCGACAAGACGACACCGGCGCAGATCATGGCCGCCTCCACGGTCGACATCCCCGCCATCGTGCTGTCCGGCGGTCCGATGCTGGACGGCTGGTTCGAGGGCGAACTGGTGGGCTCCGGCGCGGCCATCTGGAAGGGCCGCCGCCGCCTCGCCGCCGGCGAGATCGACGAGAAGAAATTCATCGACATCGCCACCGCCTCGGCACCGTCGTCCGGCCACTGCAACACGATGGGCACGGCATCGACGATGAATGCCGTGGCCGAGGCCCTGGGCATGTCGCTGACCGGCTGCTCGGCGATTCCGGCGCCGTACCGCGAACGCGGCCAGATGGCCTACGAGACGGGCAGAAGGATCGTCGGCATGGCGTTCGAAGACCTGCGCCCGTCGCAGATCCTGACGCGCGACGCCTTCCTCGACGCGATCGTGGTGAACGCCGCGATCGGCGGCTCCAGCAACGCCCAGCCGCACATCGTGGCGATGGCGCGCCATGCGGGCGTCGAGATCGCGACGGAAGACTGGATGGAGGTCGGCTACGACGTGCCGCTGCTGCTGAACATGCAGCCGGCCGGCAAATACCTGGGCGAGCGCTTCCACCGCGCCGGCGGCACGCCCGCCATCATGTGGGAACTGGAGCAGAAGGGCATGCTGCGCTCGCAGCGGCCGACCGTCACGGGCCGCACGATGGCCGAGAACCTGGTCGGCAAGGAAAGCCACGACCGGGAGATGATCCGTCCGTTCGACGAGCCGCTGAAGGAAAAGGCCGGCTTCATGGTCCTGAAGGGCAATCTGTTCGACTTCGCGATCATGAAGACCTCGGTGATCTCGCCGGCCTTCCGCGCGCGCTACCTGTCGACGCCGGGTTCGGAGAACCGCTTCGAGTGCCGCGTCGTCGTGTTCGACGGTTCGGACGATTACCACCACCGCATCAACGACCCGTCGCTGAACATCGACGAGCACACGATGCTGGTGATCCGCGGGTCCGGTCCCGTGGGCTGGCCCGGCTCGGCCGAAGTCGTCAACATGCAGCCGCCCGACGCCCTGATCAAGAAAGGCATCATGGCGCTGCCGACGCTGGGCGACGGCCGCCAGTCCGGCACCTCGGACAGCCCCTCGATCCTGAACGCGTCGCCGGAAAGCGCGGCCGGCGGCAACCTGGCGCTGCTGCGCACGGGCGACGTGGTGCGCGTGGACCTGAACACGGGCCGCTGCGACGTACTGCTGGACGACGGGGTGCTGGAAGCGCGCCGCAAGGACGCGCCGCCACCGATCCCGCCGAACCAGACGCCGTGGCAGGAAATCTACCGTTCCACCGTGGGGCAGTTGCACACGGGCGGCGTGATGGAGCTGGCGCTGAAGTACCGCGGCGTCGCGGACGATATGCCGCGGCATAACCATTAAGTCGAGCCTCGACAACACCGTCGCTCCTGCGAAGGCAGGGGGACAAGTTTCGTGGCAAGCCGCCAAATTGGGCCCCTGCCTTCGCAGGGGCGACGTTGCGTATGTGCCGTAGGGTGGGCACTACGTGCCCACCGCAGCGCCGGCACCAAGCCAGCTTCAACTCCCCATCCACCACCCGCACCAGTCCCAGCGGATTCGCATCCTGCAGCTCCGCCGGCACGTCCTGGTAGCATACCGGACGCACGAAGCGACCGATCTCGGAGGCGCCCAGTTGGCTCAGATGCGACTTGGCGGCTCGGCGTACGAAGACCGGCTTCAACTGCTGATCGCGAAAGGAACTCGCGTGCTTTCTATTCGATGCATTCCCCTGCTTGCAGCAGCACTGTGCAACCCCGCTGCTGCGCATTCCTTGCAGGAAGCCGTGTTCTGGATGACGGAGCCGAAGCCGTTCAGCGTTGCGTCGATCAAACGACATTTTGGCGCCAAGGTCGATGCGCGCTGCGCCGGAACGCCAGGTGCGTTCGAATGCGTGGCGCTGGACGACAAGCTGGACATGCACTGGCGTGCCGGTACGGAAGAAGGTGACGCCAGCGAGGGGCACCTCCGCTTGCCTGTCGGAGGCTGTCTTCGCCGGCAAGAGGCCGAAGAGGTGCTGGGAAGTCCGCTCCGCTTCGCGGCCGACCATCTACCGGAGAAGTCGCGCATCGTGAAGCGCACGACCCGCTACTGGACACCTGCGCGGATCTGGCGGGTCGACGTGGCCTTCGAGAACGAGTGCGCCACCCTGGTGACGATTGCCACGCCGCCGTCCTGACGGCGCGGCCTGCAATGATCCGGCGGGCACCGCGTGCCCCCGGATCACCTGTCTCACGCCAGCTTCAATTCCCCATCCACCACGCGCACCAGTCCCAGCGGATTCGCATCCTGCAGCTCGACCGGCAGCAGCTCCGCCGGCACGTCCTGGTAGCACACCGGACGCACGAAGCGGTCGATCGCGGAGGCGCCCACCGAGGTCGAACGGCTGTCCGACGTCGCCGGGAACGGGCCGCCGTGGACCATCGCGTGCGATACCTCGACGCCGGTCGGGAAACCGTTGAACAGGATGCGGCCTGCCTTGCGCTCCAGCACCGGCAGCAGTTGGCCGGCCAGAGAGCGGTCGTCGGCGGTCGCGTGGATCGTGGCCGTCAGCTGGCCTTCGACGTGACGCGCCACCTGCAGCACTTCGGCTTCGTCGCGGCACACGACGATCAGCGAGGATGGGCCGAAGATCTCGTCTTCCAGCGCCGGGTTGGCGACGAAGGTCGCGGCGTCCGCCTGGTACAACGCGGCGCGCGCGGCGCAGCCCGTGCCGTCGGCACCGCCTTGCGCCACCAGTTCGACACCCGCGATGCCGCCGCGACGTTCGAGCGCGCCGGCATAGGCCTGGTGGATGCCGGCCGTGAGCATCGTGCCGGCGCCCTTGGCGGCCAGCGCGTCGACGGCGGCGCCGCGGAAGGCGTCGAGGTCGGTGCCGGCAATGGCGATCACGAGGCCGGGGTTCGTGCAGAACTGGCCGACGCCCAGCGTCAGCGAGTCGACGAAGCCCTGCGCCAGCTTCGCGCCGCCGGCGGCCAGCGCGCCCGGCAGCAGGAAGAACGGATTGATGCTGCTCATTTCCGCATACACGGGGATCGGTTCCTTGCGCGCATTCGCTGCCGCCACCAGGGCCAGGCCGCCGCCGCGCGAACCCGTGAAGCCGACGGCCTTGATGGCGGGGTGGCCGACGAGGTCCTGGCCGATCTGGTTGCCTTCGCCGATCAGCATCGAGAACACGCCCTCCGGCATATTGCTGTCGATGGCGGCCTGGCGGATGGCCTTGCCGACCAGTTCCGAGGTGCCGAGGTGCGCGTTGTGGGCCTTCACGACGACAGGGCAGCCGGCCGCCAGTGCCGATGCCGTATCGCCGCCGGCGACGGAGAAGGCGAGCGGGAAGTTGGAGGCGCCGAACACGGCCACGGGGCCCAGGGGGATCTTGCGCAGGCGCAGGTCCGGTCGCGGCGGCGTGCGCTGGGGCAGGGCGCTGTCCAGGGTCGCGTCGAGGAAACGGCCGTCGCGCACGACCTTGGCGAACAGGCGCAGCTGGTTCACGGTGCGCATGCGCTCGCCCTCGAGGCGCGCGGCAGGCAGGCCCGATTCCGCGCTGGCACGTTCGATCAGCAGGGGACCGATCTCGAGGATGCGCTCGGCGATCGCTTCGAGGAATGCGGCGCGCGCTTCCAGCGGCACGGCGCGGTAGGCGTCGAACGCGCTGTCGGCGAGGCGGCAGGCGGCGTCGACATCCTCGCGCGTGGCCAGGCCGAAGTCCGGCTCGAGTTCGGCGCGGGTCGCGGGATTGAAGGCGCGTGCACTGCCCGCGCTGCCGCGCACGATGCGCTGGCCGATGATCATGTCGCCCTGGATGGTCATGGAGTCTCCTTGTCGAGTGTTGTTGTCGCAATGGTGCCGCGCAATGCGCGCCGGCGGGAAAGTGTAGACATTAACATCATTTGTTAAGCGCTACCACTGGTGAACGTTGGTGACATTTCGCTGCAGACGTCTGCTGACGGCTGTACCAAGTCGTCGAGGGATGAAAACGATTACAGAACAGCAGTCGCTCGATTGCCGGATGAGCACAAAAAATGACTGGAAATTTAGCGTTTGGCGATTTTAGGTCGTGATATAGGTTAAGTTCGCGCCACACACGCTCGTACTTTGTGCCATAAATACAACAAATGTGGCTATAATACGCATCCGTTTCAAGTTCTGAACTCGATTTCATGGTTTTTGTCCGGGAGATGAACGAAGTTACGGTAGCGCGCAATAAGAGGGCTGTTAGCGCGAACATTTCGCTTGCCACGATTGGCGCGATTCGCTTAGCATTCCAATAGACATATAGCAACAATCTAACAAAAAAACACGCCAGGAGACCCATGCGTACCACCATCACCCGCCCTCGCTGGCCGTCCATTTCTTTCGCTACTCCCTGCACACGCGCGGCCTGCCGTTCGGCCGCGTGACGAACGCAGGGACATGGCGATGAAGCTCCGTCGTATCGTTCCGGCCGTATCGGCCGTATCGGTCGTCTCCGCTGCTGCAGCCGCGCTGGTCCTGCTGGCCGGGGCAGCCGTGGCCGCCGCACAGTCCGCGCGGCCTGCCGCGAGCGGCGACGCCGCGCGTGCAGCGTATGTGTGGGACAGCGTGGCGATCGGCGGCGGCGGATTCGTGACGGCCGTGATCCCGAGCCGTGCCGCGCCCGGCGTGGCCTATGCGCGCACCGACGTCGGCGGCGCCTATCGCTGGGACCCGCGCGCGCAGCGCTGGATCCCTCTGCTCGACTGGGTGGCGGAAGACCAGACGGGTCTCCTCGGCATCGACGGCCTGGCCATCGATCCGCACGATGCGAATACCGTCTACCTGCTGGCCGGGATCAAGTACCTGAACGACGGCCGCACGGCGATCCTGCGCTCGCGGGACGGCGGCAAGACCTTCGAGACCATCGACGTCAGCGCCCAGCTCAAGACGCACGGCAACGGCATGGGCCGCCAGAACGGCGAGCGCCTCGCGATCGATCCGGCCAACGCGCACCTGCTGTACCTGGGCTCGCGCCGCGACGGCTTGTTCAAGAGCGTGGACAGCGGCCATACCTGGACCCGCGTGAGCGGCCTGCCGGTGACCACGACGCCGAACGACGTCGGCATCAACTTCGTCCTGCCCGATCCGGCCAGCGTGGCCGGCGGCCAGGCGCGGCGCGTGTTCGCGGGCGTCTCGCGCTTCGCTGCCGTGGGCCCGAACCTGTACCGCAGCGATGACGGCGGCGCGAGCTTCGCACCCGTCCAGGGCGGCCCCGCCGGCCTGATGCCGCAGCGCGCGGTGCTGGACGGTGCCGGCAACCTGATCGTCACCTATGCGAACGGCGCGGGCCCGCATCCGGATCGCGAGGGCAGGGAACCGATGAACCGCGGCGCCGTCTTCAAGCACGACGTCAAGGCAGGCACCTGGATCGACATCACGCCGCGCGGCTGGACCGCGCCGTTTGCGGGCGTCAGCGTCGACCCGAAGAATCCGCGCCGCCTGGTCGTCTCGACCATCAATACCTTCCTCGTGCAGGGCGACGCCAAAAGCGACCGCATCTTCACGACGACGGACGGCGGCGCCAACTGGACCGATGTCATCGCGCGCGGCTTCGTCAAGGAAGCGGCCGGCGTGCCATGGCTGAAGGGCCACGGCATCCACTGGACGGGTTCCATCGCATTCGACAGCGGCGACGCCAGGGCCGTCTGGGTCACCTCGGGCAACGGCGTGTTCCGCGCCGCGGACATCGATGCCGTGCCGGCTGCCTGGACCTTCACGGTGGCCGGCATGGAAGAAACGGTGCCGCTCGGCCTCGTCAGCATCCCGGGCGGACCGCTGGTGTCGGCCATCGGCGACATCGACGGCTACCTCCACGACGATCCGACCCGCCACGGCCGCATGCACGCGCCGCAGATGGGCACCACGACGGGCCTGGACGTGGCTGCGCGCGCGCCGCAGACCATGGTGCGCCTGGGCGACAGCATGTACGTCACGCGCGACGGCGCCGCCACCTGGACGAAGACGCCCGCGCTGAAAGGCCGCCGCGGCCATGTGGCGATGTCGGCCGACGGCGCCGTCATCCTGCACATCCCCGAGCGCGCCGCGACGACCTGGCGCTCGGCCGACGGCGGCGCCACCTGGACGGCAGCGAAGGGCCTGGCGCGCGCCGGTCTGCGTCCCGTGGCCGACCCCGTCGATCCGCAAGCCTTCTACGCCTACGAGCCGGAGACCGGCGCGCTGCTGGCCAGCAGCGACGGCGGGGCCAGCTTCGCGCCGCGCGCGTCGCTGCCGGCCGGCGGCGCCCGTCTGCTGCGCGCGGCGCCCGGCCGCAAGGGCGACCTGTGGGTGCCGCTCCGGGACGGCGGCCTGGCCCGCTCGCAGGACGGCGGCGCGCACTTCGCCACCGTGTCCGGCGTGAGCTGGTGCGGTGCGCTGGGCTTCGGCAAGTCGGCGCCCGGCAAGGACATCCCCACCGTCTATATGTGGGGTACCGTCGGCGGCGTGCGCGGCCTGTACCGCTCCGGCGACGACGGCGCATCCTGGGTCCGCATCAACGACGACGCCCACCAGTACGGCGGCCCGGGCGATGCCCAGCTGGTCGTCGGCGACATGAACCGCTACGGCGTGGTCTACATGACCACGGCCGGCCGCGGCATCGTGTTCGGCAAACCAGCCACGCACTGACCGAACGAACCCGCGATGCCGACCATGATCCACACGCGTAATCGATTTCATGCCGGACGGCGGCGCACGGCGGGGCGAAGAATTTGAAGAGTCATCATTGATGAAGCCGGCCCGAAGTGGCCGGCGATTTGAAGTAGAGAGGCATCCGCGCACGTACGTGGATGCGATTGACAGCCGATAGGAGACAGTATGAAACAGTTCCAGAAAACCGCGATCGCCATCGCCGCAGCGCAGATCGCGCTGCTCGCGAGCGGCGCCGCGCTGGCGCAGAGCGCCAACGAGCAGCAGGCGGGGGCCCAGGGCGCCCAGAACGCGCCTGCGCCGCAACAGGGGGGTAACGTGGTCGTCGTCACCGGCCAGCGCGCAGCATTGAACTCGGCCCAGAAACTCAAGCAGAACTCGGACGAGATCGTCGATTCGATCGTGGCCGAGGACATGGGCAAGCTGCCGGACCGCTCGGTCACCGAGGTGCTGCAGCGCGTCGTCGGCGTCACGATCGACCGCACCATGTCGAAGGGCGACCCGGAGCACTACTCGGTGGAAGGTTCGGGCGTGAACATCCGCGGCCTGTCCTACGTGCGGTCGGAACTGAACGGTCGCGATTCCTTCTCGGCCAACGGCGGCCGCTCGCTGAACTTCGAGGACGTCCCGCCGGAACTGATGGCAGGCGTCGATATCTACAAGAACCCGTCGGCCGAGCAGATCGAGGGCGCCATCGGCGGCCTGGTCAACCTGCGCACGGCGATGCCGTTCGACTTCAAGGGGCGCAAGGTTGCAGTCTCGCTGCAGAACACCTATTCGGAACTGAAGAAGGGCAGTTGGTCGCCGTCCGGCAGCGTGATGTATTCGGACCGCTGGAAGACGGGCTTCGGCGAGATCGGCGCCCTGGTCGACCTGGCTTACTCGGAAAGCGCGACCCGCACCGACGCCTTCCAGGTCGAGCCTTATTATCCGCGCACGAACATCGAGCCGGGGCGCACTGTCTGGGTGCCGAAGGGCTCGCAGTGGCGTACGCTGAACTTCGACCGCAAGCGCGAGGGTTATTATGGCGCGCTGCAGTGGAAGAAGGATGCGACCCTCAGCTCGTCGCTGACTTACTTCAAGTCGAAATACAAGATGGAATGGGACGAGCAGGCGATCTTCTCGTCGGCCAGCACCTATAACATCGGCGTGCGTCCGGGCGCGACCTACGACGCGCAGGGCGCGCTGCAGACCGGGACCCTGTACGACGACATCGACAGGGGCCTGGACTTCGGCGCCGATACCCGCGCCGCCAACCGCAAGTCGGACACCACCGACATTTCCTGGCACACGACCTGGCGCCCGAGCAGCGACTGGACCTTCGACGCTGACGTCCAGCGCATCAAGGCGAAATCGCACAGCTTCGACTCGACTGTCGCTACCGCCGTCAAGATGCAGGACCAGACCATCGACCTGCGCGGCAGCGTGCCGTCGCTGACCTTTACCGACGCTCAGCGCGCCTACCTGGCCGACCCGAACAACTATTACTGGGCCTTTACCCAGGAGCACATCGACCGCAGCGAAGCGGACCAGTGGGCGCTCAAGCTCGACGCCAAGTACGCGTTCGACCATCCGGTGCTGCGCGACGTGCGTTTCGGCGTGCGCTTCACCGACCGCGACGCCGTCACCCAGAACACGAATCCCAGCTTCAACTGGGCCGCGATCACCCAGCCTTGGCAGGGCGAGCTGGCGGTGCCGGGACCGAACGGCACCACCGTACCGCAACTGGCCTACCTGAGCGACCCGCGCTTCGGCAACCAGACCCAGCTCCACCAGTTCACGAACTTCTTCAACAACGGTACCAACGTGCCGTCGCTGGTGTTCCCGAACACCTCGCTGGCGACCGGCTACCCGGGCAGCTATGCGACGCTGCACAGCTACTATGACATCCTGTGCCAGCAGGTGGCCGCCACCAACGGCACCACGCCGAACTGCGGCACCTGGAAGGCGGCGACCTTCGGCACCGATCCGGCCGGCACCAACTCGCAGAGCGAGAAGACCGGCGCGTTCTACACCCAGCTGCGCTTCGGCTTCGACGACCTGAAATACCCGATCGACGGTAACATCGGCCTGCGCTACGTGAACACCAAGATGACGGCGCGCGGCTACACCGTGTTCACGCCGCCGACCACGACCCCGCAGCCGGGTCCTGGCGGCACGGTCACGGGCCCGGAAATCCCGAACATCGCCGCGTTCTCGCAGGCGCGCGACTACGACAACAGCTACCACAACGTGCTGCCGAGCCTGAACCTGCGCATGAAGGCGGCCGACAAGCTGCAGTTCCGCTTCGGCGCGGCGATGGGCATTTCGCGTCCGGACTTCACCCAGCTGCAGGGCTACACGACGCTGTCGCAGACCAACGACACTACGCTCGCCGGCAACAACCTGATCGTCAACAACATCAGCCTGACCGGCAGCAGCGACGGCAACCCGAACCTGCGTCCGATCCAATCGCGCCAGGTCGACCTGACCGCCGAGTGGTACTTCGCCCCGGCCGGCTCGCTGACGGTGGCGGTCTTCAACAAGCGCCTGAAGGACATCATCGTCAACCAGACCTACAGCTATCCGCTGCAGGCCGCGGATGGCAAGACCTACAACTTCAACGTGACCGCCCCGGTCAACGGCGCCCGCGGTACCGCACGCGGCATGGAGATCGCTTACCAGCAGTACTTCGACAAGCTGCCGGGATGGCTGTCGGGATTCGGTGTGCAGGCCAACTACACCTACGTGGACGGCAAGCAGAAGCTCTACAACCCCGTATTTTCCGCGTACTGCTCGGGAAGCGACGGCGGCACCAGCAACCTGAACCTGAGCCTGAACGGTTGCGACACCAACGGCACGGCGTTCGGCGACCTGCCGCTGCAGGGCCTGTCGAAGAACACGTACAACGTTGCGCTGATGTACGACAAGGGCCCGGTGTCGGCACGCCTGGCCTGGAACTGGCGATCGAAGAACCTGCAGGGCGTGAACGTGTCCGGCACCCGCGGTACGGATGCCACCGACACCAATCCGAACAGCCCGACCGTGGGCGCGACCAACCTGGCCTGGGGCCTTCCGGTCTATGCCGACTCCTACGGCCAGCTGGACGCCTCGTTCTTCTACAACTTCACCGAGAACCTGCAGCTCGGCGTGGAGGCGCAGAACCTGACGGACTCGAAGTACAAGCAGCTGATGCAGCAGTCGATCGGCGACAAGGGTCGCGCGTGGTTCGTCTCGGGCCCGCGCTACACGGCATCGCTGCGCTACTCGTTCTAAGCGTTGCGCAAGGCGGCGGGCCATCGGGCCGCCGCCTTTTTCACTTCCGCTCAACGACACTCGACGAGGACGATCCAGCGCATGAAAAAAACTGCTACGAAATCCACCAAGCGCCTGCTCGGCCTGTGCATCGCACTGGCCTTCACCGCTGCCCATGCAGCCACCGACATGCCGCGCATCGTCGCCAAGGACGGGCGCCACGCCCTGATGGTCGACGGCGCGCCCTACCTGATCCTGGGCGGACAAGCCCACAACTCCAGCAACTATCCCGCCGCGCTGCCCAAGGTCTGGGCGGCGTTGAAGGATGCGCATGCCAACACGCTCGAGATCCCCGTCGCCTGGGAACAGATCGAAGCGCGCGAAGGCACGTTCGACTTTTCCTATGTCGACACCCTGGTCCAGGAAGCGCGCAAGAACGACATGCGGCTGGTGCTGCTGTGGTTCGGCACCTGGAAGAATACCGGATCGGCCTATACCCCCGAATGGGTCAAGTTCGACAATGCCCGCTTCCCGCGCATGATCGACAAGGACGGCAAGACCAGCTACAGCCATTCGCCGCAGGGTGAAGCGACGCTGGCGGCCGACAAGAAGGCCTTCGTCGCGCTGATGGAACACATCAAGCGCATCGACGGCGACCGCAAGACCATCATCATGGTCCAGGTCGAGAACGAGGTCGGCACCTACGGCGTCGCGCGCGACTACGGTGCGCGCGCGGAAACCCTGTTCCGCCAGCCGGTGCCCGCCGCCGTGCTCGCGCGCCAGAAGCCGCCCGCATCGCACCCGCAGCAGGGCAGCTGGTCCGAGGTGTACGGCGAGTACGCCGACCAGTACTTCCACACATGGGCCATCGCAAGCTACATCGAGGAGATCGCCAAGGCCGGCCGCGCCGTGTACGACCTGCCGATGTTCGTCAACAACGCCCTGCGCGATCCGGCCGGCCTGCAGCCGGGAGAACAGGCCGCGCCGTGGAAGAAGGACTTCGCGAGCGGCGGGCCGACCCACGACGTGCTCGGCATCTGGCGCGCGGCCGCGCCGCACATCGAGTTTGCCGGGCCGGACATCTATATGCCGGAATCGAACAAGGTCGACGCCATCCTGCGCCAGTTCCAGCGTCCGGACAACGCGTTGATGGTTCCGGAGATGGGCAATGCGGCGCAATATGCGCGCTACGTCTACCAGATCATCGGCAAGGGTGCGCTGGGCGTGGCGCCGTTCGGCATCGACTATGCGGAGTACAGCAACTATCCGCTCGGCGCGAAGTTCACCGACAAGCGCATGGTCGAGCCGTTCGCGAAGATCTACGGCGCGTTCGCGCCGCTGCAGCGCCAGTGGGCGAAGTGGGCGTTCGAGGGCCGTACCTGGGGCGTCTCGGAAGGCGACGACCGCGCCGCGCAGCACGTCGAGATGAACGGCTGGAAGGCGACGCTGTCGTTCCGCGAGTTCCAGTTCGGCGAGCGCGAATACCTGCGCGACAAGAGCGAATACATGGCCGGCACCGAGCAGCCGTCCGGCGGCGTGGCGATCGCGCAGACGGGACCGAACGAGTTCGTGCTGATCGGCCAGCAGATCCGCGTCAAGCTGTCCGGTACGGGCGCCAATGCGGGGAAACCATCGATGTTCGCACGCGTCGAGGAAGGACACTTCGACGGCAAGGGCAACTGGGTCATGGAGCGCAACTGGAACGGCGACCAGACCGACTACGGCTTGAACCTGCCGGCGACGCCGACGGTCCTGAAGGTCCGGATGGGCACGTATTAGAAAAGCCCGTCGTTGCCCCCGGCGCGGGGACGCCCGGGGTTTTGTGGGGCGACGAGCGCCCCGTAAACTGGTGGGAGACAAAATCAAATTACCCCAAACGCCGCGGCCGCCCATCGGTTGGCCGCAGGCAGCCAGGCCATGGCCGGCAGCTACCAGAAGACCGCCACGGGCATCGAGGTGACGCCGGATGCCGGCGCCGCCAAGGTGGTGCGCCTGAACCTCATGAGCGACAACATCGTCCAGGTCCTGAAACTCGACCAGGCCGGCAAGACGCTGACCCCGTCGCTGATGACGGTGGCCAAGCCCTGCGGCTGCAGCTTCAGCTTGGATGCCAAGGGCGGCAGCGCCGGCACGGTGCGCCTGAAGGGCGCGAAGATCGCCGCCGAGGTGTCGCTGAAGGATGGCCAGGTGCGTTTCTTCGACGCCGCCGGCAAGGCCTTCCTCGCGCAGGCATCGGAAGCCATGACGCCCGTCACGGTGGGCGGCAAGCCCTACCTCGCGATCAAACAGGGCTTCAACCACGGCACCAAGGACGCCTACTATGGCCTGGGCCAGCACCAGAACGCCCAGATGAACTACAACGGCGAGGACGTGCTGCTGCAACAGCATAATATGATCGCCGCCGTGCCGTTCGTCGTCTCGGACAAGAACTATGGCGTCCTGTGGGACAACAACGGCATCAGCCGCTTCGGCGATCCGAAGCCGTATGCCTGGCTGTCGCGCGACCTGACCCTGACGGATGCCGACGGCAAGCCGGGCGGCCTGACGGCACGCTACTACATCGACGGCAAGCTGGCCCTGACGCGCCAGGAAAAGGACATCGGCT
Organism: uncultured Massilia sp.; assembly: GCA_963529995.1. Lineage (GTDB taxonomy): Bacteria > Pseudomonadota > Gammaproteobacteria > Burkholderiales > Burkholderiaceae_D > Telluria. The sequence continues at coordinate 132,403 of CAUSCY010000001.1, read as the reverse complement.
ACCAGTACCTGAAGGACCTGACGGACTACTGGCCCAAGGAACTCCCTGCCATGAAGGACCTGGCCGGCAAGGACGTGAAGGTCGTCTGGGACGGCGCGATGGCGAGCCCGAAGGCCGGCGTGCACAAGATGCAGCTGTATTCGTCGGACTACGCGACGCTGTCCATCGGCGGCAAGCAGGTCATGGACGTGTGGCGCCAGGGCTGGAATCCGTGGTACCACAACTTCGAGGTGAAGTTCGAGAAGGACAAGCCGGTCAAGCTGCACCTGGAGTGGAAGACGTCGGGCGGCATGGTGGCGATGACCCACAACGACCCGCTGCCGGCGCCGGAGCGCCATTCGCTGACGATGTCGTCGGAGATCGCCGAGGCGATCAACTACTACGTGATCAGCGCCGACAGCATGGACCGCGTGATCGCCGGTTATCGCACCCTGACCGGCCAGGCGCCGATGATGCCGAAATGGGCCTACGGCTTCTGGCAGTCGCGCCAGCGCTACGAGACCCAGCAGCAGTTGCTCGACACGGTGGCCGAATACCGCAAGCGCGGCTGGCCGCTCGATAACATCGTCCAGGACTGGTTCTACTGGCCGGAGGACGGCTGGGGTTCGCACGACTTCGACAAGGTCCGCTTCCCGGATCCGAAGGGCATGGTCGATGCCGTGCACAAGCAGCATGCGAGGATCATGATCTCCATCTGGGGCAAGTTCTACGCGAATACGGCGAACTACAAGGAGCTCGCGGCCAAGGGCTATATGTGGACGAAGAACGTCGAGGACGGCGCGCTGGACTGGGTCGGCCCCGGCTACAAGAACAGCCACTACGATCCGTACACGCAGGAAGCGCGCGACATCTACTACCGCCAGATCAAGAAGGTGGTGGACCTCGGCTTCGACGCCTGGTGGATGGACAATACGGAGCCGGACGTGCTGTCGAACTCGCGCCTGGAAGACTTCAAGAAGCTGATCGGACCGACCGTCTACGGTCCGGGCGAGATCACCTTCAACCCGTACAGCCTCGTGCACTCGGGCGGCATGGTCGAGCACCTGCGCCGCGACCAGCCGGACACGCGCCAGTTCATCCTGTCGCGCTCGGGCTTCGCCGGCATCCAGCGCAATTCGACGGCCGTGTGGAGCGGCGACACGGCGGGCCGCTGGAACAATCTGTACGACCAGATCGCGTCTGGTGTGAACATGTCGATGTCGGGCATCCCGAACTGGACCCATGACATCGGCGGCTATGCGCAGGAAAACCGCTTCCAGAGCGGCGACGTGGGCTCGGCCCAGGAGAACCGCGCAACGACTTCGAACCAGGCGAAGCCGGAAGACATGCGCGAATGGCGCGAACTGAATTGGCGCTGGTTCCAGTTCGGCGCGTTCTCGCCGCTGTTCCGCTCGCACGGCGAAGTCGTCAAGCGCGAGATCTACAATATCGCCGGCGACGACGCGGCCATGCGCGACAATATGGTGCGCTACCTGAAGCTGCGCTACCAGCTGATGCCCTATATCTACACGATGGCGGCCGATACGCACTACGAGTCGGGCACGATGATGCGCGGGCTGGTGATGGACTTCCCGCACGACGAGCGCGTCAAGGACGTCAAGGACCAGTACCTGTTCGGCCACGCATTCATGGTGGCGCCGGTGACGCGTTACGAGGCACGCGAGCGCACGGTGGTGTTCCCGGCGGGCGCCGACTGGGTCGATTTCGACACGGGCACGCGCTACAAGGGCGGCGCCAAGGCCACCGTCGCCGCGCCGCTGCACCGCATCCCCGTGTTCCTGCGGACCGGCAGCATCGTGACCACCGGCCCCGTGACCCAGTACGTGGACGAGAAGCCGGATGCACCGATCGTGCTGCAGGTCGTCGCCGGTGCCAGCGGCCAGGCCAGCCTGTACGAGGACGATGGCGTCAGCAATGCCTACGAGCGCGGCGAGGCGAGCCGGATCCCGGTCAGCTACGACGAGAAGGCGGGCACGGTGACGATCGGCGCGCGTACCGGCCAGTACAAGGGAATGCCGGCCAAGCGCCAGTTCAAGGTACGCCTGCTGCGCCAGGGCGTGGTGCCGGCGGCGGACCTGGACGCCGCCGACCAGACCGTCGACTACGACGGCAAGCCGGTGACGATCAAGCTGTAATCGCGTAGTAAGGTAACGAAGCCCGGTCACGCACGTGGCCGGGCTGTTCACTTCGAAGGAAACCATGAAGACGACGATGAAAACATGCGCCGCGCTGCTCGCGCTGGCCGGCCTGCTGCAGGCCGGCATGGCGTTTGCGGCCACCCAGGTCGCGCCGACCGACAAGAACCTGCAGTACACGGGCCGCATCGGTTTCGCCGACCCGCAGGCGCCCGTCATTTCCTGGCCGGCGACCCAGATCGCCGGCAACTTCACGGGCACGTCGCTGTCCGTGACGCTCGACGACGAGCGCGGCCTGAATTACTTCAACGTGATCATCGACGGCCAGGATGCCAGCCCGCTGATCCTGCAGGCCGCCAAGGGCAGCCAGACCTACGAGGTGGCCCAGGGGCTGGCGCCGGGCAAGCATAGCTTCGTGATCTTCAAGCGCACCGAGGGCGAGGAGGGCACGACCACGTTCCGCGGCCTGGCGCTGGACGACGGCGCGACGCTGCTGGCGCCGCCGGCCCGCCTGAAGCGCCACATCGAGTTCTTCGGCGACTCGATCACGAGCGGCATGGGCAACGAAGCCCCGTTCAACGGCGACGATGCCGTCAAGCGCGACAAGAACAGCTACCTGTCGTATGCCGCGATCACGGCGCGCAAGCTGGGTGCGGAGCTGCACATGACGTCGCAGAGCGGCATCGGCGTGATGATCAGCTGGTTCCCGTTCACCATGCCGGACTTCTACGACCAGTTGAGCGCCGTCGGCGACAACGACACGCAATGGGACTTCAAGCGCTGGACGCCGGATGTCGTCGTCGTCAACCTGTTCCAGAACGACTTCTGGCTGGTCGGCCGCGACCACAAGCTGCAGCCGGAGCCGGACGACGAGGGCCGCATCGCCGCCTACCGCAAGTTCGTGACGCGCGTGCGCCAGCTGTACCCGAACGCCTACATCGTGTGCGCGCTGGGCAGCATGGAGGCGACGCGTCCCGGCTCGGCCTGGCCGGGCTACGTGAAGACGGCGGTGGAACGCATGCGCAAGGAAGACGGCGACAAGCGGATCGACACGGTGTTCTTCCCGTTCACGGGCTACGGCCACCACCCGCGCGTGTTCCAGCACCAGCAGAATGCGGCGAAGCTGACGGCGTTCATCAAGCAGAAGATGGGGTGGTAACGCCCCCGTAACGCCAAACAACGTCATTCCCGCGCAGGCGGGAATCCATACTGACGCTCCGGCAGTCGACCGCGTCGAGCGGCCTGCAACGCAGCAGCACACTCAGCATGGGTTCCCGCCTGCGCGGGAACGACGACGTCAGCGCTCCAGCACCTGCAACGCCGCCGCCACATAGACCAGCGGCGCATTCCAGTTGATCGCCACCTCATTGCTCGCATAGCTGCAGGCATCGTCCAGCCACGACAATGCCGGCTGCTTCGCCCGGTACGTCGCCTTGCAATCCTTCGCATCCTGCTGCCCCGGGTTCGGCCCGCCCACGAGCCAGCCCGGCACGGGCGCCGCGATGCCGTCCGCCACGGATGGGCGGTGGTGCGGGTGCATGGCCGAGCGCGTGCCGAAGCCCGTCACGTACGAGACGCCCAGGGGATTGCGCCCCAGCGTGTAGTCGAGCGCCGACTGGGCGGCGTCCAGGTAATCGCGCTTGCCCGTGATGCGGTAGGCCTGTACCAGCATCATGCCCTGGTTTAGCACGACGGCATTGCTGCCCCAGATGAAGTCCTTGCCGGCCATCGCCAGGCGGTAGGGCGATGCCTTCCAGCGTGCCAGCAGCGTGTCTGCCGACGCCAGGATCTCGCGCTGCGCCGCCTGCGCGTCCTGCGGCAATCGCTGCTGCTGGCCCGCGAGCGTGATCCAGCCGAGGGCGCGCACGTCGCCCCAGTCGGGTTCCGTCTTGCGCGCGCTGCCTGCCGCCTGCGCGGGAGCACGGTATTCGGCCTTGCCGGTGGCGGCCAGTAACTCGGCCGCGGCCCAGGCGAATTCGTCGTCCAGCTTGTCGTCGCCGTATTCGCCGGTCTTGACGTCGGCCGGCTGGCGGTAGCGCACGGCGGGGTTGGCGACGGCCCAGCGCCAGGCGCTTTCCGCCTGCGCGAGCCAGCGCTGCGAGCGTCCCGGCGCCTTGTCGTCGAAGCGCGCGAGCACGCGGCTGGCGGCGGCCAGCGTGGCGGCGAAGTCGAGGGCCGCCGCCGTCGTCTTCTGCACGACGTAGCGCGGCGCCGTCGCCTTGTCCGGCATGACCATGCCGTCGAACGACAGGTTGGTCAGCTTGTGGTACACGCCGCCGTCTGCGGGATCCTGCATCTTCGCCAGCCAGTCCAGGTTCCACAGCGTCTCGTTGACGAGGTCCGGCAAGCCGTTGCCGCTCTCCGGCAGGTTCAGCGCCAGCTTGTCGAACCAGTCCGGGAAGTGCTCGTAGGCCGCGAGCAGCGTGTACGTGCTGATGCCCGAATTGACGACGTACTTGTTGTAGTCGCCGGCGTCGTACCAGCCTTTCGGGCTGGCGATGACGGTGCCGGCGGGACGCCCGGTGGAGGCGGCCGAGGCGTGCACGGAGACGCGCTCATCCGGATGGCCCGCCGCGCGTGCCCAGGCGCCGGCCACGCGCGCGTCCAGCGCAATGCCGGCGCGGTTGTGCGTGTAGGCGCGGATGGCGCCGGCATCCAGCTGACGGTAGGCGTCGGCGGCGATGGGGAAGGGGCCGGAATCGGGCAGCCCGGCGACCGCGATGCGGTAGGTGCCGGGCGCGCGCAGCGCCGACAGGTCGGCCACGCGCACGGCCTGGCCGGACGCATCCCACGTCGCCGCGCCGCCCATCGTCCCTTCGAGCACCACCTTGCCGGCGGCGTCCTTGACCTGGAAGCGGTCCGTCTTCGTTGCCGGCACCATCGCCAGTTTTCGTGCGCCCGGCAGGAAGCCCAGCTGATTGACCTGGATGTCGAGCGGGGCGGCGTCGGAGGCGTCGGCGGCGTGCACTGTAGCGATGGCGCCGAGCAGCAGGGCGCTGCCGGCAAGCAGGCGCGGACGGGATGGGATCATGCGGTCTCCTGGTATCGTTGTATTGAAATCGATTTCACATCGTCGTCAACGATACCGGGCCGTTGCGGCCCGGTCAACCGCCGCACGTCCGGTGCAGGCAGCGCTCACCGCCCCCGTGCCGGCTTCGCGCGCGCATCCAGCCACGTGATGGTGGCAGTGGCCAGCGCGATGCGATGGTCGGCGAACGCATGGTCGGACGGCAGCGTGATCGACTGCACCTGCGCGCCAGGTCGGGCCTTGACGGCGGCGACCACGGGCGCCACCGTCGCGCCCAATCCCCGTTGCGCGCCAACGACCAGCAGGGGCTTGCGCGCGAGGCCATCAGCGAAGCCCGTCAGGTCCCAATCGTCCGCGTGGGCCTCGACTTCGCGCATCAGCGTGGCGGCATCGGTGCCGGCCAGGCTGGTGCCGAAATCCGCGCCCATGTCGGCGATGCGGTCCTGGCGCGTTTCCGGATGCGCGCGCACCTCCTTGCCGCGGGCGCCGATATTCCATGGATCGAGCAGGATGGCGCCGTCGACGTCGTCGTGGGTGGCGGCGTAGCGCGCGGCGAAGAAACCGCCCATGCTGTGGCCGGCGACGACGATGCGCCGGGTATCGACCTGGTAGCGGCGCACGTTCTCGTCCTGCTTCAGGAAGGCCATGGCGGCATCGACGTCGTCGCCGGCGCCGGCCAGCGAGAAGCGCCCGGCCGAGCCCCAGCTGCCGCGGTAGTGCAGCGTCAGCACGTTCCAGCCGGCGCGACGCGCCGCCTGCGCGAGGTCGAGGTTCTGCTCGTTGCCCGGCAGGCCGTGCAGCAGCAGCATCGTCGGCTTGGGGCCGCTGCCGGCGGCCAGCATGAACAAGCCGTTCATGGCGTTCCCCTGGTTCAGGATCAGCACCTGGCGGTTCGACGCCGGATACCGGGCATCCGGCGCCGGATCGGCGACGACGGCGCGCATGGTCTTGCCCGGCGCGGCCGGCGCGGCGTGGGCGGGCAGGGATACGGAAGCTGTCAAGACGGCGAGGGCGAGGAGCTGGCGCATGCGGGGCTGTCCTTGGTAGGGTTGACGATCCGCCCATGATACGGCCATTCTTGCCACCGTATCCAGTGCGGCGATTGCACGATCGGCATGGTTCGGGGAATAATCGGGCATCGGACCACGGGAGACCTACGCTTGAAACCTCGCCTTTCTTTCCTTGCGCTGCTGGGTGGCGCCTTCCTCGCCGCGGCGGTCGCCGTTACTACCGCGGCCACCGCGGCCGACCGCTTCGACGTCGCCGTCACGGTCGACGACCTGCCGGTGCACGGCCCGCTGCCGCGCGGCCTGACGCGGACCGGCATCGCCCAGTCCTATATAGAGACGCTGAAACGCCATGGCGTGCCCGAGGCCTACGGCTTCGTCAACGGCAAGGGCCTGCGCGACCATCCCGACAGCGCCGACGTGCTGGCGCGCTGGCGCCAGGCCGGCTACCCGTTGGGCAACCACACCTTCAGCCACCTGGGCCTGTCGCAGGCGCCGTCGCTGCAGGCGTGGCTCGACGACGTCGCCGCCAACGAGGCCCTGCTGGGCGAGCGCATGGGCGAGGACGACTGGCACTGGCTGCGCTATCCCTTCCTCGACGCGGGCGGCAAGGGCCAGCGCCACGACGACGCCGTCGCCCGCCTCAAGGCCATGGGCTACCGCGTGGCCGACGTGGCCCTCGGCTTCGACGACTGGGCCTACACGGATGCCTACGCGCGCTGCCTGGACAAGGGCGACGATGCCGCCATCGGCAAGATGAAGGAGGATTACCTGCGCCGCATCGACGAGCAGATCGCGCGCAACAAGGCCTTGTCCGAGCGCCTGTATGGCCGCGTGGTGCCGCAGGTGCTGCTGACCCACATCGGCGCATGGAGCGCGGCGACGCTGCCGCAGGTGCTGGACAAGCTCGATGCGGCCGGGGCGCGCTACGTGACGCTGGCGCAAGCCCAGGCGGATGCGGCCTACCGCGATGACAGCCCGGGCGCCGGCAACGGCGCGTTCATGGAGCGCAAGGCGCAGGAGCGGCGCACCGACCTGGACGGCGTGCCGGCCGTGTCGCCCGTCGGCGACCTGGGCCAGCTGTGCCGTTGAGGGCATTCATCAGACAGTTTGATGATATCGATATAACGCCAGGGTCGGCATGCACGCTGGATGCCCCGTGCGGGGCCGCCAATCCGGAATTTTGCATGTCGATCCTCGAAAACCTTCGTTGCCGGCCCGGCCACGCCTGACTACTCTGGGCGCTCCAAGACTCATCCGCGAGCGCCCATGTCCGCCGTACTGAATACCCGCCAGCAGTTCGCCATCCGGCCTTTCGACGCGCCGCTCGGCGCCGAGGTCATCGGCCTCGACCTGTCGCTGCCCATCGACGATGCCGACTTCGCGCGCCTGCACCGTGCCCACCTCGTGCACCACGTGCTGGTGTTCCGCGAGCAGCACATCACGCCGGCGCAGCAGGTCGCGTTCAGCCGCCGCTTCGGGCCGCTGCAGATCCACGTGCTGCGCCAGTTCCAGCTGCGGGCCCACCCCGAGGTGCTGGTCGTGTCGAACATCCGCGAGAACGGCCAGCCGATCGGCCTGGGCGACGCCGGCCACTTCTGGCATTCGGATCTGTCGTACAAGGAAAAGCCCAGCCTGGGGTCGATGCTGCATGCGCAGGAGTTGCCGGCCGAGGGCGGGGACACGCTGTTCGCCAACCAGCACACGGCCTGGGATCGCCTGCCGAACCACCTCAAGCGCGCGGTCGAACATGCCCAGGCCGAGCACAGCTACCTGTGCCGCTATGCCGACCTGCAGAAGAAGAACCCGTGGCGCCCGAACCTGACGCAGGCGCAGATCGACGAAGTGAAGCCCGTCGTGCACCCGGTCGTGCGCACGCACCCGGAAACGGGCCGCCGCGCGCTGTTCGTCAGCGAGCACTTCACGACCCGCATCGTGGGCCTTCCGGAAGACGAGAGCCGCGACCTGCTCGACCAGCTGTTCGACCACGGAACGCGCCCGGAACACATCTACCGCCACCGGTGGCTGCCGCACGACATGGTGTTCTGGGATAACCGTTCGCTGATGCACCTGGCGGCCGGCTGCCCGGATGACCAGCGCCGCAAGCTGTACCGCACGACCATCGAGGGCGATGCGCCTTTCTGACACCGAACCGACAAGGAAACCAATGCGTGTGATTTTCAAGAAGCTGGGCGCCGCCGCGGCGCTGGCCGCCATGTTCTCCGCCGCGCTTGTCCCTGCCTCGGCGCAGGCCGAGGGTCAGCTGCGCATCGCGCAGCAGTTCGGCGTGGTGTACCTGCTGTTGAACGTGGCCCAGGACCAGAAGCTGATCGAGAAGCATGGCCAGAAGCAGGGCGTGCCCATCAAGGTCGACTGGATCCAGCTATCCGGCGGCAATGCCGTCAACGACGCGCTGCTGTCCGGCTCGATCGACGTGGCCGGTGCCGGCGTCGGCCCGCTGCTGACCATCTGGGACCGCACCAGGGGACGCCAGAACGTCAAGGGCGTCGCCTCGCTCGGCAACTTCCCGTACTACCTGGTGTCGACCAACCCGAACGTCAAGTCGATTGCCGACTTCACCGACAAGGACCGCATCGCGCTGCCCGCCGTCACCGTCTCCGTGCAGGCGCGCATCCTGCAGATGGCGGCAGCGAAGCAGTGGGGCACGGGCCAATTCGCGAAGCTCGACCGCCTGACCCAGGCCGTGCCGCATCCGGACGCCGCCGCCGCCATCATCAAGGGCGGCACCGAAATCAACGGCCACTTCGCCACGCCGCCGTTCCAGGACCAGGAACTGGCCGGCAACCCGGCCGGCCATATCGTGCTGAACTCGTATGACGTGCAGGGCGGTCCCAGTTCGTCGACCGTGCTGTACGCCACCGAGAAGTACGTCAAGGAGAACCCGAAGACCTACCGTGCCTTCGTGGACGCGCTGGACGAGGCGGCGAAGCTCGTGAGCGCGAATCCGGCGCTGGCGGCCGACGCCTACCTGCGCGTGACGAAGGCGAAGATCGACCGCGCGCTGCTGCTGAAAGTCATCAGCGATCCGAAGAACCAGTTCAAGGTCGCGCCGCAGAATACGCTGGGCCTGGCGAAGTTCATGGGACAGGCAGGGGCCATCCGCAACAAGCCGGCGAGCTGGCGCGACTATTTCTTCGAGCACCCGGCGCTGGCCTCGGGCAGCTGAGCCGGCGGCGCAAGGACAGGAGGCTTCCATGACCGTAGTGCCCTTCCAGGTGGTCCAGAACGAACCGCTGCTGCGCGCCGCCGGCGTGACCATCGAATATCCGTCCGACCAGGGCACCGTGCGGGCCACGCATGACGTCAGCTTCGACGTCTGGCGCGGCGACCGCTTCGTGCTGCTCGGCCCCTCCGGCTGCGGCAAGTCGACGCTGCTGAAGGCGGTCGGCGGCTTCATCGCCCCGCGCGCCGGCAGCCTGGCGCTGGACGGCCGCCCGATCGTGGAGCCGGGGCCGGACCGCATCGTCGTGTTCCAGGAGTTCGACCAGCTGCCGCCGTGGAAGACGGTGAAGCAGAACGTCATGTTCCCGCTGCTGGCCAACAAGGTGCCCAGGCGCGAGGCCGAGGCCCGTGCCCTGCACTGGATCGGCAAGGTGGGCCTGGCGCGTTTCTCCGACGCCTATCCGCACACGCTGTCCGGCGGCATGAAGGCGCGCGTGGCGATCGCCCGCGCGCTGGCGATGCAGCCGGAGATCCTGCTGATGGACGAGCCGTTCGCCGCGCTCGATGCCCTGACGCGCCGGCGCATGCAGGAAGAGCTGCAAGCCTTGTGGGAAGAGGCGCGCTTCACGATGCTGTTCGTCACCCATTCGATCGAGGAAGCGCTGGTGGTCGGTAACCGCATCCTGCTGCTGTCGCCGCATCCCGGCCGCGTGCGCGCCGAGATCAACAGCCACCAGTTCGGCCTGCATAGCGCCGGCGGGGCCGAGTTCCAGGCCGCCGCCGCGCGCATCCACCGCCTGTTGTTCGGCGACGAGGGGGCACCTGGCGCGCACGACGATGCGGCCGGCACGGCAAGGAAGGTGCAGCCATGAGCGCGCAATGGGACCCGCCAATCCGGCCGGAATACGAACTGCCCGCGGCCGCGCTGGCCTTCACCGCAGTCCCCGAGGCCGTTCGGCCGTTCACACCGGTCCAGCGCCTGGGCCAGGCCGGCTGGCTGCGCAAGGGACTCCTGTTGCTGGTGCTGGCCGTCGTCTGGGAATTGCTGGCGCGCTGGACCGACAACGACCTGCTGCTGCCCGGCGCGCTGCAGACGGCGCGCGCGTTCGGCGAAGGCATCGCGTCCGGCGAGCTGCCGCGCTACGTCGGCGTGTCGCTGTGGGTGCTCGTGCAGGGCTACGCGGCCGGCGTCGCCGCCGCCTTCATCCTGACCTCGCTGGCGATGTCGAGCCGCGTGGGGCGCGATCTGCTGGAGACGCTGACGGCCATGTTCAATCCGCTGCCCGCCATCGCGCTGCTGCCGCTGGCATTGCTGTGGTTCGGCCTGGGCAAGGGCAGCCTGATCTTCGTGCTGATGCATTCCGTGACGTGGCCGCTGGCGCTCTCCACCTATGCCGGTTTCCGCGCCGTGCCCGACACGCTGCGCATGGCCGGCCGCAACTATGGCCTTGGCGGCGCGCGCATGGTCGCGCAGATCCTGGTGCCGGCGGCGCTGCCGGCGATCCTGTCGGGTCTCAAGATCGGCTGGGCGTTCGCCTGGCGTACGCTGATCGCCGCCGAACTCGTGTTCGGCGCCACGTCCGGCAAGGGCGGCCTGGGGTGGTACATCTTCCAGAGCCGGAACGAATTGTTCACCGACCGGGTGTTCGCGGGGCTGGCCGCCGTGATCCTGATCGGCCTGCTGTTCGAGAACATCGTGTTCCAGTACGTGGAGCGCGTGACGGTAAAACGCTGGGGCATGCAGCGCTGAAGTTTTCAAGGGGGTTGTGCCTGGTCCCGGTCGCCGCGAGGCGCCGGGACTTTTTTTACGGCGGTCCGGCTTGATTGCGCATCCGGCCCGGATGGGTTAGCATCGTCGGCCCCAGCAATCCCGCCATGCCGCAAGCCGAGATGACCTTCCTGAACGTTCCCTACGCCGAAAAAGACGAAGCCCGCGCCCTTGGCGCACGCTGGAATCCGGGCCGCAAGCGCTGGTACGTGCCGACCGGCGTCGCGCTCGAGCCGTTCGAAAAATGGCTCGCCAAGGACGGCGCGCCGGCCGGCGGCGGTGGCGGCAGCGGCCGCAAGGACAGCGCGGTGGCGAAGCTGGCCGTGGGCGCCAACTACGTCGAACTGGCGCACGACTGCAATCCCTTCGAGCCTTGCCCGACCTGCGCCGCCGAACTGGCGGGTACCCCGTGGACGGCGGCGCGCGCGGCGCTGCTGGACGCCGTCGCGAACCTCAAGCGCGGGCGCTGAACGCGTCTACGTCTCGCTTCTACTTCTGCACGACGTTCAGCACGGCCAGGCTCATGGCCTGGGCTGCCGTCTTGATCGACGGTTCCGGCACGGGCGCGTAGAACGGCGAGTGGTTGAAGGCCAGCGGCTTGCCGCCGGGCGTCTCGGCCGCCGCCACGTCCTTCGGGTCGTACACCCCCGTGAAGAAGAACATCGACGGGATGCCCTGGTCCGCATAGGCGGAAAAGTCCTCGCTGGCCGTCATGGCCGGCATGCGCCGCGCGTTCTCCGCACCGAAGGCGTCGCGGAACACGGCTTCCGTGCGCAGCACCAGTTCCGCGTCGTTGACGATCGCCTTGCCGCCGCTGATCAGTTCCACGTCCGGCGCCGGCGCGCCCGCCATCAGTGCCGACGCTTCGGCCACGCGCCGCACGCCGGCGAGCAGCTTGTCGCGCACGGCGGGGCTGTAGGAGCGGATGGTGCCGCGCACCTGCACGCTGTCCGGAATGATGTTGCCGACCGTGCCGCCCTGGATCGCGCCGATCGTCACCACGCCGAATTCCTTCGGATCCTTCTCGCGGCTGATCACGGTCTGCACGTCGACCACGAAGCGCGCCGCGATGGCGATCGGATCGATCGCCTTGTCGGGGGCCGAGCCGTGCCCGCCGCGGCCCTTGAACACGATCTCGATCGCATCGGAGTTCGAGGACACGGGGCCGGCCTCGAAGCCGACCGTGCCGTAGGCCAGCGGCCAGGAATGCAGTGCGAAGGCGACGTCGGGTTTCGGGAAGCGGGTCAGCAGGCCGTCGTCGAGCATGGCGCGCGCGCCGGACACGGTTTCCTCGGCCGGCTGGGCGATGAACACCAGCGTGCCTTGCCACTGTCCCTTCAGTTCCGCCAGCGTGCGTGCTGCGCCCAGCCAGCTTGCCATGTGCACGTCGTGGCCGCAGCTGTGGGTCGTATAGGTGTCGCGCCCGCCGGCCTGGGCGCGGGCGCGGCTGGCGTAGGGCAGGACTGTCTTCTCTTCCATCGGCAGGCCGTCCAGTTCCGTGCGCACCAGCACCGTCGGGCCGCTGCCGTTGCGCAGCACGGCCACCACGCCCGTCTTGCCCACTTTTTCCGTGACCGTGAAGCCCAGCTTGCGCATCTCGGCGGCGAGCTTGCCCGCCGTGCGGGTTTCCTGGAACGCGATCTCGGGGTGCGCGTGCAAGTCCTTGTAGATACCGTCCAGCCAGGGGTACATGCCGTCGACGCGTGCCGCCACCTGTCCTTTGAGCGGCGCGGCGCCGGGAGTGGATTGGGCGTTCGCTGCCGGGGCGAGCGCGAACGCCAGCGACAGCAGGAGGGCGGCGCGGTGGCGGTGCAAGGTGATCGTCAAGGCTGACTCCATGGCAATGGTAGGGCTGACAAGATTAGCATGCGACCCCTGCAATGTCAGCCGGATAAGCCTGGGCAAGATAACGAACAGAACAGTAAAACCGGTAATCAAAATCGGCAAAATTGTGAGTTTGTTGCGCTGTTGCCGCGTATTTCTGATGAAATTAAGTGCCGCGCAATAATTCCTATGGGAAAGTCAGTAAAAACGGTGCTATAGTGGATTCACGGGCCGATCCGGTCCGGGCGCTTCACCAGATGTCTCCTTGCACGTTCACTCCGCCACAGGCACCGCCGATGACAATCAGCTCCACAGATCGCAAGCTCCACACCACCGAAGCCGCCGCGATGGCACTGCGCCGTGCATTCGGCCAGCCTGCCGCCGTGTACCAGTGGTTCGTGGATGCGGACGGTGGACGGGGCCTGCTTTATATCTCGGAGCGGTGGGAGCAGATGACGGGTGTCAGCGCCGCCGCCATCCGGGCCGACTGGACCGCCATGCCCGTGCATCCGGACGACCGGGCCGCGTGGGCGGCATCGATCGAGGCGGCGGTGACGGCCGGTGTCGACTGGCACCACCGTTGCCGCCTGCTGCTGAAGGACGGCCGCATCGTGTGGGTACGGATGTCCACTACGCGCATCGTGGCGTCGCCCACGCGCGTCGTGTACACCGGACTGATGACGGACATCACCGCTGAACGCGAGGATGCGGAACGGCGCTGCGTCGAGGCGCGGCGCCTGCGCCGGCTGCTCGACCAGGCTTACGATGCCCTGGTCGAGGTGGATGCGCGCGGACGCATCACCGGATGGAACGGCCAGGCCGAGACCATGTTCGGCTGGACCCGGGCGCAGGCGCTGGCGCAGGATTTTTCGGCGCTGCTGGCGCCGCGCACGGCCGGTTCCGGCAGCATCGCGGGCATCGAGCGATTCCTCGACGCGGCCGACGGCGGCTCGGACTTCCCGATCGAACTCGCCATGCTGGCCAGCGACGGCGCCGAATGCCAGGTGGACATGCGCGTGGGCCCGGTACATCGTCCCGAGGGGCCCGGCTTCGCGCTGTTCCTGCGCGATATCTCGGCCCGCAAGTCGTTCGAGCGGCGCCTGCATTTCGAGGCGACGCACGATCTCGTCACGGGCCTGCCGAACGGCTACGCGTTCATGAGCGAGCTGGAACGCCGGATCGGCACGGCAGCGCTGGGGGCGGCGCACGATGGCCTCGCCGTGCTGCACGTCGGACTGGGTGGGCTAAGCAGGAGCGAGGCGCAACTACAGGCAGCAGCGGCTTGCCTGTCCTCAGTCCTTGACCCGGGCGTCTATGCCGCACGGCTCGACGGCGAGTTCGTCGCGCTGGTTGCCGGCAGCGACGAAAACGCGGCGCGCCAGGCCGCGCTGACGGCGGCGGGGCGCATTCTGGCGGAATTGTCGACCTCTGGTTCGCGCCAGGACGGCGGCGCGCCAGGCGCCGGCATCGGCATCGCGGTGTATCGCCACGGCATGGGCAGCGCCGATCTGCTGGCGCAGGCCGACCTGGCCCTGCAGGAGGTCATGCATGGCGCCGGCGGCGGCGTCGTCGCGTATCGGGCGCAGGCACAGGCCAGCGTGGCGGACGGCGGCGGCGTCATTCCGGCGCCCATGCCGGCCGACGAGTCGGAGCGCCTGCGCGTGCTGCGGGCAACGGGCTTGCTGGACAGCGAACCGGACGAGATGTTCGACCGCATCACCCGCATCGCCTGCGCCAGCCTGGCGGTGCCCATCGCGCTGGTCTCGCTCGTCGACGATGGGCGGCAGTGGTTCAAGGCGCGTTGCGGCCTGGATGTCCAGGAAACCCCGCGCGACATTTCCTTCTGCGCCTACGCGATCCTCGGCGACGCGGCATTCGTGGTGCCGGATGCGAGCGCGGATCCGCGTTTCGCCGCGAGCCCCCTGGTGACGGGCACGCCCGGCATCCGCTTCTACGCGGGGATGCCCATTTCCGCCAACGGGCGGCGCATCGGTACGCTGTGCGTGATCGACACCGTGCCGCGCGTGCCGACGTTCCAGGAACTCGACGTGCTCGCGCAGCTGGCGCGTGCCGTCGAAGACATCGTCGCGTTACGCGAGGCGGCATTGTCGACGGTGCGCCGCCTGAACGTATGGAGAGCAGGGACGGAACAGGCACTGTCGCCGCGCCAGCACGGACCGCAGCGCGGCACGCGCCTTGCGCGCGACCCGTTGACGGGCTTGTCCAACCGCCTCGCGGTGGAACAGGCCATCGGCCGTCACGCGGGGAACGACAGCGGCGACGGCGGTGGCGACGGCGCCCTGCTGGTGGCGATCGACGTGGATGCCCTCCGCGCCATCAACGAGCAGGACGGGCATGCCTGCGGCGACGCCGTGCTGGTCGAGATTGCCGACCGTCTGCGCTCGCATGCCGGTACCGGCGACGTCGTCGCCCGCGCCGGCGGCAGCACCTTCCTGATGTGGTTCCAGCCGGGCGCGGAAGGCTGCTGCGCGCGCCTGCACACGCTGCAGCAGGCGCTCAATGCACCGGTGCAGCTGGGCGGCCAGGCCATTCACGGCAGCGTGACGCTCGGCTGGAGCATGTTCGGACGCGACGGCACGGACGCCGAATCGCTGCTGTGCAAGGCCCAGGCCGCGCTGCGCCACGCCAAGACCCAGGGTCACGGGATGGCGCGCGAGTTCGAGGCGAGCCATTGGCAACCCCAGCGTCGTGGCCTGGAACACGAACTGCGCGGGGCACTGGCACGTTCCGAATTCACGCTGGTGTACCAGCCGAAGGTCGATCTGCGCAGCGGCCGCGTGGCCGGCTTCGAAGCGCTGCTGCGCTGGCAGCACCCGTGCTACGGACAAGTGGCGCCGGCCGAGTTCATCCCGGTGGCCGAGGAAAGCGGCTTGATCATCCCCATCGGCGCCTGGGTGCTCGACCAGGCCTGCGCCCAGTTGCGCGCGTGGCGCGATGCCGGCCATGCGGACCTGACGATGGCGGTCAACCTGTCGGCGCGCCAGTTCCTGGACGACGACGTGGCCGGGCGCATCATGGCCACGCTCGCCCGTTACGGCCTGCCGCACGGCGCCCTCGAACTGGAGCTGACGGAATCGACCTCGATGCAGGACGTGCAGCGCAGCGTTACCGTGATGAACCGCCTCAAGGAGGCCGGCGTGGTGCTGAGCATCGACGATTTCGGTACGGGTTACTCGAGCCTTGCCTATCTCAAGCGTCTGCCGATCGACAAGGTCAAGATCGATCGCGCCTTCGTCTCCGACCTCGGCCAGAGCGCTGAATCGCGCGCCATCGTGCAAGCGATCGTGACGGCGGCGCGCTGCCTGGGCCTGGGCGTGGTCGCGGAAGGCATCGAGCAGCCGGAGCAGGCGCGCCTGCTGCTGGCCGACGGCTGCCACGAGATGCAGGGCTACTGGTTCGGGCGACCGCTCGATGCCGCAGCCTGCGTCCCCGACGCCACTCCCCAGCTGGATTAGCGCAGCGCGATAGACCAACGGACGAAGGGAAACGGACATGAAGCGGTTCACCGAAGCACGCAACACCCGATGCCTGCGCCTCTGGGCGGCCACCTTCGTCGCGGCGACGCTCGCGGTCGCGGGTAACGCGCAAGCTGCACCAGCTGCGCCAGTTGCGCCGGCGGCGTC
This sequence comes from uncultured Massilia sp., assembly GCA_963529995.1. Taxonomy (GTDB): domain Bacteria; phylum Pseudomonadota; class Gammaproteobacteria; order Burkholderiales; family Burkholderiaceae_D; genus Telluria. Next base: position 115,814 of record CAUSCY010000001.1, on the reverse strand, counting down.
CCGTGCGGCCGGCGACTACGAGGCCGGCTCCCCGTACGCCCATCGCATCGCTTACCTGAAGCAGCTGCGCCAGACGAAGTCCGATGCCGGCGACGCTGCGGCGGCAGCCGATGCCGCCGGGCAGATCGAGCAACTGGCGCGCACGGAAGGCGACGAAGTCAACGCCGCGTTCGGGGCGCTTGGACGCATCGCGAGCACGGCGGATTCGCACCCGGCCGCGGCGCTGACCGCGTTGAATGCGCTCGACAGCCGCGAGGCGCAGCTGAACGCGCCCGAGTTCACGGCATCGCTGCAGCAGGCCTATGGCGATATCTATCTCGCACTCGGGCAATACGATTTCGCGCTCAGCCACTACCTGCACGCGCTCGAACTGTGCATGCGCCACCCCGGCGTGAAGGAGCCGACACCCAACGCGCTGCGGCTGGCGATCGCCAAGCTGAAGGTGTATACCCGCTCTCCGGCGAAGGTGCTGGAAACGTTGCGCGCGATCGAACCCGCCGGCGGCGTCCTGTCGCCCGGGCGGCAGGTGCGCATGAACGTCATCGAAGGGATCGCCGAAGGCATGCTGGGCCACACCGGGCGCAGCCTGCAGGCCTATGCACGGGGACTGGTAATCGCACGCGCCAACGGCCTGGTGATGCTGGAAGCGAGCGCGCTGGCCAATATGGCGGACAGTTATCTGCTGGAGAAACGCTGGCCCGACGCCGAGCGCACCGCCAGGGCCGGCCTGGCGGCTGCGCAGCGGGCCGGCGACGTGCACATCAGCCGCACGGCGATGGTGAACCTCGGTATCGCACTGGCCGGCCAGGGGCGGGTGGCCGAAGGCCTGGCCCAGATCGATGCGGCGTCCGCGGCGATGCGGGCGGACGGCTCCTGGCCGGACCTGGTCAACACCCTCGACGAAAAGAGCCGCCTGCTGGAGCGGGTGGGGGACTACCGGCAGGCCCTGGCGGCGCTGCAGGAACGCCAGGATATCGGCGAGCGCCTGACCGCGGCGGAACGTGCCAATGCGGTGACGGTGCTGCAGGAACAATTCAATGCGCAGCGGCGCGCGGCGGAGAACGACACGCTGCGGCGCGAGAACGCGATGAAAGACACGGAGTTGCGCAAGCGCCGCCTGTGGCAGATCGTGGCGTCGGCGGGTGCCGCAGCGGCGCTGCTGCTGTGCGCCGTGGCTTGCGTCCTGTACCGCCGCTCGGCCGTCGGGGCGCGGCGCCTGCGACTGCTCAACGACGAACTTGCCTTCCATTCGACGCACGACACGCTGACGGGCCTGTTGAACCGCCGCTCGTTCCGCGACACGATGACGGCACGCGAGCAGTCGGGCCGGAAGGCCGACCAGTGCTTCGTACTGCTCGATATCGATCACTTCAAGTCCATCAACGACCGTCACGGCCACGCGGTCGGGGATGCCGTACTGGTCGATGTCGCTCGGCGGCTGCAGCAGACGGTCGGCGAGCGCGGCGCGGTACTGCGCTGGGGTGGCGAGGAATTCCTCGTGCACATCGACGGCCTGGAGCGCGCGCAGCACGCCGGCGTCATCCGCGAACTGCTCGACGCAGTGGCGGCGGGCCCCGTGGTGGTCTGCGAGGACACGCTGGCGCATGTCACGATCAGCGCAGGCGCGCTGTCGATGCCGGGCGACGCAGTGGCGCCGCTCGACTGGCAGCAAGCCCTCGCCCTGGCGGACCACGCGCTGTACCGGGCCAAGGACGCCGGACGCCATTGCGGCTTCATCGTCGACGGCCGGCTGGCCGCCGCCGGCATCGCCGGCCTGCGGCTCGAACACGTCGTCCCGAGCTGCGGCGGCTCGGCCACGTTGCTGAACGTGGCCTGAGCCGGCCGCGCCGGCAACGTTCAGCGCTGCGGCAGCACCAGCACCTGCAGGCCCGACGGCGTGTCCGGCGCGTGGTAGACGCGCTGGGTCGCCTTCTTAAAATCTTCGGGCCTGGCCTGCGGGATCGAGACGAAGGTCTGCGGGTTCAGGTCGACCAGCGGGAACCACGAGCTCTGCACCTGCACCATGATGCGGTGGCCGCGGCGGAAGGTGTGGTTGACGTCGCCGAGTGCGTAGTCGATCTTCTCGACCTTGCCGGGGACGAAGGGCTCGGGCTTCTCGAAGCTGTGGCGGAACTTGCCGCGCAGCGGATTGCCGCGCACGAGCTGCTGCATGCCCGCCAGCGTGGTGCCGGGCGCACCCACGTCATTGCCGCGCGGCGCGCGTTCGCCGGCCGGATACTCCTGCGGGTACACGTCGATCAGCTTGACGACCCAGTCGGCATCGGTACCCGTCGTCGACACGAACAGCTTCGGCTGCACGGGGCCGGCGATGGTCACGTCCTCTTCCAGCACCTCGCTCTGGTAGGTCAGTACGTCCGGACGCGTGCTGGCGAAGCGCTGGTCCGACACCATGTATTCCTGCGGCACGCCGGTGGACGGGTAGGCGATGTAGGGGACGGGCTTGGCCGGATCGGACACGTATTCGTCGTAGGCCGGCGCCGCCGCCGCGGCCGGCTGCTGCCACGACAGGGTGCCGCCCGCGCCGAGGTACAGCGTGCGCGGCTTGGCCTGCACCGGCGGCCAGGCATCGTACTGGCGCCAGACGTTGGAACCCGTTTCGAACGCGGTGACGGGCGCGATCGCGCGGGCCGGCTCCACGCCCTTCAGGTGCTCCTCGAAGAACGGGAACTGGATCCGGGTGCGGAAGTAGTCGCCCGTCTTGCTGTCGAACGAGACGTTGCCGAGGCGCTTGCCGTCGTAGCGCGCCCAGCCGCCATGCACCCACGGGCCCATCACGAGGCCGTTGAAGATGGACGGGTTGTACTTCTTGACGGCGTGGTAGGTCGTCAACGGGCCTTGCGGGTCCTCGGCGTCGAACCAGCCGCCCACCGTCAGTACGGCCGCCTTGACGTTCTTCAGGTGCGGCGCGATGGCGCGGATCTGCCAGAACTGGTCGTAGGTGTCGTGCTCGATGGTCGGCTGCAGCAGCGCGCGCTGCTGCGGCGTCAGCGTCGCCAGGATGTTCTGCAAGGTCTTGTGCTTCAGGAAGAAGTCGTAGCCGTCGGCCATGCCGTAGTCGAACGGGGACCTGGTCTTGGGCAGCGGCGTCGGGTTCTGCTGCTCCGTGAAGCTGGCGTAGAAGCCGAAGTTCGCGGCCAGCATGAAGGCGCCGCCGTGGTAGGAGTCGTCGCCCATGAACAGGTCCGTCACCGGCGCCTGCGGCGATGCCGCCTTGATCGACGGGTGCGAGTCGATGATCGATGCCGACGTATAGAAGCCGGGGTAGCTGATGCCCAGGATGCCGGCCTTGCCGTTGTTGTTGGGGACGTGCTTGAGCAGCCATTCCATGGTGTCGTACATGTCCTGGCTTTCCTGGCCTTCGCCCGGTTTGCGCTGCGGGTTCGCGTGCGGCGTCGCCTCCACCCATTTACCCTCCGACATGTAGCGGCCGCGCACGTCCTGCTTGACGAAGATGTAGCCGGCGTCCTCGAACTCCTTCGACGGACCGATCGATGCCGGGAACCAGTCCTGGCCGTAGTGCAGCTCGCCCTCGGCCTGCACGCCCGCGCTGTACGGCGTACGTTGCACCAGGAACGGATAGCGCTTCGAATCGTCCTTCGGCACGTAGACGACGGTGAACAGGCGGGTGCCGTCGCGCATCGGGATGCGGTATTGGTACTTGGTATAGGTTTCGCGCAGGTCGCGCAATGTCGGCGCGGGGTCGGCGGCGCCGGCGGAAACGGCGGCGGCGGCGGCGGATGCGGCGTGGACGAGGGCGGGGGCGCCGGCGTAAGCCAGTGCGACCAGCAGGGCAATCGAGGACAGGGGACGGCGGATCATGGTTGTTTGGCGGTAGGTGAGAGCAGCGGGTGAGAGCACGAGGAGAGGCGAAGCGCCGAGTATAAGTCCGCTTGGCAATTGTTTGTCGATATTTCAATGGTATTGACGCGCACAATGCGCGCTGCCGTACAGAGCCGGCGGGTGCGGCGGCGCGATGATCGCGCCATCCCAACCGGAGCACGCGCATGGATCCGATCCGCCCCCGCCAGCCAGTCCGCCGCCGCCGCATCATGCTGCTGGCCGCGCTTCTGCTCGTGCTTGTGCTGGCCGGCGCCGCGTTCGCGATCATGTGGCGCCCGGCGATCGCCCCGCAGTCCGGCGCGCCGCGCTTCGACACGGCGCTGGTCAAGAAGGGTGCCCGCCTTGCCGCACTGGGCAACTGCGCGGGCTGCCATACGGTGGATCCGGCCCGTCCCTACGCCGGCGGCCAGGGAATCGCGACGCCGTTCGGCACGGTCCACAGCACCAATATCACGCCGGACGGTCGCACCGGCATCGGTGCCTGGAGCGAAGCGGCTTTCACGCGCGCGTTGCGCGAAGGCGTGTCGCGCGACGGCCATTTGCTGTATCCGGCCTTCCCCTACGACCATTACACACGCCTGGCGCAGGACGACGTGCGGGCCTTGTACGCCTATTTCATGACGCGCCCGCCGCTGCAGGCGCCCGCCATCGAGAACGCGATGACGTTCCCGTTCGGATTCCGGCCGCTCGTCGCCTTCTGGAACCTGCTGTACCTGGACCGCACGCCGTGGCACCCGGACCCGGCACGCCCGCCCGCGTGGAACCGCGGCGCGTACGTGGCCGACGCGCTGGCGCACTGCAGCGCATGCCACTCGCCGCGCACGCGCCTGGGCGGCGAAGACCGCCGCCGCTTCCTCGATGGCGGCGAGGCCGAAGGCTGGTACGTGCCGGCGCTGAACGGGAAGTCGCCGTCGCCGCTGCCCTGGACCCGGGTGCAACTGGCCGCCTACCTGCGCACCGGCATCGCCGAGGACCATGCCGCCGCGGGCGGTCCGATGCAGGGCGTCGTGCAGGGGCTGGCCAAGGCCGACCCGGCCGACGTCGAGGCATTGGCGACCTGGCTGCACGCCTGGCTGGCCGAGGCGCCTCAAGCCGCGAAGGGCACTGCCGCGCGCAGCGGCGGCCTGCCCGTGCCTGCGGCAGGCGCGCCGCAGCAGCTGCGCACCGGCTACGCCGTGTATGCGGGCGCCTGCGCCCGCTGCCACGAAGCGGGACGTGCGCCGACCTCGGGCGGGGCGCTGCCGCTGCAGAAGGCCGTGGCGCTGTACGACCCGGACCCGCGCAGCCTGGTGCGCATCGTGCGCGACGGCATCCACCCGCCGGACGGCGAACCGGGGCGCTGGATGCCGGGTTTCGCCGGCATCCTGGACGAGGCACAGACCACGGCGCTGGCCGCCTACCTGCGCCACGCCGCGGACCAGACGCCCTGGGCCGATCTCGAACAGCACGTCAAGAAAGCGAGCGAGCCATGACCACCTACCGCCTGCGCGTCAACGGCGCCGACCATGCCGTCGATGCGGATCCCGACACGCCGCTGCTGTACGTGCTGCGCAACGACCTGGGGCTGAACGGCGCCAAGTTCGGCTGCGGGCTCGGACAGTGCGGCGCCTGCACCGTGACCCTGGCCGGGGAGTCGGTCATGTCCTGCCTCGTGCCCGTCTCCAGCGTCGGCGCCCGACCCGTCGCCACGGTCGAGGGCCTGGGCAGCGCCGGCCGGCCCGGCGTGCTGCAGCAAGCTTTCATCGACGAGCAGGCGGCCCAGTGCGGCTATTGCATCGCCGGCATGGTGATGCGCGCCGACCGCCTGCTGGCGCAGCACCCGGCGCCCACCGATGCCCAGATCCGCAAGCACATGCAGGCCAATCTGTGCCGCTGCGGCACGCATATGCGCATTCTGCGCGCCGTGCGCCGCGCGGCCGACGCCCTGCGGGCCCGGGCGAGCGGAGGCAAGGCGTGAGCGGCGTTCCGGCAAGTCCCGTTCGGCGCCGACTGCTGGCGGCCGGATCGTTGACGCTGGCGTTCGCGCTGCGGCCGGCCTGGGCGCAGGCGGAGAACCCGGCGGGCCCCGGCAAACTGCCGGGCAGCCTGGACAAGGAGCCGTGGCTCGACGCCTGGATCCGCATCGATGCCGACAATACGATTACCGTCTTCACCGGCAAGGCCGAGCTGGGGCAGGGCATCCGCACGGCACTGCTGCAGGTGGCGGCGGAAGAGTTGTTGGTGGCACCGGGCGCCGTGCGCATGGTGACGGCGGACACGGCGCGCACGCCCAACGAGGGTTACACGGCCGGCAGCCACTCGATGCAGGACAGCGGCACGGCACTGCGCCATGCGGCGGCCCAGGTGCGCCTGGTGCTGGCCGGCCTGGCCGCGAAGCGTTTCGGGATCGATCGCGGGGCTGTGAAGGCGGCCGGCGGCGCCATGCTGGCCCCGGACGGACGCCGCGCCACGTATGGCGAACTGCTGGCCGGCCGCCAGCTGCACCTGCGCGCGGACGGCAAGGCGGCGCCGCGCGAGCCGGCGTCGCATACGCTGGTCGGCAAGACGCTGGCCCGGCTCGACATCCCGGCCAAGGTCGCCGGCGGCGTGGCGTACGTGCAGGACATGCGGCTGCCCGGCATGGTGCACGCGCGCGTCGTACGTCCGCCGGCGCCCGCGGCCCGCCTCGTCCAGGTCGACATGGCGGCGGTGGCGCGCCTGTCCGGCGTGTTGAAGGTCGTGCGCGACGGCAGGTTCCTGGCCGTGATCGCCGATCAAGAATGGCGGGCGATCAAGGCCGCGGCGGCGCTGGAGCAGGCGGCGCGCTGGGACGTGCCGGCGGCGTTCCCCGCCACGGACGATCCGCGCGCGCTCGTGGGCGCGCTGTCCGGTAACACGGACACGATCCTGGCGCGCGGCGGCGGGCTTGTCGACGGGGCCGGGCGGACGCTGCGCGCCGTCTACACGAAGCCGTTCCAGCTGCACGGCTCGATCGGCCCTTCCTGTGCCATCGCCAGCCTCGACCCGAGACAGGGTCGGTACACGATCTGGACCCATTCGCAGGGGGTGTTCCCGCTGCGCGACGCGCTGGCCGAGCTGCTGGGCGCGCAGAAGGAGGCGATCCGCTGCATCCATGTGGAAGGCTCCGGGTGCTATGGCCACAACGGCGCGGACGACGTGGGGGCCGACGCGGCGCTGCTGGCGCGCGCCTTCCCCGGCAGGCCCGTGCGCGTGCAGTGGATGCGCGAGGACGAACACGGCTGGGAGCCCGTCGGCCCGCCGATGCTGTGCGAGGCGCAGGCGACGCTGGGTGCGGACGGCCGCATCGCCGACTGGCGCTACACGGTGCACAGCCCGACCCACAATACGCGACCGGGCAAGGCCGGCAACCTGCTGGCGGGCACGCTGCTGGAGAAACCCTTCGTGCCGCCGCCCGCCAAGCCGGCGCCGCAGCCGGAAGGCGCGGGCGACCGGAACGCGATTCCCTATTACGTCTTGCCGAACGCGCGCGTGGACCACCATTTCCTCGGCGTGCCGCAGCTGCGCAGTTCGGCGCTGCGTTCGCTCGGGGCCTACTGCAACGTGTTCGCCATCGAGAGCTTCATGGACGAACTGGCCCATGCGGCAGGTGCCGACCCCGTGGCATTCCGGCTGCGCCACCTGGACGATCCGCGCGCGCTCGCCGTGGTGAAGGAGGCGGCGCGCCGCTTCGGCTGGGATGCGTGGCGGCGGCCCGCGCCCGGCCAGCCGCGGCGCGGCCGCGGTTTCGCGTTTGCCCGCTACAAGAACTTGGCCGCGTACTGCGCGCTGGCGCTGGAAGTGGAGGTGGCGCGCGAAACGGGCTGGGTGCGCATCGTGCGTGCGGTGGCCGCCGTCGACTGCGGCGAAGTAGTGAACCCGGACGGCGTGCGCAACCAGATCGAAGGCGGCATCCTGCAGTCGAGCAGCTGGACGCTGCTGGAGCGGGTGCGGCTGGAGCCTACACGGGTACTGACGCGCGACTGGGGCGCCTACCCGATCCTGCGCTTCAACCAGGTGCCGGACCGGGTCGATGTGCACCTGCTCGACCGACCCGGCCAACCTTTCCTGGGCACGGGCGAGGCGGCCCAGGGCCCGGCCGCGGCGGCGCTCGCGAATGCCGTGTTCGACGCCTGCGGCGAACGCCTGCGCGACCTGCCGCTGGACCGTGCACGGGTACGCGGCAAGCTCGCCTGAAGCCTCACGCCAGGCCGTCGCGGCAGGCCTTCGGCGACTGGCCGAACACGCGCTTGAACGCGTGGCTGAACGCGCTCTCGGAACCGTAGCCGTATTCCGCGGCCAGCCGCGCCAGCCCCACGCCGCTTTCGCGCAGCCGTCTTCGCGCCAGGCGCATGCGCAGTTCCGTCAGGTAGTGCAGCGGCGGCGCGCCGGCCACCCGCTTGAAGTGGTCGGCGAAGCCCGCGCGCGACATGGCGCAGGCGGCCGCCAGTTCCGGCAGGCGCCAGGCGCGCCCCGGATCGCCGTGCATCAGGCGTAGCGCCGGCGCCAGGCGGCGGTCGCCCAGGGCCTTGAAATAGCCGCTGCCCAGCAGCGCCGGCTCCGCGATCTGGGCGCGCAGGATCTCGATCAGCATCAGTTGCGCGAGCTGGGCGCAGGCCGCGCCGCTTCCCGGCAGGGCGGCGTCCCGTTCGGCCACCAGCCGGTCGAGGATCCAGTGCACGCCGGGCGAGCGGGGCGATGCCGCCGGCAGGCGCACCACGGGCGGCAGCCCGCCGAACAGCAGCGGGGCGCTGCCTTCGTCGAGGTCCACCTTCCCGCCGATCATGAAGAAATCGGCCCCGTCGCCCAGCTGCAGGATGGCGCCCGGGCGGCGCGCGTCGGCGCCGATGCTGTCCAGCGTCACCGGCAGGGTGGCGCCGTCGCTGCGCAGGACATGCGGTCCCGGGGCATGGAACAGGAACACGTCGCCGGCTTGCGCGCGCAGCGGCGCCCCGTCGCCGAGATCGATCCAGACGCTGCCGCTGCGGATGCCCCAGAACTTGACCAGCGGCGTGCCCGGAAAGGCGACGGCCCAGCGGCCGCCCGCGCGCAGGCCGCCCGACAAGGCCGAGCGCGCGCGCACGAGCTCCAGCAGGGCGGAAAACAGGTCGTCGGTCGATTCTGGATTTTCGATCATACTCTAGCGCCTTTCTCGCATTCAACGTCTTGCCATCCAGGATTATGCTGGACTTTCTCGGGCGGCACCAGCGGCCCGCTTTTTCGACGGGAGTGGACGATGCAAGGACGGACCTGGCTGATCACGGGCGTGAACAGCGGCTTTGGCAAGGAAATGATGGAACAGTTGCTGGCGCGCGGCGAGCGCGTGGCCGGCACGGTGCGCAGTCCCGAGGCGGCCGCCGCGCTGAAGGCGCGCCATGGCGACGCGCTGTGGCTGGCGCACCTCGACCTGACGGACATGGCGGGCATCCGCATCGTCGTCGAGCGCGCGTTCGCGGAACTGGGGCGCATCGACGTCGTCGTCAGCAATGCCGGCTACGGCCTGTTCGGCGCAGCCGAGGAACTCAGCGACGAGGACGTGCAGCACCAGGTCGCGACGAACCTGCTGGGACCGATCCAGCTGATCCGGGCCGCGCTGCCGCACCTGCGCGCGCAAGGTGGCGGGCGCATCCTGCAGCTGTCGACGGTGGGCGGACAGGCCGCCTTCCCCGGGGCCTCGCTGTACCATGCGGGCAAATGGGGCATCGAAGGCTTTGTGGACGCGCTGTCGCGCGAGGTGGCCGTGTTCGGCATCGGCTGCACGCTGGTCGAACCGGGCGGCGCCCGCACCAACTTCCGCTACGGCAGCTCGCGCCTGGCGCCGCGCATCGCGGCCTACGACGCGTCGCCGGCGAGCCACGCGCGCCGCATGATCGAGGAAGGCACCAGCATACCGCCGGGCGATCCGGCGAAGATGGTGGCGCACATGATCGCCAGCGTCGACGAGCAGCCGGCGCCGCTGCGCCTCGTGCTGGGCGGCGACGGCTGGACGGCCATGCGCGCGCAACTGGCCGAACGCCTGGCCGCGCTGGATGCGCAGAAGGACGTCGCGTTTTCCACCGACGCGTGACAAAGCGCGCATTTGGCGCGTAGCCGCGTGTGGCACACTCGCTGCTCCGCATACGAAGGAGCACACCGATGGCCGAGATCGACCCACGCCTGCAGCGCGCCATGGAGGCGCACGAGTCGGGGCGCCACGACGAGGCGCTGGCCGCGGTACAGGAAGTGTTTGCGCAGCTCGACGATCCGGCGAATAACTCCGGCACGAGCCTGTTCTTCACGATGTTCCTGTGGGGCCAACTGGTCGAGGTCGACCCACGCGCCCGCGCCGCCCTGGCTGCGCTGCGCAATGGGCAAGTGCGCCGGGTCCTGGCCGGTGACAGCCGCTTCGGCGGGGTGGAAGAAGGTCATGGCGGGTATCCGCACATGCGCGAGCGCTTTTCCGTCGTCGTCGACATGAACGAGATACTCGTTGATGCTGCATCCACGCGTGCCATGTTCGTCGAGCTGGAGCGGATCGACCCCGCGCAGGCCGCGCGCCGGGCCTGGCGGGTGTTGCCGGCGCTGGTAGAAACCGGCGATTACGCGCGTGCGGACCGCTACCGTGGGAATCCGCTCGAAATGCTGGCAGCGGTGAATTTCGATTCCCGTACGCTGCCGCTGTTCCCGCCGCCGGGTGGCGCGCCGCGCCTGGCGGCGGACATGATGGGCTTGACCCGCGATGCGCGCATCGGCATGGCCGTGCTGCGCGGCCTGGGTCGAGAGGACGAATCCGAGGCGCTCGAGTCGGCGCTGCTGGACGGTCTGGAATCGCCCGAACTGCGGACGATGGCCGAACGCGAACTGCGCGAACCCGGCGCGATCAGCCGGGAAGTCACCCGGCGCAAGGCCGCCGAAGAGGGCCTGCAGCTGCCGGACTGAATCCGTCAGCGCGCCGCCGTACGCTCAGCGGCGTCTTGCCAGCCCAGCCCCAGCGCCTTGTGCAGGGCGATGAAGTCGTTCGTCAGCGCCGCCTGCGCCTGCGCCAGGTTCTGTTCCGCCGCCAGCTGCTGGCGCTCGACGTCGAGCACGTCGATCAGGCTGGCCGTGCCGGCTTTCTGGCGCGCCCAGGTCAGCTCCGCCGCCCGGTCCGCCGTGGCCTTGGCGCGCGCGATCGTCGCCAGCGTCTGGCGGCGCTGGCGGAAGCGCGACAGCGCATCCTCGGCGTCGCGCAGCGCGCCCAGCACGGCGAGCTGGTATTGCGCCTCCGCCTCGTCGCGCACGCCTGCCGCCTGTTCGATGCCGGCATTGATGCGGCCGAAGTCGAGCACGTTCCAGCTCAGCTGCGGCGCCGCGATGGCGGAATAGTCGCCCAGGTGCGTCAGGTCGCGCGGGTGGGTGCCGCCGATGCCGATCAGTCCCAGCAGGGTCAGGCGCGGGAAGCGCGCCGCCTCCGCCTGGCCGACCTGGGCGTGGCGCGCGGCCAGCGTGCGTTCGGCGGCGCGGATGTCGGGCCGGCGGCGCAGCATGGCGGCCGGGTCGCCCACGGCCACGCTGGGCGGCGGCAGCGGCACGGCCGCCGCATCCTGCACGGGGGCACCCAGGTCCGCGTCCAGCGCGCCGGGCGCCACGCCGACCAGCACGGCCAGTTCGTCGCGGTAGCCGTCCAGCTGGGAGGCGAGCGGCTCGGCATCGGCGCGCGTCGATTCGAGCTGGCCCTGCAGGCGTTCCAGGTCCAGGCGCGAGGCGGTGCCGCCTTCGACGCGGCGCTTGGTCAGGTCGACGGCGCGCTGCTGGCGCTCGACGGCGGCATTGCTCAGCGCCTGGCGCGCCTGCGTGGCGCGCAGGTTCACGTAGGCCTGCGCCACTTCGGCCACCAGGCTCAGTTGGGCGTCCGCGACGTTCGCCTCGGCTGCGTCGGCGGCCGCCGCTGCCGCTTCGGTGGCGCGGCGCTGGCCCCCGAACAGGTCGATTTCCCAGGTGGCGTCGAAGCCCAGGCTGTACAGGTTCAGCTTCGACGGCAGGCTCGGTGCCTGGGCGCCACCCTGGGCGTCGGCTGCCGGCGCGCCCTGGCTGCCGGCGAGGTCGCCCAGCGGCGGCAGGTGGGCGTGCGCCGCCAGCAGCGTCGCGTTGCCGTTCGGCAGGCGGTTCGCCCGCTCGCTGCGCAGCGCGGCGCGGGCCTGGCGCAGGCGCGCGCGGGCGACGGTCAGGTTGGGGCTGGCGCGCAGTGCGCGCTCCACGAGGCGGTCGAGCGTCGGGTCGTCCAGCGCGGTCCACCAGCGGGCCAGCACCTGCTGGGTGGGCGGCGCCATGTCCGGGCCGGCGCCGCGCGCGAACGCGGCCGGCTTCACGCCGTCCTTCGGCCCGGGGTAGTCGGTGCCCACGGTCTTGCAGCCGGCCAGGGCGGCCACGAGCACTAGTAAAGCGGATGTCTTCAATCTCATGTTCGTTCCTCGATATGGGGCCGTCAGTGCGTCGCCGCCGCCGCACCCTTCAGGGGCCGCAGGAACAGCACCAGCGGGATGGCGCAGCCGATGAACACCGACAGCACCCAGAACAGGTCGCTGTAGGTCATCGTCAGCGCCTGGGTCTGGACCATCTGGCCCAGGCCGCGCAACGCACGCGGCAGGCCGTCCAGCCCGTGCGCCTGGGCCGCCAGGTAGTCCTGCACGGCGCCGCGGTTGGCGCTCAGCGTCTCCTCGATGCGGCGCTCGTGGAACCACTGGCGCTTGTCCTGCAGGACCGTGATGCCGGCCAGTGCGAACGAGCCGCCCAGGTTGCGCGCCGCGTTGAACAGGCCGGCGGCATCGCTCGCGTGCGCCGGCTCGACGGACTGGATCGCCGCCTGGTTCAGGAACATCATCGCGAAGATCGTACCGACGCCGCGGACCAGCTGCCCGGCCACGAAGTCGCCGCCGGCCGCCTGCGACGTCAGGTCCGTGTCGATCCAGGCGGACAGCGCCAGCATCGACAGGCCGAAACCGACGGCCAGGCGGATGTCGACGTAACGGATCAGGAGGGGCACGAAGCCCATCAGGATCAGGGCCGGGATGCCCATCAGCGCCACCACTTTCCCCGACTGCATCGCGTTGTAGTGCGAGATCTGGGCCAGGAACTGCGGAATCACGTAGGAGGTGCCGTAGATGACCATGCCGACCACGATGCCCATCATGACGACGGCGCCGAACTGGCGGTCGATCAGCAGTTTCAGCTGGATGACGGGCCGCTTCGCCGTCATCTGCCCGATCATCAGCAGCACGAAGCCGGCGAACGAGACGACCGACAGCCAGACGATCGTCGACGAGGAAAACCATTGTTCGCGCTGGCCTTCCTCCAGCACCACGGTCAGGCCGCCGAGGAAGGCGGCCAGGCCCAGGATGCCGATCCAGTCGGCGCGCAGCAGCTCGTCCGGTTCGGCTTTCTGGTGCGGCAGGCCGACGAGCAGCAGGATGACGAGGCCGATGCAGATCGGTACGTTGAGGAAGAACGCGTAGTGCCAGCTGAGGTTTTCCGTCAGCCAGCCGCCGATCAGGGGACCGATGATGGGCCCCAGCACGACGGTGGCCCCGAACATCGCCGTGCCGATCGGCTGCTGGCTGCGCGGCAGCCGCGTGGCGATGATGGTCTGGGCCGTCGGGATCATGGCGCCGCCCGTGAAGCCCTGGCCCACGCGGCCGGCGATCATCATGCCCAGCGTCGTGGACAGCCCGCACAGCACGGAAAAGCCCGTGAACAGCGCCGCCACGCCCAGCAGGAAGGTGCGCAGCCCCAGCACGCGCTCCAGCCAGCCGGACAGCGGGATGATGACGATTTCCGCGACCAGGTAGCCGGTGGCGATCCAGGTGCCCTCGGTACCGGACGCGCCGATCTCGCCCTGGATCGTCGGCAGCGAGGAATTCACGATCGAGATGTCGAGCGTGGCCATCAGCGCGCCCAGCGTGCCGGCGGCGACGGCCAGCCAGGCGCCGGCGTCGGCTTTCTGCTCGCTCATCGTTGCGCTCCGTCGGCGCGGTCTTCGGTCCGGCGCTCGGTGCGGTCCTCTTCCTTCTTCTTGATGTCCTTGATCGCGTCCTTGGCGTTGCGGGTATCGACGACGACCTTCAGCGACAGGCCCGGCACCAGCACGCGGCGCGCATCGGGGCCGGCGTCGAGCGCCACGCGCACGGGGACGCGTTGAACGATCTTGGTGAAGTTGCCGGTGGCGTTCTCCGGCGGCATCAGCGAGAACTGCGCGCCGGTGCCCGGCGAGACGCTGTCCACGTGGCCGTGCAGCTTCAGGCCGGGCAGGGCGTCGACCTCGATCTCGACGGGTTGTCCCACGCGCATGCGGCCGATCTGCGTTTCCTTGAAGTTGGCGCCGACGTACATCGTGTTCAGTGGAACGACGCTCATCAGGCGGGTGCCCGGCTGCACGAACTGGCCGATACGCACGCTGGAGTCGCCTACGCGGCCGGCCACGCTGGCCGTGAGCGTCGTCGACTGCAGGTTGACGTCGGCCGCCTTCAGCTGGGCCTGGGCGGCGCCGGCCTGCGCTTCCGCCTGGCGCACCTGCGCCTGCAGCGCCACGATGCGCTTCTGGGCATTGGCCAGCGCCGCGCGCTGCGCCGCGACCTGGCGCGCGCTCTGGTCGGCGTCGTTGCGGCGCGCCGCCAGCGTCTGGGCGTTTTCGGCGCCGATCTCCGTCAGCGGCGCATAACGCCGTGCTTCGCCGGCCGCGAAGGCCGCATTGTCGCGCGCCGCCGCGAGCTGGGCCCTGGCCTGGTCGACGGCCGATTCCTGCTCGGCGATCTGGGCGCGCACGGCGTCCGCATTGGCATGGGCGATGTCGATCTGGGCCTGGTATTGCTCGGCCTGGGCGCGGTAGTCGCGCGGGTCGATGCGCACCAGCGGCTGGCCGGCCTGCACGTCCTGGTTGTCGCGGACCAGCACTTCCTCGACGTAGCCGCCGATCTTGGGCGAGATCGTGACGGCATCCGCCTCCAGGTAGGCGTCGTCGGTCTTCTCGAAGAACTTGCCGTGCAGGTTGTAGTACAGCAGCCAGCCCAGGCCGGCCAGCAGGACGACGATGCCGACGACGATCAGGACGATGCGCATCTTGCGCTTCTTCTCGGGCGACATCTGCTGCTTGCCGTCCTTCTGGTCGTCCTTGTCCTTGTTCTTCCCGTCCTTGCCGGCATCGTCCCTGTCGGGGGTCTTGCGATCCCGGTCCCGGGCGTCGGGGCCGTCGGCCTTGTCCTGGTCTGCGTCGAGCTGCTGGTCGGTCATGGTTGCTTCCTGTCGATATTGGTTTTACTTGGCTTGGAAATGATGGCCACGGAGAGCGGGTCGCGGCGGACGCGTTCGGCGTCGACCATCGCGGCGGCATAGTCGGTGAGGCGGGCGACCCAGGCGTCGAGGGCGCCGGGGGCGTCGAACAGCGCCGGTTCGGCGGCGTGGATATGTTCGTGGCCGATGTAGGGATAGGTGATCAGGGCCTTGATCGAGAACGCCAGCGCGCACAGCTCCAGGTCCGGCGCGATGGCGAGTTCGCGCGCCAGCAGGCCGACGAGGTGGCGCTGCAGCCGTTCGCGCAGCGGGCTCTCGTCGTCCATCAGGCCCGTGGGCTCGAAGGCTTCGCGCTGGCGCAGGCGCACGCTGAGCAGCGCGTTGCGGCCCTGGCCCAGCGGGTGCAGGCAGGCGGTCATGGTGCGCGCCAGGGTCTCGCGCAGCGACAGCGCGGGATCGTCCGGCAGCGGCGCGTCGGCCAGTCCGCAGACGGGTTCGTACAGCGCGGCGCGGTACAGGCCGGCCTTGTCGCCGAAGTAGTAGGCAATCGCGGCCACGTTGGCGTCGGCCGCCTGGGCGATGTCGCGCACGGAAGTGCTCGCATAGCCGCGTTCCACGAAGAGGCGCAGCGCGGCATCGAGGATGCGTTCGCGGGCCTGAACGCCGTCGCTGCGCGGCCGGCGTGCAGGCAAACTTTCGGCTTGGTTCATTGAGTTAAACGACTGTTTGATTTAGCTCAATCGTAAACTTTTTGCAACGAAAGTGCTTTTTGATTTGTGCGAAGCAATACCAATGCTTGTTTGCATTAATTGCCTAATGGAATCGCACTTATTTGGTGCGCAGCCAGTCCGGCCGAACAGTGTTCAGGGGTGTTCCGCAATTCGCTTATCATGACGACAACGCCCGGCGCACATCCCCAGCGCCGGCCACCATCGATAAGGAAGCGACAATGGACCATTCGAAGAACATCAACCAGGGCCGGCGCGACGTGCTCGTCGCGGGCGCCGTCTCGGCGACGGCGGCCGCGCTGCCGGCCATGGCGCAGGTCGAATCGCCCCAGGGCGGCGCGGCTTCCACGCCGGCGCCCGTGACCAGCAAGGTAGCGCTGCGCGTCAACGGCCAGCGCTACGAACAGCAGGTCGATACGCGCACGACGCTGCTCGACCTGCTGCGCGAGCACCTGCACCTGACGGGCACCAAGAAGGGTTGCGACCAGGGCCAGTGCGGCGCCTGCACCGTCATCGTCAACGGCCGCCGCATCAATTCCTGCCTGAGCCTGGCCGTGATGCACGAAGGCGACGAGGTCACCACCATCGAGGGCCTGGGCCAGCCCGGCAAGCTGCACCCGATGCAGGCGGCCTTCGTCAAGCACGACGGCTACCAGTGCGGCTACTGTACGCCGGGGCAGATCTGTTCGGCCGTCGCCACGCTCGACGAGATCAAGCGCGGCATCCCGAGCCACGTGACGGGCGACCTGAATGCGAAGCCGCTGCTGTCCGTCGACGAACTGCGCGAGCGCATGAGCGGCAATATCTGTCGCTGCGGCGCCTACTCCAACATCATGGAGGCAATCACCGAGGTCGGAGGAGGCAAGGCATGAAGGCATTTACCTACCAGCGCGCGGCGACGCCCGCCGAAGCGGCGGCCGCGGCCAGCCGCCAGCCGAATACCCGCTTCATCGCGGGCGGCACCAACCTGCTCGACCTGATGAAGCTGGAGATCGAGACGCCGGCCCACCTCGTCGACGTCAATGGACTGGGCCTGGACAAGATCGAAGCGACGCCCGAGGGCGGCCTGCGCGTGGGCGCCCTGGTGCGCAACACGGACCTGGCGGCCGATGCGCACGTGCGCCGCGACTACGCCGTGCTGTCGCGCGCGCTGCTGGCCGGCGCTTCGGGCCAGTTGCGCAACAAGGCGACCACCGCCGGCAACCTGCTGCAGCGCACGCGCTGCCCGTACTTCTACGATACCAACCAGGCCTGCAACAAGCGCAAGCCGGGCAGCGGCTGCTCCGCCATCGGCGGCTACTCGCGCCAGCTGGCCATCGTCGGCCAGAGCGAGATGTGCATCGCCACGCATCCGAGCGACATGGCCGTGGCCATGCAGCTGCTGGACGCCCAGATCGAGACGGTGGCGCCGAACGGCGGCAAGCGCGTGATCCCCATCGCCGACTTCTACCGCCTGCCGGGCAACACGCCTCACATCGAGAACACCCTGCAGCCGGGCGAGTTGATCACGGCCGTGACGCTGCCGAAGCCGCTGGGCGGCAAGCACTACTACCGCAAGGTGCGCGACCGCGCCTCGTACGCGTTCGCACTGGTCTCCGTCGCCGCCGTCGTGCAGCCGGATGGATCCGGCCGCGTGGCGCTGGGCGGTGTCGCCCACCGTCCGTGGCGCGTCCCGGCCGCCGAGAGCGCCATGCCGCGCGGCGCCCAGGCCGTGACCGACCAGTTGCTGGCCGGCGCCCGTACCACCAACGACAATGCATTCAAGGTCCCGCTGGTCCAGCGCACGCTCGACGCCATCCTGGCCGACGCGCGCGGCGCCAAGCGCACGGGCTGACGAGGAGGCCGACATGAAATTCACCACACCCGCCACGACCAATCCCATCGACCGCCTGAAGGTGGTCGGCAAGCCGACGGACCGCATCGACGGTCCGCTGAAGACCACGGGCACCGCGCCCTACGCCTACGAGCAGCACAAGGCGGCGCCGAATGCCGCCTACGGCTACGTCGTGGGTTCGAGCATCGCCAAGGGCCGCATCACGAAGATCGACACCGCCGCCGCCAAGGCGGCGCCCGGTGTGCTCGCCGTGGTCACCTACGAGAACGCCGGCAAGCTGGGCAAGGGCGAGAAGAACACGGCCCGCCTGCTGGCCGGCCCCGACGTGCAGCACTACCACCAGGCCGTCGCCGTCATCGTCGCCGAGACCTTCGAGCAGGCCCGCGCCGCGGCGCCGCTGCTGAAGGTGGAGTACGCGAAGGTGGGCGGCGTCTACGACCTGGAAGCGGCCAAGAACGCCGCGAAGAAGCCCGACGAGAAGGACGAGCCGGACACCAGGGCCGGCAATTTCGAGCAGGGCTATGCGAATGCGCCCGTGAAGCTGGACGCCACCTACACGACGCCCGACCAGTCGCATGCGATGATGGAACCGCACGCCTCGATCGCCGTCTGGAACGGCGACAAGCTGACCTTGTACACGTCGAACCAGATGATCAATTGGGGCAAGAAGGACCTGGCCAAGACGCTCGGCATCCCTGAGGAAAACGTGCGCCTCGTCTCGCCCTACATCGGCGGCGGCTTCGGCGGCAAGCTGTTCCTGCGCTCCGAGGCGCTGATGGCGGCGCTGGGCGCGAAGGCGGCCGGCCGTCCCGTCAAGGTGACGCTGCAGCGCGCGATCATGATCAACAACACGACGCACCGCCCCGCGACGATCCAGCGCATCCGTATCGGGGCCACGCGCGAAGGCCGCATCACGGCCATCGCCCACGAAAGCTGGTCCGGCGACCTGCCCGACGGCCAGCCGGAAACGGCCGTCAACCAGACCCGCCTGCTGTATGCGGGCCAGGACCGCATGACGCGCATGCGCCTGGCCACGCTCGACCTCCCGGAGGGGAATTCGATGCGCGCCCCGGGCGAGGCGCCGGGCATGATGGCGCTGGAGATCGCGATGGACGAGCTGGCGGAAAAGCTCAAGATGGACCCCGTCATGCTGCGCATCGTGAACGACACGACGGTCGATCCGGAAAAGCGCGAGCGCAAGTTCTCGCAGCGCCGCTTCGTCGACACGCTGCGGCTGGGCGCCGAGCGCTTCGGCTGGAACAAGCGCAACGCCACGCCGGGCAAGGTGCGCGAAGGCCAGTGGCTGATCGGCATGGGCATGGCGTCGGCCTTCCGCAACAACATCAATACCCCGTCGGCGGCGCGCGTGCGCCTGGGCCGCGACGGCCGCGTGACGGTCGAGACGGACATGACGGACATCGGCACCGGCAGCTATACGATCATCGCCCAGACGGCGGCCGAGATGATGGGCGTGCCGCTGGAGCGCGTCGACGTGCGCCTGGGCGACTCGGCATACCCGGTGTCCGCGGGTTCCGGCGGCCAGTGGGGCGGCAACAGCTCGACGGCGGGCGTCTACGCGGCCTGCGTCAAGCTGCGCGAGAACGTGGCCAACAAGCTGGGCCTCGATCCGACGAACGCCGATTTCGCCGACGGCAAGGTGAGCGCGGGCGGCAAGTCCATGGCCCTGGAACAGGCGGCGCGCGACGGCGACGTGATCGGCGAGGACAAGATGGAGTACGGCGACCTCGACAAGACGTTCCAGCAATCGACCTTCGGCGCCCACTTCGTCGAGGTGGCCGTCGACGCCTACACGGCCGAGATCCGCGTGCGCCGCATGCTGGCCGTATGCGCGTCGGGCCGCATCCTGAACCCGAAGTCGGCGCGCAGCCAGGTGATCGGCGCGATGACGATGGGCACGGGCGCCGCGCTGATGGAAGAGCTGGTCGTCGACAAGCGCGTGGGCTTCTTCGTCAACCACGATTTGGCGGGCTACGAAGTGCCCGTGCACGCCGACATCCCGCACCAGGAAGTGATCTTCCTGGACGAGACCGACCCGATGTCCTCGCCGATGAAGGCCAAGGGCGTGGGCGAGCTGGGCATCTGCGGCGTGGCGGCGGCCGTCGCCAACGCGATCTACAACGCCACCGGCGTGCGCGTGCGCGACTACCCGGTCACGCTCGACAAGCTGCTGCCAAAGATGCCGAAATCGGCCTGAAGAAAGGAATCGCCATGAACGCAACAAGTACGGCAAGTACGATGGGCACGACGGGCCGCCCGCTGGCCCTGGTGACCGGTGCCTCCAGCGGCATCGGCTACGAACTGGCGAAGCTGTTCGCGGCCGACGGTCACGACGTCGTCATCACAGCCACGCAGCGGGCCGGCCTGGAACGCACGGCCGCCGAGCTGCGCGCGGCCGGGGCCGAGGCGATCGTCGTCGAGGCCGACCTGACGGACTTCGCCGGCGTCGAGGCGCTGTACGCCGCCGTGCAGGCGACGGGACGGCCGCTGGCCGCCGCCGCCCTGAATGCCGGGGTCGGCCTGGGCGGCTATTTCGTCGGCGGCACGGACCTGCAGCGCGAGCTGTCGATGATCCAGCTGAACGCCGTGTCCCAGGTCCACCTGACCAAGCGCCTGCTGCCGGACATGGTGGCGCGCGGCAGCGGGCGCCTGCTGTACACGGCCTCGATCTCGGGCACGATGCCCACGCCGTACGAGACCGTGTACGGCGCGACCAAGGCCTTCCTCATCTCGTTCGCGGAAGCGGTGAAGTCCGAGATCAAGGACAGCGGCGTGTCGATCACGCTGCTGATGCCGGGCCAGGTCGACACCAACTTCTGGCCGCGCGCCGGCATGGTCGACAACAAGCTGGGTGTGGGCGAGAAGGCGAAGCCGGACGAGGTGGCGAAGGAGGGCTACGACGCCATGAAGGAGGGCAAGGACCGCATCGTCGCCGGCATGATGAGCAGCAAATTCATCGGCAACGTGGTGAACAACGTCGCGCCGGACACGGTCAAGGCCGACCTGCATGCGGGACAGGCCAGGCCGGGGTCCGGGGTCAAGCACTAATCTTGTCCAGCACGATCTTTCTGTAAGCGAATAGAATGCGGGGACGCGATTCCCGCGTCGCGTTGCCGAAAGAACACTATGAACGAGATATCCCCGGTCCCGGCGCCCGATGGCGTCGAATGCCTGTTGAGCGAGCCCGGCCGTGCCGTCGGCCGGCTCGGGGCGCCTGCGGGCTGGGACCCGGCCTTGCGCTACGCGGTACGCTTCATGCTCGACGCCGCCACGCCCGTGTTCATCGGCTGGGGGCCGCAGCTGTGCCAGCTGTACAACGACGCCACGCTGGCGCTGATCGGCCAGCGCCATCCGGGCCTGCTGGGCCAGCCCATGCGCGAGA
This sequence comes from uncultured Massilia sp., assembly GCA_963529995.1. GTDB lineage: Bacteria > Pseudomonadota > Gammaproteobacteria > Burkholderiales > Burkholderiaceae_D > Telluria. The sequence goes on along the minus strand of CAUSCY010000001.1, from coordinate 94,753 downwards.
GCTGGCCGCAAGCCTGGGCCGTGCTGGAAGGCCCGATCGGGCGCGCGCTGGCCGGCGAGTCCTTCCTGGTCGATCAGGTGGCGCTGGAATTGCCGCGCGCAGCCGGCGGCAGCACGACCGCCTGGCTCGCGCTGTCGTTCGCGCCGCTGCGCGGCCTGGACGGCTTCATCCACGGCTTCACCTGCCATATCTCCGACATCACGCCGCTGCGCGAGAGCGAAGCCAAGTTCCGCGTCATCACGGACGCCATGCCGCAGATGGTGTGGTCGACGCTGCCCGACGGCTACCACGACTACTACAACCAGCGCTGGTACGACTTCACCGGCATGCGCGAAGGCGACACCGATGGCGAGCGCTGGGCGGCGATGTTCCATGCCGACGACCGCGAGCGCGCCTGGGCGCTGTGGCGGCACTCGCTCGAGACGGGCGAGCGGTACGAGGTCGAATACCGGCTGCGCCACCACAGCGGCGACTACCGCTGGGTGCTGGGCCGGGCGCTGCCCGTGCGCGACGAAGGCGGCCGCATCGTGCGCTGGATGGGCACCTGCACCGATATCGACCAGCAGAAGCGCAACGAGGAGATCCTGCTCGACGCGCGCCTGCGCCAGGAAGCGGCCCTGGTGGCGGCCGACATCGGCACTTGGACCTACGACCTGCAGCAGAACCGCGTCTACGCCGACCGCAATCTGGCCGGCATCTTCGGCGTCGATCCGCGCGAGGCGCTGGGCGGCCGCCTGGCATGCTACCTGGCGGCGATCCATCCCGGCGACGTGGCGCAGACGCGCGCGGCGATCGAACAGGCGGTGGCCAGCGGCGAGGGCTACGAGTGCAACTACCGTGTGCGCGCCGGCGACGGCTGGCGCCACCTGCTCGCGCGCGGCAAGGTCACGCGCGATGCCGACGGCCGGGCCGCCTGGCTGCCGGGCATCGTCGTCGACGTGACGCGCCAGAAGCTGGCCGAGGAAGCGCTGCGCGAGAGCGAGGCGCGCTTCCGCCGGCTGGCCGAGTCGAACGTGATCGGCATCATCCGCTACCGCCTCGACGGCACCATCATCGACGCCAACCAGGCGTTCCTCGACATGCTGGGCTACACGCGCGAAGAGATGGCGCGCGGGGACATGACCTCCACCAGCCTCACGCCGCCGGAATGGCGCGCGTCGAACGACGAGGTGATCGAGCGCTTGCGCACGCTGGGGCGCATGGAGAACTACGTCAAGGAGTACTACCGCAAGGACGGCAGCCGGGCCAGCGTGCAGATCGGCGCCGCGACCGACGACGCCGTCACCGGCGAGGGCATCGCCTACGTGGTCGACATTTCGCCGATCCGCGACGCCCAGCATGCACTGCGCGAAGCCGATCGCCGCAAGGACGAATTCCTGGCCATGCTCGCGCACGAGCTGCGCAATCCGCTGGCGCCGATCGCCGCGGCCGCCGACTTCCTCAGGATCGGCAAGGCCGACGACGCCCGCATCCGCCAGGTGACGGCGATCATCGCGCGCCAGGCCAGCCACATGACGGGGCTGATCGACGACCTGCTCGATGTCTCGCGCGTCACCCGCGGCCTGATCACGCTGGACAGCCGGCCCGTGCAACTGGCCGCCGTCGTCGGCGAGGCGGTGGAGCAGGTGCGTCCGCTGGTCAAGGCCAAGGACCACCACCTGGAACTGCACATGCCGCCCGACGAGGCACTGATCCACGGCGACGGCAAGCGCCTCGTGCAGATCTTCGCCAACCTGCTCGGCAACGCCGCCAAGTACACGCCGGACGGGGGCCGTATCGACGTGCACATCCGCCTGGCCGAGGACGAGCTCGAGGTATGCGTGTGCGACGACGGCATCGGCATGTCGCCGGAACTCGTGGCGCGTGCATTCGAGCTGTTCTCGCAGGGCGAACGCAGCGCCGACAGGTCGCAGGGCGGCCTGGGCATCGGACTGGCGCTGGTCAAGAGCCTCGTCGAGCTGCACGGCGGTACCGTGCACGCCCGGAGCGCAGGCCCGGGCAAGGGCAGCCGCTTCAGCGTGGTGCTGCCGCGTTACCACGAAGAGCGCGAGGATGCCGCCGATGCCGCCGTGCGCGCCGGCGCCGTGGCGCCGGCCGACGCGCTGGACGTGCTGATCGTCGACGACAACGTCGATGCCGCCGAGATCCTGGCGATGTACATCGAAGCCGTCGGCCACCGCTGCACCGTCTACCACAGCCCGAGCCGCGCGCTGGACCATGCGGCGCACCGGCGGCCCGACCTGTGCGTGCTGGACATCGGCCTGCCCGAATTCGACGGCTACGAGCTGGCGCGCCGCCTGCGCGCGCAACCCGGCATGCAGCACGTGCCGCTGGTGGCCCTGAGCGGCTACGGCCAGGCCCAGGACCGCGAGATGGCGGCGGAGGCGGGTTTCGACCGCCACTTCGTCAAGCCCGTCAAGGCGGCCGACATCCTGGAAGTGATGGACGGCGTGGTGAAGGCCAGGCGCGTCGCCTGAGCCGCACGTGTGCGCCGATTCGATTGACGCCGGGCGGTGCCGTGTGAGAGGATTTTCCGTCGCCGCCCGAATGCCGCAGCATGGATATCGTACACGTCAAAAGCTGGAACGAATTCGTCGCCCTGACGTCCGAATGCGACGGATGGGCCTTCCGCGGCCTGCCGGACGCCGGCTGGGACCTGATGAGCGCCTTGTCGCGCTACCTGCACAGCTTCGTGCCGGACAAGGCCTCGTGGCGCCAGCGCGAGGAACGCGCGCTGCGCATCTTCCGCCGCAAGGCCCACGTCTACCTGGCCGATGCGAACCTGCTGGTCGACGACATCCGCTGCCTGGCGCTGATGCAGCACCACGGCGCCCCCACGCGCATGATCGACTTCACCAAGTCGCCGTTCGTGGCCGCCTTCTTCGCGCTGAACAACACGAACTGCAGCGCCGCCGTCTTCGCACTGGATACGCCGACGCTGTGGAGCGCCGCCCCGCGCCACGACGTCACGCTGCGGCGCGAGGCGATCGACCCGCGCGTGCGCGGCAACTTCGAACGCCACTTCGCCGTCAACAGCAAGGACATCATCTGGGTCGGCGAGCCGGAAGAGATGGACCGGCGCCTGGTGGCGCAATCGGGCACGTTCGTCGTCCCGGGCGTGCTGGACAAGCCGCTGGACGAGATCATCACGCAGTACGAGCGCGGCACGCCGCTGATCCGCAAGTTCGTGCTGCCGCCGAACATCCGCGCCGAGGCGATGCTGTCGCTGTACCGGATGAACATCACGCACGCCACGCTGTTTCCCGACCTGGACGGGCTGGCGCGCTCGATCGGCTACGAACTCGAGATCACGTGGCCCGGGCACCGCGCCGAAAGGGGCTAGTCGGTATTGGCGGCCATCCGTCGGCTCAAGCGTCGGACGCTGCGCTCTTGACCAGCGCGACCAGGCTGTCGACGCGCTGCCCGTCGGCGGCGACGGCCGCGCCGCCCGCGAATTCCGTCTCGGCCAGGCGCGTCAGCACGGCGCCGGGCGGCATCTCGACGGCGAGGCGCGCGCCGCGTTCCCAGGCATGGCGCACGGTGTCGGCCCACAGCACGGGCCTCGCCATATTGGCCGCGAGGTCGGCGACGATCCGGCGGCCGTCGAACAGGGCGCGCGCCGCGCTGCTGCTGATGTAGGCGATGCGCGGCCGTCCGGGTTCGATCTTGCCGGCCGCTTCGGCGAGCAAACACGCCTGTTCGTCGAACAGTTCGCAGTGCGAGGGCACCGCCACGGCCAGCCGCTCTGCACGCTGGGCGCCGTGGTCCAGTGCCAGTGCGGCGACGCGGGCCATGGCGGCGTCGCTGCCGGCGACGACGATCTGGCGCGCCGCGTTCAGGTTGGCGAGATAGACGGGGCTGCCGTCGCCATGCACTTCTGCGACGAGCGGTTCGAGCTGCTGGCGCGTGAGGCCGCCGATGGCCGTCATGCCATAGCCGCCCGGGTAGGCGTCCTCCATCAGATGGGCGCGCAGTGCGACCAGGCGGACGGCGTCGCCGAAACCGAGCACGCCGGCCGTGACGGCGGCCGGCCAGGCGCCGATCGACAGCCCGGCCACCATCTGCGGGCGCGCGTCGTGCGCCGCCAGCACGCGCGCCATCGCCACGCCGGCGACCAGCACGCACAGTTGCACGGCCACCGTCGATCGCAGCGCGGCCTCGGTATCGAGCGCCAGCACGTCGCGGCCCAGCGCCTCGGACGCTTCCGCCAGCGTGCGCACCGTGTCCGGATGGTCCGGCAGCGCATGCAGCATGCCCGGCTTCTGGGCGCCCTGGCCGGGGAAGGTGAACAGGACGCTCATGCGGCCGCCGCCTGTTGCCAGGGATCGTCCAGCAGCACGGGACCGTGCGCCGTCTTCAGCATGACGCGGCCGCCGCGCGCATATTCCGCCAGCGCGAAGCCGCCGCCGCCCGTGTCGAGCTGGATGTCGATCCGGCATGGCGCGTGCGCCTGCATGGCGAGCAAGGCATCCAGGGCCGCCCGTGGCAGCGGGTGGGGTGCGTGTACCAGCAGGTCGAGGTCGCTCGTTTCGCGCAGCACCGGCAGCCCGCTGGCGAGCTCGAAGCCGACGCCGCCGACCGGGCCCCACGCGAGACCGAGCGCCGCCAGGCGGGGAGCCAGTCCGGCCAGCGCGGCCAGGCAGGGAAAGCGGGCATGCGGCGGTGCCTGCGCCAGCATCTCAGGCGTCACGCGCCGCGCCACCGCGGCGGCGTCGACATAGCCGCCGAGGCGCTGGTTGCGGCGGGGGCCGCGCGCGCCGACGGGGATGCGCCCGATGGGCGTCGCTTCGCGCCGCACGACCAGCGGCGCCCGTGCCAGCCAGGCGTCGTCGAGCCAGTCCGGGCGCATGCCGGACGTCTCGAATGCTGCCGGATCGCAAAGGAACAGCAGGTCGTGTGGCGCGCAGTGCATCATGCCACCAGGGCGCGCGTGGCGAAGAACAGCAGCGAGGGACCGAGCAGGCAGCCGAGGCCCGTGTGGAAGGTGGCGACGAGGGCGCCGTACGGGACCAGGCGACGGTCGGTGGCGGCCAGGCCGGCCGAGACGCCGCTGACGGTGCCGGCCAGTCCGCCGAACACCATCGCCGAGCGCGGCGTGCGCAGGCGCAGGAAGCGCGCCGCGGCCGGGGTGCCGACCATCACCATGATCGCCTTCACCAGGCCGGTGGCGATCGACAGCGCCATGATCTCGGAGCTGGCACCGATCGCCGCGCCCGTCACGGGACCGACGATATAGGTGACGGCGCCGGCGCCGATGGTCGTGATGCTGACGGCGTCGCGGTAGCCGAAGCTCCAGGCGACGCAGGCGCCGACGATGAACGGCAGGATGGTGCCGAGGATCAGCGCGGCGGCGCCGACGAAGCCGGCCTTGCGGGCTTCCACGACCTGCACCTCGAAGGCGGTGGCGACGATGGCGAAGTCGCGCAGCATGGCCCCGCCCATCAGGCCGACGCCGGCGAACAGCGACAGGTCGGCCAGGCCTTTCTGGCCGCCGGTCTGGATGCCGCCCCAGTAGGCCAGGCACAGGCCGATCACGATCGCGATCGCCGAGCCGTGCACGCGGCCCATGGTGAGACGCTTGGACAGCCACATCGAGACCAGCATGACGAGGCCGACGAGGGCGAAGGCCAGCACGAGGCCATTGTGTTTCGCGGTTTTTTCCAGGAGGTCGAGCATGGTGGTCTCCTCAGATCGATTGCGGTTGGCCGCGTTTGGCGTCGGCGTCCGGGTCCCACTCGTGGGCGTTGCGCTCGCTGCGGTTGATCAGGTTGATGCACAGCGCGCACACCAGGACGGTGCCGAGGGCAGCCAGCAGCGCCACGGGGCCGCCGCGCAGGGCCGAGACCACGTTCTGCTGGGCGGCCATGGCGACGACGACGGGAATGTACATCGCGCCCCAGAAGCCCACGCCCATCTCGGTCTGGGGCGGCATCAGTCCGCGCTTGTGCATCCACAGGCGGGCGCAGATCAGCAGGATCATGGCGATGCCGACGCCGCCGACGTTGGTCTTGGCGCCGAGCAGGTTGCCCAGCAGGTCGCCCAGGAAGATGCCGAGCAGGTGGCAGACGGCGAGTAATGCGGTTCCATAGATAATCATGGTTGTCTCCTCTATGTGTCCAACTTTCCGAAAAAATTTGGCATGCCGCGCCGCGTGCTTCTATATAGTTGATCGTGCGGCGTCGGCGGTATCCGCTTGCGGGTCAGGTGTTCAGTCGGCGGCCTCCCATTCGGCAAGCAGCAGTTCGCGCACGCGGCGCGACGCCTGGCGGTGGCGGCCCTGCAGGCGGCCCGACAGGTCGCGCGCGGCATCGTCACGGATGTCGGCCAGCGCAGCTTCCAGCGCGCCGTGCACGAGGGCGAGGTCCTGCTCGTCCGGCAGCGCCAGATTGGTCAGCTGCAGGATCTTCCACAGGATGCCCAGCGACGCGAAGCTCTGCACGTCGTAGGCCATCGGCGGCACGCTGGCGGCCAGCTTTTCCAGCGCCTCGACGGAGCGCAGCGTGACGCGGGCGGCCGAGGCCTTGCCCATTGCATGTACCTGCACGTTCGGATCGTCCAGGGCGATCAGGCGGTTGGCCTGGTAGCCGTGCGCGAGGAAGGCGCCGGACATGGCCAGGCCGACGACGAGACCGATCACCGGGTGACCGGCCTGGCGCGCCTGGGCATAGGCCCCGGCGGCGCCGGCCAGCGCCTGGTGGATGCCGAACGCTTCCTCGCGCCGGCCGTAGGCCTGGCTGGGCACATCGATGACGGCCACGATGGGGCGCTTGACGGCCGCGCCGCGGTCCAGCTGGATGACTTCCTGCACGGCCCGGGCCAGCTGCCAGCCCTCGACGAGGCCCACTTCGCCGTTGCGGGCGCGCGGGAAACGGTTGCCGGGGTCCGGCACGACGGCGATGTAGCGCGCGTCCTGGCCGGCCAGGATGGCGTCGACGGCCTTCACGGCGGCCCAGTCGTGGGCCGGCAGGGCGCCGCCCGTCAGCAGGCGCAGCCACATGGCGCCGCGCGAGGCGCCGCCGTCCTGGTGTGCGCCGGTGTTCGTCGTTGCATCCATCATTCGAGTCCTTTCGCAAACAGGTCGCGGGCTTGCGCCGGCGTGGGCTGGGCCGCCGTGTCGACGCGCTCCAGAGAGGCAAGAAAATCGTCGATACGCTCGCTGCGGTGCACCGCCGGCACGCCGCGTGCGAACAGGCCGGCGACGGCGTCGCGCACTTCCTGCGTATCGTCGGCCACGCACAGGTCCGCGAGGCGGGCGGCGACGCGCTGCTCGCCGCCCGTGAGGCCCCAGATCAGGGAACGCTGGCGCGCGTCGAACTCGGCCACGCCCGCTTCCTGCTCGATCACCTGCGGTCCGTTCAGACCCAGGCGCGCCTCCCTCGTCAATACAAGATAGGAGCATAACCCGGCGGCGATCGACATGCCACCATAACAACCGACGGTACCGGCACTGACGCCGACCACCGGTCGATAGCGGCGCAGGTCGACGATGGCGGACTGGATCTCGGCGATGGCGGCGAGGCCCAGGTTCGCCTCCTGCAGGCGCACGCCGCCCGTCTCGAACAGGATCACGGCCTGGGTCGGGACGCCGTTGCGGTTGTCGCGCGCCGCCAGTTCCAGCGCGCCGGCGATCTTGGCGCCGCCCACTTCGCCCATGCTGCCGCCCTGGAAGGCGCCTTCGATCGCCAGCACCACGGTCGGCTGGCCATCGAGCTTGCCCTTGGCGACGACGACGCCGTCGTCGGCCTGCGTGACGAGGTGCTGCATGGCGAGCCAGGGCGAGGTGACGCGCTCGAACGGTCCCACCAGCTCGCGGAAGGTGCCGGGGTCGAGCAGCGCTTCTGCGCGGCTGCGGGCACCCCGTTCGATGAAGCTGTCGCGCTTGAGTAAGGCTTCGATGCTCATGGCTGTCCTCCCGTATTGGCTTGCGTCGCGGCCTGCTCGTAAGCTTGTTCGATGCGCATGCGCACCACGCCCGGTGTGGCGCCGTTGTCGTTGATCTCGATGCGGGCGGCGGGCAGGGTGCCGGCGCCGAACACGCGCTCGAGCAGCGCGGTCCAGGTGGCGCCGTAGCCGTCCACCGAGGTCTGCACGGCGACGGTCGTCGTGCCGGCGCCGGCAGGCTCCAGCAGCACTTCCAGGTCGCCCGAGCTGACCACACCGCTGACGGTGCGTCCAGGCGCCGGTTGCCCCGCGCCGAACTCGAATTCCAGTTTTTCCATGATCAGTTGGTCTCCATTGTCGTTATTCCCTGGCCCGCGCGCCGCCCTTCGAGCCGGTCCAGCAACAGCGCCGCCGCCAACAGGTCGGCCGCGCCGCCCGGCGACACGTTCTGCGCCGCCATCCGCGTCTCGAGCGCTGCCAGCAGGCGCCGGCCGTCAGGCGTGCCGATGCCGCCCAGGTCGAGCACGCGGCGCGCGCCGTCCTGCGTGGCGTCCAGCGCCTGGCGGCCGCCGCGCGCCAGCACGCAGGTGTCGTCCAGCTCCGCCATCACGGCCAGCAGGGCATTCACCCGCGCTTGCGCCTCCGTGTCGCCGCGCGCGCGCGCGATGCGCAGCATCGGCAACGCGTGTTCGATCACCTGCGGGAAGCCGGCGCGGGCCTGGCCGCGGGCACCGCCCACGCCGTGTTCGCGGCAGGCGCGCTCGCCCTTGTTGCCGGTGCGGCGCGGCGCCAGCGGATCGTCCATGCGGGCCAGCAGGCCGGCACGGGCGGCGATCGCCCCGGCGTCGTAGGCGCCGTCGGTGCCGGCGGCCGCCGTCACCAGCAGGCCCAGTGCCCAGATCGCGCCGCGGTGCGTGTTTACGCCGTCCGTCGTCGCCATCATCGCGCTTTCTGCCTCGCGGCCGATGGCCCCGATGCGCCGGCGCAGCAGCACGTCCTGTCCGGCGAGCGTGCGTCCCGCCACGGCCATGTCCGTGAAGGCCGGGCGCAGGGCCCAGGCGGATGCGCACATCAGCGGCCAGCTGAGGTCGCGATGGGCGCCGCTGCCGCGCATGTCGACGAGGCCCGGCTTGGGCGTGAGCATGGCTTCGTCGACGAGGGCCTGCACGGCGTGCCGGGCCAGCGCATCGGCCGTGGCATGGGCCAGCAGGCTGTCGGCGGCGGGGTTGGCGGCGAAATTGGGGGTGGACTCGGGCATTACCAGCTCCTGAATTTGGCGGGCGGGTCGTACAGGCCGCCGGACCAGTCGACCAGCTCCGCGATGCTCTTGGCCGCGAGCAGCGAGCGGGTGGCCTGGGCGCGCTGCACGCCCATGTCCTCCGGCAGCGCGATCAGGCCCTGTTCGCGCATCTTCGCCGTCTGCTTCGGGTCGTGGCGCATGCCGATCGGCGTCACGCCGGCCACGGCGGCCAGCATCGCCTTGCGTTCCTCCAGCGAGCGCGCCTTGTACAGGTAGGCGATGCCTTCCTCGGTCAGCACGTGGGTCACGTCGTCGCCGTAGATCATCACGGGCGCCAGCGGCATGCCCGAGGCCTTTCCGACCTCGACGGCATCGAGCGATTCGACGATGGTCGGCGCGGTGCCGTCCTGGAAGGTCTCGACCATCTGCACGACGAGCTTCTTGCCGCGCGCGAGCGGGTCGTCCGTCTCCATCAGGTCGAGCCAGGCCGGCGTCGCGTGGCGGCGGCCGTGCGGGTCGTGGCCCATGTTCGGCGCGCCGCCGAAGCCCGTCAGGCGGCCGTGGGTGACGGTGGACGAGTTGCCCAGGCCGTCCATCTGCAACGTCGCGCCGATGAACAGGTCGACGGCGTACTGGCCGGCCAGCTGGCAGAACGCACGGTTCGAACGCATGGAGCCGTCGCGGCCCGTGAAGAAGATGTCCGGACGCGCCGCCGTGTAGGCTTCCATGCCCAGTTCGGCGCCGAAGCAGTGGATGCTCTCGACCCAGCCCGATTCGATCGCGGGGATCATCGTCGGGTGGGGATTCAGCGTCCAGTTGCGGCAGATCTTGCCCTTCAGGCCGAGCTGCTCGCCGTAGGTCGGCAGCAGCAGTTCGATGGCCGCCGTGTTGAAGCCGATGCCGTGGTTCAGCGACTGCACCTGGTGGCGCTCGTAGACGCCGCGGATCGCCATCATCGCCATCAGGATGTGCACGGGCTTGATCAGGCGCGGGTCGCGCGTGAACAGCGGTTCGATGTAGAACGGCTTGTCCGACTGCACGACGAAGTCGATCCAGGAGCCGGGCACGTCGACGCGGGGCAGGTCCTTCGGATCGTCGACGATCTCGTTGACCTGGGCGATCACGATGCCGTCGCGGAAGGCGGCCGCCTCGACGAGGGCGGGCGTGTCCTCGGTGCTGGGGCCCGTGTACAGGTTGCCGGCGCGGTCGGCCTTGTAGCCGGCCACCATGACGACGTTCGGCGCCAGGTCGACGTACAGCCGCGCATACAGTTCGATATAGGTGTGCAGGGCGCCCACCTGGAGCGAACCCTCCTGCAGGAACTGGGAGATGCGCAGGCTTTGCGCGCCGGCGTAGGCGAAATCGAGCTTGCTGGCGATGCCGCGCTCGAACAGGTCGAGGTGTTCGGGCAGGCTTACGCTTGGCATGATCATGTGCAGCCCGTTCAGGCGCCCGGGATCGACCTGCACCAGCCCCCGCGCGAGGAAGTCGGCCTGTTTCTGGTTGTTCCCTTCCAGGACCACGCGGTCGCCGCTGACGACGAGGGACTCGAGTGCCTCGACGAGGCGATCGGTGCGCAGCACGGGGCCGTCGGCCAGGTGGCGTACCGCATCGATGCGGCGGCGCTTCTCCTGGCGCCGCGTATCCCACTGGCGCGGCGCGGACGTCGTAGTGTCCATAGTGTCTCCTTGTTATCGAAAGCTTTGCGCCAGCATAGAAAGCGCGACACGATGCTTCAATCAACCCGGCTGGCGAACGTTTACTGTGAGGTTAACGATTAGAGTATCCTTTCCGAATGGGGGAGCGGACTGGGCCTGTCATGATCGATGAAGAAATTACGCTAAAGAAACTAGAAGTTTTCCTGGCTTTCATGCGCCTGAACAGCCTGGCCCGGGTGTCGGACGAGCTGGGGCAATCGACAGTCAGTATCCATCGGGCGCTGCACTCTCTGGAGCAGGGCCTGCGTTGCCCGCTGTTTCGGCGCGAGGGCCGCAACCTGGCGCCGCTGCCGGCCGCCTACGCCTTCGCCAAGCATGCGCAGCGCGCCGTCAGCGAGACGGAAGAGGGCGTGCGCAAGGTGCGCGACCTGGCCGGCCTGAATGCCAACCGTCTCAAGATCGGCTCGCTGTATTCGCTGACGCTGCGCTGCATTCCGCAACTGCTCATGGGGATCAAGCTGCGCCGTCCGGAGCTGCAGATCGACCTGACGCTGGGGTCGAACCAGCAACTGCTGCGCAGCATGGACGACGGGCGCCTGGACGCCATCGTGATCGGCCTGCAGGCCCCGCTCGACGATCCGCAGCTGCTGGCCGTGCCGCTGTTCGAGGACGAGGTGCATCTCGCGGCGCCGCTCGGTTCGCCGTATGCGGGACGCGCGCACGTCGACCTGCGCGACCTGAAGGGCGAAAAGTTCATTACCCTGGGCGGGGGCTTCGTCACGTCGGACAGTTTCGACCACGCATTCCGCCAGGCCGGCTACGTGCCGGAGACCATCATGCGCGTGAGCGATATCTTTTCGCTCATTAACCTCGTCGGCGGCGGCATGGGCTACAGCCTGCTGCCGGGCCGGATCTCCGAATTTTCCACCCGCGTCGACCTGATTCCGCTCGATGCCCGCTATGCCTCGCACCAGGCGATCACGCTGCTGTTCTCGCGCAGCCGCGAGCGCGACCCCAACCTGCTGGCGCTGGCCGCCGAATGCCGCATGTACGGGAAGGAACAGCGCCTGGGTTCCGTATGAATGCTTGAGCGCCAGCACAGCCAGTGTCATTCTGCCATCTTGGTCGGAACTGATCCGTATGCCATAATCTCGCGATATTGACGAGTATCGACCGCGGCCAAGCCCATTGCGGCGTGCTCGTCCGGTTCATGCCCAGCGGCCCGGTGCCGCGGGCAGGCGCGCAGCCCGGACACAGAATCCGGGCGCCGCCGCCGGCCCCCGGCCGTGTCCACTGGAGAGAGAATGTCCATCGTCCGTATCAAGGGCGCGCTGTCGCACTCGCTGCGGCGTGCGCTGCCGTCCGCGTTGCCGTCAGCCCTGCGCCAGGCCAGCGTGCGCGCCCTCGTCACGATCGCCGGCCTGGCCACGTTCTGGCAGCTGGGCATGCAGGATTCGCACAACTTCACCAAGGCCGCGGGCTTCACCCTGATCGCCAACCTGGGCCTGGGCGGCCTGGCGCTGCTGCTGCCGTGGCGGCGCCTCGTCGCCGGCGCCGCGCTGCTGCTCAACGGCCTGGTACTGGCCACGGCCGCCGTCGAAGGCTTCCTGTTCTGGCTGTACGGCATGAACCCGAAGCACATCGCCGTCGCCGACGCGGTGCTGGGCAGCAATCCGGACGAGGTGCGCGAATTCGTTGCCACCTACGGCATCCAGATGGGCCTGGTGGCGGCGCTGCCCGTGGGCCTGGTGGCGCTGATGGCCTGGGCCGAGTGGCGCTGGCGGCGCGCGGGCAGCACGCCGGCGTTGCCGTCGCGGCGCGGGCGCTGGCTCGGTGTCGCCCTGGCGGCGCTGTTCGGCGCGCTGCATTTCAATCCGACGATGGCCAAGGAAAACCCGCTGGTGTTCTGGCCTGCCTACGTCGACGATTACTTCAACCAGCGCGCGTTCATGGAACACGTGCGCCTGAAGGTCGAGCACGACCTGGAAAAGACGCGCCAGGACCAGGCCAGCTATGCGGGGCCGGCCGAGCAGACCGTCGTGCTGGTGCTCGGCGAAAGCGTCAACCGCAGCAACTGGTCGCTGTACGGCTATCCGCGCCGGACGACGCCGGAACTGGAGCGGCTGCGCGCGACGATGCGCGACCAGCTGCTGGTATTCAAGAACGTGAATTCGGCCGATGCGGCCACCGCGCAATCGCTGCTCAAGATGCTGACGCCCGCCACCAAGGACGATCCGGAAGCCTGGCACGACCAGCCGAACGTGCTGGCGCTGGCGCGCACGGCGGGCTACCGGGTGTTCTGGGTCTCGAACCAGGAGCGCGCCGACGGCCCCATCCAGATCCTGGCCGCTCATGCGCACGAGCAGGTGTTCGTCAACGAAGGGCGCGGGCGCGAAGCGCGCAGCCTGGACGAGCGCATGCTGCCGCATATCGAGCGCATCCTCGCCCGTCCCGAACCGCGCAAGCTGGTCGTCGTGCACATGCAGGGCGCGCACCTGCGCTACGACCTGCGTTATCCGCAGGCCTTCGACCGTTTCACCCGCACCGAGGACGGCGTGGACGCGGCGCTGCGCGGCGCCGGCCGGCCGTTCTGGATCGTCAAGGCGCGTGACCAGTACGACAACGCCATGCTGTATGGCGACCACGTGATCGCATCGATCATCGCCCGCGCGCGCCGCCCGGCCAGCCATCCGACCTCGCTGCTGTTCGTGTCGGACCACGGCCAGGAAGTGGGACACAACCGCGACTTCGCCGGCCACTCGGCGCTCGATGCGAGCGGCTACCAGGTGCCGCTGCTGGTCTGGACCAACCGTCCCGACAAGATCGCGCGCATGGACCGCACCGCCCTGGAAGCACGTTCCTACCGGACCGACGTGCTGGACCACACGCTGTACGGCCTGCTCGACATCCGCGCCCGCAACTACCGGCCGCAGGACGACCTGCTGAGCGGCCAGTTCGCGCAGCGGGGCGCGGCTGCGCCGGCGCAGCCGCTGGTGCGGGCGGGGGTCCTGCGCCACTGAAGATGTGACGATGCGCTGTACTGCGCCGCTCAGTGGACCAGTCAGCGCCCCGCGTACGCGCGCCCGGCCGGGACTTCCAGCACCACCGCGGCACCGCCCTTGCTGCCGTTGGCGAACGCCAGCCGCGCGCCGATCCGCGCGGCGCGCTCGCGCATGCCGACCATGCCCCAGTGGCCGTCGCGCCCACCGTCGCGCAGCACTTCGGGCGCAAAGCCCTTGCCGTCGTCGACGACGCTCAGGACCAGCGCGCGCCGGCCGTAGGCCAGCGTCACGCGCACCGACTGCGCGCCCGCATGCAGGCAGGCGTTGCGCAGCGCCTCGCGCGCCAGGTCGGCCGTTTCGGCCGCCACGGTCGGGCGCAGCGCCCGCCGTTCGCCCTCGACGTGCAGCGCGATGTCGGCGGATGCGCCTGCGCGCAGGCGCACGATGGCGTCCTGCAGCACGTCTTCGAGCACCAGGTCGTCGCCCTTGCGCAATTCCTGCAACTGGTCGCGCCCCTCGCCGATGGCGTGGCCGGCATCGTCCAGCACCGCCTCCAGCTGGTTGCGGGCGCGGTCGTCCGGGGGCAGGCTGGCGGCGACGGCGTCCAGGCGCAGGATCAGGCCCTGGACGGTCTGCAGGAAGGTGTCGTGCAGCGTGCGCGCAATGCGTTCGCGTTCGGCGGTACGCACGCGCATGCGCTCCGCCACGCGTCCGGTGAGGTAGCGCACGCGCCAGCGGTAGGCCCCCACGGCCAGCAGCGCCAACGCGGCGCCGCACAGCACCCGGAACCAGGTCGTCTGCACGAGCGTGGGCGCGATGTCGAACGGCAGCGTGGCGTCGGCGGCGCTGGCGACGCCGTCCTCGTTGATGGCGCGTACGCGGAACACGTAGCTGCCCGGACCGACGTTCGTGTAGGACGTGGCGCGGCGCGTGCCGCCGTCCTGCCAGTCGCCGTCGACGCCGTCGAGCCGGTATTCGAAGCGCATGCGTTCCGGCTTGCGCAGCGCCGGCGCCGTGTACTCGATGCGGAAGCGCTCCGACCCCGCCGGCAGGTGCAGCCTTGCCTGGGGAGCATGGATGGCATCGTCGGTGGACAGACCGAGGATCACGGGCGTCGGCCGGACCGGATTGCGCGGCACGGCGGCCGTGTCGAAGCGCACCACGGCGCCGGATGCGGCAAGCCACAGGGTGCGGCTGTCGCCGCTCCAGGCGCTGGTCCAGCGCCGTTCGACCGCAGCCTTGCCGGGATAGCCGTCGTACGCGCCGAACAGTTCGTAGCGCAGCGGCACGCCGGCATCGGCGACGCTGCGGCGCCAGTCCTCGGCACGCACGTGCGCGAGGCCTGGGGCGCCGTTCAGCCAGCGGTCGCCGTCCGGCGTCGCGATGAAGCCGCTGACGTTGCGCAGTGCCTCGGGCTCGGCGGCGCCGATCAGGTGCAGCCTGCCGTCGCGCACGATGCCCAGGCCGCCGTCGCCGCTGAGCACGAGCTCGGGGCCCGGGAAGATCGCCGCCACCATGCCCAGCGCGTGCACGTCCATCGGCTTGCCGGCGCCGGGCTCCGCGTCGTAGGCGTACAGGGTCCCGTCGCCCGTGGCCAGCCACAGCTGGCCCGGCGCGCCGGCAGCCGACTGGTAGATCTTCTGCGGCAGGCGGAAGGCGCTGCGCGGCAGCCAGCGGCCGCCCTGCCAGCCGATCAGGCCCGTCTCCAGCGTGGACGTCCACAGTACCTTGCCGTCGTCGCGGATGCCGAGCATGGTTAGGTCGGCCGGCTTGCCGTCGCGTCCGGGCGGCAGCGGGATCTCCTCGACGGTGCCGGGGCCGCGGCGTTGGATCGTGCGCTTGCCGCCGACCAGCAGCATGCCGTCGCGGTCGGGCGCCACGATGCCCGCGTAGGGACCCGGTTGCGGCTCGGGCGGCGCGTCGGGGCGCAGGCGCCACAGCTTGCCCGTCACGATGTTGGCGGCCCATACCTGGCCGCCGGCATCCGTCGCCAGGCTGTAGTCTTCGCCGGTGCCCGGCAGTCCGGAAGGAACGAAGGCGTTGCGCCGGTAGCGGTTCAAGCCCTGTTCGCTGCTGATCCAGATATTGCCCTCGCGGTCGGCCAGGATGGTGCGCGGGTCGTTGCCCGCCATCGGGGCCGATGCGCCAAAGCGCACGGTACCGGCGCCCCTGATGTCGTAGCGGGCATCGGCCCTGCGCGCGGCATCGGGAACCAGGCAGGCGCGTTCCGGACAGTGAAGCATCCACAGCGTGCCGTCCGGCGCGAACTGTGCGGATGAGCGGCCTTCCGCATGCGCATACCTGGCAGGACGCGGGCCGCCACCGGGGACCGCGACGAGCCGCACCTCGCCGCGATCCGAAACCACCCACAGGCGCCCGTCCGGCGCCTGCACCGGCTCGCCGCCGCTGTCCAGCACGCGCTCGAAGCGGCCGCGCGCGCGGTCCAGGCGCCAGGTGCCGGCGTCGTTGGATGCCCACAACTGCCCGCGCTGGTCGAGGACGAAGCCGCGTCGCTCCGTGTCTTCCCAGGCCGGGTCGCTGTCGATCGTGCGCCAGCCGCCGTCCTTGAACCGGTGGATGCCGCCGGCCATGACCCACAGGCTGCCGTCGCTGTCGACCGTCATCGTGTGCACCGGCGGCGACGCCGGTGGATGGGGCAGGCTGTCCACGCGCCCGTCGGCATGGATCACCGACAGGCCGTCGCCCGCATAGGCGAGATAGAGCTCGCCCGCCGGCCCGGCGTGGATCTCGCTGATGAGGTTGCGGTTCAGGCCCAGGCGTTCCGGCAGCGGGTAGCGGAAGAAGCGCACGCCGTCGAAGCGGTACAGGCCGTCGTAGGTGCCGAGCCACAGCCAGCCGTCCGTGGTCTGCGCCATGCCGAGGATCTGCAGCGGTGCGCCGTCGTCCCTGGTCCAGCGGGTATGCAGGTAGCCGCCAGGGGCTTCCTGCGGCAGTGCGGCGCCGGCTGGGAGCGACAGGCCCAGTGCCGCCGCCACGGCAGCGCGGGACAACAGGAATGATGCGCGCAAGGCGGTCCTCTTCACGGGTCTGGTTTACAGGTCGATGAAGCCGCGCTGCATCGCCAGCGTGACGGCGTGGGCGCGGTCGTTGGCGCCCAGCTTCACGAGGACCGCGCTCATATGGGTCTTGACCGTGGTCTCCCCGATCGACAGGGCCGCGCCGATCTCGCGGTTCGAATGGCCGCTGGCGGCCAGGCGCAGCACGTCCAGCTCGCGCGGCGACAGGCCGTCGCCGGCGTAGTGGATCGCCACCTCGCGCCGCAGCGCCTGCGACAATGCCTGTGCGCCGTTGTGCACCGCGCGCACGGCTGCCGTCAGGTCGCGCCCCGGCATGTTCTTGAGCAGATAGCCCGAGGCGCCGGCGCGCAGGGCGGCGGCGATGCGGGCGTCGCCGTCGTAGGTGGTGAGCACGATCAGGCGCGCATCCGGGTGCAGGCTGCGGATCGCGCGGATCGCTTCCAGCCCGTCCTTGCCGGGCATCTGCAGGTCGATCAGGGCAACGTCCGGCAGTTGCGCGCAGAAGTAGTGGATGGCTTCGTCGCCGTCGCTGGCCTCGGCGACGATCTCGATCCCGCCGTGGGCAAGGAGCGATGCGGCGATCCCCTCGCGCATCATGGGGTGGTCGTCGGCGATCATCACGCGGATGGTCCGGTCGTGGGAGTCTGCGCCGCTGGAGGCGTCGGTGGTGGCGCTTGCCATGCTAAACAACTTTTCAAGCCATAAACACTGAAAATCATACAACATCCTGAACGTGCCGGCCGACCCATTTTTCATCGGCGCCGGACCGTCCCTGTCCAATGGGATATGCGCGGCGCGCGGCGCTTCGCTAGTATCGGAGACAGTCGCCGGAGAACCGGCATCATTCACCGCCACCGGGAGCCAGCCATGACCATCCACGCCCTCGCTGCCAGCTGCGCCGCCGAACCGATCGACGTCGTGCGCATCCGCCTGACCCGTTCCACGAGCGCCACCGTCGTGGTCAGTGAATTCCGCATGGCGAACCGCGTGCTGGCCGACTGGGCCGACCAGGCGGCGCAGGCCGCCCCGGCGCCCGGACGCCACGGTGACCTGCAGGTGGACTACGAGGTCCTGTTCTTCGACGGCTACCGCCTGCGCGGCTGCCACGCGCTGCTGCGCAAGGGGCGTTGCCACGTGTCGCTGAGCCGGGTGGTGCGGCGGTTGTTCAAGACGATGGCGCAGGGCGCCGCGGCGCTGGCGCCGAACGCCGTGGCGGGGCTGCCGCAGTCCGAATTGTCGCGCTACCTGGTCGACGGCTGAGGAGCGGCCATCAATGGGAATGCGCCGGGTCGCTATCGTAGTTCACGGGAATCCATGCATAGCCGGAGCCGTCGCGCTGTACGCGCCCCAGGCCGGGGAAGGCGATGTGCGCGGCGCCGACCAGCTGATGGCCCGCGGCCGCGCGTTCGAGCACGGCGGCGCGGCTGCGGCGCGCATCGTCCGCGCTGCTGTCGTACTTGAGCGTCACGCCCGGCGCCGGCAACTGGATCGCGGCCACGTGCACGATGTCGCCCCATACCAGCAGCGATTGCCCGCGGCTCTCGACCAGGTAACCGGCGTGGCCGGGCGTGTGGCCCGGGTGGGAGACGGCGCGGATGCCCGGCGCCAGTTCCGGGCTCGCCGCCGCGTCGAACGGCGCCAGGCGGTCCGCCGCGGCGTAGGGTGCCAGCGCGGCGCGCGCGCTGTCGAAGAAGCTGGACAGGAACGCCGGCGCGCGCGCCTGCTCCGCGCCGCTCTGCCAGTAATCGGCGTCGACGCGGGCCATGCGCACGGTGGCGTTCGGGAAGGCCATGGCGCTGCCGTCCAGGATGCCGCCCACGTGGTCCTTGTGCAGGTGGGTCAGCAGCACCAGGTCGACCTGTTCCGGGCGGTAGCCGGCCGCGCGCAGGTTCGCCATCAGCTTGCCGCAGCACGGTCCGTACAGGTCGCCCGCGCCGCTGTTGATCAGCACCAGCCGGCTGCCGGTGTTGACGAGGAAGGCGTTGATGGAGCCCTGCACGGGCGGCGACAACTCCTGGCGCGCCAGCGCGGCGCGGCTGGCGGCGGGATCGATGCCGGTCATGACCGTCTCCACCGGGAAGGTGTGGGAGCCGTCGGACAGCGCGGTGATCTCGAAGTCGCCCAGCATCATGCGGTACCAGCCGGGGGCCTGGGTACGTACCTGGGGTGCGCCCGCCTGGGCGGGGGCGGCCGGGAGCCAGCCGGCGAAGGCCAGCAGCGCGGCCAATGCGAGGTGCGGCGCCGCGCGCCGCAGAATGGAATGGGTCATGTGTCGTACGCCGGCGCGCGCCGGCTGCTCCTAGTGATGGTGGATCAGGCCGCGCCGCAGCGCCACGCAGGCGGCCTCCGTGCGGCACGAGACGTTCAGCTTGGACAGGATGTTGTTGACGTGGTACTTGACGGTACCGACGCCGATGTTCTCGGTGCGCGCGATCATCTTGTTCGACAGTCCGGAGCTCAGGTGCGCGAGGATTTCCAGTTCGCGCCGCGACAGGCGGTTGGCCGGGACCCGCGCGGCCAGCTTCTCGGCGAGGCCGGGCGCCAGGTAGCGGCGGTTGGCGGCGACCTGGCGCACGCAGTGCACGACCTGGTCCAGCGTCGACTGCTTGAGCAGGTAGGCGCTGGCGCCAGCCAGCAGGCCGCGGTGCACGTCCTCGTCGCCTTCCCAGGTGGTGAGGATGACGATGCGGGCGTCGGGCACGACGGCGCGCACGCGCCGGATCGCCTCGACGCCGCCGCCGCCCGGCATGTTCAGGTCGATCAGCATCACGTCGGGACGCAGGCGCAGGTACTGTTCGACGGCGGAGGGGCCGTCGGCGGCCTGGCCGGCCAGCACCAGCCCGGGTTCTTCGCGGATCATGGCAGCCAGGCCGGCCAGGATCAGCGGGTGGTCGTCGGCGATCAGCAGCGAGATCGGGCGGTCGTCAGTCATGGCAGGCCTCCAGGGTGCGGTAGGTGGAAACGGGAACGGGAACGGAAGCGGGAGCAGGAGCGGGAGCGGCGGCAGGCGGACGCGCGCCGGCGCAGGGCAGGGCGAAGGACAGCGCGCAGCCCTCGTCCGGCGCGGCTTCGGCCCAGATGCGGCCGCCGTGCGCCTCGACGATCGCGCGGCAGATGGCCAGGCCCAGGCCCATGCCGTGCGGCTTGGTGCTGAACAGCGGATCGAAGGCGCGGCGTGCCTGGTCGGCGTCCATGCCGGCGCCCGTGTCCTCGACGGTCACCGTCAGCATGCCGGCGCCGTCCAGCGCCGCGGCGATGCGCAGGCGGCGGCGCCCGGCCGGGACCTCGCCCAGGGCGTCGAGGGCATTGGCCACCAGGTTGCGCAGCAGCTGGTGCAGCTGCACCGGGCTGGCCGGCACGCGCCGCGCCGGACGGGCGATCGCTACTTCCACCGCCACGTCCAGGCGGGCAATGGCGTCGGCATGCGCGTCCAGCACGTCGGCGACGACCACGTCGACGCGGCACGCGCTGTGCGCTTCCTGGGACGCGGCCTGGCCGTGGCCCGCGAGCGAGCGCATGCTGCGCACGATGTCGCTGGCGCGCGCCGAGGCCTCGAGCACCGCGCGCAGCGCGTGGCCGACCTGGGCCTGGATCGGCTCCTGCGCACGTTCGATGGCGCGCAGGGCGGCCTGGGCGTGCAATGCGATCGCCGCCAGCGGCTGGTCGACCTCGTGCGCGACCGAGGCCGCGAACTGGCCGAGCGCCATGGGCGCGGGGCCGGGGACGAAGTGGGAAGGATGGCTGCTCATGGGGGCTCCTCTCGGGCATTGAAACCGTGTCCGCGCCGGCCGGGCGGCCGTATGCGTCATGGTTTTATTGTCGGAAAAGGAGCGTTGACAGTCTAGTTATACAAAGGGATAGCGACTCATACGTAAGCATGATGGCGCTTGCGGCGCCGCCCCAAACGACGACGCCCGCGGACCTTGTGCAGGCCGGCGGGCGCCGTGGAGGAGCGGGCTGGAATCGGCGCCTGGAATCAGGCGCGCCGGCGGCGGCGCACGGCCGCGAAGCTGCCCAGGCCCAGCAGCACCAGGGCGATGCTGGTCGGCTCCGGCACCCGCGCCGAGGTGATGCCCTCGATGACGTCGTTCGCACAGGTTTCGCCCCAGTGCATGGCGAAGGAATTCCAGTTCAGCATTTCGGAGCCGGACAGGTCGATCTTGAAGGTCAGCGAGTCGTCCTTGGCGACGCTCCAGGTGCCGGTCAGGCCGGTCGTCTTGACGGTATTGGAATTCTTGTTGGCTGCCACCGCCGCGCCGTCGCGGTAGTAGCAGGTCCTGTTGAGCGTGCAATTGGTCAGGTAGCTGCTCGGTGTCAGGATGTCGTTCGCATTGGTGCCGTTCAGCGCCAGCAGCTGGAAGGTGCCGCCCTTGTTGCTGTAGCGGTTGTCGAGCGAGAACGCATAGTCCCAGTTGGTGCCGTTGGAGGCCTTGTCGTTCTGGTGGTGGGCGTCGCTGCCGTACGGATTCCAGACGTCGGACAGGAACACGTCGCCGTAGCCGATGCCGCTGCGCGAGACGACGCCCGCGTCGGCGCCCGCGTGGCCGGCGAAGTTGGTGTTGATGACGATCGTGAGGACCTTGCCGACACGCGTGATGCTCGCCCCCTGGATGTCGTACATGCTGCTGCCGATGACGTCGGCGCCGTAGCCCTTGCCGCCCCAGTAGGCGTTGGCGCCGGTGTCGCTGATTTCGCCGGCGCTGGCGTGGCCGCTGACGTGGCCGATACCCAGCGCCAGGGCGGCCATGGCGGCAATCCTGCTGAATGTATTCACGGGAATCCCTTCTGGACGTGTCGTCGTTTTATTTCTGGTTTTGATTACTTGTGTTTGCGCGGAATCATGCCATGAATAAACGCAACTTGTAAATAAATTATTTAACCGCAGGTAACGTGTCGTTTTTCCGTGCATGTCACGATGACGGGCATGGGGGCCGTTCCGTTAGCGACATTTCCCTTGCAGATTTGTTATCGCCAACTGACAATGTCGCATTGCCTAATGCGATGTTTCTCATGCCGATCCGTTCTTCCCTGCGTTCCCGTCCCATCGCTTCCCGCCTGGTCGCCGCCTGCCTGGCCGCGACCCTGGCCGCCTGCAGCCAGCAGTCGCCCGAGGCCGCCCGCGCCCAGGCCACGGAGATGCAGCGCAAGGGCGAGTTGCGCGAAGCGCTGATCGTGCTGAAGGGTGCGGCCCAGGCGGCGCCGAACGACGCGCGGACCCGCATCATGCTGGCCCGCACCCACCTCGACCTGGGCGACAGCATCACGGCCGAGAAGGAGGCGCGCCAGGCGCTGCGCGTGGGAGCTGCGCCGGCCGACGCCATGCCGCTGCTGGCGGCCAGCCTCGTGCTGCAAGGCCAGCACCAGAAGGCGCTGGACGATACCGTCATGCCGAATCCGCCGCCGGCGCTGCTGGCGGCGCGCGGCGATGCCTTGCTGGCGCTGGGCCGGCGCGACGAGGCGAGGGCGGCCTACCAGGCCGCGCTGCAGGTGGCGCCCGCGCAGCCGGAAGCCACGATCGGCCTGGGCCGCCTGGCCTACGTGGAGGGGGACGGCAAGGCAGCGGCCGAATACGCGGCGCGCGTGCTGGACAAGGATCCGCGCAATACCGACGCGCTGATGTTCAAGGCGGACCTGGCCCGCGCCGGCGCCCATCCTGAAGAATCGCTGACCCTGTACGACCAGGTATTGACCATCAGCCCCCAGCACCGTACCGCGCGCGTCGAGAAAGCCTATCTGGCCATCGGCCTGCAGCGCTATGCCGAAGCGCAGGCGGAGCTGGACAAGGCGGCCAAGGCCCAGCCGGGCAGCCTGCTGGTGATGTATACGCAGGCGCTGCTGGACTATTCGCGCAACCGGCCCGAAGCCGCGCGCGACGTGCTGTACAAGCTGCTGAAGGCCGCACCCAACCACATGCCCAGCGTGCTGCTGGCCGGCGCCGTCGACCTGCGCCTGGAGAACTACTACCTGGCCGAGCACCACCTGCGCCACTACCTGGAGAAGAAGCCGGACAACCTGCACGCGCGCAAGATGCTGGCGTCGGCGCTGCTGGGCACCGGTCACGCGGACGAGGCGCGCGAGGTGCTCGGCGGCGAACTCGACGAGAACAGCGACGATCCCCAGGTGCTGGCGCTGGCGGCCGAGGCGAACATGCGTGCGCGCCGCTTCGACGTGGCCGCCGACCTGTACGCCAAGGCGAGTGCGCTCGACACCGGCTCGGCCACGCTGCGGACCGCGCTGGGCCTGTCGCGCCTGCAAACCGGCGCCACCGGCCAGGCGCTGCGCGAACTGGAAGCGGCGGCCGCGCTGGAGAAGAAGAGCACCGATGCCGGCGAGGCGCTGGTGCGCGCCCAGCTCAAGCTGGGCAACGTCGATGCGGCGTCGAAGGCGGTACAGGACCTGGAGCGGCGCCATGCGGACAATGCCCGCGTCGAGACGCTCAAGGGCCGCGTGCTGGCCGCCGCCGGCAAGGAAGACGCCGCGCGTGTCGCCTTCGAACGGGCGCTGGCCCTCGATGCGCGCGCGTTCGAGGCGGCTGCCGGCCTGGTCGACCTGGAGCTGAGGGCAGGTCGCCAGGACCGGGCGCGTCAGCGCATGCTGGACTTCGCGAGCCACAACAAGGACAGCGTCGCCGGGCTGTCGGCGCTGGCCACGCTGGCCGAGCACCAGGGCGACAGCGCCGGCGCCACCCGCTGGCTGGAACAGGCGGCCGCCGTCGATCCGCAGGCGATCGGCCCCAGCGTCAACCTGAGCGCCCAGTACCTGCGCACGGGGCAGAAGGACAAGGCGCTGAACCTGGCCAGGAAGCTCCAGGTCAGCCACCCGGAAAACCCGGACCTGCTCGACCTGCTCGGCAAGGCGCAGCTGGCCAACGGCGACATGGACGGCGCGCTGGAGAGCTACAAGAGCCTGGCCGCCGCCTTGCCGCGCTCCGCCAACGCGCTCATGCAGGTGGCGGCGCTGCGCGTGCTGATGAAGAATCCCGTGCAGGCCGAAGCCGACCTGAAGGGCGTGCTGGCGATGCAACCCGACTTTCCCGCCGCCCAGGTACAACTGGCCGAGCTGTATGTGCGCAAGGGTTCCTATGACCTGGCGCTGATGCAGGCAGAGCGCATGCAGCGATTGCATCCGAAGGGTTCGGCCGGCTACCACCTGCAGGGCGACATCCTGATGGCCAAGCGCCAGCCGGCCGCCGCGCTGGCCGCCTTCGAGCGCGCCGCCGCGCTGGGCCCGACGAGCGAGCTGGCGATCAAGATCGACCATGCGCTGCGCCTGGCGGGCCGCGAGGCCGACGCGGAGAAACGCCTCGCGGCCTGGCTGGCTGCCCACCCGGACGACCAGCGGGCGCTGGCCTACCGCGCGCAGGCCTGGTCGGCCGCCGGCGACTTCAAGCGCGCCGCCGGCCAGCTCGAGGCGCTCGTCAAGCGCGCGCCGGACAATGTGGTGGCGCTGAACAACCTGGCGCTGGCCTATCAGAAGCTGGGCGATGCCCGTGCGCTCCCGACCGCGGAGCAGGCCTATAAACTGGCCGATGCGCAGCCGAACGTGATCGACACGCTGGCGTGGATCCTCGTCGACCAGGGCCAGGCGGCGCGCGCCGTCGACCTGCTGCGCAAGGCCCAGGGCCTGGCGCCGGATGCCCAGGCCATTCGCTACCACCTGGCGGCGGCGCTGGCCGCTGCAGGCCAGCGCGAAGCGGCGCGCAAGGAACTCGATGCGGTGCTGGCGGGCGACATGCAGTTCGCCCAGGCCGACGAGGCGCGCCGGCTGAACGACAAGCTCAAGGCCGGCGGGTAGGCTGCGCCTGGTGGGCACTTGGAGCCTATCCCAGTAGGCGGGAGTCGTTGCTGGCGCGCCTGGCAAGCGCGGGCGGCGTTGCTCGTCGTTGCGTGGCTCGCCACGCGGCCTCCTCGCGCCTTGTCCGCGCTTCCCATGCATCGCCATCAACTTCCCCCCGCCTACTGGGATAGGCTCTTGGTGCCCACCCTACCGGTGTCGATATCGCGTCGGATGCAATGTCAGCCCTGCGGTGTCCAGCCCAGGCGCTCCTCGAACACGCGGCGGTACAGCGTGTCGATCTCCTTCGGGATCTTGCGCACGTATTGCTCGGCGTTCGTGCGCGCCTGACCCTGCAGGCCCGCCAGGAAAGCGACGGCCTCGTGCGGGCTGGGCGCGCGTTCGCTGACCTTGGCGAACTTGGCCGGCAGTGCGGTCCAGACGGCGCCATCGATGCCCTGGTCGGCCATCCACGCGGACACGCGCATGTCGATGGATCCGTGCGGATTCGGGATGCTGCCGACCGCCTGCGGATAGTCGGGGCGGATCTTTTCGCGCTCGCGCAGCATCTCGCGGGCGGCATCCAGGTCGGCGGTGTCGAGCAGCGCCCACCAGGTCGGCATCGCCGGCGCCGGCTCGTGCAGCACCAGCGCCAGCTCGTCGCTGTCGTCGCTGTCGCGCACGAACTCGAGCGGAAGCAGCGGTCCGTCCGGCCGCCAGCCGGAAGCGAGCTTCAATGGTCCAGGGTTCCACAGCAGGGAACCCCAGGCAATACAGGCGATCTTCACGGTGTGTCCTCTCATCGAATTCGTCAATTCCATTCTACAGACTGGCACGCGGGGCCGCGTTTCGCTAGCGTGCGCCATCAATACGGCGTAAGCTCGATCACGCCGCTGCGACCACCCGCGCTGGCGGCACCATGGGCGAGGCGGACATGAAACAGGCCGAAGTGGTGATAGCGGGCGCCGGCCCGACGGGACTGGTGCTGGCACTGTGGCTGACGCGCCAGGGCGTGGCGGTGCGCATCGTCGACCGCAACGCGGCGCCCGGCAGCGGCTCGCGCGCGATGGCGGTGCAGGCACGCACGCTGGAGCTGTACCGCCAGCTGGGCCTGGCCGACGAAGTGGTGGCGGCGGGGCTGCGCAATCCGGCATTGAACATCTGGGCGCGCGGCCGGCGCCGCGCCCACCTGGACTTCGGCGACGCCGGCCGTTCGCTGACGCCGTTTCCCTTCGTGCTCATCTATCCGCAGGACCACCACGAGCGCCTGCTGGTGCGCCACCTGGAGCTGGCCGGGGTGCGCGTCGAGCGCGATACGGAGCTGATCGGCATCGAAGGGCGCGACGACGGCGTGCGCGCCTGCCTGCGCGGTCCGGACGGGCGCGAGTGGCCCGTCGACGGGGACTGGCTGGTCGGTTGCGACGGCGCCCATTCGAAGGTCCGGCACCTGTTGGGCACCGACTTCGCGGGCGGGACCTACGAGCAGACTTTCTATGTCGCCGACGTCGACGTGTCCGGGCCGGCCGCCGACGGCGAGATCCACGCGTCGTTCGAGCGTTCCGACTTCGTCCTGCTGCTGGCCTACACCCATCCGGACGGCGGTCACGCCATGGCACGCCTGATCGGGGCGATCAAGCCGGACAGCGGTTCCGGCGCCGTGCCGGACCATGCGCTGCAGTTCGAGGACGTGCGCCGCCGCGCCCTTGCAGCGCTGGGCGTCGGGATCGAGCGCGTCAACTGGTTCTCCACCTACCGCGTGCACCACCGCGTCAGCAGCAGCTATCGCGCGGGCCGCGTGCTGCTGGCCGGCGATGCTGCCCACGTGCACAGCCCGGCCGGCGGCCAGGGCATGAACACGGGCATCGGCGACGCCGTCAACCTGGCCTGGAAGCTGGCCGCCGTCGTCCAGGGCCGCGCGCCCGAGGCGCTGCTGGACAGCTACGAGCGGGAGCGCATGGCCTTCGCACGCAAGCTGGTCGAGACCACCGACCGGGTGTTTTCCGTCGTCACGGCCGAGGGCAGCCTGGCCGACGTCGTGCGTACCCGCATTGCGCCCTTGCTGGCATCGGTCGCCTACGGCATCGAGCCGGTGCGGGCGACCCTGTTCCGGGTGCTGTCGCAGACCGGCATCCATTACCGCGACAGTGTCCTCAGCGAAGGCCACGCGGGCCGCGTGCACGGCGGCGACCGGCTGCCGTGGACGGGCTTCGAAGGGCCGGACAACCACGCGACGTTGGACGGCGTCGCCTGGCAGGCGCACGTGTACGGCGACCCGAAGCCGGGCTTCGAAGCCTGGTGCTTCGACGCCGGCGTGACGGCGCGGCGCTTCGCGTGGCATGCCGCCTGCGGCGCCGCGGGCCTCGAGCGGGACGCCGTCTACCTGGTGCGGCCGGACGGGCACGTGGCGCTGGCGGAGCCGGATGGCGACCCGGCGGCGTTGCAGGCGTATTGCGCGGCGCGCGGCATCATGCCGGCGCCGGTGTGCCGATCAGTCGGGCGCGCGGCCGGGTGATGCGTGCAGCCAGCGCGCGTGTGCCCAGCGCGCCAGCCAGTCGA
The DNA here is from genome assembly GCA_963529995.1 of uncultured Massilia sp. Classification (GTDB taxonomy): domain Bacteria; phylum Pseudomonadota; class Gammaproteobacteria; order Burkholderiales; family Burkholderiaceae_D; genus Telluria. The sequence continues at coordinate 67,605 of CAUSCY010000001.1, read as the reverse complement.
GCGCGTAGCCCAGCACGCCGATCAGGATGATGGCGGCCGTCAGCTCGGAATAGGCGAGACGGTCGCGCGTATCGAGGATGAAGTAGCCAAGCCCCGCGGAGACCCCCAGCATCTCGGCCGGCACCAGCACGATCCAGATGATGCCGATCGCCAGCCGCACACCCGTCAGGATGTGCGCCGTAATCCCGGGCAGCACGACGCGCCAGACGACTTCCGCGCGGGTGGCGGACAGGCTGCGCGCCAGCAGCATCCAGTTCGGATCGAGCTGGGCGACGCCGGCGGAGGTCGACAGCATCAGCGGCCACACCGCGGCAAAGGCCAGGAGAAAGTAAACGGGCGCATCGCCCACGCCCAGTACCATCACGGCCAGCGGCATCCAGGACAGCGGAGACACCATGCGCAGCAGTTGGAACAGCGGCGTGCCGGCCTGGGCGAACCGCCTGGACATGCCGACCAGCACGCCGAGCGGCACGCCGGCGAGGACGGCGCAGGCCAGCGCCACGGCGACGCGTTTCAGGCTGACGGCCACGTGGCGCCAGATGTCGGTGCCCTGCAGCAGGTTTACGAGCGCGTGCGCCGTGTTGAGCGGCGAGAATGCCGCGGCGATGGGCGTGCCCGCTTCGAGCGCGCCGACGCCGAGCTGCCACAGCACCAGGGCCAGCGCGAAGCCGGCCAGCGGCCAGAGGAAACGGCCCGCCATCGTCAAACGGCGATCGTCTCGGTGCGCAGCAGGTTGGCCGGCAGGCCGAACGCCGCCGGGCCGCCCGCCAGGTCGATCGCCTTGCGCACGAAGCGGTCGTCCACCAGGTCGCGCGCGGCGAACTTCGGGTCCAGCTTGGCCAGGAAGCGCGCGTCGCCTTCGACCTTCGTCTGACCGATGGCGCGCACCAGCTCTTCCGTATAGGACGCGAACGGATACGGCTGGAAGTCGATGCGGCGCTGCTGCCAGGCCGGGTGCGCGATGATGCCGCGTTTTTCGTAGGCCGAGTAATCGGTCACGGCCAGCACCTTGGACAGCGTCTGCAGCGGGTGCGGGGTGTAGCGGTGCTCGTCGCCGCTGGACAGCAGCTTGGCCGTGTCGATCTGGTTCGAGCGCGACCACAGCTGGGCATTGACGATGGCGTTGGTGACCCGTTGCGCCCATTCCGGCTTGTCGCTCAGGTCCCGTTCGGCCAGGAAGGTCACGCAGCAGGCGTGGTTCTTCCACACGTCGCCGGAAAAACGCAGGATCTTGCCCACGCCGGCCGTCTCCGCGGCGGCGTTGAACGGCTCGGCGACGATGAAACCGGCGATCGACCTGGAGGCCTGCGCCGACACCATCTCGGACGGTGACAGCACCACGAGATTGACTTCGTTCGGCTTGACGGCCTCGCCGCGTGCGCGCGTGACGACGGCAAGCTGGTTCGCCGCCAGCAGCTTTTGCAGCAGGATGTTGTGGATCGAGTACCAGAACGGGATCGCGACCGTCTTGCCGCCCAGGTCGGACACGTGGTTGATGTCGTTCTGCACCGTCAGCGCGGAACCGTTGACGTGGTTCCAAGCCACGACCTTGGCGCGGAATTTCGCGCCGTAGCGCACCCACAGCGTCGCCGGCGAGAGCAGGTGCACGACGTTGACCTGGCCGGCCACGAAGGCTTCGACCAGCTGGGCCCAGCTGCGGAACAGGCGCGGCGCCTCCGTCTTGAGGCCCTGGGCGTCGAACAGCTTGCGTCCGTGCGCGACCAGCAGCGGCGCGGCGTCGGTGATCGGCAGGTAGCCGATCTTGACGGGCTGGTCGTCGCCCTTGAAGCGCTGCGCCAGCGCGTCGCCGGCGAACAGCAGCTGGGAGGCGGCGCCGGCGCCGGCGAGGGCGGACAGGCGCAGGAAGTCGCGTCGGGTCATTCCGCAATCGCAGCCGGCCGATGCGCAGATGTGGACGGGTTCGGACATGGTGGTTTTCCTTGTTGTCATGGGTGTCATGCGATGGCGGCGCCCTCGCGCAGCGCGCCGACGATCTCGAGCCGGAGGGACGCGACGTCGGCGCCATGCTCGAGCCGGGGGCGCGGCAGGCCGACGCGCCATTCGCGCACGATGCGGCCGGGCTGGCCCGCCATCAGCAGGATGCGGTCGGCAACGAGGATGGCCTCGTCGATATCGTGGGTGACCAGCAGCGCGGCCGTGTGCCAGCGGTGCACGAGGTCGACCAGCAGGTCCTGCATCTCGCCGCGGGTGACGGCGTCGAGCGCCGAAAACGGCTCGTCTGCGAACAGCAGTTCCGGCTGGCGCGCCAGCGCCCGGGCCAGTGCCACGCGTTGGGCCTGGCCGCCGGACAGCTGGGAAGGATAGGCGTGCGCGCGTGGCGCCAGGCCTACCGCGTCGATCGCATCCATGATGCGCTGAACGCGCGCCGCCTGGTCGATGCGCGGCTGCCGCGCGAAGTCCAGGCCGAACCCGACATTGCCGCGCACGTCGAGCCAGGGCAGGAGGCTCGGCTGCTGGAACACGAGGGCGGCGCGCGGGTGCGGCGCCGTCAGCGGTTCGCCGAGGAAGTGGACGCTGCCGGCGCGCAGCGTCTCCAGACCCGCCAGGCCGCGCAGCAGCGTCGACTTGCCGCAGCCGCTGCCGCCCAGCAGGCAGACGATCTCGCGCCTGGCGATGGCGAGCGAGACGCCGTCGACGATCGTGCGCGTGCCGTAGCCGATGTTCACGCCGTGCGCCGCCAGTGCGCTGGTGTCGGTGCTGGCCGCCGTCATGCCGCGCCGAGCTTGTCCAGTGCCGCCTGCAACTGCGTCAGGCTGGGAGTGACGATGGGGATGAAGGCGGATTCCCGCCAGCGCCGCGCGAACCCGCCGCCCGTCTGCTGCAGGTAGGCCTTGCCGCCGCTGGCCTGCAGTTCGAGCATGACGGCATGCTGGACGCTGGCGGCCAGCGCGATGCGCAGCCGGAACATCTCCGGTGCCTGCGTCCTGAAGCGGCCGTCCAGTACGCCCTCGGCGAGCGCCGCGGCCTGGCGTTCCAGCGCGACCCGGGCCTCGTCGATGCGCGCGCGCAGCGGAACGCGTACGGCGGCGGACAGCGACAGCGCCGAAGCCAGGGCGGCGCGTGCGAGTCCGATCGACAGGCCGCATTGCATGCCCAGGAAGGCGGGACGCACGTGCGGCAGCCAGGCGCGCGCATCGGCCGCGATGACGTCGGCCGTGCCGATGCGTACGCCGGAGAGTGCGATGGCCGCCGTATTGCTGCCGCGCAGGGCCAGCAGGTCGAGGTCGGGGCTGCGCATGGCGCCGGCCGCATCGTGCGCGAACGCGACGACGGCGGGCGGCCTGCCCTCGGGCATGTTCACGGCCGCCGCGGCGACGAAGCCTTCCTTGCGCAGGTTGGTGATCCAGGCCAGCCCGCCGTCCAGGCGCCAGCCGTCGCCGTCGGCGCGCGCGTCGATCTGCAGCGACTCGATCCCGGACAGGAATTTCATCGCGTTGGACAGGCCGGTGGCGCCGGCCTGGCGGCCTGCGACGAGGTCCGCGGTCCAGCGCGCGCGCAGGGCGTCGTTCTCGCCCTGCAGCAGGTATTCGATGAAGGTGCGCTGTCCCCAGAACACGAAGGCGGCCGTGAGCGAGCGTTCGGCCACTCCGGCGATCGCCTCGATGGCGTCGACGACGGTGCCGCCCGATCCGCCGTACTGCGTGGGCACGCCGATCCCGAACAGGCCGGCCGCGGCCAGGCGCGGCACGACCTCGGCAGCGAGCGAGGCATCCGTGTCGAGCCGGTCCGCATGGGCGTCGAGCCAGGCGGCAAGGTCCGTCATCAGATCGCTCCGCTGGCGAACGGTTGCAGTTCCGGGTTGATGGCGCTGCCGGCCAGCGTGTTCGCGAAGTTGCACAGCGTGGCCAGGCTGATGCCCAGCACGACTTCCAGCGCCTGGCGTTCGCCATAGCCGGCCGCCACGAATGCCCCGTAGGCGCTGTCGTCCACGGCGCCGCGGCGCGCGATCACGGCTTCGGCGAAGGCGCGCACGGCATCCAGCTTCGCATCCCCCGTGTCCTTCCCCTGCTGGAGGGCGCGGACGCCCTCGACCGGCAGTTGCGCCTTCTTGAGGGCGACGGCAGTGTGGCCGGCGATGCAGAAGTCGCAGCCATGCAGCCGCGCCGCCGTGATCTGCACGACTTCGCGCTCGGCCAGCGTGAGGCTGGTCTCGGCATTGATGCCGGACACCGTCATATAGGTCTGCAAGGCCTGCGGGGAGCTGGCCAGCACGCCGATCAGGTTCGGCAGGAAGCCGTTGTTGGCGATGGCTTTCTCGACGAAGGGACGGGAAGCTTCCGGGGCGGTGTCTTTCGTATGGACGGTCAGGCGGGACATGGTCGGCGCTCGCATAAAGGTTCGATGACGGCTATTGTAGGCGGCTGCCGGCGGACGGTTGGGCTCTGTCGTCTCGATTTTTTGCTCGTTCGTCCAGCTCGCGTCTCGCGCCGACGGTTTCCTGGCCGTTTCGGCCAGGGCTCGCGTGGCCGCGTCGGCGAAACGCGCCCGGTTGCTCGCCGATGATTTTCTTGAACGCGCGCGAGAAGGCGGCGTAGGAGCCGTAGCCGACATGCTCGGCGACGCGTTCGACCGTGTCGCCGCCGTGCAGGCGCTGGGCGGCGATGCGCATGCGCAGCGCCAGCAGGAACTGGGCCGGCGCCTGGCCGCTGGCCTCGCTGAAATGCTTGTAGAAGCTGGAGCGCGACATGTGGGCGGCACGCGCCATGGCCGTCGTCGACCAGTCCGCACCCGGCGCATGGACCATGCGCTCGACCAGGGCCGCGAATTCCGGCAGGCGCGCGACGGCCAGCAGGCCCGAGGCGATGTCGGCGCGGCGCGCGGCATGGCGCACGACATAGAAGAACATCAGCTCGGCCAGGCGCGCGATGAGGGGAGACGGTGTGTCCGGTGTGGGCGGGCGTTCGGCCTGCACGAGGTCGAACAGGCTGGCGACGGCCGCCAGCGCCGGGTCGCCCGCGCGCAGCACGAGGTAGTCCGGCAGCGAGTCGACCACCAGGGCGGCGAGCGCGCCGCGGAAGCGGAAGAAGCCGCAGGCCAGGCCCGTGGCACCGGGGACCGCCGATCCGAGGGGCGCCATGGCGGCGCCCGGTGCGGCGGTGGAAACGGGGTCGGGTCCGAGCATATGCGGCACGTCGCGCAGCATGAAGACGCCGTCGCGTGCCTCGAGCCGCAACGGCGCCTCGTCGCCGACGTGCAGCCAGCAGCCGCCGTGCAGCACGAGGTGGAAGCTGCCCAGCGCGCGGCCGGCGGTGGAAGCGGTCCAGCGGCCGCAGTACTGGCCGACGTGGAAGGTGGTGGCATCCAGGTGCACGCCGTCGATCAGCGACTGCACCAGGACATCGACATCGCCGGACCCGGCAGATGAAGTTGTGCGATTGTTCATGCCGCCATTATCGCCGGACCGGCGCCGCCCGGTCCGAATAAAACGGCATATCGACATGCGCAATTCGTCTTAGGCGGCGGCCTCCGCGCGCAACCGTTGCGCCGCCTGCACCATATTGCGCAGCGCCGCCCGGGTTTCCGGCCAGGCGCGCGTCTTCAGGCCGCAGTCCGGATTGACCCACAGCTGGTGCGGCGGGATCACGGCGCGCGCCTTGCGCAGCAGGTCCAGCATGGCGCCGGCATCGGGCACGCGCGGAGAGTGGATGTCGTAGACGCCCGGGCCGATCCCGTTGGGATAGGCGAAGTCGCCGAAACCGCGCAGCAGTTCCATGCCGGAGCGGCTGGTTTCGATGGTGATCACGTCGGCGTCGAGCGCCGCGATGGCCGGCAGGATGTCGTTGAATTCGGCGTAGCACATATGCGTGTGCACCTGCGTCTCGTCGGCGACGCCGGCGGCGGCGATGCGGAAGGCGCGGCCGGCCCAGGCCAGGTAGGCATCCCAGCCCGCGCGCCGCAGCGGCAGGCCTTCGCGCAGCGCCGGCTCGTCGATCTGGATGATGCCGATGCCGGCCGCTTCCAGGTCCAGCACCTCGTCGCGGATCGCCAGCGCGAGCTGCGCGCAGCTCGCCGCGCGCGGCTGGTCGTCGCGCACGAACGACCATTGCAGGATGGTGACGGGACCCGTCAGCATGCCTTTCATCGGCCGCTGCGTCAGGCTCTGGGCGTAGGCGGTCCAGGCCACCGTCATCGGCGCGGGACGGGCCACGTCGCCGTACAGGATCGGCGGCTTGACGCAGCGCGAGCCGTACGATTGGACCCAGCCGTTCGCCGTGAAGGCAAAGCCGTCCAGCTGCTCGCCGAAGTACTCGACCATGTCGTTGCGCTCGGCCTCGCCGTGCACGAGGACGTCGATGTCCAGCGCTTCCTGCTGGCGGACGGCGTGCTCGATCTCGGCGCGCATGGCGGCGTCGTAGGACGGTGCATCCAGCTCGCCGCGCCGGCGGGCCGCGCGCGCGGCGCGGATCGCGGCCGTCTGCGGGAAGGAGCCGATCGTCGTCGTCGGGAACGGGGGCAGCTGCAGGCGCGCCTGCTGTCGCTCGCTCCTTGCAGCGAACGGGGATGCGCGGCGGTCGGCATCGGGCGCCAGGGCGTCGAGGCGCCGCGCCACGTCGGGACGGTGCACGCGCGAACTGGCGCGGCGTGCTGCGAGCGCGGCGCGAGCAATCGCCAGTTCCGAGGCCACCGCCTGCTCGCCTTCGGCCAGCGCGCGCTGCAGCGTGCGCACTTCCGCCAGTTTTTCGACGGCGCCGGCCAGCCACGGACGTACCTCGGGATCGACGGCGCCGTCCTGCGCCAGGGTCAGCGGCACGTGCAGCAGCGAGCAGGAGGGCGCGAGCCACAGCGCGTTCGGGCGGTGCTCGAACAGGGGACGCAGGCGCGCGAGGCAGGCGTCGAGGTCGGCGCGCCAGACGTTGCGGCCGTCGACGATGCCGACCGACAGCACCTTGTGGACAGGCAGCCAGTCGGCCACCGGCACGAGTTCCTCGGGGGCGCGCACGCCATCGACGTGCAGGCCCGCCACGGGCAGCTTGCAGGCCAGGCTCAGGTGTTCCTGCAGCGGCGAGAAGTAGGTCGCGAGCAAGATCGGCAGGCCTGCCGCATGCAGCAGGTGGTAGGCGCGCTCGTAGGCCAGCGCCCAGGCGGCGGGCAGGTCCAGGCCGAGGATCGGTTCGTCGAGCTGCACCCATTCGGCGCCGGCCGCCTTCAGCCGGGCCAGCAGCGCCGCGTAATGGGGCAGCAGGGCGTCGAGCAGGGACAGCCGGTCGAAGCCTGCCGCCTGCGCCTTGCCCAGCCACAGGAAACTCAGGGGACCGAGCAGCGCGACCTTGACGGGATGGCCGAGCGCACGGGCCTCTGCCACTTGGGCCAGCAGCCGCTCGGCGGCCAGCGCGAAGCGCGTGTCGGCATCGAATTCCGGCACCAGGTAGTGGTAATTGGTGTCGAACCACTTGGTCATTTCCAGCGCGGGCTTGCCGTCTACGCCATCGGCGGCATCCGCATGCGCGTGGCCGCAGCCGCACGACGCCGCGTCCGTGCCGGTCACCGTGTCCGCTTCGCTCGCCACGCCGCGCGCCAGCGTGAAGGTGCGTGCCAGTGCCGTCTCGCTGCCGTCGAAGCCGAAGCGCGCCGGCGCGCAGCCGAACAGCAGCACGTGGTCGGCGACCTGGTCGTAGAAGGAAAAGTCGCCCACGGTGACGAAGTCCAGGCCCGCCGCGCGCTGCTCGGCCCAGTGGCGCGCGCGCAGTTCCGCTCCCACGGCCTCGAGCGCGGCGGCATCGATGTCGCCGCGCCAGTGACGTTCGAGGGCGAACTTGAGTTCGCGCTGGGCGCCGATGCGAGGATAGCCGAGAGTATGAGATTTGATCATGATGATTCTAGTTCTGGATGAAAGATGCTTGTAATCATCGGCGGCCAGGCGGCATAATTCAAACGAATTATTTTTCTGATCAGATGAATTTCCCTCATGAGCACCTCGATCCTCGAACTACGGCACCTGCGCACGCTGCTCGCGCTGCAGGAAGCGGGCACCGTCTCGCGCGCGGCGGCCCTGTTGAACGTCACGCAGTCCGCGCTGTCGCACCAGCTCAAGACGCTGGAAGAGTTCTACGGCATGACGCTGTTCGAGCGCAAGACGGCGCCGGTGGCGTTCAGTGCCGCCGGGCGGCGCCTGCTGCAGCTGGCGGCGGACGCGATCCCTGCCGTGGAGCAGGCCGAGCGCGACGTTGCCCGCCTGGCCGGGCACGGGGGCGGCAAGCTGCGCATCGCCGTCGAATGCCATACCTGCTTCGACTGGCTGATGCCGTCGATGGATGCGCTGCGCCAGCGCTGGCCGGACGTGGAGCAGGACATCGTGTCCGGTTTCCAGTCCGATCCGGTCGGCCTGTTGCACCAGGACCGCGCCGACGTGGCCATCGTCTCCGACGTCGACGAGGATGAGACGGACGTCGTGTTCCATCCGCTGTTCGCCTTCGAGATCGTGGCGATCCTGCCGCGCGGCCATGCGCTGCTGGACAAGCCGCACATGGCGGCGCGCGATTTCGCGGACCAGACCCTGATCACGTATCCCGTGCCGGACGACATGCTGGACCTCGTGCGCCAGGTGCTGCGCCCGGCCGGCATCGAACCGCCGCGCCGCACGACCGAGCTGACGGTGGCCATGCTGCAGCTGGTGGCGAGCGGACGCGGGTTCGCGGCGCTGCCGCTGTGGGCCGTGCACGGCTACCTGGAACGCGGCTATGTCGCGCGGCAGCGCATCGGGACCGACGGCCTGACGGGCCGCCTGTACGCAGTGACGCGCAAGCGCAACGATGGCGAAGCCTATCTCGCCGATTTCGTGCAGGTGATGCGCGAGACCTCGCTCCGTACGCTCCCCGGCATCGACCTTCTTTGACCTGTCCCGCCGCGCTCGGGTTATAGTAGTCGACGACTTCACGACAAGGAGGGCGGATTGCGTTACAGCCTCGTGACATCGGCCGGCAAGGGCCACATCAACGAAGACCTGGTCGGCGTGTACGAGCGCGACGGGGTCACCGACATCATCGTCATGGATGGCGCGACGCCGCTGTCTCCGCAGCGCCACGTGCGGGCCGGCGCCAGCGACCCGTCCTGGTTCGTGCAGCAGTTCGCGGCCGACCTCGCGGCCGTCCTGCACCGCGCGGGCAGCCAGGAGAGCCTCGTGGCGCAGGCGCTGGTCGGCACCCGCGCGGCGCACCGCGCGCTGGCGTCCGGCGCGAACGTCCCGCCGCACGACTGGCCCGTGGCGACGCTGTCGTGGGTGCGCGTGCGCCACGGCCGCGCGCAGGGCGGCCGCATGGCGCCGGCGCGGCTGGAACTCTACTGCCTGGGCGACAGCAAGATCCTGTTACAGGGACCGGATGGCGTGCGCGACCTGGACCCGTTCGACAATCCCGTGGAGCGCGAAGTGCAGGCCGCCGTGGCGGCGCTGGTGGCGGAAGGCGTGAGCGATGCCGCCGAGCGCTGGGAGCGCCTGCTGCCGATGCTGCAGGCGCGCCGCCATGCGCAGAACACGGCGGCACATCCGCAGGTGCTGTGCCTGGCGCCGCGCGCCGCCTTCGCGGCACGCACGCATGTACTGGACGCGCCGGCGCAGGGCCAGCTGCTGGCGATGACGGATGGTTTCTATCGCCTGGTCGATACCTATGGCCTGTACGACGATGCGGGACTGGCCGCGGCCGTCCTGGAGCGGGGGCTCGACGCCCTCGTCGACGAACTGCGTGCCTTCGAGGCGGGCGCCGTGGCCGCCGCCGGCATCACCGCCAAGCGCGCCGACGATGCGTCGGCCGTCTCCTGGCGCTTCGTTGCAACCGGCAAGGAGGAAGCATGAACGATACCGCGCAGCGCGACCTGGTCGCGCGCTACATCGATGCCTACAACGCCTTCGACATCGACGGCATGCTGGCCCAGCTCGCGCCGGACGTGCGCTTCGAGAACTGGGCCGGCGGCGAGATGACGGCTTCCTCGGACGGCATCGACGCCTTCCGCGCGCTGGCCGACCAGGCCAAGGCGATGTTTTCGCAGCGCGAGCAGCGCATCGCCAGCCTGACGGCCGAGGGCCACGCGCTGCTGGCGCGCATCGACTGGCGCGGCACGCTGGCCGTCGACATTCCCGGCGGGCCGTCCGCCGGGACCGAGCTCGCGCTAAGCGGGGAATCGGAATTCGGCTTCGCCGGCGGACGCATTGCCCGGATCGTCGACCGCAGCTGAACGCGGCGGCGCGGCGGCGCGCTGCCGCAGCAATCCGAGCAGCTCGTCGGCGTCGACTGGCTTGACCAGGTGATGGTCGAAGCCGGCCTGGCGCGACAGCTCGCGGTCGCGCGGCTGGCCGTAGCCCGTCAGCGCGATATACAGCGCGTCGCGCAACGGACGCTCCCCGCGCAGGCGGCGCGCCAGTTCATGGCCGTCCATGCCGGGCATGCCGATGTCCAGGATGAAGACGTCGGGCGGATCGGCGAGTGCTGCTGCGGCGGCCTGGGCAGGGTCGGCGACGGCGCTCACGCGGTGGCCGCCGGCGTCCAGCAGCGCGGCCAGCGTGGCCGCCGCGTCCGCGTTGTCGTCCACCAGCATGATGTTCAACGCGTTGGGCGCAGGGGCCAGGGTGCCCGCCGGCAGGGCCGCTTCGGGCTGGCGTTGCTGCGACAGGGGTAAGGTGACGGTGAAGCAGCTGCCGTGGCCCGGGCCCGCGCTGTCGGCGGCGATGCTGCCGTCGTGTGCCGCGACGATGGTGCGCGCCAGCGCCAGGCCGAGCCCCAGGCCGCCCTGGGACCGGTCCGGGGTGCGCTTGCCCTGGGTGAAGAGTTCGAAGATGTGCGGCAGCAGTGCCGGCTCGATGCCGCTGCCGTCGTCGCACACGCGGATCGTCGCGCTGTCGCGTCCGACCGCCATCTCGAGCGCGATGCGGCCGCCCGGCGGCGTGTATTTGGCCGCGTTGCCCAGCAGGTTGGCGACCACCTGGATCAGGCGCGCGCGGTCGCCCCACACCAGCACCGGAACCGGTCCGCCGCCCACGTCGATGGTCAGCGCGTGGCGGCTGGCCTCGACCAGCGGATGCACCTGCTCGGCCGCGCTGGCGACGACGCTGCGCAGGTCGACCAGCGTTTTGTCGAACTGCACCATGCCGCGGGTGACGCGCGAGACGTCCAGCAGGTCGTTGACCAGGGCCGTCATGTGATTGACCTGGCGGCCGATCAGTTCCGCGTAGTTGCGCACCTTGGCCGGGTCGGCCGGTGCAATGCGCAGCACCTGGGAGGCCGCGCTGATCGGCGCCAAGGGGTTGCGCAGCTCGTGCGCCAGCATCGCCAGGAAGTCGTCCTTGCGCCTATTGGCAGCCTGCAGCGCATCTTCCGCCAGCTTGTTGGCGTGGATGTCGGTGTCGGTGCCGAGCCACTGGACGATGGCGCCGTCGTCGTCGCGCAGGGGCAGGGCGCGTGCCAGGATCCAGCGGTAGTCGCCCGATGCGTGGCGCAGCCGGTAGGTCATTTCGTACGGTGCGCCGGTGGCGACGCTGTGGTCCCAGGCGGCGCGGGCCGCGCCGCTGTCGTCGGGATGCAGCGCCCGCTCCGCCCAGTCGCGGCCGTCGGCCTCGCCCTCGGCCAGTCCTGCGAAGCGATAGAACTGGGCATTGTGGTAGTCGATCGAGCCGTCGGGCTGCGCGGTCCAGACCATCTGCGGCATCGCGTTGGTGATGGTGCGAAAGCGCCGCTCGCTCTCGCGCAGCGCCGCTTCCACGCGTACCCGCTCGCTGATGTCGGTCTGGGCGACCACGGCACCGGTGATCGTGCCGGCGCCGTCGCGCACCGCCGTCGCGCGCAGCAGCAGTCGCCGGCGCGCCGCATCGGGGCCGAACGATTCGATCTCGACCAGGTCGCCGTCGACCTCTTCGCCGGCCAGCGCGCGCGCCATCGCCCATTCGTCGGCGGCAATCGGCTGGCCGTCGCGTGCGGAGCCGTCTGCCCACCAGCCGCGCGCGGCATCGCGTTCGCCGTCCGTCCGGCGGCCCCACATCTCGCGCGTGGCGGTATTCACCAGCTCGACCTTCCCGTCGGCGTTGCAGTAGACGATGCCGACCGGGACGGCCTGCAGGAAGGCGTCCAGCCGCTGGCGCTCGGCCTCGGCGGCACGGGCGGCCGCCAGCGCGTCCTGGCGGCTGGCCAGCAGCGCTTCCTCGGCCTGCTTGATCTCGGTGACGTCGCGCGTGGTGCCGGCGATCGCCTCGACTTCGCCGTCCGGCCCGATCACGGGCGTGAAGATGTAGTCGTAGTAGCGCAGGCCGAACGCGCCGTCGAAGGGCACGACGCCGCGGATCCGCTGGCGCGTGGCCTTGACCTGCTCGATCTCGCGGTCGTGCATGGCCGCGTGCCAGTCCGGATAGCCCAGTTCCAGGCAGTTCTTGCCGATCGCCTCGTCCCAGGTGCGGTCCCACATCTGCAGCAGCACGGCGTTGGCGTAGGTGAATCGGTGATCCAGGTCGAACACGTAGACGAGGTCCGGCGTGGTGCCCAGCACCGCCTCGTACAGCCGGCGGCGGCGGTCCGACTCGGCCTGCACGCGTGCATTGCGCTGTTCGCGCAGGTGGCGGTCGATCACGAGCGCGGCCGTGTCGGCGAAGTAGTCCAGGTCGGCGCACAGTTCCGGTCCCGGCGTGCGCGGGCTGCCGTGGTAGAAGGCGAGGGTGCCCAGCACGTGGCCATCCGGCGCACGCAGCGGGAACGACCAGCAGGCGCGCACGCCGTGGTCGCGTGCGAGGTCCAGGTAGGGCGCCATGCGCGGCTCGGTCAGCACGTCTTCGACGACGACGATGGTGCGCAGCGCGGCGGCCCGTCCGCACGCGGCCTGTTGCGGGTCGACCGGCACCGTGCGCAGCGCTTCCATGAAGCTGGGCGCCAGGCCGGCGGCGGCGCCCAGGTGCAGCAATGCGCCGGCGTCGTCGGCGACGTAGATGGCGGCCTGGGTGTCCGGGCCCGTGAGCGCATGGGCCGCCTGCAGCAGGCCGGACAGCAGGTCGTCGAAGGGCGCACCGCGTACCGCTTGCGAAAGAACGTCTTTCAGGCTATCGAATATCAGGCGTTCCTGCGGCGTGGGCATGGTCGGGTACCGGTGGGGCGTTGAAAAAAACAGACGTTTTCGACAAAACTTGCCAGACCCTGATTGTAGCGCATGGATTTGTCATGACACCGGGTGTACTCTGATACTTTCCATGCGTAAAGAATCAAGGCGGGACGCGGCAACGGCGCAGCCATTCGTGTCGCCGGTTTCGGACCCGCCGTATTATGATTGTCCTATTCACCATACATAAAAGAGGCCGCCATGAACCATGATGCAGGAAACCGTATTTCGCGCCTGGCCGAACAGAAGCAGCGCGCCCGCCGCGTGCGCATCGGCGTGATGCTGGTGCTGTGCGCCTTGCCCGTCGCCGTGGCGTTCGCCAAGGCAGGCATCACCCTGGCACGTGTCACGCCGCTCTGACGTGATGTCATGACGTGCCCGGGTGGGCATCCGGCCCGGCCCACCCCGCTCGTCCTTCCTCCGGCGCGTGCAGCGCCACCTCCCCGCAACCGGTAGCCTGCCGGAACCGGTTCTCTCCCGGCAAAACGATTGCAAGGCGATGCGCACGCCGTGCGCGCACCGGGTCGCATCAATGATGTGCGGCGTGGCGGCGCGCATGGGCGGCGCCGAACACTTCATTGCTCAACGCGGCCAGGCTGCCCGCGCTGTCCAGCAAGGCGCTGCGATCGAGCACGGTCGCGGCGACGTGTCCGGACATCACTTCGGCGGCATACGCGCGTACCGCCTGCAGGCAGTCGGCCGCTGCGGCGTCCTGGCCGGACCCGGTGGCGACGAACAGCACCCGCAACCCCGGATTGAACATGCGCGCCGCGTTCAGGCGCGCGATCAGCGCGTAGTGGCGCTGCGCATCCGCTTCCTCCGGCGCGATCGGAACGAGGGCCACCTGGGCGGCGGCGAGCGCGGAGCGGCATTCGTCCGATGCGCAGTCGCCGGCGGCGACGAGCACGTCGTCGAAGCAGTCGGCGGCGCAGTCGAGGCGCTGCCCGGATGCCGCATCCACGAGCAGCACGCGACAGCCGTCGCGGCGGCGCAGGTCGGCGAGCGTCTTTCCGAGCAGTCCGTGGAGCGGATCGGGATGTCCGCCGGCGATGGCGACGATCATCGCGCACCTCCCGCGTTCGACGAATCGGGCTGCGAGGCCAGTGGGACGGGGTCGGGGTGCATGGGATTCCTTTTGCTGTTGGAACCCGGCCAGTCTAGGGGGGGGCGGCAAAGGGCGCGTAAAAAGTGCCGCGGCGCGTGTATACGCGGTGTAGATGGCGTCAGTAGCAGTACTTCTTGTTGTCTTCGACGCCGCACAGCGACGCCGAACGCTTGCGTTCGACGTAATCCGGGCCCGTCACGCTCCCGGCGTCCGGGCAGGCGGCGCCGCTGCCGTTGCAGGCGGTCGCCGTCAGCTCGAAGATGTTCTTCTTTTGCGCTGCACGCACTCCGCTGTCGTAGTCCTCGCCCTCGTTGTAGGTCTGGACGGCGCAGGTGAGCGTGACCTTGAAGCCGCTGTCGGCGACGAAATCCGTCCTCGTGGCCTTGTCGACGGTATTCAGGCAGGCCTGCGCATTGCCGTTGCGGAGCTGGTAGAACGCCCATTCGAGGCCGCCGCGCGCGGCTTGTTCGGCGCGCATGCCAAGGATGCCGCCGTCGATGGTCGCCTGCTGCACGTTCTGCAGGCGCAGCACCGAGAGTGCGAAGCCCGCCAGAACGACCAGGAAGATCACGGCGGCGATGTAGGCGAAGCCGCGTTGGCGCGTACGGTGCGTCATGGCACGTTCTCCACGTGAGCGCCCATGGTCAGATTGGCCGACTCGCCGCCGTCCGTCAGGCCCACGCGCAGTTGCAGATAGCCGCTCTGTTGCGTGGCGCCGTCGTTCTCGCGGTAGACAAAGCCGCAGTCGCTGACGTTGGTGACCACTATCTGGGTGGGTTGGGCCGGCGTGCAGGCCTGCGTCGCGGGGGTGCCCAGGTCGCGCACGATGCGCTGCAAGGTGCCGCTGCTCCGTCCCGCCGCATCCGGCGGCGCCGGTCGGCACAGGTAGCCGACGACCTGTCCATTGCCGGGAATGACGCTAAAGCGTCCGCCGTCGTAGCTGCCCGACATCGTGGCGCCGGCCGCAAGTGTAATCACGTGGCGCGCGATGCCGGCGGCACCGGCCGTGATGTCCGCGATCGCCGCGACGTTCCTGGGTACAGGCTCGTAGAGATCGGTGCCGTTTTCGTTCCCGATCACGATCATGTCCCCCTTGCCGACCGTGGGCGAGAGGCTCGTCAGCACGTCGAAGGCGAGTTTCGGCGCCGTCGGATCGAAGACGGCGCTCTTGTCCGGCTGGTCGATGTCCGGCCCCATGCGGTAGCGGCCGCCGTCCTTGGTCGGTACCATCTCCATGCACTGGCCCAGCGGCGTGGCCTGCAGGCGCAGGGAATTCGGCACGGACAGGCGCACGTCCGTCACGACGCGCCGCAAGGCGGTGTCGGCCTGGTTGACGAGGTTGGCACGGCGCGTCACCGACAGGTAGCTCTGCAATGCCGGTCGCATCTGCATGGTCAGGATGCCGCCGACGATGCCGACCAGGACGATGACCAGGATCAGTTCGACGAGTGTGAACCCGCGCGAGCGCTTCATGGCGTGATCTCCGCGGCCGGCGCCGGGGGAGGTGCCGGCGGCCTCGTACGCCAGCCAGTCAGGACGACGGGATCGCGATCCTTGCTCTCGCTCATTCTGTTCGTCACGGTGACCTGGATGCGGAGCGTGTCGGCGGTCGGAACGCCCTGCAGCGCATGGGCGGGATCTGGGTTGCCCACCTCGACCGCCACGTCGTACGCCGACAGCCCGGGCACCGCATTGCCCTCCGCGTCGACGATGCCGATCGACTTATAGCCGTTGTAGTCCGCGGCCTGGGTGTAGGCGGTGCGGGCGGCAGGCTTGGCGTTCGCGTTGGCGAAGTCCTTGAGCAGGATCTCTTCCATCATGCCTGCTGCGACGATGGCCATCTGCTGCGTGACGACGGGATCGACGCTGGCGCGGTCCGTGCGTGCGAACGCCGCGACGACGCCGGCGAGCGCGATGCCGACGATGACGATGGCGACGATCAGCTCGATCAGCGTGACGCCTGCCTCGCGCTTATTCGACATGGCCGGTGCTCCCCGTGACGCTGATGGTGCGTAGTACCTGGCCGTCGCCGCGGACGATGACGCTGCCCTGGAACGGGCGGATCGCGGCGGGCGTGACGATCGTGCCGTCGGGCTGGAAGTACAGCCACGCCACGGTCGCGCCATCGACGCTCCGTGCGGACACGGTCACGTCGTCCGCGCTGCTGCGGTAGTCGTCGGGCCCGACGCCGGCCAGCACGCCGTCGCAGTTCGCCGCTTGCTCGGACAAGGGGCGGGTCGCCATGCTCAACACGACAGCGTTGCCGGTGATGTTGGCGCACACGAGACGGCGCCGTGCGGTGGCGTTTTTCTGCGCCAGGCGCAGGCTGCTGACGACCTGGTCGCCGAAGGTGAGCGCGGCGCTGGTGCTACCGTCGGCCAGGCGCGGAACGGCGAAGGCCGCTAGGATGCCGATCAGGACCATCACGGCGATCAGCTCGACGAAGGTGAAGCCGCCCGCGCGCTTCATCGGAACACCTCGCGCACGTGGATGATGCGCCGGGTTTCGTCCGAGAAGACGCCGAAGCTGGCGCGTGCCCAGGGGTCGTGGGGTTTCGCATCGGTGCAGTTGGCGTCGGCGCTGCGCAGGAACGCCATGTCCGCGCCGGTGCTGCCTGGCTTCGGGTTCAGCGGACTGCAGGCGTTGTCCTTGGGGGCGGTGCCCAGGTTCAGTGCGACCGGAAAGCTGGTCGTTCCGGTGGCGGTCCCGCGGTTCAGCAGGATCGTGCCGGCCCCGCGCACCAGCTTGCCGAACGTTGGGGTGATATGCGCGCCGGTCGGCAGCGCCAGCGCTGGTGTATGGAATTCGGTGGTGCTGTCGTCCATGTTGCGGACCCACGCCCGGCCGTCCCAGTATTCGAGGTTGAACGGCATGGAGAGCGGTTGGCGCGCCGAGCCGAACGCGTTCGACAGCCGCACCCGGCCGCTGCGCACGACCACCTTCGGTTCCTTGGGCGCGTAACTGGAACTGGCCTTGTCCGTGTCGGTCGCGCGCAGCTTGGCCGTCAGCGGCGCCGTCTGCCGGTTCGCAAACGTGAAGCTGCCCTTAATCCAGGTGGCGACGCCGTCCACAAAATCTTCGGCGCAGACAAAGTGGGACGCCGTCGAGACGCACTGCTTGGGCGTTCCCAGCACGCCCAAGGTGGTCGGCGCCGTCGTGCCGGCTGGGGCGGCGGCATCGATGGCGATGAGGTCGACGTCGCGTGCGCTCCTGCCAGCCGTATAGTTAACGGTCACGTCGCGCTTCAGGTTGCGCGCAGAGAGCTTCCACTGCATCGCCGGTTCGCCTGAATAGTACTGCTTGCGCTTCTCGCCGTCCTGCTGCGTCGTGCGACCCCAGTCAGCGCTCTCCTCCAGCAAGAAATAGGCGGGAATGAAGGGGCCGAGCGGTGCGCTGCATGGCTGGGCGGGGGGACCGGTCGTCCCGGTAGGCGAGATACCGCTACCGAGGTAAGAGGCGTCCAGCTTGGCGGTCAGGTAGAGCGCGCCCGTTTCGTCCATGCGCGGCATGTCCGACTGCGGTGTCGGCGCGAAGGTCTGGACGCCGCCTTCGATGGCGCTGGGCGCGGATGGCGCCACGAAGCCATTAGCCCAACCCTCCCCGCACGGGGTGCCGCCCAGCCGGACGGGCACGGGCTCGAGTTCCTTGCCGAAGTTGGGTGTCTTGACACCCTTGCGATTGATGGCCGTGACCTTGGCGACAAAGGACTTGCCGGCAAAATAGGGTGCGGTCAGTTCGGTGCCGATCGTGAATGCGGCCGGCGCGGCGACGACACCGAGGCTGCCGCTGGCTACCCAGCCGTGGCCCGCATAGGAAGCATTCAGAACCAGCTTGCCGGCATCCTCGTAGGCGAGGGTGGTCTCGGCGACGCCGTTCTTGAATTCGAGCGGCATCTGGATCTCCTTGCGCGCAGTGAACGGGGTGCCGCCGATGCTTGGCTGGATCGTGCCTGTGGAGGGGTCGGCGTAGTAGAACGACAGGCCGATGGTCTGCTTGCCGGAATCGAAGAGCGCCTTGCAGGCATTCTCATTGTCGTCGTAGATCTGGGCGCGGATCTTCAGCGGCGGCATCCTGCTCGCCTCTTCCGCCGCGACGAAGGACTGCTTGTCGGAGGGTTGATTCTCATTGAGCAACAGCTCCAGGCCGACCTTGGCGACCTTGATCGCACAGTCGCTGGTCGCGCCGTCGCTCGACGAGCAGGACGTGGGCGGCTTCGCACCGTCCCTCAGCAGGCTCAGTACGAGCCGGTCGGTCGGTTGCAGCGCCAGGTCGGCGCTGGCGCTGCCGGTCGAACCGATGTACAGGCGCTGGTTGGCGGGTTGCAGGAAGACGGTCGTACCGTTGGTATAGCTCGCCGTACAGGCGGCATTCGCGCAGGCCTTCACCGTGACCTGGGCGGGGGCGCAGACGCTGGCGGTGCTCGGGTGAATGATCAGGAAGTGATCCAGCGTCCCCGTCTTCCCTTCGCAATACGGCCCCGACGCATTGCTCTTGACGTTCTTGCGGATGTCCCAGCCGCTGTTGTTGGTCACGCAGTCGCACTGTCCCGGCGTGTTCCCGGCCGTGCAATAAATCGTTTCCGTCGCGCGGCCGGCCCAGTTCAGCGTCGCGTGGTTGACGGTGGCGTTGCCGACGATGGTGGCGTTGGACGAGTCCAGCGTCAGCTCGCCTGTCACGACGTCGCCGGTGATCGTGTTACCGGAACCCATCTGCAATGAGGTCGTGGCCGTGACCTTGCCGGTGAGCTGGACGCCCGAGGCCAGCAGGTTGACGACGCCGGAGTTCACGTTGCCCGTCATCGTGCTGCCGGAGGCCAGCGTGAACGCCTGCGTGGCCGTGACGTTGCCGTTGATGGTGACGGGAGAATCGGTTTCCACCGTCGGCGCCACGATATTGCCCTTGATCGTGCTGTGCGACGCCAGGTAGAAACGGGTCGTGGCCGTGACGTCGCCCGTCAGCGACACCGGGGAGGTCGTGACGATCGTCGTTCCGCTGATGGGGCCCACGATGGTCGTGTTGGAGGCGATGTTGACGGCGCCCGTGGCCGCGATCTTGCCCGTGATCTTGGTCTGCGAGCCCGTGCCGAGGTTCATCGTGGCGGCCGAGATGTCCGCGACGATGGTCTGGACCTGGGCGCCCATCGAGAAGGTCTTGCCGGCGACGAGCGTGGCGCCGTTCACCTGCAGCAGGGACGTCTGGATGTTACCGATATCTAGGTTGCCGCTGATCCTGAGCGTGCCGCCGCCGCTGATGGCCAGGCCCTGGTCGTAGCCAAACGTGACGTCGCCGTTGGCGGTGACGGTGTAGCCGCCGGAGATCACGACCTTGTCATTCCAGTTGGGCAGCGGCAGGGCGGGGCAGGTGTACGTCTTGGCCGACAGCGTGCAGCCATTGACGGCGTTGCCGGCAAACGTATACGTGTCGCCGGCGCGCGCAGCCGTGCCGGCCGCGCACAGCAGCAGAAGCAGGAACAGGTGCGGGAGCAGGGAGAGCGGGCGGCGCAACGGCATGGCAGGGTGTCGTCGATGGAATCCTCCGATTATAGCTTGATGGTTAGCAATCTTGCGTAAAATCAAGTGTCATTGCTGCTCGAGGGCCGCGGACGGCGTGTGGGTGTCTCTCTCTGCCAACGGGTAGAATCGGCGCGAGGCCGCAACGAGACGGCAACTGCATCACGGGAGAGGATATGACGGAGCAGGAAGGGAGCGGGGACCGGGACGGTGGCGCAAAGGGAGACGGGACTGCGGACGGCGTACAGGAGGCGCGGACCGGGAGCAAGCTGCCGGAGCTCATCGTCGCCACGTTCCTGGAGCTGACCCGCGAGCGCCATCCGAACGCGATCACCTTCCGCGACATCGCCGCCGCGGCGGGCATCTCGCACATGGCGCCGTACCGCCATTTCAAATCGAAGCAGGCCATGCTGAACCGGATCGCCGACATCGGCTTCGGCATGCTGGCGGCCGCGCTCGACGAGGTGGCGGCGCGCCACCAGGACGAGCCGCGCCGCCAGATCGTCGAGGCATGCGCCTGTTACTACCGCTTCGCCGCCGGTCATCCTGCCCATGCCCAGGTCATGTTCGGCACCGACCGCGAGCTGTGGGACAAGGCCGAGCCGCTGCCGGCGCTGGACCAGGCCCGCGCCATCCTTCTGCGCATCATTGACCGCTGCCGAGACGCCGGCATCATCCCGCGGGAGATCGACGAAAAGAAGGTGTTGGGCCTCTTATGGGCCCACGTCCACGGCTTCACCCTGCTCGCGGCCAACCGCGTGCTGACCGAGCGCGAGGTGGGCGCGCCCGATGCCTTCATGGCGGCCGGGGTGCGGGTGATCCTGGCCGGCCTGGCCCGGCTCGATGCGCCCGGCCCTTGATCAGCGCCCCAGGCTGAACATGTAGCGGTCGTCGATCACGGTGATCGGGCCCACCGGCAGCTTGGCCGGATGCGGATCCGCGAGCTTCTCGAAGCGTACGCCCGCCGCATGCACCTTGCGCAGGAAGTCCTGCACGAAGCCGATCGTGAACAGCTCGCCGGGGCAGCGCCGGTAGCCGAAGCCGAAGGGGGCGTAGCCCGGCGTGTCCGGCACGGGATAGGCCACGCCGTCCACGACCGAGTACACGGCGCCGTAGCCGCTGTTCTCGATGGTCCCTTCGCGCCCGTCGCGCAGGGCGCGCGACGCCTTGGCGAACGGGCAGCCGCGCAGGCCGGCCTGCTGCGCCGCCGTCGCGTCGTGCTGGGAAGTGAGGGGCGCGTCGAGGTAGCGGTCCGGATTGAACGCGTCCGGGTCCGGCCAGTGCAGCGGATTGCGGTTCGAGGTCGGGTGCAGCGTCAGCACGCCGTTGTAGCCCTGACCGCTGATGCTCTGGCGCGCGTTCGACACCGAATAGCTGCCCCCATTCGGCGAGATGACCCGAAACAGCTCCATCGCGAAGCGGTCGAGCGGCGTGAACGGCGAGGCGTCGCGCCGGTCCGGGTCGGTCATCGTGCGCGCAAACGAGTCCTTGATCGCCGGGTCGCCGTCCTCGTCGGACAGGCGCGCCACGATGTTGAACAGCGTGTTGCCCCACTGGCTGAAGGCGAGGAAGTTGTGGAAGCACTCGAACACGATGTCCTTGCGGCGGAAATTCTCCTTCAGTTCCCCGTTCTTGATCCAGCCGTGGACGATGGTCTTGTCGTGGCCGGGCGTGCGGCCCTGCAGGATGTCCTCGACGCGGGCATCGACCCAGTCGCGCAGGAAGGGCCGCAGCTTGCGCACCTTCATATAGCTCTGGTAGACGATGTCCGAGGTGGGGAACCAGAACCCGATTACGGTATTGAACGCCTTGCCGATCTCGCGGATCTCGTCGGGAATCCTGTCGCCCGAGACGCCCAGGTGCAGGTCCCAGTACAGGTCGAAGTAGCTGCCGTAATACGCCTGCATCAGCGGTTTGCCCGCGAGTTCCGGCACGAACAGCTTGTCCATGAAGGCAGCCATCTTGGGCTGGTAATGGGTGGGGTACAGGTCCGGCGTGAAGGCTGAATAGTAGATGCGCTTGCGCTCGTTGTCCGGGCCGCGGTTTTCGTAGCCCTGCAGGAAAACGGACAGGCCTTCTTCTTCCATATTCGGCGTCCAGTCCTCGTACAGCATGCCGAAGATGTGCGGCGGGATCGCTTTTTCCTTGGTCAGCTCCGTGTCGATCAGCGGCAGCAGCGGCTTTTCTCCCGTGATGATGGAGCCGGCCATGAAGGGCTTCACGGCGTGTTCGACGTAGTCGGGATCGAAATACGGCGGGAGGAAGTTGATGGCGTGTTCGTCGGTCCTGGGTACAAACATGGGTGCACTCCTTCTGGTGGTCGATGAAGACGCCGCGCCCGGCGGCCCGGGAGGACGGTGGCACGGCGGTGTTACAAGAGTAACAGGGAAGATTGTGCGGACAAATTGATGGAAGGTATCGTGCGTTGCCAGCATGGGCATACATATACGTACGGAAACAAGTGTTCCAGCCGTTACGGCGTGAAACAAATTCCAAGCGTGCTCATGCATTGCGGACGTTAGCATCGATGCATGAACTTCACTTTCTCGTCACCTCTGCACGGCACCTGCATCGTCAAGCTCTGGGCGACCGGGCGCTATGGCTTTTCGCTGCCCAAGCGCGTCGACATCGCCACGCCGGACGGCACCGTGCACAGCTACCTGTATTTCAACCGCAAGGTGCAATTGAAGGCCGAGCTGCCGAACCGCACCATCGTGCGCATCGCCGTGGCCAGGTTCCTCGCCACGGTAGACGACGGTATCGTCGAGATCCATGCGGAGATGCCGGCCTACGACGGCGCGCTGGTGCCGACCCGCACCAACACGCCGCGCGCGCCGCTGCGGGTGCGGCCGGGGCGCTCGCACGGCAGGATCAAGCCGGGAATGAGTGCCGACGTGCTGGCGGCCGACTTGCGCTGCGAAACGGTGTGAGGCCGTAGAATCGGGTGTGGTCGGCAAATAATTTGCCGGACCCTGTCACGCAACGGCGGTGCGAACCGTCTCATGGACATGGACACCCAACTTCTATTCGCCGGCGACACCGGCCCCGACCCGACAGTCACCTTCACGCGCTTGCGCCCGCGCCTGTTCGGCATTGCCTACCGCATGCTCGGCGTCCGCGCCGACGCCGAGGACATCGTCCAGGAGGCCTGGCTGCGCTGGCATGGCGGCGGCAGCGCGGACGCCAGGAATCCCGAAGCATGGCTCGTCACTGTCGTCACGCGCCTGTCGATCGACCGTCTGCGCTGCGCCATCGCCGAACGCGAACATTACTTCGGCCCCTGGCTGCCCGAGCCCCTCGTCGGCGGCGCCTTCGAAGCCTCCGTCGATTCCCCTGAAAGCGCGCTGGAAGCGGCCGGCGACCTGTCGACCGCCTTCCTTGTCATGATGGAGCGGCTGGCGCCGGAAGAGCGCGCCGTGTTCCTGCTGCACCAGGTCTTCGAATTCGATCATGCGCAGGTGGCGGCCATGGTGGGGAAAAGCGAGGCCGCATGCCGCAAGACGCTGCAACGGGCGCGCGAGCGGGTCCGTGCCGAGCGCCCGCGTTTCGCCGTCGACCGCGAGGCGCACCTTGCGCTGCTAGCGCGCTTCATCGAGGCGACCCGCTCCGGCGATCCCGGCAAGGTGCAGGCGCTGC
Organism: uncultured Massilia sp.; assembly: GCA_963529995.1. Taxonomy (GTDB): domain Bacteria; phylum Pseudomonadota; class Gammaproteobacteria; order Burkholderiales; family Burkholderiaceae_D; genus Telluria. The sequence goes on along the minus strand of CAUSCY010000001.1, from coordinate 44,268 downwards.
TGGCGCACGACGCCACCTTCACGGGCGACGGCGGCGGGAAGGTGACGGCCGTCGTGCGCACAGTGGTCGGCGCCGACCGCATCGCCCGCCTGGTCATCGGCATCGAGCGCAAATGGAGCATCAATGTGCGGCGCGACATCGTCGAGGTCAACGGCGAGCCGGGCATCCTCACCTGGCTCGACGGCGTGCCCGATTCGATCACGTCCTTCCTCGTCGAGGATGGCAGGATCGGCGCCGTCTACGTCGTGCGCAACCCGGACAAGCTCACCGCGCTGCGAAGCCTGCTCCCGTAGGGTGGGCGCCCCGCGCCCACGCGCGACGGTTGCCATGCGCTAGCGTGTGCGTGGGCACGGGCGTCCGCCGTGCGCCGGAACGACGCCGCGCGTCAGGGCGCGAGCGCCGCGCAGCGCTCCGCCAGCAGCGCATGCAACTGGCGCACGGCCGGCGAGAACTGGCGCCGGTGCGGACACACCATGTTCAGTGGCGCCGGTTCGCCCGGCTGGTCCGGCAGCAGGTGGGTCAGGCGCCCCGCGCGCACGTCGGTGCCGACGTCCAGCCACGAGCGGTAGGCGATGCCTTCGCCCGCCAGCACCCAGCGCCGCACGACGTCGGAGTCGTCGCACACGAGGGCGCCCTTCACCTGCACGATGCGGCGTGCCTTCCCGGCCGGGAATACCCATTTGTCGTAGACGCGCCCCTGCAGCTGCCACAGCAGGCAGCTGTGGTGCTGCAGGTCGTCCAGCGACTGCGGGGTGCCGCATTGTTCCAGGTAGGCGGGCGAGGCCACCAGCACGCGCCGGTTGGCCGGCGCCAGCGGGAGGGCGACGAAGCTGGCATCCTCGGACTGGCCGTAGCGCAGCGCGATGTCGACGCGGTCGCGGAAGACGTCCGTCACCTGGTCCGACAGCTGCAGCCGCACCTCCAGGCGCGGATGCTTGCGGCGGAACTCCCCGATCCACGGCAGCAGCAGGTTGCGGCCGAAGTCGGACGGCGCGGCCAGCAGCAGGGTGCCGGTGAGTTCGGCGTCGTCGCGGCGCAGCGCCTCGCGGCCGCTGTGCAGTACTTCGATCACTTCCCTGGCATACGGCAGGTAGCGTTCCCCCTCGTCGGTGAGGCGCAGGCTGCGCGTGGAGCGGGCGAACAGGCGCAGTTCGAGGTCGCGTTCCAGCCGCATGATGGCGGCGCTGACCTGGCCGGGCAGCAGGTTGGCCTCGCGCGCGGCCTTGGAAAAGCTGCCGCAGGCGGCGGTCCGCACGAACAGGTCGAGATCTTCGAAGCGGACCATTTTCACTCCGCGAGTGAAAGTGCTAACCGATTGCACCAGTTTTTCATCAGCCCGGCACTTCCTATCATGGGGTCCATCTCCTTCGTGTGGCGTCAGCGCGAAAGCCGCAGTCTACACGGGGGAGGCGCCCGATAACAGAACAGGCAACACCCCGCCTATATATCCAGTAGAAGGAGCCCCACCATGAAACGCTTGAAGATGTCCACCCTGGTCGCCGGCGCGGTCCTCGCTGCCGCCGGCATCGGCCACGCCCTCGCGGCGGACGCCAGGCCCGCCGCCGTCGAGCGCGTGGCCGAATTCACGGGCGCCATGCCGACCGGCGTGACCGTCACCGAGACGGGCCGCATCTTCGTCAACTTCCCGAAATGGGGCGACGACGTGAAGTTCAGCGTCGCCGAGGTCGTGGACGGCAAGCCGGTCGCCTATCCGGACGCCGCCTTCAACCGGGAAGACGCCGACCCGGCCAAGGGCCTGATCAGCGTGCAGAGCGTCGTCGCCGACGGCCAGGGACGCGTCTGGATCCTCGATACCGCCGCTCCGGGCTTCGCGGCGCCGAAGGCGGGCGGTGCGAAGCTGGTCGCCGTCGACCTGAAGACGAACAAGGTCGTCAAGACGGTCGTGTTTCCGGCCGACGTGATCCTGCCCACGACCTACGTGAACGATATGCGCTTCGACTTCCGCGTCGGCAGCGAAGGCGTGGCCTACGTCACCGACTCCTCGATCAAGGGGCCGGGCGGCCTGATCGTGCTCGACCTCGGCACCGGCAAGGCCCTGCGGCGCCTGAGCGGCAGCCCGCTGACCTCTCCGGAGAAGGGTTTCGCCGCGCGCGTGGAAGGCAAGCCCCTGGCGTCGGCCGGTCCCGACGGCAAGGCCCAGCCGTTCAACGTGGCATCCGACGGCATCGCGCTGTCGGGCGACGGCAAGACCTTGTACTTCTCGGCGCTGTCCGCGCGCACGCTGTACGCGGTGCCGACCGCGCTGCTGCGCGATCCGGCCGCCAGCGATGCGCAGATCGCCAAGGCCGTGAAGAACCTGGGCAGGAAGGGCGCGTCGGACGGTCTCGAAGCCGACGCCGCCGGAAACGTCTATGGCGGCGACTACGAACACAATGCGATCCGCAAGCTGGCGCCGAACGGCAGCTGGACCACCATCGCGCAGGGGCCCGATATCCTGTGGCCGGACACGCTGTCGATCGGCCCCGACGGTTACCTGTACTTCATCGCCAACCAGCTGCACCGCCAGGCCGGCTTCAACGGCGGCAAGGACTTGCGCCAGCAGCCGTACCGGCTGTTGCGCGTGAAGATCGGCGCCAAGCCAGCCCCCACCAAATAAGCAAGCACAAAGGAGAACCTGATGGACATCATCCAAGCCGCGCGCACGCGCCGCACCGTCAAAGCCTTCGACGGCACCCGCCGCATCCCGGCCGGCATCGTGGAACGCCTGCGCGAGCTGCTGCGCCTGGCCCCGTCGTCGGTCAATTCCCAGCCCTGGCACTTCGTCATGGCCGCGACGCCCGAAGGCAAGGACCGCATCGCCAAGGCGGCCGACGCCGGCTACCAGTACAACGCGCCCAAGATCCGCGACGCCTCGCACGTCATCGTGCTGGCGAGCCGGGTCGAACCCGACGCCGGCCACCAGCAGGCGCTGCTGGACCAGGAAGAGCGCGACGGGCGCTTCGTCAACGACGCCGCTAGGACCGCGCAGGGCGGCGCCCGCGCCTCGTACACGAACCTGCACCGCTTCGAACGCAAGGACGTGGCGCACTGGTACGAAAAGCAGACCTACCTGGCGCTGGGCACGCTGCTGCTGGGCGCCGCGGCGCTGGAAGTAGGCGCGACGCCGATGGAAGGCTTCGATGCGGCCGTGCTGGACCGCGAGCTGGGGCTGCGCGAGAAGGGGTTCTCGGCGACGGTGATCGTGTCGCTGGGCTACGGCGGAGAGGACGACTTCAATGCGAAGTTGCCGAAGTCGCGGTTGACAGAGGATGCGGTGTTTACCGACATCTGATCGCTGGCCGGCGGCATATGAACGTCGTCCCCGCGCAGGCGGGGACCCAATGTCGCACGCCCACCGACAATGCCAGCCAACTTGGGTCCCTGCCTGCGCAGGGACGACGTCTCAGACCGCCGCGGTGGCCGCCAGCGACAGCAGTGCCACCGCCGCCGCCCCCATCCCCAGCCTGACGACCCCGCGCGTCCCATACGTGAACGTCATGGACAGCGCCACCGCCGACACCGTCAGCATCCCCGCCCAAGCGACCCATCCCTGGCCCTTGCCGCGCAGGGCGATGCAGGCCAGCAGCGACACCGTGAGGCCAGCGATGCCGCCCACGTGCAGCCAGCGCTTCAAGGCCGGGCGCGGTTCCGTGCCGCGTCCGTGCAGCTGTTCCCAGTGGCGGTCCATGGCCAGGCCGAGGGCCACGAATCCCGCCAGCGCGGCGCCGAGTCCCGCCAGCGCCAGGAAGCAGTAGTGGGCGCCGCTCATGCCGCGCTCTCCGCCAGGCGCGGCGTGGCCGCCGTGCGCGTGCGCAGCCGGAATGCCGCATACAGCAGCAGGCCGCCCAGCAGCAGGCTGACGAGGTCGAAGCCCGCGATCGCCCACAGGCCCTGCGCCAGGCTGGTCGCGAGGCCGGCGCCGCCGGTGGCCGCGTTCAACAGCGGCAGCAGCGCGAACAGCGCGCCGCCCACCGCCAGCTGCAGGCGCCACATCCAGCGCGCGGGAAACGCGAGGCCGGCGACGGCGGCAATGCCCCAGGCCGTGAAGAACCAGGCGATCTCCGTGTCCGGGCGGCCGGTGCCGCCGACCGGGACCAGGCGGTTGGCCCAGAAGAACACGGGCATGGCGGCGAGCAGGCCGGCGATGCCGGCCACGTTCAGGCCGTCGACGAGGCGCAGCCCGAAGCCCACGCTACCGTCCTTGCGCGCCTTCGGGTGCTTGGGACGCTCCTTGACGGCCCACATCAGGAGGCCCGTGGCGACCATCGCGCAGCCGGCCAGGCCGGACACGAAGAACAGCGCGCGTACGAACGGATCGGCGAACCGGCCCACGTGCAGGCCGTACATGACGCCGCGCGTCTGCACTGCGCCGCCGCTCGCGCGAGCGGGATCGGACACGAGCTTGCCGGTGGCGCCGTCGAACGTCAGGTTCGGCAGGCTCTGCGTCATGTCGCGGCCTTCCTGCAGCACGAGGTTGACCGTGGCATTCGCGTGGCCCGGATTCGTGACCGTGATGCGGCCGACGGGCGCACCGTGCCAGATGCGGCTCGCCTCCGCGACCATCGGGCCAAGCGGCGCGAGCGGCGCCAGTGCCGGCGACGGCTTGGCGTTGCCGGCCGGGCCGCCGTTCAGGTCCGCATAGAAGGCGTCCGACTTGTCGTGGTAGACGGCCTGCACGCCTGCCGGCAGGTACATGAACATCAGCGTCACGAGGCCCGTGTAGGTGATCATGAGGTGGTAGGGCAGCGCGAGCACGGCGCTGACGTTATGGGCGTCCAGCCAGGAACGCTGGCCCTTGCCGGGCCGGAAGGTGAAGAAATCCTTGAAGATGCGCTTGTGGGTGACGATGCCGGACAGGATCGCCACCAGCATGGACATCGCACAGAAGCCGACGATCCAGCGGCCCCACAGGGCGGACATATAGTGCAGGTCGAAGTGGAGGCGGAAGAAGAAGTCACCGCCGCGGGTGGCGCGCGCCTTCGCCAGTTCCTGGCCGGTGGCGGGGTCGATGGTCACGCTGCCGAATTCGCGCCGCCTCGGCCGCGCCTTCGGATCGGCGCCCTTCGGCGGCGCGGGCACCCAGCCCGCTTCCAGCGCCGGGTTGCGGTTCGTGGGCATCGTGATGAACCAGCGCCGGCTCTTGCCGGCCTTGTCCTCGAGCGTCTTCCGGGCAAGGTCGATCGCGACGGCCTGCGCCACCCTTGCCGGCGCGGCGGCATGCAGCTCCGGTTTCATCCACAGCGTCATCTCGTCGCGGAAGTAGCTGGCGGTGCCGGCGGCGAACACCATGAACAGGATCCAGCCGACCAGCAGGCCCGACCAGGTGTGCAGCCATGCCATCGACTGGCGGAAGCCTTCCTTCATGCGTTGCCTCCGTACGCGCGCAGCAGCGCGAGCGCAAGCGCCGCCAGCGCGCAGGCACCGCCCAGTCCCAGCCAGGCGCGCGTTGCGCTCGGGGCCGCGAAGACCCACATGACCGCGACCGCGTACAGGACGAAACCGGTGAGCGTGGCCGCGACCACGTTGTCGACCGGCGACATGGGCAGGCCAAGCGCCAGCGCCTGCGTGCAGAGGGCGGCCAGCAGGTAGCCGCCGCCGATGGCCGCCACGGCGCGCGAAGCCACGCCGGCGCGGTAGCGCAGCCCGTCGGAGGGAAGGGCGCGCGCGGGGCGCTCCGCGTTCGATGGAGTAGAAGACATGGGCCGTTGCAACACAACACGAATGAGAATGATTCGCATTATAGGCTCGTGTTCAATATTTTTGGAAGCACGACGGATGCGCCGCCGCCCGCCGCGGAAATAGTCCGCTGAAATAATGAAAACCATAGACATGCCGGAATGTTATGGCTATAGTTGCGAGCTATTCTCATTTGGGAATGATTCCCATTCATCATTCACTTCCCTTTTCACTGCCATTCGAGGAGTACCATGACGTTCCGCCCGCAGGCCGAGGCCGCCGTTCCCTTCCTTCCATTCCCGCTGCGGCGCACCGCCAGGGCCGCGATGCTGCGCGCTGCCGTCGGCTGCGCGACCGCCGTCGCCCTGCACGCGGCCCATGCTGTCGAGGCCGAACCGGCCGTAGCGCCGCTGGTGGATGCGACCGCGGATGACGCCGACCGCCCGGTCGCGACCGTCACGATCACCGGGAGCACGGAAAACAAGGACGGTTTCGCGGCCAGGAAGGCATCGGTCTTCAAGGGCATCGACGACATCCGCGACGTGCCGCAACCGGTGACGGTGCTGACCCGCCAGTTCCTCGACGACCGCGTACTGCCCGACCTGCACGACGTGATGCGCAACGTGCCCGGCGTGACGGTCGACTACACCGACAGCGAACGCGTCAACTATTACTCGCGCGGCTACCAGATCGATGCGCTGCAGATCGACGGCATGACGATGACCCAGGGCGGCACCATGTTCATCCAGCCGGATACGGCGGTGCTCGACCATATCGAGGTGCTGCGCGGCGCCTCCGGCATGCTGCGCGGCTCGGGCAATCCGTCGGCCGCCGTCAACCTGGTGCGCAAGCGTCCGACCCGGGAATTCCAGGCGAGCGCCTCGGCCATCGTGGGCAGCTGGGACCGGCGCCGCGTGGAGGCCGACGTCTCGACGCCGCTGAATGCGGCCGGCACGATCCGCGGCCGCGTCGTCGCCGTGAAAGACAAGAAGGAATTCTTCCAGGACGCGCGCAAGGAAGACCGCGAAGTGCTGTACGCCGTGGTCGACGCCGACCTGACCCCGGACACCACGCTGACGGCCAGCCTGCAGCATACCGACCTGGATGCCACCGGCGCCTGGGGCAACCTGCCCGCGAACCTGGACGGCAGCCCGATGAACCTGCCGCGCTCGACCTACCTGGGCACGGACTGGAACCGCTGGAACCGCTACAACGACCAGGCCATGCTGGAGCTGAACCACCGCTTCGCGAACGGCTGGAACGTCAAGGCGAGCGCCCAGTACACTGGCCTGAAGATCAAGCCGTGGGGCTTCCTGCAGTCCTATTTCACACGTCCGGCGGGCGCCACGAACCCCTATCTGTTCAACGTCAGCACGTCCGCCTACACGGGCGACACCAGCAACCAGCGCGTCTACGCGTTCGCGGCGGACGGCCCGTTCGAGGCGTTCGGCCGCAGGCACACGCTCGTCGTCGGCGCTGAAAGCGTCGATTACGACACGATCGGCACGTCGGGCGTCTTCAACCTGGGGCCGATGACGAACGTGGACATCCGCAACTGGAATCCCTACACCAGCTACGCCCGGCCGGAGATCACCACGGTGGGCACGACGCCGTACACGTCGCCGGGCAACAAGACCAGCCAGAAGGGCGTGTATGCGACCACGCGCCTGTCGATCACCGACCCGCTCGCGGTACTCGTGGGCGCGCGCCTGAGCTGGTGGGACTACGAGGTGCCGACGGCGCCGAGCGGCAACTACAAGATCGACCGCCAGGCCACGCCGTATGCCGGCATCACCTACGACATCCACCGCAACGTCAGCGCCTACGCCAGCTATACGGAGATCTTCAGCCCGCAGAACTACAAGGATGCCGGCGGCAGCCTCCTCAAGCCCGTCGAGGGCAAGGATTACGAGGCGGGCCTGAAGGGCGAGTTCTTCGGGGGCCGCCTGACTGGCTCGCTGGCCGTCTTCCGCATCGATAACGAGGGCAAGGCCACGCAGGACCTGGCCGGCGGCACCCCGTGCCTGCCGTGGTATCCGACCGGTTACTGCTATGTCGACGGCGGCAAGCAGCGCAGCCAGGGCTGGGAGCTCGAAGTCTCCGGCGAGGTATGGCCCGGGGTCGAGCTGCAGGGCGGCTTCACCAACACGCAGACCAAGTACCTGAGCGACGGCACGGCGTCCAACGTCGGCCAGCCCCTGCGCAGCATCGATCCTAAGCACCAGCTGCGCGTGTTCGCGACCTGGCGCCCGGACGGCATGCTGTCCGGCTGGACCTTCGGCGGCGGCGTGCAGGCCCAGAGCGACAGCTACGTCCGCGCCGGCGCGCTGACCTCGACCCAGGGCGGCTACTCCGTGTTCAACGCGATGGCGGCCTATCGCTTCAATCCGACCTGGTCGCTGCAAGCCAACGTGAACAACGCGTTCGACAAGGTGTACTACGCGAAGTACAGCCCGAACACCATCGGCAACTACTACGGCGACCCGCGCAACGTGCTCGTGTCGCTGCGCGCCAGGTTCTGACGGCGGCCAGGCGCGGGCCGCCGTGGTGCGCGCAGGCGCCACTGTGGTGCGCCACTTGTCCATCGGTGTGCATACGTCGTATCCATGCATCCCGGGTGGGCAGGAAGATGAATTTTGGATAGATATATTGCAACAGCTCAGGTATCTTACCGGTTTTCGCGGACGGCATCCCGTCGGCCGCATCGGATGGGAAGAGACGATGGAAGAGCTGGTCGGCAGTATCAACGGGATCATCTGGAGCCCGGCCCTGATTGCCCTGTGCCTCGGCGTGGGCCTGTATTTTTCGATTCGTTCGCGCTTCCTGCAGGTGCGGCACATCCGCGAGATGGTGCGCCTGATGATGGAGGGTAAGAGCTCGGACGAGGGCGTGTCCTCGTTCCAGGCGCTGGCGATGACGCTGGCCGGCCGCGTCGGTACCGGCAACATCGCAGGCGTGGCGACCGCCATCACCTTCGGCGGACCCGGTTCCGTGTTCTGGATGTGGGCGGTGGCCTTCCTGGGCGCCAGCTCGGCCTTCGTCGAATCGACGCTGGGCCAGGTCTACAAGGAGCAGATCGGCAAGGAATACCGCGGCGGTCCCGCCTTCTACATCGAGAAGGGCCTGGGCATGAAGTGGTATGCCTGGACCTTCGCCATCGCCACCATCGTCGCCACCGGCGTGCTGCTGCCCGGCGTGCAGGCCAACTCGATCGCCGAGAGCCTGAAGACGGCCACCGGCATCGACCCGAACGTGACGGCCGCGCTGCTGGCCATCGCGCTCGGCTTCATCATCTTCGGCGGCGTCAAGCGCATCGCGCACTTCGCCGAAATCGTCGTTCCCTTCATGGCGCTGGCCTACATCATCGTCGCCTGCGTCATCGTGTTCCTGAACATCGGCCAGCTGCCCGGCGTCGTCAAGCTGATCTTCAGCTCGGCCTTCGGGATGGACGCGGCCTTCGGCGCCATCGTCGGCATGGCCGTGCAATGGGGCGTCAAGCGCGGCGTCTACTCGAACGAGGCTGGGCAGGGCACGGGTCCGCATGCCTCGTCGGCTGCGGAGGTCAGCCATCCGGCCAAGCAGGGCCTGGTGCAGGGCTTTTCCGTTTATATCGATACGCTGTTCGTGTGCTCGGCCACGGCCTTCATGCTCCTGATCACGGGCCAGTACAACGTCGAGCGCGCCGACGGTTCGGCCATCTACACCGGCGTGCATGGCGTCGCCGCCGGTCCGGGCTACGTGCAGACGGCGCTGGAAAACGTGATGCCGGGCTTCGGCTCGCTGTTCGTGGCGCTGGCGCTGCTGTTCTTCGCGTTCACGACCATCGTCGCCTATTACTATATCGCCGAGACGAATATCGCCTACATCAACCGCACCGCCCACCGCCCGTGGATGAGCTTCGCGCTCAAGCTGTGCATGGTGGCGGCTACCGTGTACGGCTGCGTGAAGACGGCCGACGTGGCCTGGGCGCTGGGCGATATGGGGGTCGGGCTGATGGCGTGGCTGAACATCGTCGCCATTGTCCTGCTGCGCAATGTCGCCTTCAAATGCCTGCGCGACTACGAGGCGCAGAAGAAGGCCGGCAAGGAGCCGGAATTCGACCCGGCCAGCGTGGGCATCGCCAACGCCGCGTACTGGGAACAGCGCGCGCTGGCCCGCCGCAACGCCACGGAGACGGTACGCGAACACTGAGTGTCATGCGCGCGACATCAAGTTGTCATGTCGCGCGCGTAGCATGCCGGCCTTGATCGAACGGCGGGACGGCAGCGGATTGTTGCCGATCCGGCTTGCGCACCGGGCCCGGCGAAGGTATACAGCATCTTTCGACCGAGAGTGTTCCCGACGGGAGCATTCACCGGTAAGCTTGCATCGACCAGGCACGTTCGGCCACCATCCTGACACGCACATCGGCGGATCCATGAAAAGCGACACACCGTTATACAAGAACCATGTATTGATGCTGTCGCAGAGCTTCTTCATCAAGGACAACCAGGCCGAACTCCAGCTGCACGCGCACAAGTACGACTTCGACATCCGCTTCTTCCACGAAGCGCGCGCCTTCGTCGCGGCAGTGGCGGCGGAAGAGGGCAACAGCCTGTTCGTGATCGACCTGGACGCCATCCACAATATGCAGGCCGACCAGGGCGACGGCCGCCGCACGCTGATGCTCGGCGAGCTGCTGCAAAGCCTGCCGGCCGACCGCGACTACATCTACCTGCAGAGCGCGCGCCAGGGCGGCCGTTTCCTGCTGCAGCAGCGCCTGGTGGATACGCACTGCCTGGCCTATGCCGAAAAGCCGATCGCCAACGACGTCCTCGTCGACAAGCTGTTCAACCTGTTCGTGCAGAAGAAGCGCGGCGAGATGGTCGACGCGATCCTGCTCGGCGCGCTGCTCGCCTGGGACGATGGCGTGCTGCGCAACGGCCGCGTGGAGGTCGCGCACCATGCCGATCCGCTGACGCTGCACCTGCAGGTGAAGGAACGCCAGCCCTGCATCGTCCTGATCACGGACACCGAGTATGCCCGCACCGAAGCGCTGGTACGGGTGCTGAAGAAGAACATGGAAGCGGATCCGGTGCGCGAGATCGTGCTGCTGCAGGGCCGCGACGATCCGGCCCTGGCGCGGCGCGCGCTCGACAGCGGCTTCGACGCCATCATGGCCGGCGGCGACCCGGGGCTGCTGGCCGGGCAGCTGGTGCGGCGCGCCGACAAGATCCGCATCAACCGCGACCTGATCAGCAAGGACCGCGCCACGGGCCTGCTGAACAAGGTGGGGCTGCAGCGCAAGACCCAGGCCCTGGTGGCCCAGGCCGCGCGCGAGATGCGGCCGTTCGCCTACGGCGTCATCGACATCGACAAGTTCAAGACCATCAACGATACCTGGGGCCACAGCTTCGGCGACATCGTCATCAAGCGCCTGTCGCTGGTGCTGCAGGCGCACCTGGGAGACGGCGACTTGCTGAGCCGCTTCGGTGGCGAGGAGTTCGTCGTCGTGTTCGACGGCTGCGGCCTCGAACAGGGTTGCCAGCGCCTGGACGCGCTGCGCCAGGCCTTCTGCGCGATTCCCTTCGAAGTGGCGCCGGGCGACGTGCGGCACTTTTCCTTCAGCGCCGGCGTCGCGGCCTTCCCCGAGCAAAAGAGCGAGAACGAACTGTTCCTGCGCGCGGACGCCATGCTGTACAAGGCCAAGCAGGGCGGCCGCAACCAGGTCTGCGCAGGCGCGTTCGCGCAACGCCGCGCCTCGAACTGAACTTCCATCCGGAGGCCGGCACGCGATGGCGTGCTTGCATTGTCACGCCCAGACTGTATATACTCCACATATGGATTGTATATGGAGCATATGATGGGTATCGTTAATATCGAAGAAGAGCTGCACGACCAGATCCGCAAGGCGAGTACGGTCTCCTACCGTTCGATCAATGCGCAGGCGGCGTTCTGGATCCGCATCGGCATGCTGTGCGAGATGAATCCGACGCTGAGCTTCAACGAGATCGTCCTGCGCGAGCTGAGGGCGGCCGGGGTCGGTGCGGAGGGCGTGGTGCCCCATGGCTTGAAGGTCGCCGCGTCATGACCAAGCGACCCGAGGAAATCGCGCTGATGGCCGAGGCGGGCAAGCTGCTGGCCGGCGTCTTCGCCCGCCTGGATGGACTGAACCTGGTCGGCATGTCGACGATGCAGGTCAACGACCTGGTCGACGACATGATCGTGAGCGAGCTGCAAGCGCGCCCGGCCAGCAAGGGCCAGTACGGCTATGCCTATGCGCTGAACGCGTCGCGCAACGCCGTCGTCTGCCACGGGGTGCCGTCCGAGGCCGACATCCTGCGCAGCGGCGACATCGTCAACTTCGACATCACGCTGGAAAAGCACGGCTATATCGCCGACTCCAGCAAGACCTACCTCGTGGGCGCCGTGGCGCCGGCCGCGAAGCGGCTGGTGCAGGTGACCTGGGAGGCGATGTGGAAGGGCATCAAGGCCGTACGCCCCGGCGCCCGGCTCGGCGATGTCGGCCATGCCATCGAGCGTCACGCGCGCCGCCACGGCTATTCGGTCGTGCGCGACTACTGCGGCCACGGCATCGGCCGCGAAATGCACGAGCCGCCGCAGGTGCTCCACTGGGGCAAGCCGCAGACGGGCCTGATGCTGCGCGAGGGGATGGTGTTCACCATCGAGCCGATGCTCAACCAGGGCCGCCATGCGGTGCGCACCGAGGACGACGGCTGGACCGTCGTCACCTGCGACGGACAGCTGTCCGCACAGTTCGAGCATACGGTCGCCGTGACGCGTCACGGCGTGCGCGTGCTGACCTTGCGCGCGGACGAGCGCGTGCCGCAGTAATGCGCGAAGGGCACGTCGTGCCCGCGCCGTACGCTATTGCGGGGTCACCGAGGGCGCGCGCTTCAGGCAGCGCAGCGTGAACGTCGACCGGGTGTGCTTCACGCCCGGCAGCTTGTACAGCTTCTGGCGCAGGAAACGCTCGTAGCCCTCGGTCCCCGACACGGCCACCTTGATCAGGTAGTCGTATTCCCCCGACAGCAGATAGGCTTCCATCACTTCCGGTAGCTCGGCCAGCGCGTCCGAGAACGCCTTGAAGATCTCGTCGTCGTGGCGGTCCACCGTGACCTCGATGATGACCGTGTCCGGCATCCCCAGCGCGCGCTGGTCCAGCATCGCCACATAGCCCGTGATGTAGCCCGCTTCCTCGAGCGCCTTGACGCGGTGCCAGCATGGCGTGGGCGACAGGTGCACGGTCTCGGCCAGCTTCTGGTTGCTGATCCGGCCGTCCTTGGCCATCACGCGCAGGATCTGGCGGTCGATATCGTCGAGCTGGCCGTCTTTCATGTCAAGTCTTCCATCTGTATTGAACAGGTTGCGTGGAGAATCCTTCTTCATTATAGGCTATGTGAAGAGGATTCTTCGTAAAAAGGCACTGTTATCGCTATCAAACGAAAGCCTATTCTGCGCTGCATCATTTATGATCCCAGCTCGCCCATCAAGCGACCCCATCCCGGGTGCGCCATCCCGATACGGGAAGGCGGATGCCGGGTTTGACGCATTCATTACAGGAGTTCTCGTGTCGGAAGCAGTTTCACGATCCGGAGTAGGCGTTTCAAGCGATGTCTTGAATGCCGAATTGCCGCTGATGCTCGTCACGCCCGCGTTGTTCGCCGCCAATCTGGTGGTGGCGCGCTGGGCCCAGGGCGCCGACATTCCTCCCGTGTTCCTCGCCTTCGGCCGTTGGGCCCTGGCCTTCCTGATCCTGGTGCCGACCGTCGGCCCGCGCCTGTGGGCGCAGCGTCATCTGCTCGCCGCGAACTGGCAGCGCCTGTTCCTGCTGGCCGGCCTCGGCATGGGCGTGGCCGTCGCGCCGCAATACGTGGGCGCCCGCCATACGGCCGCCGCCAACGTGGCGATCATCTTCGCCGCCAGCCCGGCTCTCGTGACCATGATCGAGACGCTGGTGTGGAAGGCGCCGCTGTCGAAACGCCAGGCCGGCGGCATGTTCCTCGCCATCCTCGGCGTGCTCGTGGTCCTGTCGAAGGGCGACGTGACCGCGCTGGGCCAGCTGCAGTTCGGCAGCGGCGACTTGTGGGTGGTGCTGGCCGCCGTCGGCTGGTCGCTGTACGCGGTATTCAACAAGCGCCTGCCGCTGCCGCCGCTGCCGGGCACCGTCAAGCTGGCCGCGATGATCCTCGGCGGCGCCGTCGTGCTGGCGCCGTTCGCCGCGCTGGAAGCCGCGACGGGCAACGTGCCGAACTTCGGCGACCCGCGCGTCTACATCGCGCTGGCCTTCCTGGCCGTGGTACCGAGCCTGGGCGCCTACTTTTGCTTCGACCGCCTGGTGGCCATCGCCGGCCCGGCGCGCGCCAGCATGTCCGTCTACCTGATCCCGCTGTTCGCCACGCTGGCCGCCTGGCCGCTGCTGAAGGAAGCGCCGCACCTGTACCACGCGGCGGGCTTCGGCGTCATCCTGGCGGGCGTGGCCATGTCGAGCATGCGCAAGCGCTGATTCCTGGGAGTGGTGGAAAAGAAAACGGGCGCCGAGGCGCCCGTTGTTCGTTAACACGTCGTCCCTGCGCAGGCAGGGACCCAATTTGCGTGCGCTGCGAAGAAGCATGCTGAACTTGGGTCCCTGCCTGCGCAGGGACGACGGTTCTGTTTCATCGGACCAGCGCCGCCGCCTCCGGATCCGTCGACATCGAATACGGCGCGGCGCTCGCTTTGACGCCGCGCCGCTGGTTCGGCTGGGCTGACATGCGGAAGTCGATCTTCGCGCCCTGCACCAGCTCCTTGTGGCCGAGCCAGTTGCGGTCGACCGTCGCGCCATTCACGCGCAGCTGGTCGACGTAGCGCTTGTCGTCGCTGGCGCCCGGCGCGTCGATCGTCACCGTGCGGCCGTTCTCCAGGTGCAGGCGGGCGGTCGGGAACAGCGGGGCGCCCAGCGCGTACTGGTCCGAGGCCGGCGTCACCGGGTAGAAGCCGAGCGCCGAGAACACGTACCAGGCCGAGGTCTGGCCGTTGTCCTCGTCGCCGCAGTAGCCGTCCGGGGTGGCGCGGTACATGCGGTTCATGACCTCCCTCGTCCAGTACTGGGCCTTCCACGGCGCGCCCGCGTAATCGTACAGATAGATCATGTGCTGGACGGGCTGGTTGCCGTGCGCGTACTGGCCCATGCCGGCGATCTGCATCTCGCGGATCTCGTGGATGACTTCCTTGTAGTAGCTCTCGTCGAAGATCGGCGGCATCGTGAACACGGAATCCAGCTTGGCGACGAACTTGTCCTTGCCGCCCATCAGGCGGATCAGGCCTTCGACGTCGTGGAACACGGACCAGGTGTAGTGCCAGCTGTTCCCCTCGGTGAACGCGTCGCCCCACTTGAACGGGTTGAACGGCGACTGGAAGCTGCCATCCTTGTTCTTACCGCGCATCAGGCCCGATTCCGGATCGAACAGCGTGCGGTAGTTCAGCGCGCGCTTCGCGAAGACGTCGGTCTCGGACTTCGGCTTGCCCAGCGCCTTGCCCAGCTGCCAGATGGCGAAGTCGTCGTAGGCGTATTCGAGCGTGCGCGCGGCGCTCTCGTTGATGCCCACGTCGTACGGCACGTAACCGAGCTTGTTGTAGTGCTCGACGCCGGCGCGGCCCACGGCTTCCATCGGCCCCGCGTTGTTGGCGCCGTGGACGAGCGCCTGCCACAGCGTGTCGATGTCATAGCCGCGCAAGCCCTTCAGGTAGGCTTCCGACACGACCGACGCCGAGTTGTTGCCGACCATGACGTTGGCATAGCCGGGGCTCGACCACTCGGGCAGCCAGCCGCCTTCCTTGAAGTCGTTGGCGAGGCCTTCCTGCATCTCGCGGTTGATCGCCGGGTACACGAGGTTCAGGAACGGGTACAGCGCGCGGAAGGTGTCCCAGAAGCCGGTGCCGGCGAACATGGTGCCGGGCAGCGTCTGGCCGTTGTAGGGGCTCCAGTGAACGTTCTTGCCGGCGGCGTCGACCTCGTACAGCTTGTTCGGGAACAGCACCATGCGGTACAGGCTCGAATAGAAGGTGCGCTGCTGGTCGATGCTGCCGCCCGCCACTTCGACACGGCCCAGCACCTCGTTCCAGTGCTTGGCCGCCTTGGCGCGGGTGGCGTCGAAGTCATCGGCGCCGATTTCGCGCTTCAGGTTCAGCTCCGCCTGTTCCAGGCTGATGAAGGACGAGGCCACGCGCATGCGCACCTGTTCTCCCTTGCTGGTGGCGAAGCCGACGATGGCGCCGGCGTGGCCGGCCTGCAGTTCCTGGACGGCGGCGGCCTGCAGCTTGTCGCCGTCCCACAGCTCGGCCGACTTGAACGGCTTGTCGAACGCGATCACGAACCAGTTGCGGAAGTTCTTCGGCAGCGGCCCGCGCGCATAGCGGGTCGAATAGCCGACGATCTTGTTCTGGTCCGGCAGCACCTTCACGTAGGAGCCGCGGTCGAACGCGTCGATGACGACCCAGGCCTGGTCCGTCTTCGGGAAGGTGAAGCGGAACTGGGCCGCGCGCTCGGTCGGCGCGATCTCGGTGGTGACGTCGCTGTCGGCCAGGTAGACCTTGTAGTAGTCCGGCCGCGCCACTTCGGCCTTGTGCGAGAACCAGCTGGCGCGTGCGTCCTGGGTGAAGCGCTTGTCGCCCGTGACGGGCATGACGGCGAACTGGCCGTAGTCGTTCATCCAGGGGGACGGCTGGTGCGTCTGCTTGAAGCCGCGGATCTTGTCGGCGTCGTAGGTGTAGGCCCAGCCGTTGCCCATCTTGCCCGTCTGCGGCGTCCAGTAGTTCATGCCCCAGGGGACGCCGATGGTCGGATAGGTATTCCCGTTCGACAGCTCGACCTTGCTCTGCGTGCCCATCAGCGTGTTGACGAAGTCGAGCGGCGCCGGCTTGTCGGCCGCGCTGGCGGCGCCCGCCGCCAGCATCATGAAGAAGGCGAGGGCGCGCATCAGTAGGCCGTCTGGGTGTACGGACGCGCGCTGCGCTCCTTGCCCCAGTCCTTGTTCGGCGTCGCCTGCATGCGGAACACCAGTTCGCCGCCGGCCATGATTTCTTCGTGGCGGATGAAGCTCTTCGCCAGCGGCTTGCCGTTCAGCGTGACGCTGCCGACGTAGCCGTTCGCGTCCGACAGGTTCTCGGCGCGCACGGTGAAGCGCTTGCCGTTCGGGAGGTTCAGCGTGGCGCGCTCGACGAACGGGCGGCCCAGCACGTACTCGTTGCTGCCCGGGGCGACCGGGTAGAAGCCCATCGACGTGAACGCGAGCCAGGCCGAGGTCTGGCCCAGGTCGTCGTTGCCGGCCAGGCCGTCCGGCGCATCCTTGTACTGGCTGTCGACGATCTGCTTCAGGCGCTGCTGCGTCTTCCACGGCGCGCCGGCAAAGTTGTACAGGTAGCCGACGTGGTGCGACGGCTCGTTGCCGTGGGCGTAGTGGCCGATCAGGCCCGAGATGTCTTCCATGTGGGCATAGACGTTGTCGTCCACCTTGGCGTCGAACACCTGGTCGATCTTGTTGATCAGGCCCGCATCGCCGCCCAGCATCTTCACGAGACCGGCGTTATCGTGCGGCATGTACCAGGAATACTGCCAGGCGCTGCCTTCTGTATAGTCGCTGCCGAAGTTCGACTGCACGGGGTTGAACGGCGTGCGGAATTCGCCGTTCGACTTCTTCGCGCGCACGAAGCCCGTCTTGGGATCGAACACGTTGCGCCAGTTCTGGGCGCGCTTGAAATACTTGTCGGCGACGTCCTTGCGGCCCATCTTCTCGGCCATGCGCGCGATCGTCCAGTCGTCGAACGCATACTCGACGGTCTTGGATGCCGCTTCCGGCTCCAGGTCGATCGGCACGTAGCCCAGCTTCATGTAGTGCTGCAGGCCGCCGTACGGGCCGTACTCCGCGCTGGCCGTCATCGCGCGCAGCGCCTCGTCGGCATTGAACTTTAGGCCCTTCATGTAGGCGTCGGCGATGACGGGGACGGCGTGGTAGCCGATCATGCACCAGGTTTCCAGGCCGGCGAACTGCCACACGGGGAGGATGCCGTACGGGCTCTGTTTCTGCGATTCGATCAGCGAGCGCACGAAGTCGACGTTCTGCTGCTCCGGCTGGATCAGCGTCAGCAGCGGATGCAGGGCGCGGTAGGTGTCCCACAGCGAGAACGTGGAGTGGAAGCGGAAACCGTCGGCGCGGTGCACCTGGTTGTCCGGGCCGCGGTACTGGCCGTCGCGATCCATGAACAGCGTCGGCGCCAGCAGCGAATGGTACAGGCTCGTGTAGACCATGCGCTTCATTGGCTGCGGCGCATCGATGTCGACGGCGGACAGCGCCTTTTCCCAGGCGTCGTGGGCGTTCTTGCGCTCGGCGTCGAAGTCCCAGCCCGGCATCTCGGCCAGATTGGCGAGGGCGTTATCCTCGCTGACGGGCGAGATGGCGACCTTCACGAGGATCGTGTTGTCGGCCGGCTTGCCGAAGTCGAAGGTCGCTTCCAGCGCCTTGCCCTCGACCAGCACCTTTTCGCGCGGATTCTTGCCCGGCGAGGCGAAGCCGCGGTACTCGACGCCTTCCTCGCGGTTGATCAACTGGTGCTCGGCGAACGGGCGCGAGAACTGGACGGCGAAGTACAGCTGGCGGCCCGGCGCCCAGCCGCGCGTCTCGCGCATGCCGGTGATCGTGTCGAGCTTTTCTCCCGTTTTGCGCAGACGCATCCGCGACCACAGGTTCTTGGATGCGTAGTCATAGATGCTCTGGCGCAGGTCGAGGATGACTTTCGCGTCCGATCCCGGCTTGAAGCGGTAGCGGTGCAGGCCCACGCGTTCGCTGGCGGTGAGCTCCACGTCGACGTCGTTGTCCAGCAATTTCACCGCGTAGTAGCCCGGTTCGGCCTTTTCCTGCTGGTGGCTGAAGCGCGAGCGGTAGCCGCTGAACGGGCGCTCGGGATAGCCGGGATCGAGTTTCAGCTCGTCGCTGGTCGGCATCAGCAGGATGTCGCCGAGGTCCGAGTGGCCGGCGCCGGAGAAGTGCGTGTGCGAGAAGCCGAGGATCGAATTGTCGTCGTAGCGGTAGCCAGCGGCCCAGGGGTAGCTCTGCTTGAAGTGGCGTACCTGGGTATCCGGGCTCACCTGTACCATGCCGAACGGCCGCGTGGCGCCCGGGAAGGTGTGGCCGTCGCCGCCCGTGCCGATGAAGACGTTGACTTCGGCGGTTTTGCTGCTGCCTGGTTGACCTGCGGGCTGGGCGACGTTCTGGGCCTGGGTGGCACCGTTGCACAGGACGCCGACGGCAAACGCCGCGGCGGTGAGGGATAAACGAAAACGCATTCTGTCTCCTGCTGGTGATGCTGTTGGTAATGAACATGAAACATAGCGCGAAATTTTCTGGCTCGGCAATATAAATGGTTCGGCAACCCCATGTTTAGTGAGACAGCTAAACAGGCGCGGACGTTTAGCGCATAATGCGGGCCCCACGTCTTTATCCCCGATTCTTTATCCCGCGATCCGATGAACGCATCGACCCCGACCCTGCTGCTGCGCGCCATGCGCGACGACGACCTCGATGCCGTGCTGGCCGTGCAGGCCGACTGCTATCCGCCGCCGATGCGGGAAGCGGCGGACGTCGTGCTGGCCCGGCGCCGCGCGGCGCCCGCCACGGCCATCGTCGCCTGCGCCGGCGCCGACGTGTGCGGCTACCTGTTCGCCTATCCGTCCGTGCACGGCAAGGTGACCCCGCTGGGCGGCGCATTCGCGTTGCCGGAAGCACCGGACACGCTGTACCTGCATGACCTTGCGGTGGCGCCGCGCGCGCTGGGGCAGGGCGTGGCGCGGCGGCTGGTCGACCGCATGCACGGCATCGGCGCGCAACAGGGCCTGACGCATGCGGCGCTGGTGTCGGTACAGGATTCGCGCCGCTTCTGGGAAGGGTTCGGCTACGTCGTCGCGGCGGGCGACGCCGCGGCGCTGGCGAGCTATCCGCCGGGTGCGCTGTACATGGCACGGCCCTTGATGCCAAGTTGATCTCGAAATTGCTTTGAAACTAATGGTTGTTGTGTAGATTGATACGCTTCTCATGGTTTCCCCGGCAAGCCGACGAAATTTCACCATCCACGAGGCATCGAAACGTGAGCTTTCGTGGTTTTTTTGCGACCAAAAATCCATCGGTTACGGTAATATTGACGTGCGGAAACTATTCATTCCATGTTCATGAACTTCACCTCCACCTTGCGGCGCGCGCGCGGCTTCACGCTGATCGAGCTGCTGATCGTCGTTGCCATCGTCGGCATCCTGTCGGCCATCGCCGTGCCCCAGTACCGCGACTACGTCATCCGGGCGCGCTTGACCGAAGCGTTTACGGGGCTGGGCGGCGTGCAGACGGCGGCGGAGGAGTTCTGGAACAACAAACACACCTACGAGCACTTCGACGAGGGCACGCCGAGCCGCATGCCGACGGCGGAGAATTTCGACTTCTCCCTCGTCAGTGCCGACGACTCGGCGTTCGTCGTGAAGGCGGTCGGCAAGAACCAGATGTTGGGCTTTTCCTACTCGATCGACCAGAACGGCAACCGCAAGACGATCAGCACGGCCAACGACAATGCCTGGGGTACCAGCGACAGCTGCTGGATCGACCGCAAGGGGAGCACGTGCGTCCAGTGACGCGCGCACGCCGCGCGGGTTTCACGCTGGTCGAGGCGGCGGTCGTCGTCGCCGTCATGGGCATCCTGCTGGCCGTCGGGATGCCGTCGATGTCGAACTTCATCCTGGGCCGCAAGGCCGCTGCCGCCGCCGTGTTCTACCAGGAAGGGCTGACGCTGGCGCGCAACCAGGCGATCGCGCGCAATATCCACAGCCGCCTCGTCCTCACCGAAAACGCGGCCAACGGCCAGATGGACTGGCGCGTGGACTTGTGCAAGCCCGTGAACGGCGATCCCTGCGACGCCGAGAACGGCACGTGGTCCGGCACCGATGCGCTGCCCGCCGACGCCGACGACCAGACCTTCCTTTCCGTCCAGCGCAGCGCCGTGGCCATGCCCAGCTCGGACGAGATGACGCAGGGCTTCGCGCCGTCCGGCGCCAGCGCCCTCTATTTCACGCCGCTCGGCTGGGTCGACACGCGCATCCCGGCGCGCCTGCAGCGGCTGACGATTTCGCCGGGGCCGAACCGGCGCGGCGCGTTCAAGGCACTGACGGTGGCCGTGACGCTGTCCGGCGTCGCTTCCGTGTGCGACGCCGATGCGCCCGCCCACTCGGCGCGCGAGTGTCCGCCATGAAGGCGCGCGCGCAACAAGGCATCGCCCTCGTCGAGGTGCTGGTCGCGGCCGTGCTGCTGGCCATCGGCGTGCTGGGCGCGCTGGGCCTGCAGGCGCGCTCGCAAGGCGCGCTGGCGGATGCCGGCATGCGCGCCGAAGCCGTCATCGCCGCCAACAAGCTGCTGGGCATCATGGCGCTCGACCAGGCCAACCTGGCCGCCTACGCGCTGGCGCCGGGCGGCCAGCCGGACGAGCGGCTGCAAGCGTGGTATGCGGAGACGCGCAGCCGCGAGCACATCCCCGGCGCCGCGGTCGAGGTGGAGGTGGCGCCCGATGCGGCAGCGGGCCGCACCGAAGTCTCCGTCACGATTTCCTGGACGCGCAAGAGCGGCACGGCCGCCAATTCGCACACCGTCTCCGCCTGGCTCGCACCATCGACATGAAGCTGCCGTCCCTGCGCCGCACCGGCGGCTTCTCTCTCGTCGAACTGATGGTCAGCGTGGTCGTCGGCCTGCTGGCGCTGTTGTTCGCGCTGCGTCTGTTCACGGGTAACGAGGCGTCGCGCCAGTCGGCGCTGGGCGGTTCCGATTCGATGCAGAACGGGATGATCGCGCTGTTCTCGCTGAGTGGCGATGCCGAGCAGGCTGGCTTCGGCCTCAACGATCCGATCATCGCGGGCTGCGATACCGTATTCGCGGACGATGACGGGTACACGCTGGCGGGCGCCGCGCGCGGCGGCGTCGAGATCCACCCGTTGGCGCCCGTCGTCATCGTGTCGAACGGCGCGGCGCCGGACAGCGTCACGTTCTACTCGGGCAGTTCGCTGGCGGGTACGGGCACGCTGCGCCTGACCGGCGATTATGCGAACGGCACCTCGATCAAGGTCGACCGCTTCCCCTGGGACTTCAAGAAGGGCAACGTCATCGTGGTGGCGCCGGAGCAGTCCGGCGGCAAGTGCGCGCTGGCGCAGGTCAGCCAGGCCAGCGCGAAGAGCGACGCCGAGCAATCGCTGACCATCGCCGAGGACAACGGCATGCGCTACAACAGCGGGGCGCTGGGGGCGCAATTCAAGAATGGGGCATCGCGCGTGTTCGACCTGGGCCCGGCATCATCGCTGTCCTTCCATACGTGGTCGGTGGCCGGGGGCTACCTGCGGCTGCGTGCGACGGGCGACGGCGACGCCTCCGAAAACGGCGCGGCGGTGGCCGACAATATCGTCTCCGTCAAGGCCCAGTACGGCTTCGACACCCGCGTGGGCAACGCGTTCCAGCCGGACGGCGGGCTGCAGGTGGCGCAGTGGTCGTCCACGATGATCGATGCCGACGGTTCCGGCGTCAACGGCGACGCCGGCGACTGGCAGCGCATTGCCGCCGTGCGCCTGGCGGTGGTCGCGCGCAGCAAGGCGGCCGAGACGCCGGGCAAGGGCGAGGACTGCACGGCCACGAGGGCGCAGCCGATCGTGTTCGGCGACGACGTGCCGCAGGGCGTGCACGCGGTGCCCTTGACGCTGGATGTTTCCGTGGCCGACGACCCTGTGCACTGGCGCTGCTACCGCTACCGCGTGTTCGAAACCGTCGTCAACCTGCGCAATGCCGGCTGGAGGCCGCCGCCATGATGTCCAACGCCATGATGTCCAACCTGTATCTAGCGCGCGGCCGCCGTCATGGCGGCATTGCGCTTCCCGTCGTCCTCGTGATCCTGGCCCTGATGCTGATCGGCGGCGTCTACCTGCTCAAGTCGGTCCATTCGACGGGCCTCACGACGGGCAACCTGGCCTACGACGCGACGCTGAGCCGCGCGGCGGACCGCGGCCTGCTGGACGGTTTCGAGTGGCTCCGTACGACCGCGGCGACCAATCGCGCCACGCTCGACCAGGACGATCTGGCCCATGGCTACTACGCCAGCACAGGCATGTCGCTGACCACGCGCGACGACAACTTCTGGAAAGGTGCGCGGGTCATCGCGGAAAACGGCACCACGATCAAGTATGTGATCCACCGCCTGTGCAGGACGGGCGGTTCGTACGACAACAACGATTGCACGCAAACGGCCGCCAATACGGCCGTCCTCGGCAACACGACCCCGCTGGGCACGAGCCTGGCCACCGACAGCGCCCAGTACGCGGGCGCACCGCGCATCCACTACGTGATCACGTCGCGCATCAGCGGCGGACGCGGCGCCAGCGTGACGAACCAGATGGTCGTCCTGATCGGGGCATGAGAACACCATGATGAAACGACTCCTCGCATTCCTGTCGCTGGCACTGGCCAGCGCCGCCGCGTTCGCCGGCAACACGGGCATCGCCCAGCTCCCGCTGTTGAACCTGAACGGCACCGGCAACGTCAAGCCGAACCTGATGCTCCTGTACGACAACTCCGGTTCGATGGCTTCCACGTTCACGCCCGACTACATCGACGACACGTCGACCTGCCGGTCGCGCTCGACCATGGTCACCACGATCGATCGCAGGCGCTACGTCACCACGACCGGTTGCAAGGTCGGTCATCCGCCGTTCAACAGCGCCGACTTCAACCGTCAGTACTACGATCCCAAGGTACGCTATTCGCCGCCGGTGCGGTACGACGGCACGGCGTATGCCTCGATGACGCGCGAGAACACGACGGACTGGACCTCGGTGACGACGGACGGCTTCAACGTCAACAAGACCGACCTGCTGGGCCAGAGCAGCACCAGGACCAACCTGGCGACGGGATTCCCCGACCTGCGCTGGTGCGACACGGACGGCCGGAACTGCGTGTACAACACGGCGACCTACTCGTATCCGAGCGACACCCGCTATACGTCCGACGTCTTCACGGGCAACCCGTATTACTACACGATCAACGTCGCCGAATACTGCGCCAAGAGCGATCTCAAGACCTGCGTGACCACCGCAGTGGGAGCGCCCGCGCCGGCCGACTATCCGTTCCCGGCCAAGGTGCGCTGGTGCGATTCGGCGGAGCTGACCAATTGCCAGGCCAAGTTCGTGGGCAACTACAAGTACCCGCGTTTCGGCAACCCGAACGGCAGCGTCGTGGGCGCCTACGGTACCATCACGATCAACGCGTCGGCGACGGCGACATCGATGAACATCAACAGCGTGACGGTAGCGGAGCCGGGCGGCGCGGTGACGATCACGAACGGCGCGGTCAACGCCCCCAGCGGCACCAACACCAGTTCGCGCCAGGTGGCGCTCGCCGGTGCGCTGGCCACGTCGATCATCAACAAGACCGGCTTGACGAACCAGTACCTGGCCTGCATGAAGACCGCCCAGGGCTCGGTGCCGGCCTGTTCGACCTACGGCATCACGCTGGCGACGGAGAACGTCGTCGCCGTGGTCCCGATCGACTGCGCAGCGGGGACAAGCGCCAAGTCCATCGGCATCTGCTCGCTCGTCAACGACAACAGCCGCAGCGGCTGGGCGCTGACCGTCAATGCGAGTTCCACGACGGCGCAGGCGGCGCAGCCGGCTACGGGACTGATCACGGTGAGCGGTACCGCTGCCGGTAGCCGCTTCTCCAACACGCGGACCGTGCTGAAGGCCAATACCACGCTGAACGGCACCACGATCATCGGCTCGGACCTGACGTTCGGCAGCGCCGCGAGCAATACGGCGATCGCCTCAGCCATCCGCGACGCCGTTAATGCGCGCGGCACCGTGTCTGCCTACGTCGGCGGCAACAGCATCTCCGACACCTGCAAGGCGGCCGGCAACAATGTCGTGTGCGTGGTCGACAACAGCGCCGGCATCGGCGGGGCCAAGATCGTCATGGGCAAGCTGAACGACGCCAATACGGTCTCGTTCTCGACCACGGCCACGAAGCCGCCAGTGGCTGCCGTGTTCGACGCCATCCCGACCACGACCACGCCGCTGGGCAGCGGTGCAGCCGTGTTCGTCCGCACCGACATCGTTCCCACGGTGACCAGCTATCCGCGCGCCACGGCCCGTTCCGATTGCCTCGGCGCCACCTGCACCTACGACGAGGAGATGACCAATTTCGCCAACTGGTACGCGTACTACAAATCGCGCAACCAGATGATGAAGACGGCCGTCGGCCAGGCCTTCCAGGCACTGAACGCGAACTACAAGGTCGGCATCGTCTCGCTGTCGACCGCCGCCGCGCAGGGGACGATGACGCCGCCACGCGAATTTTCGGGGAATAACCGCAGCGCCTGGTACACCTCGCTGTACGCGATGAATGGCAGCCAGTCGACGCCCATCCGCGTGGCGCTGCATTCGATCGGCAAGATGTACGCGAACCAGAGCCCCTATATCGCCAAGCCCGGCGAGGAGGTCGTCGAATACGCGTGCCAGCAGAACTTCACCTTCGTCACCACCGACGGCTACTGGAACGGCGATCCGGCGGCCGATGTCGTCAACAACGACAACGAAGAAAATCCTTCGCGCTTCTGCACCCGCGGCAAGGGGTGCGTCGATCCGGCCGCGCAAAGCGCGAACTCGCTGGCCGACGTGGCGCTGTACTGGTACAACGGCGGGTCCAACACCGGCACGTCGTCGCTGCGCCCGTCGCTGGAGAACTGGTCGAAACCGGGGCTGGTGCGCGGCGACGCGGGCGACAACCTGCGCCTGCACATGAACACGTACACGCTGGGTCTCGGCGTGGACGGCATCATGACCTACCGGTCCGACTACGAGACGGCTTCGGAAGGCGACTTCTACAACCTGATCACGGGCGTCAAGACCGGCTGCCCCTGGAACAACAACGGCGCCTACGTGTGGCCGGATCCGGTGACGAACGTCACGAGCACGTCGGCCGCCTACCAGTCGCGCGTGGACGACTTGTGGCATGCGGCGATCAACGGCCACGGCAAGTACTTCAGCGCCTCCGATCCGAAGCAGGTGGTGACGGGCCTGTCGGATGCGCTGTCGGCGATCGAGACGCGAACCGGCGCCGCCTCGGCCGCGGCGACGTCGACGCCGAACATCACGATGCAGGACAACGACGTGTTCTCGTCCACCTTCACGACGGTGAAGTGGTACGGCGAACTGGCCGACCGCAAGATCTCGACGACGGACGGCACCGTGGCGCAGAAGACCGAGTGGACCACGATGAAGACGATGGTCGACAGCGTCGACCTCAGCAGCGACAGCCGCACGATCTGGATGCTCGACACGGCCGCCAATGCGCTGAAGTCGTTCTCGTACGGCGCCATGACGGCGACCGAGAAGGGCTGGTTCGACAACAAGTGCAACGAGCTGGCCCAATGCCCGACGCTGTCGCCGGAAAACCGCGCCGTCGTCAACGGCGGCGCCAATATCGTGAACTGGCTGCGCGGCCAGCAGCAGTATGCGAACGACAACGTCATGCGCGCCTACGCGCGCGTCGTGCCCGATCCGGACAAGCCGCTGGAGAGCTACCTGACCATCCTGGGCGACATCGCGACCTCGAAGCCGGCCTACCTGCGCGACCCGCGCAAGAGCTATGCGCTGGACGGCTACGCCACGTACAAGTCGGACAATGCGTCGCGCAAGGCCACCGTCTTCGTCGGCGCCAACGACGGCATGATGCATGCGTTCGACGCCGCCGACGGCACCGAGATGTGGGCCTACGCGCCGCGCATCACGATGAAGAAGCTGTACCTGCAGGCCGGCACCAGCTACGGCACCAACCACCAGTACACGGTGGACGGCGCGCCCGAACTGGGCGACGTGCAGATCGGCGGCAGGTGGCGTTCGGTGGTCGTGGGCGGCCTGAACGCGGGCGGTCGCGGCTACTATGCGCTGGATGTCACCGACCCGGCGAATCCGAAGGCCTTGTGGGAATTGTGCGCCGACGCCAGCGTCTGCAGCGGCGCCAACTACGACGCCGACATCGGCCTGACCTTCGGCAATCCGCAGTTCGGCACCTGGCGCAGCGCGGCCGGCACGACCTACTGGGTCGTGTTCCTGACCTCGGGCTACAACAACGTGCCGGGCGTCGAGCAGGTCAACGCCGGCGACGGCAGGGGCTACCTGTACGTGGTCGACGTCGCCACCGGCCGCGTGCTGAGCAAGACCAGCACGGGCACGGGCAGCACGGCGACGCCGTCCGGCTTCGCCCGCATCACGGCGATCACGGCGAATCCCCAGACCGATCCGCTCGTGACCTATGTCTACGGCGGCGACAACGACGGCAAGATGTGGCGCTTCGACTTCACGGGCGGCGGCAACCCGACGGTACTGCAGATGGGCGATGCCGGCACGGGCCAGCCGATCACGTCGCGTCCCGAGGTGACGTTGTGCCGCGTCGACAGCCGCGACCGGGACGGCAACGTCACCAGCGGCGTCAGCCGCGTCGTGGCCTACGGCACCGGGCGCCTGCTGGACGTGCCCGACATCTCCGACGTGGCCATGCAGAGCGTGTACGTGCTGAAGGACAGTGGCACGGGGATTCCCGCCGCGAACTGGCGCGACAGCGCGACGATGACGCGGCGCGCGCTGACCAAGGTGGCCGGCGACAGCGGCGACACCTACACGATGGACGAGACCGCGGTCGACCTGTCGACCCACGCGGGCTGGTTCTTCGACCTCGACCAGAATGCCGGCGAGCGCGTCAACCTCGACCCCAAGGTCGTCGCCGGCACGCTCGACGTCGTGTCGAACCTGCCGTCCGCGTCGGATGCCTGCACGGTCGGCGGCAAGAGCAATCTGTACCTGCTCGATGCGTGCACGGGGACGCCGCTGCAGGCCGAGGGCGTCGCCGGCACCACGCTGTCGAGCAGTTCGGCGGCCGTCGGTTCGCTCGTGGTGCAGCTGCCCGGCGGTACCTTCGTGCAGATCTCGACGCTGGCGGACGGCCAGCTGAAGTCGACCAAGTTCCCGCCGGCGCAGTCGAGCGCCGCGCGCAAGGCGGGCTGGCGCCGCGTGCGCGAGTAAGTGCCGCTAAGTAAGTGCCGCTAAGTAAGCGCCGATAAGTAAGCGCCGATAAGGCCCGGCCGCGTTCAGCGCGCGGCCGGCGCCCGCTCGATGCCGGTCAGCGTCTGCGTGGCCACGCTGCCGTCCGGCCGGCTGACGCGCAGCTGCACGGGCAGCCAGTCCCGGTCCGGCGCCAGCCAGATGTCCAGGCGCGGCTGGCCTGGCGCGACGATCTGCGACAGGCGCCGCGCGACCATCGTCCCCATGCCCGTTTCCACGTCTTCGTCGTCCATCACCTGGAAGCGCACGATCGCCGCCGCCGCGCTGTCGGCCACGACGACGTCGATGCGGTCGGCGACCTGGTCCGGTTCCCCACGCCCGATGCCGGCAAGTTGCAGCAGCAGCGACGCGGCGTCCTGGATGCCGACGGCGCCCGGCGCTTCGCCGCCGCCCGTTCGGAACAGTACGTGCCCGTCGTTCGCGTCGAACTCCGTCACCAGCGCGTCGCCGCCGCGCTGCTCGACATAGCGGCGCGGCACGATGCCGGCATCGCCTCCTTCGCCTTCGCTGTGCATGCGTCCCGTCACGCCGTTGATGTCGAGACGGTAGGTCCGGCCATCGGTATGCCAGTCGATGCGGGCCGGGCCGCCGGGCTGGGGCGGTGCCCCCGGGCGTTGCAACTGCTGCGTGTACGTGAGGACGGCGGAGTCGGGGAACAGCACGCGATAGCGCCCGGGCATCTGGACGAGGGCAGGTCCCGCTGCCGTGCTGGGCGAGGGGGGCGGCGTGCCCGACTCGGCAGTCTGGACACGGGGCGCGGCGGCCGGCGGCTCGGCTGGCCGCACAGTCTGGGCGCTGACCGGCGGCGGGAGTGGACGCGGCGGAGCGGGCGTCGGGGCCGGTTTCGCGGGCGCGGGCGCAGCTTCCGCCGTGCGGGCCGAAGGTGCGGGCGTGGCCGGCAGGGGCGGCACCAGCCGCAGTCGCAGGTCGGCGCCCGCTGCCCGCATGGCGGACGGCGTGCCGCCGCCATGGCGGGCGACGAGTTCCAGCAGCGCGAGATGGATCGCGGCGGAAGCGGCGCACAGGGCGAGCAGGCGGCGCTGCCGGGGTGGGACGGCAATCTTCATGGCGCTAGTGTAGCGTCCCGGCGCCGGGCACGGAAAGTGCTGGCCGGCGCCGGCCTCGCGCGTGCTCTTGCATAATGGCGCCGTCCCAGCCCTCCAGGAGGAATGCATGACCCGCAACGCGCGCAAGCACCCCGTGCCGCTCGACCAGGTGCGGCGCTATCTCGAACCCGGCCCCGTCGTCCTCGTCTCCTCGGCCTGGCAGGACGAGCGCGACGTCATGGTGATGGGCTGGCATACCGTCATCGAGTTCTCGCCCTCGCTGGTGGGCTGCGTGATCTCATCGGCCAACCACAGTTTCGGATTGATCCGCGCCAGCGGCGAATGCGTGATCAACCTGCCGACGACGGCGTTGACGGAACAGGTGCTGGGCGTGGGCTCGACGACGGGCGCCGAGATCGACAAGTTCGCAGCCTTCGGCCTGACGCCGGAAGCATCGGAGCAGGTGGGCGCGCCATCGATCCGCGAATGTCACGCCCAGTTCGAATGCCGGCTGCACGACGACCGCCTCGTCGACCGATACAATTTTTTCATCTGGGAAGTGGTGGCGGCGCGCGCGGCGGCAACGCCCAGGCATCCCGAGACGCTGCACTACAAGGGCGACGGCACCTTCATGGTCTCCGGCAAGATCATCCACCGGCGCCGCGAAGGACTCAAATAGCCGTGCGCCCAGCCGCCGCGCCGTCAGTGGACGTGACGGCGCTGGTTCGGCACGTGCAGCGTCGTGCGCGCCGCCTGGCCGTGGGCGCGCTGCCGGCTCGCATGGGGCGCCACCGCCAGCGCCAGGTCGGTGCTGAGCCGGTGCAGCGAGATCACGTCGCGCAGCGCGCCCGCCACCTGGCGCCCGAGCGCGCAATCGCCGCCTTCGACCTGCGGCATGACCCTGTGCAGTGCCGTCAGGATCACGGCGTTTTCTTCGCGGTGTTCGTGCAGGCGCTCGTAGCCGAGGGTTTCCATGATCAGTTCCTCGTGCCGGAAGACGGCCTCGACCGCCGCCACGGTGGCGCCGAAGGCATGCGTGAAGCGCTCGTCGGATTGCGCGCAGGTATCGTCCAGGCGCCGGCACAGTGTCTTGCGCGAATGGCGGATCGCCGCGCACATCGCAAGCGGGCTCGCCGGGTGTAATTGGTGCGGCGTCATGATGCAGTCTCCTCCTGATGTCATACCTTGCAGTTTCTCTGGGTGCTGCATCCGAGTATTTGATCGAAGTCAAGACGCACCAAGATCGGCCAGCGGTTCAGCGAATGGCTGTTGGACGCCGGCACCGCGCAACAGTTCAGGCGCATCCCCATTTTCCTGCCATGGCGCAAAAGAGGGGAAGCGCAGAACGGATGCCGGGATTCGTCTACACTGGCGGGCCTGCCTGACGATCCCGCAGGCGGGAACCATTGCGGCATCGCCGCCTCAAGAAAGGAAATGTATGGCCAAGGTTACCGTCATCGCCACGCTGCGCGCGAAGCCGGGCAAGGAAAACGAAGTCAAGGATTACATGACGACGCTGGTCGGCTACACCCGCGCCGAGATGGGCTGCCTCGACTACGATCTGCACCAGTCGCAGACCGATCCGTCCGTGTTCGTGATGTATGAGAACTGGACCGACCGGAGCGAGCTCGACAAACATCTCGCGATGCCTTACATGGTCGAGTTCGCACAGGCGGCGAAGGACTTGCTGAGCAGCCCGCCGGAGCTGCAATACCTGGACATGGTCAGCACCCCCAAGCGCTGACCCGGGATGGCCTGTCCGCGCCGGCGGCAGGCTCAGCGCACCACCAGCACCGGGATCGCGCTGTGGGTGAGCACCTTCTGGGTCTCGCTGCCGAGCAGGCGCGCCACCAGGCCCTGTTCGCCGTGGGCGGCCATCACGACGAGGTCGCAGCCATGGTCGCGCGCGGCCTGGATGACGGCCTCCCAGGGCCGGTCCAGCCGGCTCAGTTCGACAGTGGCCGGCACTCCTTCTTCCTGCGCACGGCGCGTGACATAGGCCAGCGCATCCTGCGCGAGCTGGGCGCGTTCGCGCCGCCAGGCGCCGCCCTTCGGGTCTTCGGCAACGGCCGGATCGGGCGCCAGGATCATCGGCGCGCAGGCGTGCATGCCGACGATGCTGCCGCCGCCCAGCTTTGCCAGCCGCAGCGCCGTCTCGAGCGCCAGCGCGGAACGTTCGGTGCCGTCGAGGGGTACCAGGATGCGCTTGTACATGACGTGCTCCTTCGGGACGCTCGTGCGTGTTCAGGCGGGCGCGGCAGGCGTGCCCTGCGGCCGCAGCACCAGTACGGGCACCGTGCACGCCGCCAGCACTTCCTGCGTCACGCTGCCGAGCAGCAGGCGGGTCAGCCCGCGCCGGCCGTGGGTGGCCATGAAGATCAGGTCGCAGCCATGCGTGTTTGCATGCTCGAGGATAGCCTGGCTGGCCGAGTAGGCGATCGTCGTGACGGTCGTGCACGGCACGCCGGCGGCACGCGCAGCGGCGGCGACGCGCTCGACGTGGCGGTTCGCTTCCAGCAGCAGGGTCTCGGATTCAAGGGCCGGATCGATGGCCACGGCGCCATCGACCGCCGCCGCGGGCAGATAGGGTTGGCCGACGGCCAGCGCGACGATGGCGCCGCCGTTGGCGCGGGCAAAGTCGATGGCGGCGCGTTCGGCCGAGACGGACACGTCGGAGCCGTCGGTCGGCACCAGGATGCGTTGGTACATTGCTGCTTTCTCCTGCATGTTGAAGTTGTGTTGCGGATGGGATCAGCGGTGCACGAGCACGGGGATGGTGCTGTGCACGAGCACTCTCTGGGTTTCGCTGCCGAGCAGCAGGCCGGCGATGCCGCGCCGGCCGTGCGAGGCCATGACGATCAGGTCGCAGCCCAGGCGCTGGGCGGTGTCGATGATCGTCTGCCACGGCTGGTCGGATTCGACGTGTTCGAGGCGGCACGGTACGCCGGCGGCCTGCGCCGCGGCGGCGACGTCCGCCAGCAAGCGGAGGGCGCGTTCCCGGCTGGCGTCGGCATATTGGTCGGCGGTGTCCTCGAGCATCGTGGCGTCGGTGCTGAAGATGCGGAAAGGGGGCGTGACATGGAGGGCGACGATCTCGGCGCCGAGCTCGCCGGCGAATGCTACGCCGGCCTCGACGGCGCGGCCGGAGGCTTCCGACCCGTCGGTGGGCAAGAGGATGCGCTGGTACATGGTCGATCTCCGGAAGCCATCTGGTAACGGCCCCTAGGATCGCGAAAATGCACCGCGCATTCCTTGATGTGAATCAAAAACGCCGGTGGATCAGGCGAAGCGGAAGCTGCCCTCGGCCACCGGCCGGCCGCCGGCACCCACGCTGAAGTGGCGTGCGCCGAGGTCGGCCGCCAGCACGAGTTCGCTGCCCAGGGCCGCCGGGGCCTTGAAGCGGCCGTCGAGGCTGACGATGCGCCCGCCGCCGGCCTGCTCCAGTTCGGCGCAGGCGCGCGCCAGCGTGTGCATGCCGTGGATGATGGGGCGCTTCATGCCCATCAGGCGCGCGGACCAGCCCCACAGGTGGATCGGGTTCCAGTCGCCGGAGACGGACGCATACTCGCGCCCGCTCTTGCGTCCCAGTTGCCAGCTTGCCAGCTGCGGCAGCGCCGACTCGGCGCCGCGCTGCTGCTTGCGGGGTCCGCGCTGGCCGCGTACCAGCAGGTAGGTGCTGCGGCAGGTAAACACGTCCGCGTCCAGCTGGCGTGCGACCGTATCGAGTTCGGCATAGACGGCGCCGTTGTCGGCCGGCGGCTTGATGTGCACGCTGGTGGCGAGCAGCAGCGGCGTATCGCGGCGGGCATCGCCGTGCATCTGCAGGCTGTTCGCCGTGTGCACGGCGCCCGGCAGCCGGAACGGAAAGGCATCGTCCAGCATCGTGGCCACCTGGGCGCGCTGCGCCAGCAGGTACCAGTAGGTCAGCGGGATGCCTTCGTCGCGAAAGCCGAGTGCCTGGCGGTAGCGGCGCAGCTGGTTGCCGTCGATCTGGTCGAGCGCGTAACTGGTGCGGGGTGTACGTACGCCGGCAAGGCGGCGCGGATGCCGGAACAGGGCGCGCAGCATGGTGGCGCCGTTCAACGGCGGTAGGGGTAGGGGACTGTCAGCGGTCATGGTCGATGGAACTTGGACTGCAAAAACTGCATTGTGCCTGAAAGAAGATGTTGCTTTGCGCTACCTCTTGCTCTGGACTATACTCTATACCCTGGTATTTTTGCATAAAGAATGACTTTTTTAGATGAGGATGGAATGAAGAAGCAGGTGTTGTTGATGGTTGCGTTGTCCGCCGCGGGCGTCGTGTCGGCGCAGGAAACGGTGCGCATCGGTCACGTGGCCGCGATCACCGGCCCCGTGGCCCACTTCGGCAAGGACAGCGAGAATGGCGCACGCATGGCGATCGACGCGCTCAACGCGCGCGGTGCCACCATTGGCGGCAAGAAGGTGAAATGGGTACTGGTGCCGGAAGACGACGGCGGCGACCCGAAACAGGCGACCGCGGCGGCGCAGAAGCTGGCCGACGCGCGCGTCAACGGCGTGATCGGCCACGAGACCTCGGGTACGACGATTCCGGCCTCGAAGATCTACTACGACGCCGGCATCCCGCAGATCTCGGCATCGGCGACCAATCCGAAATACACGCTGCAGGGCTTTAACACCACGTTCCGCGTGGTCGCGAACGATACCCAGCTGGGCCGCGGCCTGGCGCGCTACGCCGCCAAGACCATGGGCGCCAAACGCGTCGCCGTGGTGGACGACCGTACCGCCTACGGCCAGGGCCTGGTGACGGAATTCTCGAACGGCCTGCGCCAGCAGGGCGTGAACGTGGTGGCACGCGAATTCACCACCGACAAGGCGACGGATTTCGCCGCGATCCTGACCAAGATCCGCGCCAGCAACCCGGACCTGGTGTTCTTCGGCGGCATGAACGCCGTCGCCGGTCCGATGCTGCGCCAGATGAAGCAGCTCGGCATCCAGGCGAAGATGATGGGCGGCGACGGCATCTGCTCGGATGCGATGCAACCGCTGTCGGGCAACACGATGACCGACGGCCAGGTCGTGTGCGCCGAGGCCGGCGGGGTCGAGGAATCCGGCAAGGCCGGCATGGACCGCTTCCGCGCCGACTACCGCAAGCGTTTCGGCATCGACGTGCAGATCATCGCACCGTACTCCTACGATGCCGTGCTCGCGATCGCCGCGGCGATGGACCGCGCCGGATCGTCGGCGCCCGCGAAATACCTGCCGGAGCTCGCCAAGAGCAATCTCAAGGGTGTGACCGGCACCATCGCCTTCGACAAGAACGGCGACATCCGCGACGGCGTGCTGACGCTGTACACGTTCAAGGGCGGCCACCGCACGCCGATCGCCGTGACGAAGTAAGCGGACCGGCGCGCGCCGGGCGGTGCGCGCCGAATGGGAGAGAGGAGCCGGGCGCAGCGGATCAGGACGGCCGCGGCGCCATGCCGGCTTCCGGACCGGGGGCTGCCCCCGGGTGGCCCTGGAACAGCATCAGCTCGTCGATCTTCGCGCGCGCCGCCTTCAGCACCTGTTCCGAGACCTGGGGATTGCCCTTGGCGGCGCCGCGCGCGATGGCGATGCTGCCGATCATCGTGGCGACGACGACCATGGCGCGGGCCAGCGCATCGGAGCCCGGCTCGTTGTCGGCGATCTGACGCTCGAACGCGCGCACCATCACCATATAGCCCTCCGCGAAACGTGCGCTGATCGCCTTGTCCTGGCGGCCGATCTCGCTGGCCGCCGCGGACATCGGGCAGCGGTTCGCGTAGTCGTACAGGGCGTCGAGCGCAAGATAGTCGTCGAGGTAGCTGCCGAGGTCGGGCATGCCGTTGATCGTGGTGGAATACATGCGCGATGCGGTCTGGTCGAGGCCGTACGACAGCGCCTCCAGCGCCAGCTCTTCCTTCGAACGGAAGTGGGCGTACAAGGCGCCGTGAGTCAGTCCGGCCTCCTTGCTGATCTCCGCTACCCCGACGCCATCGATGCCGCGCTCGCGAAAAAGCTTGCTCGCTGCACGGATCAGGGCGGCACGATTTTCGGCCGCCTTTTCTTTGCTGATTCTCATGGCTTTGCCTATTGTGGTGGATTCGGCGTCCGCATTGCGATTCGGCGGCACCGGGGGGTGGGGTGGGCCAGACGCGGATCGTTATGATTGTGAGCGTTAGTATATCTGTTCGCCGTTTACCCGCGGGTAGCGAAAATATTGACACACGCCGGCGCGTCGTTGACGGCCGCAGCTCCGGTGGAAAACAAGTCAAGCGTTTTACATTATACCCATAACTTACGGCTGACCAGGATCGACCATTGGTTACCGGACGCGCCGTCCATACGAACCGCCCGCGCCGGCGAAAACTGCTATGCTGGACATGTACCGCCGCCGGCAGGGCGGACGCCGACCAACCCACGTAATCCATCAACTGACAGCAATGCCGACAGCGATGCCGACGACCGATCCGCGCCCCGACGCGCCTTTCTACGTGGTACTCAATGCCGGTTCCGGCCATGCCGAGACGGAACTGCGCTGTTCCACCATCCGCGACGTGCTGCACGATGCGGGCCGCCGCTGCGAACTCGAGGTCGTGCGCGACGCCGCGCAGCTCGGGGACGCGGCCCGGCGCATGGCCGGCAAGGCGGCCGCCGATGGCGCCATCCTGGTCGCCGCGGGCGGCGACGGCACCCTGAATACGGTTGCCCACGAGGCAGTGCAGCAGGGCTGCGTCTTCGGCGTACTGCCGCAGGGGACCTTCAATTATTTCGGCCGCACGCACGGCATTCCCGAAGATCTGGCCGAGGCGGTACGCGCGCTGCTGCGCGCACGCGTGCGCCCGGTACAGATCGGGATGGTCAACGACCGCATCTTCCTAGTGAATGCCAGCGTCGGCCTGTATCCGCGCCTGCTCGAGGAACGCGAGCACGACAAGCGCCAGTACGGTCGCTCGCGCGTGGTGGCGATCCTGTCGGCGCTGAAGACGGCGTTGGGAAACTACCGCAACCTGCGCATCACGCTCGAACTCGATGGCCGGGTGCGGCACCTGCGCACGCCCACGCTCTTCGTCGGCAATAATCGGCTGCAGATGGAACAGGTGGGCATGGGGCCGCTCGAGGAAGCGCTCGACGGCGGCCGCCTCGCCGCCATCGCGCCGAAGCCGGTGGGAAAGCTGCGCATGCTGGGCCTGCTGCTGCGCGGCGCGCTGGGGCGCCTGGGCGACGCCGACGACGTGGTTGCCTTCGCGTTCAAGTCGATGACCGTGCGCGCGCCGCTGCTGTCGCGGCGCCGGCGCATGAAGGTCGCGACCGACGGCGAAGTCGACAAGCTCGCGTTGCCGCTGCGCTTCCAGGTCATCGAGGACCGGCTGGCGCTGCTGGTGCCGGATGCGGCGCCGCGGCCCGGCCGCCCCGCCTCGGCGCCGACACGCAGCGCCGCCAGTGCGGCCTGACGCCGTCAGGCCCGGCTAGCGCCCGCCGCGGGCGAACAGCGCATCCAACTCGGCCAGGGGCATCGGCCGGGCCACCAGGTAGCCCTGCGCCTCGTCGCAGTCGGCGGCGCGCAGGAATTCCAGCATCTCGACCGTCTCTACCCCCTCGGCGACCACCGAGAGGCGCAGCGCATGCGCCATGTCGACGAAGGCTTTCACGAAGTCGAAGGCGCTGATGCGACCGTCGTCCTGCAACACGAAGGAGCGGTCCAGCTTGAGCACGTCGATCGGGAAGCGGCGCAGGTAGGCCAGGCTGGAATAGCCGGTACCGAAATCGTCCACGGCGAACTTCACGCCGAGCGCCTGCAGTTCGCCCAGCATGGCGGCGGTGCGGTCCATGTCCTCGATGAGGGCGCTTTCCGTCAGTTCCAGTTCCAGGCAATGGGGCGCCAGGCCGCTCGCCGCCAGCGCCTCGCGTACCTCGTCGACGAAACCCGGCTGCGCGAGCTGGCGGGCGGAGACATTGACGGACACGCGCACGGGGCGGCCATGTTGCTGCACGATGCGCTGGGTCTGGCGGCAGGCTTCGCCCAGCACCCAGCCGCCGATCGCGACGATCAGGCCCGTCTCCTCGGCGATGCCGATGAATTCGCCCGGCGGAACGCGCCCCAGCTGCGGATGGTTCCAGCGCAGCAGCGCTTCCATGCCCACCACCGACATGCTGCGCAGGTCCACGCGCGGCTGGTAGACCAGCTCGAACTCGCCGCGCGCCAGCGCCGGGCGCAGCGCCAGTTCCAGTGCCATGCGCGTCTGGGCCTCGAGCGTCATGCCGCGCTCGAAGAAGCACAGGCGGTTGCGGCCGGCCCCCTTGGCGCGGTACATCGCCGTATCCGCAGCCTGGAACAGCAGCTCGCGCGTGCCGGCATCGTGCGGATACATGGCGATGCCGATCGAGGCGCCGATGATCACGTCCTGGGTGCCGACGCGCACGGGCGCGGTGAGGGTCTCGAGCAGGCGCGCGCCGATGCTGCCGGCGCGCTCGCGATCGCAACGCGCCGCCACCACGAATTCGTCGCCGCCCAGGCGTGCGATCACGTCGTCGGCGCCGGGCACCTCGCGCAGGCGCGCCGCCACCTCGCACAGCAGCACGTCGCCGAGCTCGTGGCCGAAGGAATCGTTGACTTCCTTGAAACGGTCCAGGTCGAGGAACATCACCGCCAGTTCGGTAGCGGGCGTGGCGTCGTCCATCATGCGCTGCACGCGCTCCTGCAGCAGCGCGCGGTTGGGCAGTCCCGTCAGCGTGTCGTGCGTGGCGAGCACCTGAAGGCGCTCCTCGGCCCGTTTGCGCGCGCTGATGTCGATCATCAGGCCCGTCACGAGCAGCAGTTCGCCGTTCCTGCGCCGCACGTTGCCGTTGAAGAGGACGTGCATGGCGTCGCCGTCGATGCGGCGCAAGATGGCCTCGACGCCCCGCACCGTCGTGTTGCCGTCGCCATCCGCCTCCAGCCCCTCCCAGGGCAGCCGGTCGAACAGCTCGCACAGCGGCAGGCCGATCAAATCCTCGCGCGTGCGGCCGGACAGGCGGCACAGCGAGGGATTCACGTCCAGCAGCACGCCGCCGGCGCCCGCGCGCACATATCCCGACGGCGTCATTTCGATCACTTCGCGGAAGCGCCGCTCGCTCTCGCGCAGCTGGCGCTCCGCCTCCTCGCGCTCGGTCAGGTCGCGGACGATGGCCTGGAAGTATTCCTGGCCGCCGTCCTCGAACAAGGAGACGTGCACCTCGGCGGGGAAGGTGCTGCCGTCCTTGCGCCGCTTGTCGATGCGCAGCAGGCGGGTCTGGCCGGCGCGCAGGCTGTCCAGCAGGGCGGGACGGTAGGCAAAGCCGCTGTCGATGGCGTGCACGGGCAGGCCGCTGAACTCGTCCTCGTCGTAGCCGAAGTGGGGGCAGGCGCGGCCGTTGACGGCGGCGATGTGCAGCGTGCTGTCCACGATGAGGATGCTGTCGCCGGCCTGCTGGAACAGGATGCGGAAGCGTTGTTCGCTGCGGCGCATGGCGTCGGCGGCCCGGCGCTGCTCGGTCACGTCGTGGAAATAGACCGACAGGCCATCCGCCGTGGGGTAGGCGCGCACCTCGACCCAGGCCGCGAGCGGCTCCCACCACGTCTCGAAGACGCAGGACTGGCCCGTCGCCATCGCACGGCGGTAGTGTTCCAGCACGGGCGTGCCTTCCAGCGCGGGGGCCACGTCGAGCAGCGGCCGGCCGATGCCGGCTTCAGGCTCGACGCCGACGAAGCACGCCGCCTTGCGATTCGCGTACATGACGCGCCAGTCGCGGTCGACGGCGAAGAAGGCGTCGCCGATGCTTTCCAGCATCGCGTTCATGCGCTCGCGCGACTGCGCCAATTCATCGCGCGCGCTGCGGTGTTCGGTGACGTCGCGCGCCGTCGTGTACAGCACCTGGCCGTCGCGCGACCAGCGCCCGGACATCGCCAGGTAGACGGTACGGCCGTCGCGGTGCAGCCAGCGCAGCTCCTGCTCGCGGCAGGGTGTGCCGCCGCGCAGGGCGAGGCCGATCGCATCGAGCGCTTCGCGGTCGTCGGGATGCGCGAAGTCGCGCACGTGGCGCCCGTGCATCTCGTGCGGCGCAAGACCGAGGATATCGAAGGCAGCCGCGTTGACGCGCAGAATCTGACCGGCCGGATCGAGCAGGGCCATCAGGTCGAACGCGTTGTCGATGTGGACGAGGTGGTCGTCGGTGGAAACGGGGAAGTCCGGCGCGTTCACGATAAGGTTTCTCTTCTGAGCCGACACGGCTCATGGACGGCATGCACGCCGCATAGTGCCGGTGATTATAGCAATTCCGTACGGCAACAAAAGAGGGTTGGGGAGCAACGATGCGAAAACCCCACACAAATGAAAACGCCGCCCGCAGGCGGCGCTGTGAACAGCGGCATGGCTCAGCGTTGCCGGTTGCCGCGCTGGTCGTTGTCGCCGGGACCGCTGGCCGGGGCATCGTTCTGCTGATTGCCCTGGTTGCGCCACGAATCGCCCTGCGCCGGCGTGCCGCCCGGCTGGCTGTGCTGAACGGACTGGCGGTTGCCGCTGTCGGCCAGGTCGGGTGCGCCCACGCCGCCATCGCGTCCGCCGTCGTTCAGATTGCCGAGGGTGCCCGTCTTGCCGGCGCTGCTCGTGCCGACACCGCTCAGCTCGTCGTAATTACTTCCCTTGACACCTTTTCCCTTGTATTCCTGGTTGCTTGGCATATTCATCTCCTTGGAAACGAGGTTGAAGCGCCATGCTAGTCCGATGGCCCGCAGGGGCAATCGGAGAACGAGAGCGGACGCCGTAGGAGGTGTCGCACACAGGCTCGACAGTCCGCACTGCTGGTGTCGAATATTGACAAAATTTCCAAACCATGGCGCAATCGGGAACCTGCCGGGAGACGGCCAGAAGAGAAGACAATAAGAATGAGCAGAAGCGGAGCGGGAAAGGCAAGGGGAACGGGAAGGACGACGCTGGAAGAGGTGGCGGCACTGGCCGGCGTGTCGATCATGACGGCGTCGCGCGCGCTGAGCCAGCCGCGGCTGGTGTCCGATGCGACGCGGGCGAAGGTCGAGCAGGCCGTGGGCGAACTGGGCTACGTGCCGAACCGCGCCGCGCGGGCGCTGGCATCGAGCCAGTCGCGCGTGATCGTGGCGTTGGTGCCGTCGCTGTCGAACGTCGTGTTCACGGCCGTGCTGGACGGGATCCAGGATGCGATCGCGGAAGGCCAGTACCAGCTCCTGATCGGCAATACGCATTATTCGGATGCCGAAGAAGAAAAGCTGCTGCGCACCTATCTGCAGTCGAATCCCGATGGCATCCTGCTGTCGAACCTGGGGCACAGCCCCGAGGTCACGCGCATGCTCGAGACGTCGCGCATTCCGACGGTCTCGATGATGGACCTGGCCGAGGACACGGCGCAGCCGACGGTCGGCTTCTCCCAGCTCGACGCCGGCAGCGTCATGACGCGCCACCTGATCGCGCGCGGCTACCGCCGCATCGCCTTCATCGGCGCCCAGCTCGACGAGCGTACGCTGCGCCGCGCCGACGGCTATCGCCAGGCCATGCGCGCGGCCGGCCTGTTCGACCAAGGGTTGGAGATCATGGTGCCGGAACCGTCGACGATTGCCCTCGGCGCCGAACTGATGCGGCGCGCGCTGGACACGCTGCCCGACGTCGACGCCGTCTTCTGCTGCAACGACGACCTGGCCCACGGCGCCATCTATTACTGCCAGCGCCACGGCGTGCGCGTCCCCGGCGACGTCGCGATCGCCGGCTTCAACGACCTTCCGGCCTCCGCCTGGATGGTGCCGGCGCTAACGACGATCGACACGCCGCGCTACCGCGTCGGCTACGAGGCGGCAACGCTGCTGGTCGACCTGCTGGCTGGGCGGGAGCCACGGGCGACGAGGGTGGATCTCGGGTTTACCTTGCGGGAGCGGGAAAGCACGTGAAGGCACGCGATGCTGCAGCTGACCGATAGGAAATTTACCTAGATCAAAAAACGTAGTGAGCAGCGCCCATACCATTGATTCTTTCCCAAGCAAGTATTTGCTCGTTATCCAGACAGGAAAGCACAATGGATTTTCAAGCGCTGGCGGCCGCCGTCGCGGGTATTTCCGAAGCGAACCGCCCGATTCGCCTGAGGCTGGCGCAGGGCGGCACCATATTCGACGATGTGCTGCTCATACAGCACGTCAGCGGTAGCGAAGCCCTTTGCGGTAGTCTCGAGTATCGGCTTCTATGTGTCTCCACGCGTGCCGATCTGCCGCTGAAGGGCTTCATCGCAGTCGCCGTCGAGCTGCAGTTCGTGACCGACCGGGGCGGCGTGCGCTCGGTGTGCGGCATCGTGGCCCAAGCCGCCGCGGGGCAAAGCGACGGTGGTTTGGCAACCTACGAGCTGGTGGTGCGCGACGCATTGGCCCTGATGGAGCAGCGCACCAATACGCGGGTCTTTCGCAACCGAAGCGAGCTGGACATCACCGAGGTCGTCGTAAGCGAGTGGCGCAAGGATAATCCGGTGCTGGCCAAGGCGTTCGATGTGGATTGGTCACGCGTGTCCGGCAGCTATCCGAGCCGTGAATTCACGATGCAGCACAACGAATCCGACGCGGCCTTCCTGCGCCGCTTATGGAAGCGCCGTGGTATCGCCTGGTTCATCGAACCCGGTCCGGCCAGCGCGACGCGCAGTACCGATATCCCGTCGCATCGCCTGGTGCTGTGCGACGATGCGTTCGCTCTCGCGCAGAACGCAGCGGGCACGGTACGCTATCACCGCGACGATGGGACTGAGCAGACCGATACCATCGTCGCATGGAATCCGGTCCGCACGCTGGTGCCGGGGCGGGTCAGCCGACAGAGCAGCGACTACCTGCATGGCCGGGCGCTGTCGATCTCCGTCTCGGGTCAGGTGGATCAGGGCGCGAGCGGCAGCCAGTTTGCGGCCAGTGTCGATGATTACCTGATCGACGTGCCGCACGCCGGCGAGGACGGAGACGACTATCGTGCGCTCGGCGAGTTGCGCATGAAGCGTCATGAATACGAGTCCAAGGTCTTCCATGGCGAGGGAAGCGTCAGGGACCTGTGTGTGGGTCAGTGGATACGCCTGGCCGGGCACTACGAGATCGACACGCATCCGGACGACGAGAGGCAATTCGTGATCACGCGTCTCGAGGTGGAAGCCGAGAATAATCTACCAAAGACGATGGACGACCGTGTCCGTCGCCTGTTCCGTTTGAACGGCTGGGGCAAGCGGATGGCGGAGGCCGGACTGCAGCAAGCCAGCGAGGAACGCGGCGTTCGCTATACCAATCGCTTTTCCTGTGTGCGCCGCGGCGTCCCGATCGTCCCTGCGTACGACCCTCGCGTCGACTTGCCGCGCCCACGCCTGCAGAGCGCATACGTCGTCGGGCCCGATGGCGAAGAGGTGCACTGCGACGAACACGGCCGCGTCAAGGTACGCTTTCCCGGGACGCGCACGGAAGAGCATGCGCATGCACAAGGCGCAGGGGCCAGCGACACTGATCGTGACTCTGCCTGGGTGCGCGTCGTCAGCACCTGGGCCAGCGCACAGTGGGGAACGTTCACCCTACCGCGCGTCGGAGACGAGGTCATCGTCGATTTCCTGGGCGGGGATCCGGACAAGCCCATCATCGTCGGCCAGGTGTATGGCGGCATGGCGTCGCCGCCGTCGTTCAGCGCGACGGGCGCGTTGCCGGGCAACAGGCACCTCGCAGGCATCGAGAGCAAGGAGGTGCAGGGCATGCGCTATAACCAGCTGCGGCTGGACGATACCCCAGGGCAGATCAACGCTCAATTGTCTTCCCAGCACGGCCACAGCGAGCTGAATCTCGGATGGCTGACGCACCCGCGTGCCGAAGGAGAGGCCAATGCGCGCGGAGAAGGTGCAGAACTGCGCAGCGACCATGCAGTTGCGGTGCGAGGCGCAAAGGGGGTACTGATCAGCGCGTCCGGCAGCGACAAGGCTGGCGGAGGATTGCTGGATCGCGCGGATCTGATCGGCTTGGCCGAGGCGCTTCAGGGCGTGCAGCAACAGCTCTCAGAACTGGCCGCGACGCATTACGCCGACGGTGCTGCCGACGGCGAGCTCTCGCAATTGATTGGCTACCTGAAGCAGTGGGA
Organism: uncultured Massilia sp.; assembly: GCA_963529995.1. Lineage (GTDB taxonomy): Bacteria > Pseudomonadota > Gammaproteobacteria > Burkholderiales > Burkholderiaceae_D > Telluria. Next base: position 1,267 of record CAUSCY010000001.1, on the reverse strand, counting down.
AGCCGGCAGTAATACAGAAAAAGGCGGCGGTGGCGCAGGGGGCAGGCCGGTAGTGGCACTGTCGGCGCCGGCCGGCATCGCTATTGGGAGCCAGGAAAATCTCATCCTTGGCGCACAGACGCACGTCGACATGCTCAGCATCGGCAACACCCAGCTTTCGGCAGGAAGGAAGCTGTTCGCGCGCGCTTCCGAGAGCATCAGCCTTTTTGCGCATCGGCTTGGCATCAAGCTGATTGCTGCCAGCGGCAAGATCGACCTGCAAACCCATGCCGATGACATCGAGGCCACGTCCGCCAAACGCATCGTGCTGACGGCGGCGGATGAGATTCTTCTCCAGGCGCCCAAGGTGCGCTTCGTGACCCAGGGTGCGCAGGTGGACATCGGTGGCGGGACCATCACGCAGCAAAGCAGCGGGGCGCACACGATCAAATCTTCGCAGTTTGCGCATGTCGGCCCCGGAAGCGGCAGTCCTCCAGGCGTGAACCTTCCGACCAGTAATGTCGCGCATGACCAGCAGGCGGTCATGCGCTGGATAGGGACCGATGAACCGATGAAGGACCAGCGTTACCGGATCACGACGGAGGATGGGAGGACGTTCGAGGGACGTACCGATCCTTCGGGACTGACGGAGCGCTTTGCCAGCACGATCCCGTTCGGCCGCTACACGATCGAAGCACTCGACGATTGAAGTCAACAGGAGCAGACGATGGCACGTGTAGAACATCCATTGCCCGCGCAGCAGAACCAAGAGGCAGCGCGAAAGGCGAGTGGCTTTGCGACACCGAAGCAGGATCAGAAACCACAGTGTGCACGTATGCTTCCAAAACGCGTGCTGCCGATCATTTTTCTGCCCGGGATCATGGGATCCAATTTGCGGATGAGTGAGAAGCGCCGGAGGGAACTCAAGAAGACGGACAACATTGCGTGGCGGCCGGACAATCTGGGCTTATCGAACATCGGACAGAACGCCAACAGCTCTCCGCGTGATCGGCAGCTCCAGCTCGACCCGCTCGAAACCGCCGTCGATGTATATGATCCTGCTGATAGGCCAGATACAAGCGGCGATAAACGACACGATAACGTCAAACTCAACAAGCGTTTCCAGTCGCCCACGCTTGCTGATGATCCCTCGACCGCACAGAACGCGCGTTCTGCCGCTCAGAAAGCGCGTGCGCGTGGTTGGGGGGAAGTTTATTTCAAGAGCTACGGCAGTTTGAACCGCCCCGGATTTTGTAGAGGCTCCATTGTTTGAGAGAATGGAGTCATG